>JAZKIO010000015.1:0-91896 GCA_040384825.1 Pseudomonadota bacterium
TTCCATTCGCAGTTCATCACGCCGATGGCGGCGGTGGCGGGCGCGGTCGCGCAGGAGATCGTCGCCGCGTACGAGCGCCCCGGCATCGTGCGGGCGTGGGTCAACAACGGCGGCGACATCGCGCTGCACCTGGCGCCGGGCGCGTCGGTGCGCGTCGGGCTGTTCGCCGATCTCGCCCGGTTCGATCCGCTCGACGGCGCGCCCCGAATCGACGGCGATTTCGCGGTGACCGCCGACCTGCCGGTGCGCGGTATCGCGACCAGCGGCTGGCGCGGCCGCAGCTTCTCGCTCGGCATCGCCGACAGTGTCACCGTGCTGGCGCGCACCGCCGCGATGGCCGACGCGGCGGCGACCGTGATCGCCAACGCGGTGAACGTCGACGACCCGCGCATCGCGCGTCGCCCGGCGAACGAACTGAAGGACGACACCGACCTCGGCGACACGCCGGTCACCGTCGACGTGCCGCCGCTCGCGCCCGCGCAGGTGCTCGCCGCGCTGCAGGCCGGCGCGGCCCGCGCGCGGGCGCTGCAGCGCGAGAGCTTGATCCATTCGGCCCTGCTCGTATGCCAACATCGCGCCCTCGGCGTTGAGGGTGGGGCGCCGGCGCGACCGATCGCCGCGGCAAACGAACTTGGTTCAGTATTTGCTTAATGAAAGTCGACATGCACGAGACTGACTTCACCCCCGGTTTCACGACCCGCGCGAGGACCGCCCGGTGATCGAGATCCGCCGCGTCTTCACGCAGGTCGAAGACATCCACCACGAGTTCGGCCCGGTCGCCGCCGTGCCGCTGCGCCGCGGCGCGATCGGCGCGGTGCTGACCAATCCGTTCGCCGGTCGTTACGTGGCCGACATCCTGCCCATGATGGACGCGCTGCAACCCGTCGGCATCGACATGGCGCAGCAGCTGCGCGCTGCGATGGACGTGCCGGTGGAGCGCATCGAGGGCTACGGCAAGGGTGCCATCATCGGCGCCGCCGGCGAGCTCGAGCACGGCGCGCTGTGGCACGTGCCGGGCGGCTACGCGATGCGCGAGCTGCTGGGCTGGAAGGGCGACCGCAACGCCTACGCGGCAGGAAAGTCCTCCGGGTCGCCGACGCCCGCGGGGCAGACGCAGAACGCGCTCGCGATCGTGCCGTCGACCAAGAAGGTCGGCCCGCCCGGCGCCACGCTCGACGTGCCGATGACCCACATCAACGCCGCCTACGTGCGCAGCCACTTCGACGCGATCGAGGTGCGCGTGCCCGGCGCGCCGCTGCCCGACGAGATCGTCTTCATCCTGGTGATGAGCACCGGCCCGCGCGTGCATGCGCGCGTCGGCGGGCTGAAGGCGGCGGACATCGCCCAGTGGAACGGCCTGCGCTGAGCGCGGCGGAGACAAGGACACCGACATGCTTGCCAAGATCAGAAAACTCATCGTCCAGGTCGACGAGACCCGCCTCGAGATGGGCCGGGCCGTCACGCCGCCGACCCGCCGCGCGCTCGCGATGGCCGTGATCGAGAACCCGTTCGCGGGCCGCTACGAAGAGAAGCTCGACGACCTGATCGCGATCGGCGAGGAGCTCGGCGGCCTGCTGGGCGACAAGTGCATCGCCGCACTCGGCATCGCGCCCGGCGCGGCGCAGAGCTACGGCAAGGCCGCGATCGTCGGCGAGGCCGGCGAACTCGAGCACGCTGCCGCGATCCTGCATCCCAAGCTCGGCGCGCCGCTGCGCAAGTCGGTCGAGAAGGGCGCCGCGCTGGTGCCGTCGGCCAAGAAGCGCGGCGGCCTCGGCACCGCGATCGACGTGCCGCTAGGCCACAAGGACGCCGCCTTCGTGCGCAGCCATTTCGATGCGATGGAAGCGCGCGTTTCGGACGCGCCGCGCGCCAACGAGATCGTCGTCTGTGTCGTCGTCACCGACAGCGGCCGGCCGCTGCCGCGCATCGGCGGCTTGCAGGCCCACGAGATCAAGGGCGAGGATGGTTTGCGCTAGTCCGCAGCCGAACCGCCCGCTTCACAATTCTTCGTTCCCCGACCCGCCTTCCTTCAAGGAGCTCCCGATGATCCAACGCCGCCCCCTGCTGCTCGCCGCCACCGCCGCCGCGGCCTCGCTGATGTTCTCGGCCGCGCACGCGCAAGGCGGCCCGACGATCAAGATCGGCGAGGTCAACAGCTACAAGGCGCAGCCGGCCTTCCTCGAGCCGTACAAGAAGGGCATGGAACTCGCCGTCGAGGAGATCAACGCGGCAGGCGGCGTCAATGGCAAGAAGCTCGAGCTGATCACGCGCGACGACAACGCCAGCCCGGGCGACGCCGTGCGCGCCGCGGAGGAACTGGTCTCGCGCGAGAAGATCGACGTGCTGGCCGGCGCGTTCCTGTCGAACACCGGCCTCGCGCTGACCGATTTCGCCAAGCAGAAGAAGTTCTTCTACCTGGCCGGCGAGCCGCTGACCGACAAGATCATCTGGGGCAGCGGCAACAAGTACACCTTCCGCCTGCGCCCCGGCACCTACATGCAGGCCGCGATGCTGGTGCCCGAGGCCGCCAAGCTCAAGAAGAAGCGCTGGGCGATCGTCTACCCGAACTACGAGTACGGACAGTCGGCCGTCGCCGCGTTCAAGGAGCTGCTGAAGGCCGCGCAGCCCGACGTGGAGTTCGTCGCCGAGCAGGCGCCGCCGCTCGGCAAGCTCGATGCCGGCAGCGTCGCGCAGGCCCTGGCCGACGCCAAGCCCGACGCGATCTTCAACGTGCTGTTCGGCGCCGACCTGACCAAGTTCGTGCGCGAGGGCACGACCCGCGGCCTGTTCCAGGGCCGCGAAGTCGTGAGCGTGCTGACCGGCGAGCCCGAGTACCTCGACCCGCTGAAGGAAGACACGCCGAACGGCTGGATCGTCACCGGCTACCCGTGGTACGGCATCCAGACGCCGGAGCACAAGGCCTTCTTCCTCGCGTACCACGGCAAGTTCAAGGACTACCCGCGGCTCGGCTCGGTCGTCGGCTACACGATGATCAAGTCGATCGCGGCGGGCGTGAAGAAGGCGAAGAGCACCGAGGCCGACAAGCTCGTCGCCGCGTTCGAGGGCCTGCAGATGGACTCGCCGTTCGGCAAGTTCATGTACCGCGCCGAGGACCACCAGTCGACGATGGGCGCGTACGTCGGCCGCACGAAGAACGAGAACGGCAAGGGCGTGATGGTCGACTACAAGTACCTCGACGGCGCGAAGTTCCTGCCGAGCAACGAGAAGGTCAAGGCCCTGCGCGCGCCGAACTGATCGGTTCATGAACTTCTCCGGCTTCGTCGTCCAACTCCTCAACGGCCTGGCCGGCGCGTCGTCGCTGTTCCTCGTCGCTGCGGGGCTGTCGCTGATCTTCGGCGTCACCCGCATCGTCAATTTCGCGCACGGCTCGTTCTACATGCTGGGCATCTACATCGCCTACATGCTGACCGAGAAGCTGGGCGGCGGCATGTGGTTCTGGCCGGCGCTGCTGCTGGCGTCGCTCGCGGTCGGCGTGATCGGCGCGCTGGTCGAGATCGTGCTGCTGCGCCGCGTCTACCGGGCGCCCGAACTCTTCCAGCTGCTCGCGACCTTCGCGCTGATGCTGGTCATCAAGGACGCCGCGCTGTGGATGTGGGGCGCCGAAGACCTGCTCGGCCCGCGCGCGCCGGGCCTGTCCGGCGCGGTCGACATCCTCGGCCGCCGCTTCCCCACCTACGACCTGTTCCTCATCGTCGTCGGCCCGCTGGTGCTCGGCCTGCTGTGGCTGCTGCTGACCAAGACGCGCTGGGGCACGCTGGTGCGCGCCGCCACGCAGGACCGCGAGATGGTCAGCGCGCTCGGCGTCAACCAGGCCTGGTTGTTCACCGGCGTGTTCGCGCTCGGCACCATGCTCGCCGGCCTCGGCGGCGCGCTGCAGCTGCCGCGCGAGCCAGCCAACCTCGGGCTCGATCTGGCGACGATCGGCGATGCGTTCGTGGTCGTGGTCGTCGGCGGCATGGGGTCGATCCCGGGGGCCTACGTGGCCGCGCTGCTGATCGCCGAGATCAAGGCGATCTGCATCGGCATCGGCGCGGTCGAGCTCTTCGGCATCCCGTTCTCGTTCTCGAAGCTGACGCTGGTGGTCGAGTTCCTCGTGATGGCGGTGGTGCTGGTCGTGCGGCCGTGGGGCCTGATGGGCAAGCCGCAGGCGGTGAGCCGCAACTCCGCGCCGGCCGAGGCGCCACTGCGCGCGGCCGACAGCGCGCTGAAGATCGCCGGCGGCGTGCTGCTGCTCGCGCTGCTGGCGTGGCCGGTCGCGACGGCGAACTCACCGTACCTCACGGTGCTCGCGATCGACCTGCTGACCGCGGCGCTCTTCGCGACCAGCCTGCACTTCATCATGGGCCCGGCCGGCATGCACTCGTTCGGCCATGCCGCGTACTTCGGGCTCGGCGCGTACGGGGCGGCGCTGCTGGTGCGCTCGCTCGGCATGCCGATGGAGCTGACGCTGCTGCTCTCGCCGCTGGTCGCCGCCGTCGGCGCATTGGTGTTCGGCTGGTTCTGCGTGCGGCTGTCCGGCGTGTACCTGGCGATGCTGACGCTCGCGTTCTCGCAGATCGTCTGGTCGGTCGTGTTCCAGTGGGACGATTTCACCGGCGGCAGCAACGGCCTCACCGGCGTGTGGCCGGCCGAGTGGCTGGCCGACAAGCGCACCTATTACTACCTGACGCTGGCGCTCGTCGTCGGCGGCATCCTGCTGATCCGCCGTGCGCTGTTCGCGCCTTTCGGCTACGCGATGCGCGCCGGCCGCGACTCGCCGCTGCGCGCCGACGCGATCGGCATCGACGTGAAGCGCATCCAGTGGGTCGCGTTCGTGATCGCGGCGGTCTTCGCGGGTCTGGCCGGCGCGCTGTACGCGTTCTCCAAGGGCAGCATCTCACCCGATTCGGTGGCGGTCGGCCGCTCGGTCGACGGCCTCGTGATGGTGCTGCTCGGCGGTCTGCAGACGCTCGCGGGGCCGATCGTCGGCGCGGTCACGTTCACCTGGCTGCAGGACGCGGTGGCGCGGAACACCGACTACTGGAAGGCGCTGCTCGGCGGCATCATCCTGCTGCTGGTGCTGGTGTTCCCGCAGGGCATCGCCGGCTTCGTCGGCGGGCTGTTCGATCGGCGCCGGAAGGCCGAAGCATGAGCCTCCTCAAGGTCACCGACCTCGGCAAGAGCTTCGGCGGCAACCGCGCCGTCGACGGCGTGAGCTTCGAGGTCGCGGCGGGCGAGCTGCTCGCGCTCATCGGGCCGAACGGCGCCGGCAAGTCGACCACCTTCAACATGGTCAACGGCCAGCTGCGCGCCGACACCGGCTCGATCACGCTCGACGGCGTCGAGCTGATCGGCCGCAAGCCGCGCGACATCTGGCACCGCGGCGTCGGCCGCACCTTCCAGATCGCCGAGACCTTCGCGTCGCTGACGGTGGTCGAGAACGTGCAGATGGCGCTGATCTCGGCCGACGCGAAGCTGTACCAGCTGTGGAGGCCCGCGGCGAAGCACAAGCGCGACGCGGCACTCGCGCTGCTTGCGCAGGTCGGCATGCAGGCGCAGGCCGATCGGCCGTGCAGCGAGCTGGCCTACGGCGACGTGAAGCGCGTCGAGCTCGCGATCGCGATGGCCAACGACCCCAAGCTGCTGTTGATGGACGAGCCGACCGCCGGCATGGCGCCGAAGGAACGCAACGAGCTGATGGCGCTGACCAAGCGGCTGGTGGTCGAGCGCGGCCTCGCGGTGCTGTTCACCGAGCACAGCATGGACGTGGTGTTTGCGCACGCCGATCGCCTGATCGTGCTGGCGCGCGGCCGATTGATAGCCGAGGGCAAGCCGGCCGAGATCCGCGATCACCCGAAAGTGCAGGAGGTGTACTTCGGCACCGGCAAGACCTTCGAAGCGAAAACACCCTCACCCCGGCCCTCTCCCGCAAGCGGGCGAGGGAGTCTCGACGTGTCCCCTCTCCCGCTTGCGGGAGAGGGCTAGGGTGAGGGCCGACCGATGACATCCACCCCGCTGCTGAGCGCCAAGGGCCTGAACGCCTGGTACGGCGCCGCGCACATCCTGTTCGATGTCGACCTGCAGGTGAACCGCGGCGAGGTCGTCGCGCTGATGGGCCGCAACGGCGCGGGCAAGTCGACGACGCTGAAGACGCTGATGGGCCTGCTCGCCAAGCGCAAGGGCATGATTCAGTTCCTCGGCAAGGACGTGTCGAAGGCCGATCCGCACGACGTGGCGCGTGCCGGCCTCGGCTACGTGCCCGAGGACCGGCGCGTGTTCGCCGACCTGACGGTGATGGAGAACCTCGAGGTCGGCAGGCAGCCACCACGCGCCTGGGCCGACGGCAGCGCCGCGCCGGTCTGGACGCCGGAGAAGCTGTTCAAGCTCTTCCCAAACCTCGGCGAGATGCCCGACCGCCCCGGCGGCCGCATGAGCGGCGGCGAGCAGCAGATGCTGACCGTCGCGCGCACGCTGATGGGCAACCCGTACCTCGTGCTGCTCGACGAGCCGAGCGAGGGCGTCGCGCCGGTCATCGTCGAGCAGATGGCGCAGATGATCCTCGAGCTGAAGGCGCAGGGCGTGAGCATCCTGCTGTCCGAGCAGAACATGCATTTCGCGGAGCTGGTGTCCGACCGGGCCTACGTGCTCGAGAAGGGCCAGATCCGCTACCAGGCTTCGATGGCCGAGCTCGCGGCCGACGAGGACGTGCGGCGCGCGTACCTGAGCGTCTGACCGCGCGGCAGCCCATCAGCACACCACCGGAGGTCCCGTCATGCATCACCCCAACCGCAGAACCCTCTTGAAGGCCTTGTCCGGCGCCGGCGCCCTGGCCGCCAGCGGCTTCCCGGCCACCGCCGCCTTCGCCGCCGGCAAGCTCAAGCCCGACGCGAAGAGCGCGCTGGTCGTCGTCGACGTGCAGAACTGCTTCGTCACCGGGGGCACGCTGCCGGTGAAGGACGGCGAGGCCGTCGTGCCGGTGATCAACAAGCTGGCCGCCGCGTTCCGGAACATCGTGATCACGCAGGACTGGCACACGGCAGGCCACGCCTCGTTCGCGAGCACCTACCCGGGCAAGAAGCCGTTCGAGACGACGAAGCTGAGCTACGGCACCCAGGTGCTCTGGCCCGACCACTGCGTGCAGGGCACGGCCGATGCCGATCTGCACAAGGACCTGAAGCTGCCGACCGCGCAGATCATCATCCGCAAGGGCTTCCACAAGGACATGGACAGCTACTCGGCGATCGAGGAGGCCGACCACAAGACCGCCACCGGCCTGGCCGGCTACCTCAAGCAGCGCGGCATCAAGACGCTGTACGTGACCGGCCTGGCGACCGACTTCTGCGTCGCCTGGACGGCGATGGACGCGCGCAAGGCCGGCTTCGAGGTCTACGTGATCGAGGACGCGACCCGCGCGATCGACCTGAACGGCTCGCTCGCCGCGGCCTGGAAGCAGATGGCGGCCAAGGGCGTGAAGCGCATCCAGGCCGGCGACATCGCCTGACGTGACGGCGATCGCGCTGACGGTCAACGGCCAGGCGCACGCGCTCGCCGTGCCGCGCGATGCGCCGCTGCTGAACGTGCTGCGCAACGACCTCGGCCTGAACGGGCCGAAGTACGGCTGCGGCCTGGGCCAGTGCGGGGCGTGCAGCGTGCTGGTCGACGGCGTCGAGGCGCGTTCCTGCGTGATCCCGGTGGGTGGCGTGGAAGGCCGCGCGATCACGACGCTCGAAGGGCTGGGCCACGGCGGTGCGTTGCACCCGGTGCAGCAGGCCTTCATCGACTGCCAGGCCGCGCAGTGCGGCTACTGCCTGAACGGCATGATCGTCGCCACGGTGGCGCTTCTGCAGCGCTTCCCGCAGCCGACTGAGCAGCAGACGCGCGACGCGCTCGCCCACAACCTGTGCCGCTGCGGCACGCACCTCGAGATCCTGCAGGCGGTGCAGCGCGCGGCGGTGCTGATGGCGTCGCGATGACGGCTCGGCCACGCGCGCAATCGCCGCACTCGCGCGCCGACCTGCGCGCCGCGGCGGGCGTGCTGCTGGTGTCGCGCCCGCCGCCGCCCGCCGGGCTGCCGGCGCAGGGCCAGCCGGCGGCGGTGCCGTCGAACCCGGCGGAAGGCGACGAGATCCTGATCGCCGTGTGGGACGACGGCAGCGTCACCGCGCTGCACGGCCATGTCGACCTGGGCACCGGCATCCGCACCGCGCTGGCGCAGATCGTCGCGGAGGAACTCGGGGTCGCGCTGGACGCCGTCCATGTCATCCTCGGCAGCACCGCGATCGCGCCGAACCAGGGCGCGACGATCGCCAGCAGCTCGATCCAGATCCACGCCGAGCCGCTGCGCCGCGCGGCCGCGCAGGCACGCGAGTGGCTCACCGTGCAACCGGGTGCCGATGTGCGCGAGAAGCTCGCGGGCCGGCACGTCGAGCTGCTGCTGACGAGCGCGGCGGCGCTCAAGTCGCCGGAAGACTACCGCCTCGTCGGCAGCTCGCCGCCGCGGGTCGACATCCCGGCCAAGGTGCGGGGCGACGAGGTGTTCGTGCACGACAAGCGCGTGCCCGGCATGCTGCACGGCCGGGTCGTGCGGCCGCCGTACGCCGGGGTCGACGCAGGCGACTTCGTCGGCAACACGCTGGAGGCGGTCGACGAGGGCTCGATCGCTCACATCGCAGGGATTCGCGCGGTCGTCGTGATCCGGGATTTCGTCGGCATCGTCGCCGAACGCGAGGAGCAGGCCGACGCGGCGATGCGCGCGCTGAAGGTCGCCTGGCGGGACTGGCCGGGCAGCGCGCCGCTCGGCGATCTCGAGAACGCGCTGCGCCACAACCCGTCGACGCGGCGGGTGCTCGTCGAGCGCGGCGATGTCGACGCGGCGCTGGCCGGCGGTGCGCAGGCGATGCAGCGCACCTACGTCTGGCCGTACCAGCTGCACGCGTCGATCGGCCCGTCGTGCGCCCTGGCCGACTGGCACGAGGAGGCTCTAACCGTCTGGGCCGGCACGCAGAACCCGCACGTGCTGCGCGCCGATCTGGCGCGGCTGACCGGCCTGCCCGACACCGCGATCGACGTGATCCGCATGGAAGCCGCCGGTTGCTACGGCCGCAACTGCGCCGACGACGTGGCCGCCGACGCGGCGCTGCTCTCGCGCGCCGTCGGCGCGCCGGTGCGGGTGCAGCTGACGCGCGAGCAGGAGCACCTTTGGGAGCCGAAGGGCGCGGCGCAGCTGATGCAGGTGGCGGGCGCGCTCGATGCCGCCGGCGGCCTCGCGGCCTACGATTTCCAGACTTCGTACCCCAGCAACGGTGCGCCGACGCTCGCGCTGCTGCTGACGCGCGCCGTCGAACCCGACGCGCAGGCCTACGAGATGGGCGACCGCACCGCGGTGCCGCCATACGAGGTCGCCAACCTGCGCGTCGTCGCCAACGACATGGCGCCGATCCTGCGGGCCTCGTGGCTGCGCGGCGTCTCGGCGCTGCCGAACGCGTTCGCCCACGAGTCGCATGTCGACGAGCTCGCGACGGCGGCGGGCGCGGATCCGGTCGAGTTCCGGCTCCGCCACCTGAAGGACGAGCGCGCCGCCGAGCTCGTGCGGGCCACGGCGGCGCGCGCCGGCTGGCTCGCGCACACGCAGCCGCAGCAGCAGCCCGCCGAAGGGGCGCGGCTCAAGGGCCAGGGCTTCGCCTACGCGCGCTACGTGCACAGCAAGTTCCCGGGCTACGGCGCGGCGTGGGCGGCGTGGGTCGCCGACGTGGAAGTCGACCGCACGACCGGCGAGGTGCACGTCAGCCGCGTCGTCGTCGGCCAGGACGCCGGGCTGATGATCAACCCGGCCGGCGTGCAGCACCAGGTCCACGGCAACGTGCTGCAGACGACCTCGCGCGCGCTGAAGGAGTCGCTGCCGGTCGACGCGACGACGAGCCTGCCGGTGGCGCGCGAGTGGGGCAGCTACCCGATCCTCAACTTCCGCGAGGTGCCGGTCGTCGACGTGCTGATGATGCCGCGGCCGGGCGAGCCGCCGCTGGGCGCGGGCGAGTCGTCGTCGGTGCCGGGCACGGCGGCGATCGCCAACGCGATCTTCGACGCGACCGGGGTGCGCTTTCGCGAGCCGCCGTTCACGCCGGAGGTGGTGCGCCAGGCGTTGGGGATTCCGGAGCCGGACGGCCCCTCACCCCTTCCCTCTCCCCGGGGGGGCGAGGGAGTCTCTGCCGATGCACTCCCTCTCCCCGCCGGGGAGAGGGTCGGGGTGAGGGGCGTGCCGCGCCGCAGCACCTTCGTCAAGGCAGGCGCACTGTTGATCGGGCTCGGCGCGGCCGCCCTGGGGCTGCTCGGCTGGAGATCCACCATCGCCCCGATCGCCCCCGGCAGCGCCAACGTCTACACCGCCGCGACGATCGAGAAAGGCCGCCTGCTGGCCGCCGCCGGTGACTGCATCGTCTGCCACACCGCGCCCGGCGGCGTGCCGAATGCGGGCGGCCGCGCGATGGAGACGCCGTTCGGCACCGTCTACAGCACCAACCTCACGCCCGACCCGCGCAACGGCATCGGCACCTGGTCGTTCAGCGCCTTCCAGCGCGCCATGCGCGAAGGCCTCTCGCGCGACGGCAGCCACCTGTACCCGGCGTTCCCGTACACCGCCTTCACGCGGACGACGGACGAGGACCTGACCGCCCTCTACGCCTACCTGATGTCGCAGCCGCCCGTGGCCTCCACGCCGCCGGCCACGGCGCTCGGGTTCCCGTTCGGCGTGCGGCCGCTGATGGCGGTGTGGAACGCGCTGTACCTGTCGCCCGGGCCGGTGGCGGCGGTGGCGACGCAATCCGCCGAGTGGAACCGCGGCGCGTACCTGGTGAACGGCCTCGGCCACTGCGGCGCCTGCCACACCGCGCGGGATGCGCTCGGCGCCGAGCGTGGCGGCGCCGCCGCGCTGGGCGGCGCTGTCGTCGACGGCTGGGAGGCGCCTGCGCTCACGTCCCTTAGCAGGGCGCCGGTGCCCTGGACCGAGGCGCAGCTCTACGATTACCTGCGCCACGGCCACGCGGACCAGCACGGCAATGCCAGCGGGCCGATGGCGCCGGTCGTCCATCAGCTCGGCCAGCTGCCCGAGTCGGACGTGCGGGCCATGGCCACCTACCTCGCGTCGCTCGCGGCGCCCGGTGTCGATGCGGTCCGGTCGGCGGCCGAGGTCGTGGCCCGCAGCAACGCCCCCGAGGCTGTGGGCGCCGGCCCGGCGCAGCGCCTGTTCACGACCGCCTGCGGCGCCTGCCACCACGACGGCAGCGGCCCGCAGTTGCTCGGCCGGAACATCGCGCTGGCGCTGAACACCAACCTGCACAGCGACGCGCCGGACAACCTGCTGCGCGTCATCCTCGAGGGCATCCGCGAGCCGGCGACGCGCGAGATCGGCTTCATGCCCGCGTTCCGCGACAACCTGGACGACAACCAGATCGCGCAACTCGCCGCCTACATGCGCCAGCGGTTCGCGCCGGACAAGCCGGCCTGGAGCGACTTGGCGGCGGCAAGCGCGCGCGTTCGCGCGGCGGCGGCCCGATGAGCGGTTCGCGGCGGCGGCGCTAGATGTTGCCGACGCAGCCTGCTGCGCCGCAGCGGCAGCGCAGCCGGCCCTCGTGGTGCGTCTCGCCGTAGTTCACCGTCAGCTCCTCGCCGGGCGCCACGTCGCGCATCGCGTAGAACTCGACGCGGCCCTGGCGGATGCGCAGCACCGCGTTCGGCCGGCAGGAGTGGTTCGTGAAGCGCAGCGGATCGGTCGAGCGCGAGGCGTCGATCGCCCGGGTCTCGCTCAGCTCCACGATCATGATCCGCGCCACGCCCTTGGCACGGCGCCGCGCCTCGCGCACGCTGACCGGCTCGCCGCGGATCTCGCCGATCTTGCGCCGCGCCGGGATCGGCTCGGCGGCGAATGCGCCCTGGCCGTCGATCGGGCTCGCGGCCACGCGCACCGCGTACTTCTGCGGGCCGGGTCGCGGGGTCGGCGTCACCGGCGCGGCGGGCGCCGGAATCGGATGGAGGACGGGCATCGCGCCATTGTGGCGCGGCCGATCGGCCGGGGCGCGGACGCAAAAAACCCCGCCGGAGCGGGGTTGGTCTTGCGCAGCGCTTAGGCGCTTCAGGCTTGCTGTTTGCGGCGGCGGGCCATGAAGCCGACGACGCCGAGGCCGGCGAGCATCAGGGCATACGTCTCGGGTTCCGGAACGGCCGTGACGACCGTCGAGCCGACGGCGCCAGTGGTCGAGCCGCTGATCACGTCTGCTGCGAAATAGGCGCCACCGGTGCTGAACGACGCGAAGTCGCCAAGCATCGAGTTCAGAACTGTGAAGGTCAGCGGGTCTGCTTCTTGGCCGGCTCCGCCGTTGGCGCAGTCCGAGCAGTAGATACCGAAGTCGAACTGGCCGAACGGCTGGTTGGCGCCGGGTGCCCAGACGCTGTACGCGCCGCCGCCGGCAGCCATGATGTTCGTGACGTCGGTCAGCGTGACGCCTGCGCCATTGAACGAGAAGGTCGCCTTGTTGTTCTGATTGCCCGTCGTGACGAAATTGAAGCCATCAGCCAGCACGACGCTGAAGTCGACGTTCGCGCCGTTCTGGGTCAGGGTGATCGTGCCGTAGTCGCCCGGCGACGGGAAGGCCGAGCCGCCGTCATTGAATGAGTAGACCGCTTGCTGGGCAAGTGCGGGCAGGGCGCTGGCGCACAGAGCAAGGGCGGCAGCGGTGCTGAGCATGGAACGGGAAAACTTCATGGTGACTCCTGGTGAGCGTTAAGGGATTCGGCCGTCATTCAACTCTCTCAACATTCCTGGAGCGATTCGGCTGTGTGCATTGTGCACGTCAAATATTTGGGATCAATCGCCAGCAACCCCCCACATGCGGGGGAAAAAGCTCCCAAATCCTCTTGCGTACCCCCCTAGTTTGATGGTTAGGGAATCAAATGGCGCAATCTGGTGCGCCGACGGTCGATGGGGACCGCTCGCCTAGAATCTCCGCTCCCCGTACCTTTGGAGCTCCCCATGTCGTTGGCCGACCGCGATGGAAAGATCTGGATGGACGGCACGATGGTCGATTGGCGCGACGCCAAGATCCACGTGCTGACCCACACGCTGCATTACGGGTGCGGCGCTTTCGAGGGAGTACGCGCTTACAACACGGTGAACGGGACGGCCATCTTCCGGCTGCGCGAGCACACCGAGCGGCTGTTCAACAGCGCCAAGATCCTGCGGATGAAGATCCCGTTCAGCTTCGACGAGGTCATGGAAGCCCAGCTCGCCGTCGTGCGCGAGAACAAGCTGGAGAGCTGCTACCTGCGCCCGCTCACCTGGATCGGCTCCGAGAAGCTGGGCGTCTCGCCCAAGGGCAACCAGGTCCACCTGATGGTCGCCGCCTGGCCCTGGGGCGCCTACCTGGGCGAGGAAGGCCTGAAGCGCGGCATCCGCGTCAAGATCTCTAGCTATACGCGCCACCACGTCAACATCACGATGACGCAGGCCAAGGCGGTCAGCAACTACACCAACTCGATCCTGGCCAACATGGAGGCCACGGAAGACGGCTACGACGAGGCCATGCTGCTCGACGCGAACGGCTTCGTCAGCGAGGGCGCCGGCGAGAACCTGTTCGTCGTCAAGAACGGCGTGATCTACACGCCCGACCTGTCGGCCGGCGCGTTGAACGGCATCACCCGCAACACCGTTTTCGCGATCTGCGCCGACCTGGGGCTGAAGGTCGTCGAGAAGCGCATCACCCGCGACGAGGTCTACATCGCCGACGAGGCGTTCTTCACCGGCACCGCCGCCGAGGTCACGCCGATCCGCGAGCTCGACCGCATCGAGCTCGGGTCGGGCTCGCGCGGGCCGATCACCGAGAGGGTCCAGAGCGCCTTCTTCGACATCGTCAACGGGCGCAACCCGAAATACGCCGAGTGGCTGAGCAAGGTCTGAGGGCAGCAGCATCATGAGTCGCGAACCTGTTTCGGTCGTCGAAGTGACGGCCGGTGACCTCGAAGGCCCGGGCGTGGTGTTCTGCCCCAACCCGAAGATGGCGCTGTGGAGCACGCACCCGCGCGTGTTCATCGACGTGGTCACCACCGGCGAAGGCAAGTGCCCGTACTGCGGCACGCTGTACCGCATGAAGGCGGGCGAGAAGGTCGCTCACGGGCACTGACGGCGCCCCGAGGGTGGTGCGATCACTGGTCATCGCGCCGCAGTGGATCGGCGACGCGGTGATGACGCAGCCGCTGCTGGCGCGCCTGGCCGCGCGCGGCGAGCAACTCACCGTCGCGGCGCTGCCGTGGGTCGCGCCGGTCTACCGCGCGATGCCGCAGGTCGGCGAGGTCATCGACCTGCCGTTCGCGCACGGCCGGCTCGACTGGGCCGGGCGCCGGCGCGTCGCGCGCACGCTGCGCGGCCGGTTCGACGCGGCCTATGTGCTGCCCAACTCGCTCAAATCGGCGCTGCTGCCGTGGCTCGCGGGCATCCCGCGGCGCGTCGGCTACCAGGGCGAGGGCCGCGTACTGCTGCTGAACCAGCGCCTGCCGAACCCCGCCGGGCGCCCGCCAATGGTGGCGTTCTACAGCGCGCTGGCGGGCAAGCCGATTCCGCCGGACGAGCGACCGCGGCTGCAGTTCGACGCGGCCACGCTCGCGCGCGTCACGGCCGCGGCCGGCGTCGCCCCCGGGGCCTACTGGGCGTTCGCGCCCGGCGCGGAGTACGGCCCTGCCAAATGCTGGCCCGCCGAGCACTATGCCGAACTGGCGCGTGTGCTCCATGCCCGCGACGGCGCCCCGGTGCTGCTGCTCGGCTCGGGCAAGGAGGCCGCCCTGTGCACGCAGATCGCCGCCGCCGCCGAGGGCGCGTGCCGGGTGCTGGCCGGGCAGACCGCGCTCGTCGACGCGATGGCGCTGATCGCCGCCGCCCGCGGTGTCGTCAGCAACGATTCGGGCTTGATGCACGTGGCGGCCGCGTTCGGCGTGCCGCAGGCGGCGGTGTTCGGCTCGACCAGCCCGGAGCACACGCCGCCGCTGAACCCGCGCGCGCGGGTGCTGTGGCTGAAGGAGGAGCTGCTGCTCGATTGCGCGCCGTGCTTCGACCGCGTCTGCCGCTTCGGCCACACGCGCTGCCTGACCGGCGTCAGCCCCGCGCGTGTCGGGCAGGCGCTCGACGACGCGCTGGCCTGAAGCGGCAGGTTCAGAGCGTCAGGCGGCCCACGAAGAGCACCGGGCCGGTCGGCGCGCCGGTGGGCGAGCCGCCCGGCGGCTCCAGGCTGACGGCCAGGTGATCGGTGCCCGGCGGCAGCACCGCCTTGCGGACCACGGTGGCGCCGCTGGCCGAGATCAGGCCCAGCGAGCGCGGGGCGCCGGTGCCGGCCGCGGCCCAGAGTTCGAGCGCGCGGTCGGGTTGCAGGGCGACGTTGGTCAGCGGCCGCGTGACGACCGCGCGCCCGTCGCCACTGATGCTCGCGACGAACGAGGCCGGCACCACCGCGCCGCCCGGCGCGCCCGGCGCCGGCGCCGCGGCCTCGAGCACCACGATCACCGGCGGCTGGGACGGCCCCGGGTTGGCGACCATCAAGCCCAGCGTCAGCGCCGCGACACCGGCGAACGCCGAGATGCCGCGCCAGAACGCGAGCTGGCGCCACCAGCCCGGCTCGGCGGCGGCGCTTGCGGCGGTCGGGCTCGCGGCGGGCGCCGCAGCGCCGTGGATGCGCGTCTGGATCTTCGTCCAAACGGCCGGTGACGGCGTCTGCGGCGCGATGGCGCCGGTCAGCGGCATCAGGCGGTCGTGCCAGGCCTGCACCGCGTTCCGCAGGGCAGGGTGTGCCGGCATCAGCGCCTCGAAGCGGCGGCGCGCCGGCCCGCGCAGCAGCCCGGCGGCGTATTCCGCGGCGAGGCGATCGGCGAGTTCGGGGCGGCTGTAGTCCATGACGGTCTCGGGGCGCGGCGCTCAGCCGCCCGCGGCGCCGGCATCGCGGCGCACCGCGGTGTCCAGGCAATTCTTGAGCGACTGCAACGCGCGCCGCACCCAGGACTTGACCGTGCCGAGTGGCTGCGCCATGTTCTCGGCCACCTCGGCGTGGCTCAGGCCGTCGAAGAACGCGAGCGCGACGCTCTGGCGCTGCGGTGCGCTCAGGCCCTCCATGCAGGTGGCGAGCGCGCGCGCATCCGAGGCCCGGCTCAGCAGATCGAGCGGGCCGGGCGCGTCGCTGGCCACGGTGTCGTACACGTCGGAGTCCTCTTCGTCGGGGTGGGTGAAATTCGTCTGCAACTGCGGCTGGCTCTGCTTGCGGCGCAGGCTGTCGATCGCGCGGTTGCGCGCAATGCTCGTCAGCCAGGTCAAAGGTTGGCTTTGGGCGGCATCGAAGCTTCGCGCCGCGCGCCAGACGTTGACATACACCTCCTGGAGGATGTCCTCGGCCTGGGCCCGGTCACGTTGGATACGCAGGATCACGCCCAGCAGATGCGGGCTGCTGCGCTCGTAGAGCGTGGCAAATGCCGCACGATCGCCGAGGCCGGAGCGGGCGAGCAACCGCGAGAGTTCGAGGCTTCGTTCGGACCAGTCGCTCTGCGGCGTGGGCATTGGGTGTGGGCGGTTCCGGGGAGAGTCGGGCAGCGCGTTCGTACAATCGAGCGCGGAGCGAAGCCTATCCTAATGTCCGATCCCCGCGAATTCATCCTGACCCTGTCCTGTCGCGACACCAAGGGCATTGTTTACGCCGTCTCCGGACTGCTGTACGAGGCCGGCTGCAACATCCTCGACTCCCAGCAGTTCGGCGACGTGCTGGGCAGCGACGCCACCGGCCTGTTCTTCATGCGCGTGCACTTCGAGGCGCCGGCGGCGCTGACCGACCCGGCCGCGCTGGACGCCCTGGTCGCGCCGTTGCGCGAGCGTTTCGCGATGGACCTGAAGGTGCACGCGCAGGCGCGGCGCCCGCGGCTGCTGCTGATGGTCAGCAAGCACGGCCACTGCCTGAACGACCTGCTGTTCCGCTGCCAGTCCGGCCAGATGCCGGCCGAGATCGCCGCCGTGGTGTCCAACCACCCCGACTTCGCCGAGCTGTGCGCGAGCCACGGCGTGCCGTTCCGGCACCTGCCGCTCGCGACCGGCGCGCCGGCCGAGGCCAAGCGCGCGCAGGAACAGCAGATCGAGCAGCTGATCGCCGCCGAGCAGATCGACCTGGTCGTATTGGCGCGCTACATGCAAATCCTCAGCCCGGCGTTCTGCGAGTTCCTGCGCGGCCGCGCGATCAACATCCACCACAGTTTCCTGCCCAGCTTCAAGGGCGCGAAGCCGTACTACCAGGCGCACGAGCGCGGCGTGAAGCTGATCGGCGCGACCGCGCACTACGTGACGGCCGAGCTCGATGAGGGGCCGATCATCGAGCAGGACGTCGAGCGCGTCGACCACTCGCGCGGGCCGGAGGACTTCACCGCCGTCGGCCGCGACGTGGAGAGCGTCGTGCTCGCGCGTGCGGTGCGCTGGCACGTGGAGCACCGCGTGCTGATCAACGGCCGCAAGACGGTCGTGTTCACCTGACGCCTTTTCGAGCACCCCCGCATGGCCCGCAGCAAGCCCGCCCCGCCAATCGCCTCGGCCGACGACATGGAGCAGCAGTTCTACGAGGCGCTGCAGCGCGGTGACCTGGAACGGCTGATGGCGGTGTGGTCAGACGACGAGGAGATCAGCTGCGTGCACCCGGGCGGGCCGCGCGTGGTCGGTGCCACCGCGATCCGGGCGGCCTTCGAGTCGATCTTCGCCAATGGCGCGGTCAATGCGCAACCCGAGAAGGTGCGGCGCTTGCAGACGCACGATTGCGCCGTCCACAGCGTGCTCGAGCACATCCGGATGATGACGGCCGAGGGGCCGCAATCGGCCTGGGTGGTCGCGACCAACGTCTACGTCAACGGCACCCGCGGCTGGCGCCTCGTCTCGCACCACGCGAGCCCGGGCTCGCCGCGCGAGGTGCAGGAGATCGTCGAGTCGGCGTCGGTCCTGCACTGACCCGCCGCCGATGGAGAACGATGCCTACCGCGCACCGCGCTGGTTGATCGGCGGCAACGCCCAGACGATCTGGCCCGCGCTGTTCGGCAAGCGCTTCGACGGCCCGGCGCCGAGCTACCGCCGCGAGCGCTGGGAGACGCCGGATGCCGACTTCATCGACGTCGACTGGCAGCTCTCTGCAGCGCCCGATCACTCAGCCGCCGATAGGCCGCTGCTGGTGCTCTTCCACGGCCTCGAAGGCTCGTCCGGCAGCCACTACGCGCAGGCCTTCGCGCACTGGGCGCGGGCGAACGGCTGGGACTTCGCGGTGCCGCATTTCCGCGGCTGCTCGGGCGAGCTGAACCGCGCGCCGCGCGCCTACCACTCGGGCGACTACGAGGAGATCGGCTGGGTGCTGCAGCGCATCCGGGCGCAGCGGCGCGGCCGGATCGCCGCGGTCGGCGTCTCGCTCGGCGGCAACGCGCTGCTGCGCTGGGCCGAGGAGGCCGGCGAGAGCGCGGCGCAGATCGCCGACGCGGTCTGCGCGGTGTCCTCGCCGATCGACCTGGCGGCCGGCGGGCGCGCGATCGGCACCGGCTTCAACCGGCAGGTCTACACCCGCATGTTCCTGCGCTCGATGAAGCCGAAGGCGCTGGCCAAACTGGCGCAGCACCCGGGCCTGTTCGATCGCGACCGGCTGCTCGCGGCCCGCACGCTGTACGACTTCGACAACGTGTTCACCGCGCCGCTGCACGGCTTCCGCGATACCGACGACTACTGGTCGCGCGGCTCGGCCAAGCCGCACCTGCACCGCATCCGCATCCCGGCGCTGGTGCTGAACGCGCGCAACGACCCGTTCGTGCCGGCCGATTCGTTGCCGCTGCAGCGTGATGTCGGCCGCTCGGTGACGCTGTGGCAGCCGCGACATGGCGGGCATGTGGGCTTCCCCGGCGGGCGCTGGCCGGGGCATGTTCTCACCTTGCCCGAGCGGGTCATGGGCTGGATCACGTCGGTGCTCTGACGCCGTCGCTACCATCCACGCCATGGACGACATCGTCAGGCAGGCCCTGAAGAAGTGGCCGAACGTGCCGCACTGCTACGACTGGCTCGCGCTCGACGCGCGCGGCGACTGGTACATGCGCGACGAGCGCATCCAGCAGGCCGGGCCGTTCCCGCAGGTGAAGGGCAGCCGCATCCAGCACGAGAAGCTGCGCGAGTTCATCGAGCGCAACTACCTGCACGACGATGCGGGGTGCTGGTTCTTCCAGAACGGGCCGCAGCGCGTCTATGTCGAGCTCGAAGCCGCGCCCTGGGTCTGGCGGCTCGGCGGCGATGCGACCGCACCGGCGATCACCAGCCACACCGGCCTGGTGGCCACGTTCGAGAGCGCCTGGCTCGACGAGCACGGCCGCCTGTTCCTCGCCACCGACCAGGGCCTGGGCGTGGTGCACACGCTCGACATGGAGCTCGCCGCGGACGCGGTCGAAGCGGGTCGGTGGTCGCCCACCGAGACCCGCTTCGACGATCTGCCGCGGCGCTTCGGCTTCGTGCTGAAGCCGAAGAAATGATCACATCTTGTAGAACACGTAGTCGGCTTCGTACGCGACGACCTGGCGCTTGCCCTTGCCCATCGCATCGCAGGCCATCGCCGGGGCGACGCCGCCCTTGGTGTTCAGGCGCTGGATGTAGCTGACGCCGGTCATCGCGCCCGCGCCCATCGCCGGCTCGGCCTTGACGAGTTGCAGCGGGATGCTGCCCGGCGTCGCCGGCGCGACTGCGACCTGCTTGCCGGTGACCTTGGAGCCGTCGGCCGCCTCCCAGGTCGGGCCGGCGTAGTACTTGCCGACCATCTTCTTGTCGGCGCCGTACAGCGTCGCGACCGGGCCGACGAACACCCACTCGTGCGCGCCCGCCATGCCCGCCTTCTCGCGGCACTCGTAGGTGATTTCGCCGGTGGCCCAGGTCGACATGGTCTGCTTCTGACCAGCCGGCACGCGCACCGCTTCGGGCAGCGCGGCGTTGTCGACGGTCTTCATCATCATCATCGGGCTCGAGGCACAGGCGCCGAGAACAGCGGCGGCGGCGATCATCAGGACGGTCTTCATGGGTGGGCTCCTCTGGGGTTGTTGGATGTGGCGTGCGGCGCCACGACAACCCTTACGCCCGGACGGCGCAACTGGATGCACTGCGCGCACGCCCGCCAGGCCGACGCCGCGAACGGCCGCAAAAAAGCCGGCTCGCGGCCGGCTTTTCTGGAAGGCGGGTGCGCTCGAAATGCGTTTACTTCGACGCGTTCACCATGTACGTGACGACCGCCTTGAGCTCGGCGTCCGACGCGGTCGAGCCGCCCTTGGGCGGCATCGCGCCCTTGCCCTTGATCACGCTCGCGGTCAGGCCGTCGATGTCCTTGGCCGCAGCCAGGCGCGTCGACCAGGCGGCCTTGTCGCCGAGCTTCGGCGCCCCGGCCACGCCGGCTGCGTGGCAGACCTGGCAGGCCTGCGTGTAGACCGCCGGCACGGCGCCTGCGTCCGCCTGGGCGGGTGCGGCAGCCGCTGCGACGACCGGGGCCGCAGCGGGTGCCGGCATCGGGGCGGCAGGCGCGGCGGCGGCAGCCGGTGCGGCCGCCGTCGTCGGGGCTGCGGCCGAGGCGCCGGCGGCCGGGGCCTTCGGCTCGTCGAGCTTGCCGCCCGACTTGTTGGCCATGTAGACGACGGCGCGGCCGATCTCCAGATCGGTGTAGTCGCCGCCGCCCTGCGCGCCCATGTTGCCCTTGCCGGCCACTGCCGAGTGCAGCAGCGCGGCGTAGCCCGTCTTCAGGCGCGGGCCCCAGGCGTCGGCGTCGCCGAGCTTGGGGGCGCCGACGAGGCCGGCGGTGTGGCAGGTGGCGCACTGGGCGGTGAACACCTGCTCGCCGGTCTTCAGCGTCGACAGGTCGGAGGCGTCCTTCACCTGCACCATGCCGACCGGGCGGATCCGTTCGGCCACGGCCGCGGGCGCGAGCGCTGCCGTGCCGGCGGCCGGGCGGTGGTCGCTGGTCACGTACTCGACCAGCAGCACGATCACGATGACCGGCACCACGAACGCATACAGGACCGCGAGGATCAGTTGCTTGGGCGTCTTGATGGGGCCTTCGTGCGGGCCATCGTGATCGTGCTGGTTGTGGGCGTCGCTCATGAGATCCTCAAACTGCGCAAATCGGTGACGCGGGCGGGCCGGCGAGCCCCGAGCCCCGAAAGGCCCCGCGCAAAACCTCGGAATTATAGGGCCGACGCCCAGCCCTCCGGCCGCGCCGCCCGGTGCCCTGCAAGGGCGCTGATAGAATCGCCGGCGTCGCGTCCGTAGCTCAATGGATAGAGTACTGCCCTCCGAAGGCAGGGGTTGCTGGTTCGATCCCAGCCGGGCGCACCAGCGGTGCGTCTGCGACGCCACCGGCCGCGGCGCTCAATCGAGGCGTCGACCCGCTCGCGCCACCTCGGCCGGGCCCGCCGACGGCCTCGGCAGCGCGAACAGCGCCCCGAACGCCAGCACCCCGACAGCGCCCGAGACCCACAGCGCGCCGGCGCCCCATGCGTCCAGGCACAGGCCGAACAGCCAGGGCGCAGACGCCTGGGCCAGCCGGGCCGGGATCATCAACAAGCCCTGCCGCTGGCCGTAGCCGCGGGTGCCGAAGAGCACCAGCGGCAAGGTGCCGTTGGCGATCGTCAGGATGCCGTTGCCCGCGCCGTGCATCACCGCGAAGACGGCAGCGGCCGGGCCGCCGACGAACAGCAGCAGCGCGGCGCCGAACGGGTGCATCGACGCGGCGAGCCGGGCCGAAAGCAGGGGGTGCAGCCGGCGCAGCACGCCGAACTCGAGCAGGCGGCCCGCCACCTGCGCCGGCCCGATCAGCGCGCCGATCGCGACGGCCGTCGCCAGCGAGGCGCCGTTCGCCTGGAGGAGGCGCGGCAGGTGCGCCGCCATCGCGGTGCTGATGAACCAGGTGGCGGCGAACACGGTCGCCAGCAGCAGCCCGGCGCGCCTGGCGCCTTCGCCGTCGAGCGGCACAGTCTCGCCCGTGGAGGTTGCATCCGCCTGCGTGGTCGCGGGCTCTGCCGGCCCCGCCCGGGGCAGCAGCAGGTTCAGCGGCAGCCCGATCAGCAGGTGCAGCGCGGCCCACGCCAGGCAGGCACCGCGCCAGCCCACCTGCTGTTCGAGCAGGCTCGACACCGGCCAGCCGACGGTGCTGGCGAACCCGGCGATCAGCGTGATGCCGGTGATGGCGTTCCGCGAGTCGCGGCCGTAGAGGCGCACCAGCGCGGAGAACGCGGCCTCGTAGAGCCCGCTGCCCATGCCGACGCCGAGGATCGTCCACGCGACGAACAGGCCCGTCGCCCCGCGCGCCTCGGCCAGCGCGGCCAGCCCTGCGGCGAACACGAGGCTGGTGCCGGCCAGCACCGGCCGCGCGCCCCAGCGGTCGATGGCCCGGCCGGCGTACGGCCCGAGCAGGGCCGAGACGATCAGTGCGAGCGAGAACGCCGCGAAGACGGTGGGCGTGGAGACGCCGAGGTCCGCGGCCATCGGCACGGCGAGCATCGCCGGCAGGTAGTAGGTCGAGGCCCACGCCAGCATCTGCGCCGTGCCGAGCGCGGCGACGACCGGCAGACGAGGGCGCGTGCCCGACATCTCAGCCGCAGCAGCGCGCGGGGGTCGCAACGGCCCCGACGGGCACCTTCCGCTTCGTGCTGCACGACGCGGTGCCGCAGCCGTTGCCGATGGCTGTCGCGGCGACCGCCACAGTGGGCGTCGTCGCTTCGTCTTCGCAGCAGTGGCTCTCGGTGCCCGACGCGTCCGCAGCGCCGATGCCGCAGACCCCGGTCTCGGGGAGATCGAGTTCCACGCGGTCCGCCGCTTCGAGATCACCCGCGATCGCTGCGACCACCGAGCGCACCTGCTCGAAGCCGGTGGCCATCAGGAAGGTCGGCGCGCGGCCGTAGCTCTTGACGCCGACCGTGTAGAAGCCGGGTTCCGGGTGGGCCAGTTCGCGGTGACCGTGCGGCCGCACCGTGCCGCAGCTGTGCACGTTCGGATCGATCAGCGGGCCGAGCGCTTCGGTCGACTCCAGCCACGGATCGAGCTTGACGCGCAGCTCGCTGGTCAACGACAGATCGGGGCGCTGGCCCGTCGCGCAGATGATCTGGTCGATGCCATTCAGCGTGACGGTCTCGCCCTGGGTGTTCAGACCGATCACTTTCAACTGACCGGCCTCGCGTTCCAAGGCGGTAATACGCAGACCGCTGATGAACTCCATCCCGCCGCTGTCTCGCAGTGCCCGCAGCGACGAACCCAGCTGCCCCCGTGCGGGCAAAGCGTCAGCCTCGCCGCCGCCGAACACACGCGTGAGCGCGGCGGAGCGCACCGCCCACATCAGCTGTGTGCCTGGCGACTTCTTTGCCAGCTCGGCCAGGTACAGCAGCACATTCGCAGCGCTGTGCCCGGCACCGACAACCAGGGTCTTCTTACCTTCGAAGCGCGCACGCTCGGTGCTGAGGATGTCGGGAATGCCGTAGGAAATCTGGTCCCGGGCTGCTTCCAGCTCGCCTACCGCCGGAAGGCCACTGGCGCCGATGGGGTTCGGTGTGCCCCAGGTGCCGGTGGCATCGATGACAGCGCTGGCACGGAGTTCGATGGTCTTGCCGTCGAGGATGGCGCGGATGACAAACGGTGCATCCGCGCGACCGGCACTCTTCACCTTGTCGAACCCATCGCGGCTGACCGACACCACCTTGGTGTTCAGCTTCAACGCGCTGTTCACCTCGGGCAAGGCCGCAAAGGGCCGCATCACCCGCTCGACGACTTCTCGCGCCAGCGGCAAGTCGTTGGCGGGCGGCGCTTGCCACCCGCTCTGCGCAAGGCGCTTGGCCATCGCCGGGTCGACGTTGTACTGCCAGGGCGAGAACAGGCGCACGTGACCGTAGTCGATCAGGTTCGCACCGACCTCCTTGCTCGCTTCGAGCACGACAAACGGGATGCTTCGCTCCAGCAGCTTGGCCGCTGCGGCCAGGCCGACCGGTCCCGCACCGAGCACGGCCACGGGCAAGGCCTCGTTCCGGTGCGGCGCCTCCTGGAATGTGAGTGTCATGAACGCAGCACAGGCCGGGCAGGCACCCCGGAACTCGGCCGATGCTTTGAGGGCTTGTGGCGCTTCGTCGATCTTGCCGCGCTTGAATCCGAACTGCGCGAAATACTCCGGCGCGGTCACGGTCAGCAGGTACATCCGCGCGATATCGCGCCGCTGCGCCTCATGGATCAGACGATCAAGCAGCAGCTTGCCGATGCCCTTCTTGTGCAGACCGGGGGCAACCGCGACGGATCGCAGCAGCGCGATGTCGCCATAGACCTCGGCGCCAGCACTGCCGACGATTTCGCCATCGGAGACGGCCAGCAGATAGGTGTTGAGGTGCGCTTGAGCACCCTCCAGCGGCAGCTTGTTCGCCAGCAGCAAAGCCTCGATGGCCGGCCAGTCGCTTTGCGAGGCGGGACGCAGGGTGATGTTCTTGTTCAGCAGCATGATTTGGTTTCCTTTCGTTCGGCCGGCGGGAGGCAGCAGTTCGCTGCGGTGTCCTCGCGCAGGGCCTTCAACAACAACAGCAGGGAGTTCTCGACCGCTGCGCGCTCGCGCGTGTTCAATGAACCCAGCAATTGCTCGGCGTGGGTGTCGAGCGTCTGGTTCAACTCATTGACGGTGCGGACGCCTTCGCCGGTGAGCGTGACGAGCCAGCTCCTTGCGTCGGAGGGGTTCGGCTCCTTGGTGACCAGTCCACGCTCGACCATCGCCTCGACGGCGCGTGACACCCAGCTCTTCTCCAGCGAGACCCGCGTGCCGAGTTCCGACAGCGGCAGCGGCCCGGTGCGGCCCAGCTCGGTGAGCAGGTGGCACTGCGTGTTGGTCGTGCGGCAGCAATCGGCCACCACGCGCTGCGCCCGGGTGTACATGCGCGCCACTTCGCGAAGAAGCGTGCCGGAACGGACGTTGGTTTCGAGGACGTTGATTTCGATCATCTGGTTGTGGATAGCAACGATATGAAAGCACCATAGGTCATTCCGTTTAGGTTGTCAATAGCAACTACTTAGGCTGAAAGAATGGGCGACGCCCCAGTCCAGCTGCCGGCTCAGATCGAGCGTTGATTCACGCGCTTCGACAGTTGCTCGGCATTCTCCCGGCGCTCGCTGTAGCGGTCGACCAAATAGGGCGCCACGTCGCGCGTCAGCAGCGTGAACTTCATCAGCTCTTCCATGACGTCGACGACGCGCTCGTAGTACGCCGAGGGCTTCATGCGCCCCGCCTCGTCGAACTCCATGAACGCCTTGGCGACCGACGACTGGTTCGGGATCGTGATCATGCGCATCCAGCGCCCGAGCACGCGCAGCTGGTTTACGGCGTTGAACGATTGCGAGCCGCCGGACACCTCCATCACCGCCAGCGTCTTGCCCTGGGTCGGCCGCACCGCGCCGATGCTGAGCGGGATCCAGTCGATCTGCGCCTTCATGATCCCCGTCATGGCGCCGTGGCGCTCGGGGGACGTGCACACCATGCCTTCGGCCCAGGCGGCCGCCTCCCGCAACTCCTGCACCTTGGGGTGACTCTCCGGCGCGGCATCCGGCAACGGCAGGCCGGCCGGGTCGAACACCCGGACGTCGCCGCCCATCGCGACCAGCAGCCGCGCGGCTTCGAGCGTCAGCAGCTTGCTGTACGAGCGTTCGCGCAGCGAGCCGTAGAGCAGCAGGAAGCGCGGCGCGTGCGTCGAGGTGCCGGCCTTGGCGACACGCGCGCCGGTGGGCGCATCGAACAGCGCGCTGTCGACGTTCGGCAGGCTCAGGTCAAGCAGCGACATGGTGACTCCTCGCTGATCCGCGGGCACTGACGATGCTCATGATCGGGCCTGCCCGGCTTCGTACCAGCCCTTGCTGTCGTTGACGACCTTGACGACCAGCAGCATCACCGGCACCTCGATCAGCACGCCGACGACGGTGGCCAGCGCCGCGCCCGATTCGAAGCCGAACAGGCTGATCGCCGCGGCCACCGCGAGCTCGAAGAAGTTGCTCGCGCCGATCAGCGCCGACGGGCACGCCACGCTGTGCGATTCGCCGAGGCGCCGGTTGAGCCAGTAGGCCAGCCCGGAGTTGAACAGCACCTGGATCAGGATCGGCACCGCGAGCATCGCGATGACCAGTGGCTGGTCGAGGATGGCCCGGCCCTGGAAGGCGAACAGCAGCACCAGCGTCGCGAGCAGCGCGGTGATCGACCACGGGCCGATTCGGGCCAGCGCGGCGTCGAGCGCGGCCTGCCCGCGCCGGAGCAGCGCCTTGCGCCACAGCTGCGCGATGACGACCGGGACCACGATGTACAGAACCACCGACGTGATCAGCGTGTCCCACGGCACGATGATCGATGAGAGGCCGAGCAGCAGCGCCACGATCGGCGCGAAGGCGAACACCATGATGGCGTCGTTGAGGGCGACCTGCGACAGCGTGAACAGCGGGTGCCCGCCGGTCAGCCGGCTCCAGACGAACACCATCGCGGTGCAAGGCGCCGCGGCCAGCAGGATCAGGCCGGCGATGTAGCTGTCCGCCTGCCCGGCCGGCAGGTACGGCGCGAACACGTGGCGGATGAAGATCCAGCCGAGCAGCGCCATCGAGAACGGCTTGACGGCCCAGTTCACGAACAGCGTCACGCCGATGCCGCGCCAGTGCTGCCTGACCTGCGCGAGCGCCGCGAAGTCGACCTTCAGCAGCATCGGGATGATCATCACCCAGATCAGCAGGCCGACCGGCAGGTTGACCCGCGCGATCTCCATGCGGCCGATCGCCTGCACCGGCCCCGGCAGCAGCTGGCCCAGCGCGATGCCGACGACGATGCACAGGGCCACCCAGACGGTGAGATAGCGCTCGAAGACGCTCATCGGCGCCGCGGCGGGGGCAGGGGTGGGCAGGACGGTGGTGGTCATGGCGGTTCGCGCGGGGCGATCGATCAGCTGCGGCCGATGTCGGCCAGGGCGTCCCGCAGCGCCGCGCGGTCCATCGTCGCGAGTGGCAGCGCGAGAAGCTGCAGCATGCGGTAGCCGAGGGCCTGGCGGGTCAGTTCGAAGGCGCGGCGCTTGCCGTCCTCGCCCTCGGCATTCGACGGATCCGGGTAGCCCCAGTGCACCTTGACCGGCGACTGGCCGCCGGCGCCGCCGAAGAACACCGGGCAGGTCTCGGCGGCGGCGCTGTCGCACACGGTGATGACGATGGCCAGCGGCGGCGCACCGTCCACGCTGAACTCGTCCCAGCTCTTGCTGCGGTAGGCGCGGGTGTCGACACCCGCGCCGGCCAGTGCGTCGAGCGCGAACGGATTGATCCGACCGCTCGGCGCGCTGCCCGCGCTGTGCGCCTGCACGTCGACGCCCAGCCGGCCGGCCAGGTGATTCAACATGCCCTCGGCCAGCACGCTGCGCGCCGAGTTGTGGGTGCAGAGGATGAGCACGTGGGTGGTCATGGTCAGGCGCCTGTCTTGCCGATCTGGTCGAGCTCGCGTTGAAGCGAAATGCCCGCGAGCGACGTCATCGGCAGCGCCAGCATCAGCTCGATGCGGCGCTTCAGCGTGACCGCCGCGGCCATGAAGGCTTGCGCCTTCTGCGCGTCCGTTCCATCGACGGCGGCCGGGTCGGGAACGCCCCAGTGGGCGGTCATCGGCTGGCCCGGCCACACCGGGCAGACCTCGCCGGCCGCGTTGTCGCAGACCGTGAACGCGAAGTCGAGTGCCGGTGCGCCCGGCAGCGCGAATTCGTCCCAGCTCTTGCTGCGGAAACCGTCCGTCGGCATGCGCCAGGTGGCCAGGGTCTGCAAGGCGAAGGGGTTGACGGTGCCGCCCGGATGGCTGCCCGCCGACCACGCCTTGAACCGCCCGCGGCCGAGGTGGTTCATCAGCCCCTCGGCCACGATCGAGCGGGCGGAGTTGCCGGTGCAGATGAAGAGAACGTTGTAGACCTTGTCGCTCATGGTTGATCTCGGCAGCGGGGAGTGGACGGGGGCGGGCAGGCGGCTCGGTCGGCGATCGAGGCGTCAGCAGGTGGTGCAGTCGGGCGCCGCGACCACGTCGCACGACGCGCCCTGGCAGCAGTGCGCGGTGAGGTAGGCGAGCAGGTCGTTCATCTGCGCGATCGACGGGCGGTAGATCAGGTGGCGGCCGTCGCGCTCCTGCGTCACCAGGCCGGCGTGCATCAGCTCCTTCAGGTGGAAGGACAGCGTCGAGCCGGGAACGTCGAGCGTGGCGGACAGCTCGCCCGGCGTCATGCCCACCGGCGCCGCGCCGATCAGGACGCGAAAGATGCGCAGGCGCATCCCCTGGGCCAGGGCGGCGAGACTGGCGACGGCGGTTTGTTCTTCCATGTTTCCATTTTGTTGGAAACATGGAGATGCGTCAACCCAGGGAATCCTTCGCGCCGTGATGCCGGCTGCTCGAGAACCGGCCGCGGCCGGCGGCCTTGGCTTCGTACAGCCGGGCGTCCGCGCGTTCGACGAGCTCGCGCCAGCCTTGCGCCGGGTCGATCCCGAACGCCACGCCGATGCTGGTGCCGACGTGCAGCGTCAGGCCGCCGATCCGGAACGGCTCGGCGGCGGCGTTCAGCAGCTTCTCCGCCACGGCGTTCGCGTTGGCGTGTTCGCGCACGCCGATCAGCGCCACTGCGAACTCGTCCCCGCCCAGCCGCGCCACGGCGTCGGTCGGTCGCACGACGCGCAGCAGCCGCTTGGCGAAGGCCTGCAGCAGTTGGTCGCCGACGGCGTGGCCGTGGGTGTCGTTGACCGGCTTGAAGTGATCCAGGTCCAGGTACAGCAGCGCGACCTGGCCGTCCGCCTGTCGCGCCGGCTGTGCCGCGTGGTCGTCGAGGAAGTACTCGAAGCCGGCCCGGTTCAGCAGGCCGGTCAGCGGGTCGTGCTGCGAGAGCTTGACCAGCCGCAGCTCCTCGCGCTTGTGCTGGGTGATGTCGTTGGCCACGCCGACGAAGCCGTCGACGCCGCCCCCGTCGAGCCGCAGCGGGATGTAGCTGACGCCCAGGTGCCGGTCGCCGCCCGCGTCGGCGTAGTGCTTCTCGAACGAGACGCTCTCGCCGTGCAGCACGCGCTCGATGAAGGGCCGGCTGCGCTCGTACTCCTTCAGCCCCAGCACCTCCATCACGCTGCGGCCGATCACCTGGTCGCGCGGCGCGCCGTACCAGCGCTCGAACGCGCCGTTCACGAACCGGTAGCGGCCGTCCGCGCCGACGACGGCGACGATCGCCGGGATCGCCTCGCTGATCGAATGCAGCGTGGCCGTCTGCCGGCTCACCTGCTCGGCCGCGGCGACCGCGGTCGAGATGTCCCGCATGATGGCCGAGTAGCGCGCGACGCGGCCCTGCTCGTCGCGGTGCGCGATCACCATGTGGCTGACCGGCAGCGCGCGGTTGCCCTGCACCATCACGGTCGTCTGGCCGAGCCAGACGCCTTGCGCCTTGACGGCGGGCACGATCTCGTCGGCGAAGCGCCGGTTCGTCTCCCGCGTGTTGAAGGCGTCGAAGCGCAGGCCCGTGATCGGGGCGTCCTCGGCCAGGCCGAGCGCGCGGCGCACGGAGGGGTTGAGGTAGCAGAGCGCGCCGTGGTGATCAGCCTGGACGACGAAGTCCGGCGTGTTGTCGAAGATCAGCGCGAGCTCGCGCAGCGCGCGCTCGCTGCGGCTGCGCTCGGTGATGTCGATGCCGGTGGCGAACAGGCCGCGCACGCTGCCGTCGGCATCCACATCCGGGATCAGCCGGCTCTCGATCCGCACCAGGCGGTCGCCGACGCGCTCGTCGAACTCGTAGCGCTGTTCGTGGCCGGCGAGCGCCGCCTCGAGCCGCTCGCGCACCGCCTCGTCGAGCGGCGCGCCGATGAGTTCGCTGCGCGTGCGGCCGACGATCTGCTCGCGGTCGAGGCCGAAGCGCTGGCAGTGCAGGTGGTTGACGAACGCGTAGCGCAGCGCGGTGTCCACGTAGGCGATGCGCACCGGCAGGCTGTCGGTGATCTTGCGGATGAAGTTCTCGCTGGCCGAGAGGCGCTCCTGCAGCAAGCGTCGTTCGGTGATGTCCTGGAACGCCCCGACCAGGCGGCGCAGCGCGCCGTCCTCCCATTCGGCTTCGCCCTGCACGCGCACCCAGATCGCGCGACCGCGGGCGGTGACCAGCGGCAGTTCGAGGTCCCACGGCGTGCCGTCGCGGCCGGCGCGCGCCACGGCGGCCTCGATCAGCGGCCGCGCCGCTGGGGCGTAGAACGCGAGCGCGTTGGCCAGCGTCGGCACGAAGTCGTCGTCGACCCCGTGGATGCGGCGCGTCTCGTCCGACCACACGACCTGCCCGGTCGGCAGGTCGACCTCCCAGCCGCCGATGCCGGCCACGCGGCCGGTGCGGGCGAGGAAGGCCTGCGCGGTCGAGAGCGCGATCTCGGCGTGCTTGCGGGCGGTGATGTCGCGGCCGACCGAGTGGATCGTCGGCCGCCCGTCGGCGTCCGGCTCGACGGTGTTGACCCACGCCACCCACATCTCGCGGCCCTCGGCCGAGAGCATGCGGTTCTCGCTGACCAGCGGCGTGCCGCTGGCCACGAGATCGGCGAAGCGGGCCCGCACGCCGGCCCGGTCGGCCGGCTCGACGTGGTCGAACAGGTTCGCGCCGATCATCGCGGCCGGCGTGCACGCGAACTGGCGCGCGTATGCCGGGTTGACGTAGCTCAGGCGGCCGTCCGGCGTCGCCAGCGAGATCAGTTCCGTCTGCGCCTCGAGGATGCGCTGCAGGCGCTGCTGGCTGCCGACGAGCTGCCGCAGCAGCGGGCGCACCTGATTGCGCTGGGCGTAGAACGCGATGCCGACGATGGCCGCCAACGACAGCGCCAGCACCTGCAGCCGCTCGCGCAGCGCGCCGTAGAGGCCGGCGACCCCGGTCTCCACGGTGAGCGCCACGCCGTACGCGCCGATCGGCACGTGGGCCGTCATCACGGCTGCGCCTGTCGTGTCGCGCCGGATGTCCACGCCCTGCTGCCCGGCCAGCGCGTTCAGCTCGGGCCGCGCCGGTTGCGCGCGGCTGTCGAGCAGCAGCAGCTCGAGCGGCGCGGCGTTCGCCTTCGACGGCGCGACCAGCGCCCGGTTGCCGACGCGGCCGATGATCGTCGCGTCCGTCGCTTCGCCCGAGCTGCGCAGGTCGGCGAGGATGGTGTCGAAGAACGTGAGCGGCAGTTCGATGACGAGGCGGCCGACGGTGCGGCCGTCGACCGCGATGTCCATGTCGGTGGCCAGCAGGTAGCTGCCGCGCCACAGCAGCGTCGAGCGCGGGCCCGTGGTGGGCAGCGTGTAGCCCAGCGGGGCCGGCGGTCGATCGGCGCGGCCGGCGCGGGCGACCAGCATGCCGTCGGCGTCGTAGATCTCGAGCGCGCCGTCGCCGAGCGGCAGCAGCGTCGGCGCCAGTTGGCGCAGCGTCGCGCGCGCGTCCGCGTTGCCGGGTGCGGTGCTCAGGGTGTGCAGCGCCTGGCGCAGCGGCAAGCGCGCTGCGGTCGCGCGGGAGTAGCGCAGGGACAGGTCGATGGCGTTGGCCAGCGCCTTCGCGTTGGTGGAGGCGGTCAGCAGCAGGCCCTGCGAGACCGATTGCTCGTAGGTCAGCCGCATCGTGCCGAAGCCCGCCACGCCCGCGCCGAGGGCGACGAGCCCGATTACCGTCAGCGAACGCCACTGGATCGTCCGCGCGCTGGCCTGGCCGATCGGCGCCTCCTGCCGCGTCGCCTGGGTGAGCGTCCACAGGCCGGCGGCCGCGAGGGACAGGCCCATCGCCGTGCCCGGCAGCATGCCGTTGAAGTGGATGAAGCGGTACAGCGACTGGAGCCCGAGGAAGTGGCCGACCATCCCGCCCACGCCGATCAGCGTCACGGTGGCGCAGCACAGCAGCAGCGCGGCGCGGCGTGGCGCCGCGAGCAGGCGGCCGGGCAGCCCGTGCAGCGCCAGGGCGAGCCCCAGGGCCAGGAAGCCGATGCTCGCGTTCGGCGAGATCCGGCCCGGATGCGGGTTCGCGCTCGTCGGGCGCGCGCCCGGGCGGGCCACGTCGATGCCCAAGGACACGCCGGCGAAGTTCTCGATCAGGTAGCCGATCGGCAGCGCGATCAGCGCGATCGCCGCGACGAGTATCGCGGCGCGCCGCCAGCCGCCGGCCGGGGCCGGCCGGGACGCCGCGATCAGCGCGATGCCGAAGGCCATGAACAGCAGCGGGTTGACGATGCCCATCCGGGTCGTGCTCGGGACGAGCGCTGCCAGCGGGCGCAGGTCCGAGAACCATCCCGTGGCCACCGCCGCGCCGAGCGCGACGATGAGAGCCCCGGTAAGCTCCGGTGCCTTCACCCCTGATCTGTGCATCACCCCTGCTCCGAATCGACCGCGGCGAACCGCGGCGCGTCTCGCGCGTCTCGCAGGCTCTTACTCCCAGGCGCCGAGGATCGCCGGGGGCGCCACTCGCCGATCGATGGAACAGCGGCGCGCCGGCGGCCAATTCGGGGGGCGAACCGTGAACCACCTGTCAACCACCCATCCGGAGACACCTCATGACGACCTCAACGATCACCCTCACTGCGGCCGACGGCTTCGAGTCGTCGGCCTACCTGTCCGAACCCGCGGGTCGCCCGAAAGGCGCGATCGTCGTGCTGCAGGAGATCTTCGGCGTCAACTCGCACATCCGGCAGGTGGCCGACGGCTACGCGCAGGCCGGCTACCTGGCGATCGCCCCGGCGACCTTCGACCGCGTCGAGCGCGGGGTGCAGCTGGGTTACACGGCCGAGGACATGGGGCAGGGCATGCGCCTGAAGGCGGCCGTCGAGGCGCTGCCGGCGCCGGGCGTGCTGCAGGACATCCAGGCCGCGGTGGACCGCGTCGCGGCGGCCGGCAAGGTCGGCATCGTCGGGTACTGCTGGGGCGGGCTGCTGGTGTGGCGCGCCGCCGAGTCGGTGCGCGGGCTGGCCGCGGCGGTGGCGTACTACGGTGGCGGGATGACGGCGGGCACCGAGCCGTCGCGCCGGCCGGCCGTGCCGACGATGGCGCATTTCGGCGACCAGGACGCGCACATCGGCGTCGAGAGCGTCAAGGCGTTCGAGCAGGCGCATCCCGAGGTCGAGGTGCACCTGTACACCGCGAACCACGGCTTCAACTGCGACCAGCGCGGCTCGTACGACGCCAGCGCCGCCGCCACGGCGCGCGAGCGCTCGCTGTTCCACTTCGGCCGGCACGTCGGCTAGACGCGCCCCGCCGGCGGCGCGCTCAGCCGCGGGCGCGTTCCGCCATCTTCGCCAGCGCGATCGTCAGCGCGGCGCTGCCGACCGTCTTCACCAGCGTCGGGTTCTCGGCGTAGAAGGTGGCGAGCTGGTCGATGATGCCCGGATCGGCCTTCTCGGCGTGGTCAGCGATCACCTGCACCTGCTCGGGCGACAGCTGCGAGGCCTGGGCCGGGCTCAGCGTCGGCACGCCACCGGCGCCGCCGGTGAGCTGACCGAGCAGCCCGCCCAGGTTGCCGAGCGCCCCACCGCCGCTGCCCGCCTTGTTCAGCAGCGCGGCCAGCACCGCCGGCCCCATCGACGCGATCAGCGAGTTCAGCATTCCGGCCTGCTGGTTGGGGTTGGCCTGGCCGAACATTTGCCCGGCCATCTGGCCGAACGCCGGCGTCTGGTCGGAGCGGAACATCGCCGCGAGCCCGGCACTGAGGATGTCGGTCGGCGCGGCCTGCGCGGCCTGGTCGAAGTGGTTTTCGGCCTGCTGGCCGGGCGCGGCGGGGCCGCCGATGTACTGCTGCAGCAGGCTGCCGAGATCGAATGACATGGGGACGTGTTCCAGGGAGAGGGGATCGCCGACGCGGTGCGCCCGCGGCGTGCTATTTGCTCGACGCGAGGTGGTAGCCCACCAGCAGCACGACGGCACCGACGACCGCGCCGATGAAGCCGGCCGACTGGCCCGGCGAATACAGGCCCATGAAGCGGCCGAGGTAGGTGGCGACGAGCGAGCCGCCGATGCCCAGCGCACTGGTCAGCAGGAAGCCGCGCGGGCCGCTCCCTGGGGTCAGCAACTTGGCAACGACACCGGCCAGCAGGCCGATGAGAATGGTCCAGACGAGATCCACACGAGCTCCGATGAAGGTCCGCTGGGAAGCGGCGAAGCGCGAGTCTCGGAGGTGGAGGGCGGCCGCGCAAACGATTGCGCGGGCCATCGGGCCGAAGCACCGAAAGAGTCGGTGCGTGTGGTCGTTGCGACCACACCGGTGTGAAACCTTACCGCGTCGAAAACGGCGCCCGGGGCGCCGTGGTGGGGGAAAAGCGGCGCCCCGGGGGGCGCCTCGGTGCGAATCAGGCGACCGGATGCCCGGCCATCAGCTCCAGCGCCTGCACCAGCGCGGAGTGGTCCAGCTCCGCCCCGCCGTTGGCGGCGCAGGCCTGCATCAGCTGCGCCGCGCCGGCCGTCTGCGGGAGTGCCACGCCGAGCGCGCGCGCGCCGGCCAGCGCCAGGCTCAGGTCCTTCTGGTGCAGCCCGATGCGGAAGCCCGGCGCGAAGGTGCGCTTGATCATCCGCTCGCCGTGCACCTCGAGGATGCGGCTGGCCGCGAAGCCGCCCATCAGCGCCTGGCGCACCTTGGCCGGGTCGGCGCCGGCCTTGCTGGCGAACACCAGCGCCTCGCCGACCGCGGCGATGTTCAGCGCCACGATGATCTGGTTCGCGACCTTGCAGGTCTGGCCGTCGCCGTTGCCGCCGACGAGGGTGATGTTCTTGCCCATCAGCTCGAAGAGCGGCTTGACGCGCTCGAACACCGCCTCGGGCCCGCCGACCATGATGGTGAGCGTGCCGGCCTTGGCGCCGACCTCGCCGCCCGAGACCGGCGCGTCGAGGTAGTCGCAGCCGAGCGCGTTGATGCGCTGCGCGAAGTCCTTGGTCTCGATCGGCGAGATCGAGCTCATGTCGACGACGGTCTTGCCCTTCGACAGCCCGGCGGCGACGCCGTCGTCGCCGAACAGCACCTTGGCCACGTCCGGCGTGTCCGGGACCATCGTGAAGACGATGTCGGCGCGCTCGGCGACCTCCTTCGCGCTCGCGCAGCGCACCGCGCCGGCCGCCAGCACCTCGGGCTTGGGCTCGCTGCGGGTGTGGACGAACAGCTCGTGGCCGCCGGCCGCCAGGCGCAGCGCCATCGGCGTGCCCATGATGCCCAGGCCGATGAATCCCAACTTGCTCATGTCGATTGCTCCGATGTCAGTGAAATGTCAACGTGCCGCGAGGTACTTGTCGCGCAGGGCCTGCGTGCCCGAGCGGAACACGCCGAGGTCGCTGCCGACCGCGACGAAGGTCGCGCCCTGCGCGATGTAGCGCCGCGCATCGGCCTCGACCGGCGCCAGGATGCCGATCGGCTTGCCGTGCGCCTTGCCGGCGGCGAAGACCTGCGCCATCGCCTCCTGCACCTCCGGGTGCGCCGGGTTGCCGAAGTGGCCGAAGCCTGCCGCCAGGTCGGACGGGCCGATGAACAGGCCGTCGACGCCGTCGACCGCGGCGATCTCGGCCGCTGCCGCCACGCCTTTGCGGCTCTCGATCTGCACCATCACGCAGATCTGCTCGTTGACGCCCTCGAAGTAGCCCGGCACCGTGCCGTAGCGGTTGCCGCGCTGCGAGACCGACACGCCGCGGAACCCCATCGGCGGATAGCGCGTGGCCGCGACCGCGCGCTGCGCCTCCTCCGCGCTCTCGATGAAAGGAATCAGGAAGTTGTAGAAGCCGCCGTCGAGCAGCCGCTTCAGCTCGACCGGGTTGTTCCAGGTCGGCCGCACGACCGGCGCGCTCGGGCTGTCCTTCAGCGCCATCAGCTGCGGGATGAAGGTGATCACGTCGTTCGGCGAGTGCTCGCCGTCGAGCAGCAGCCAGTCGAAGCCGGCCACGCCGAGCACTTCGGTCGTGATCGGGTTGGCGAGCGAGCACCAGCAGCCGATCAGCGTCTTGCCGGCGCGCAGGTCGGCGCGGAAGCTGTTCGGGAAGGCCTTGTAGGGGGTGGGCAGTGTCATGGGCGTTCTCGGTCGTGGTTCGTCGTCGGGCCGTTCATTCGAGCTTGATGCCGCCCTGCGCGACCACGCCGGCCCAGCGCTTGCGCTCGGCCTCGAAGAAGCCCGCGAACTCGGTCGGCGACATGGTATTCACCTCGGCACCCTGCGCCGTCAGGCGCGAGCGCACCTCGGGCGACCGGATGATGCGGGTCAGCTCGGCGGAGAGCTTCGCGAGCACCGCCGGCGGGGTCGACGCCGGCACCAGCGCGCCCTGCCAGGTGCCCGACTCGAAACCCTTCACGCCCTGCTCGGCGATCGTCGGCACGTTGGCGAGCAGCGGCATGCGCGTGGCCTTCGACACGCCCAGCACCTTGAGCTTGCCGCTCTGCACGAACGGCAGCGTCGCGAGCATGCCGTTCATCAGCACCTGGGTCTGGCCGGCGATCGTGTCGGTGATGGCCTGCGAGCCGCCCTTGTACGGGATGTACTCCCACTTGGCGCCGGTCGCCTTCTCGACCGCGACACCGGCCACGTGCGGCGCGCTGCCGATCGCGGTGACCGCGAAGTTGAGCTTGCTCGTCTTCGACAGCGCGACCAGCTCCTGCAGGTTGTTGGCCGGCACCGAGGGGTGAACGACCAGCATGTGCGGCGAGTACGCGAGCATCGTCACGCCCTTCAGGTCCTTGCTCGGCTCGAACGGCAGCTTGGCGTAGACCGACGAGGTGATCGCCAGCGCGCCCACGTCGCACAGCAGGATCGTGTAGCCGTCGGCCGGCGACTTGGCGACCAGGTCGGTGCCCGTGTTGCCGTTTGCGCCCGGCTTGTTCTCGACCGTGACGGTGGTCTTCAGCGCCTCGGCCAGCGGCCCGCTGATCGCGCGGGCGATGATGTCCGACGAGCCGCCCGGCGTGTACGGCACGACGATGCGGATCGGCTTGCTCGGCCACGCCTGGGCGTGGGCCATCGGGGCGGCGAGGACTGCGGCGGCCAGGGCCAGAGCCTTCACCGCAGAGGAATGGAGGACGCGGAGAAGCGCAGAGGAAGAATGGCCGTGACTCTGCGTGCCACTGCGTCCTCTGTTCCTCTGCGGTGAAATCTTGTTCAGGTTCATTGGATGTACTCCTCGTTATCGGACCATGCACGGCCGCTTCGGGTCGAAGCGCCAATTCGGGATCAGGTGCTGCATCGCGATCGCGTCGTCGCGTGCGCCCAGGCCGTGTTCGTTGTAGAGCTGATGCGCCTTCTCGACCTCGGCCATGTCGAGCGTCACGCCCAGGCCGGGTACGGTCGGCACGTCGACCAGGCCGCCCACGATCTGCAGCGGCTCGGTCGTCAGGCGCTGGCCGTCCTGCCAGATCCAGTGCGTGTCGATCGCGGTCACGCGGCCCGGCGCGGCGGCCGCGACGTGGGTGAACATCGCCAGCGACACGTCGAAGTGATTGTTCGAGTGCGAGCCCCAGGTCAGGCCCCAGTCGCGGCAGGTCTGCGCTACGCGCACCGAGCCGGCCATGGTCCAGAAGTGCGGGTCGGCGAGCGGGATGTCGACGGATTGCAGCGACAGCGCGTGCGTGAGCTGGCGCCAGTCGGTCGCGACCATGTTGGTCGCGGTCGGCAGGCCGGTGGCTCGGCGGAACTCGGCCATCACCTCGCGGCCCGAGAAGCCGTCCTCGGCGCCGCACGGGTCCTCGGCGTACGCCATCACGCCGTGCAGGTCGCGGGTGATGCGGATCGCGTCCTTCAACAGCCAGCCGCCGTTCGGGTCGAGCGTGACGCGCGCGGTCGGGAAGCGCTCGTGCAGCGCGCGGATCGCCTCGACCTCGGCCTCGCCGGCGAGCACGCCGCCCTTGAGCTTAAAGTCGTTGAAGCCGTAGCGCGCGTGCGCCGCTTCCGCCAGCCGCACGACCGCCTCGGGCGTCATCGCTTCTTCATGGCGCCGGCGCGCCCAGTCGTCGGCGCCGTCCGGATCGCTCACATACGAGAGACCGGTCTTCGCCTTGTCGCCGACGAAGAACAGGTAGCCGAGCATCTCGACCTGCGTGCGCTGCTGGCCCTCGCCGAGCAGCGCGGCGACCGGCAGGCCGAGGTGCTGGCCGAGCAGGTCGAGCAGCGCGGATTCGATCGCGGTGACGACGTGGATGGTGGTGCGCAGGTCGAAGGTCTGCAGTCCGCGGCCGCCTGCGTCGCGGTCGGCGAAGGCCGCACGCACCTCGCCGAGCAGCTGCTGCATCGTGCCGATGGGCTTGCCGACCAGCAGCTCGCGCGTCTCCTCGAGCGTCTGGCGGATCTTCTCGCCGCCCGGCACCTCGCCGACGCCGGTGCGGCCGGCGCTGTCGGTCAGGATGACCAGGTTGCGGGTGAAGAACGGCGCGTGCGCGCCGCTCAGGTTCATCAGCATCGAGTCGCGGCCGGCGACCGGGATGACGCGGACGGCGGTGACGAGGGGCGTGGTGCTCATGGTCAATCCGCCGTGATCTTGCCGGTCTCGATGACGGTCTTCCAGCGCGCGAACTCGTCGGCCTGGAACTTCGCCATCTGCTCGGGCGTGTTGGCGACGATCTCGAAGCCCTGCTCGAGCAGCTTGGGCTTGACCTGCGGGTCGTTCAGCGCGGCCACCAGCGCGGCGCCGAGCTTCGCCTTCACGTCGGCCGGCAGGCCGCGCGGCGCGGCGACGCCCTGCCACGAGTAGACATCGGCGCCCTTCACACCGGCTTCCGCCAGCGTCGGCACCTGCGCGAGCAGCGCGGAACGCTGGGTGCCGGTGACGGCCAGCGCGCGCAGCTTGCCCGCGTTGATGTGCTGGACCACCGCGTTGATGTTCTGGAACGAGGCGTTCACGACGCCGCCCAGCAGGTCCGTCACCGCAGGCGCGCCGCCCTTGTACGGCACGTGCACGCCGCTGGTGCCGGTGCGCTGCCAGAAGAGTTCGGCGGTGAGGTGGTCCGACGAGCCGTTGCCGGACGAGGCGAAGGTCTGCTTGCCCGGATTGGCCTTCGCGTCGGCCAGCAACTCGGCGACGGTCTTGTACGGCGAGGCCGCCGGCACCACGAGCACGTTCGGCGCCTGCACCGCGACGGTCAGGTAGTCGAAGTCCTTGGTCGCGTCGTACGGCACGTTCTTGATCAGGTGCGGCGCGATCACGTACGGCCCGAGCGACGAGACCAGCAGCGTGTAGCCGTCCGGCGCGGCACGCTTGACGAAGCCGGCGCCGATCGTGCCGGTCGCGCCGGCCTTGTTGTCGACGATGAAGGTCTGGCCCAGCTTGTCCTGCAGGCGCGCGGCGAGTGCGCGCGCGATCACGTCGGTCGAGCCGCCGGGCGGGAACGGCACGACGATCGTGACCGTCTTGTCGGGGTACGCGGCCCACGCGGCGGGCGCGGCGGCGGTCAGTGAGCAGGCGGCCGCGAGGCAGACGCGGAAGAGGGTCGGGCGCATTCGAATGTCTCCTGTTGTACGTCGTCGTACAACTATCCTAGGACAGCTTGCGCGGCCCGACAAGCGGGCCAACCCGGAATCAGGGGCTTTCGCCCGCCAGTGCGGCGGCGCGCCGACGGCGCTCGCGGCTGTTCGCGAGGTGGGTGCGCATCGCGGCGCGTGCCGCCTCGACGTCCTGGTTCTCGATCGCGTCGAGGATGCTCAGGTGCTCGGCGTTGACGCGGCGCAGGTAGGCCAGCCGCTCCTCGTCCGGCGGGCGCGACGGATCGAGCCGCGCGCGCGGGATGCTCATCGTCCCGAGCGTGGCCATCAGGTTGGAGAAATGCGGGTTCTGGGTCGCGCGCGTGATCTCCTGGTGAAACTGGAAGTCAGCGCCCACTGCGTCGCGGCCCGCTTCCACGGCTTGCGTGAAGGCATCAAGCGCGTCGCGCATCGCGACCAGGTTCTGCGCCGTGCGGCGCTGCGCGGCCAGGCCGGCGGCCTCGGTCTCGACACCGATCCGCAGCTCCAGCATCGCGACCACGTCGCGCAGGGTGGCGAGCTGCTCCGGGGCGATCCGGAACGCCGACGCATCGCCCAGCCCGACGACGAAGGTGCCGACGCCGTGCCGCGTCTCGACCAGCCCGGAGGCCTGCAGCCGCGAGATCGCCTCGCGCACGACGGTGCGGCTGACCCCGAACTCCGTCATGAAGGCGGCCTCGGTGGGCAACTTGTCGCCGGGGGCGAGGCGCCCGTCGCGGATGCGGTCGCCGAGCGACTCCACCAGCTCGTGGGCGAGCGTGCGGGCGCGGCGAAGGGGCGTTATCGAATTCATGAAAGGCTTCAGTACAAACCCCGACGGGGCGGCATTGACTTCGAACGGCGGCTGTCTACCATCCAGTTGTACGACAACGGATGACGTATCGCTCAACATTTTGACGGGTGGGCGCCAAAAGCAATCCGTGGCAACCCTTCCAGGACACGCCCGACCGCCATGACCGCCGCCGCCCCGACCGCCCCGCTCCACCACCGCCTGCTGCTCACCGGCGCCGCCGGCGGCCTCGGCCGGGAGCTCCGCCCGCGCCTGAAAGCCCATTGTGGCGTGCTGCGCGTGAGCGACATCGCCGAGCTCGGCAGCGCCGCACCGGGCGAGGAACTGATGCCGGCCGCGCTCGAACAGCCCGATGCGGTGCATGCGCTGCTCGACGGCGTGGATGCGGTCGTGCACCTCGGCGGCGTCTCGGTCGAGGGCCCGTTCGGGCCGATCCTTCAGGCCAACATCGTCGGCGTCTACAACCTCTACGAAGCGGCCCGCAAGCACCGGGTGCGGCGCATCGTGTTCGCGAGCTCGAACCACGTGACCGGCTTCTACCGGCAGGACGAAGTGATCGACGCGACGATGCCGATGCGCCCCGACGGCTACTACGGCATCAGCAAGGCCTTCGGCGAGAACATGGCGCAGTTCTACTTCGACCGCTACGGCATCGAGACCGTGAGCCTGCGCATCGGCTCGTCGTTCCCCGAACCGGTGGACCGCCGCATGCTCGCCACCTGGATGAGCTTCGACGATCTGGAGCGCCTGGTCGTCGCGAGCCTCACCGCGCCGGTCGTCGGCCACAGCGTCATCTACGGCATGAGCGACAACGCGACCACGTGGTGGGACAACACCCCCGCGCGTCACATCGGGTACCGCCCGCAGGACAGCTCGGAACCCTTCCGCGCCGACCGCGAGGCCCGCCAGCCGCGCATCGACCCCACCGACCCGGTCGCCAGGTACCAGGGCGGCGGCTTCTGCATCAAGGGACCGTTCGAGTGATTCCGCGCTCGGCCGCCCCCACCATCACTTCACTGGAGACCACCATGAACGTCAGAAGAACCCTGCTGGCCGGCGCGATCGCGCTCGGCACCCTGGCCGCTGCCGGCCTGCCCGCCCACGCCCAGACGATGGTGATGAAGGCCGCCGACGTGCACCCCGCCGGCTACCCGAACGTGGTCGCGATCGAGGCCATGGGCAAGAAGCTCGAGGCCGCGACCAACGGCCGCATCAAGTTCCAGATGTTCCCCGGCTCGGTGCTCGGCGGCGAGAAGGAAATGATCGAGCAGACCCAGGTCGGCGCGATCCAGATCCTGCGCACCTCGCTCGGCCCGATCGGCCCGGTGGTGCCCGAGGTCAACGTGTTCAACATGCCGTTCGTGTTCCGCAACGAGGCGCACATGCGCGCGGTGATCGACGGCCCGATCGGCCAGGAGATGCTCGACAAGATCACCGCCTCGCCGGCCAAGCTGGTGGCGCTCGGCTGGATGGACGGCGGCTCGCGCAGCCTCTACACCAAGAAGCCGGTGCGCACGATGGCCGACCTGAAGGGCCAGAAGATCCGCATGATGGGCAACCCGCTGTTCGTCGACACGATGAACGCGATGGGCGGCAACGGCATCTCGATGGGCTACGGCGAAGTCTTCACGGCGATCCAGACCGGCGTGGTCGACGGTGCCGAGAACAACCCGCCGACGCTGTTCACCGCCAACCATTACCAGGCCGGCGCCAAGTACTACACCCAGACCAACCACCTGATCATTCCCGAGATCTTCGTGATGTCCAAGGTCACCTGGGACAAGCTCACGCCGGCCGACCAGGCGCTGGTCAAGAAGTTCTCGCGCGAGGCGCAGATGGAGCAGCGCGCGCTGTGGGACAAGAGCGTGGCCGACTACACCGCCAAGCTGAAGGCGGCCGGCGTCGAGTTCATCGCCATCGACAACAAGCCGTTCTACGACGCCACCGTGCCGGTGCGCGCCAAGTACGGCGAGAAGTTCGCCGACCTGATCAAGCGCATCGAGGCGGTCAAGTAAGCCGGCCCTGCGCGGCAAGCCCGACGACGACATGGACCACGCCTACATCCGCCTGATGGACAGGCTCTACCTGGCCTGCATCTGGATCTCCGGCTTCGCGATCCTGGCGATGTCGCTGATCATCCCGTGGGGCGTGTTCACGCGCTACGTGCTGGGCACCGGCTCCCAGTGGCCCGAGCCGATCGCCATCCTGCTGATGATGGTCTTCACCTTCCTCGGCGCGGCCTGCGCATACCGCGCCGGCGGCCACATCGCGGTGACCATGCTGACCGACCGGCTGCCGGCCGCGGTCCGCCGGGCGCTGGCGATCGTCGTCGACCTGCTGATGGTGGCGGTGTGCCTGTTCGTGGCGTGGTACGGCACGCGCCTGTGCATCGAGACCTGGGGCCAGTCGATCAGCGAGCTGAGCTGGTTGCCGGTGGGCGCGACCTACGCCGCGTTGCCGATCGGCAGCGCGGTCACGCTGCTGTTCGTGATCGAGCGCATCGTGTTCGGCGCGCAGGACCGGCGCCCGATCGTGCGCTTCGAGGAGCAACTGGTCGAGGCGGACGCCGCCGAGGGAGCCCGCTGATGGACATGGTCGTGCTCCTCGGCAGCTTCATCGTGCTGATGATGATCGGCGTGCCGATCGCCTATTCGCTCGGGCTGGCTTCTCTGGCCGGTGCGCTCTGGATCGACCTGCCGCTGGACGCAGTGATGATCCAGCTCGCCTCCGGCGTCAACAAGTTCTCGCTGCTCGCGATCCCGTTCTTCGTGCTGGCGGGCGCGATCATGGCCGAGGGCGGCATGTCTCGCCGGCTGGTCGCGTTCGCGAGCGTGCTGGTCGGATTCATCCGCGGCGGGCTGTCGCTCGTGAACATTCTCGCGTCCACCTTCTTCGGCGCGATTTCGGGCTCGTCGGTCGCCGACACCGCTTCGATCGGTTCGGTGCTGATCCCCGAGATGGAGCGCAAGGGCTACCCGCGCGATTTCGCGACCGCGGTGACGGTCAGCGGCTCGGTGCAGGCGATCCTGATCCCGCCCAGCCACAACGCGGTGATCTATTCGCTCGCGGCCGGCGGCTCGGTCTCGATCGCGAGCCTGTTCGTCGCCGGCGTGATGCCGGGCCTGCTGCTGGGCCTGACGCTGGCCGCGCTGTGCCTGTTCATCGCGCGGCGCGAGAACTACCCCAAGGGCGAGGTCATTCCGCTGCGCCAGGCCATCAAGATCTGCATCGAGGCGATGTGGGGCCTGATGACGATGGTGATCATCCTCGGCGGCATCCTGTCCGGCGTGTTCACGGCCAACGAGTCCGCGGCGGTCGCGGTCGTCTGGGCCTTCTTCGTGACGATGTTCATCTACCGCGACTACCAGTGGCGTGACCTGCCCAAGCTCGTGCACCGCACCGTCAAGACCGTGACGGTGGTGATGATCCTGATCGGCTTCGCGGCCTGCTTCGGCTACCTGATGACGCTGATGCAGATCCCGCTGAAGATCACCACCTTCTTCACCAGCGTGTCCGACAACAAATACGCGATCCTGATGATGATCAATGTGCTGCTGCTGGTGCTGGGCACGCTGATGGACATGTCGCCGCTGATCCTGATCCTCACGCCGATCCTGCTGCCGGTCGTCAAGACGCTCGGCGTCGACCCGGTGCACTTCGGCATGATCATGATGGTCAACCTCGGCATCGGCCTGATCACGCCGCCGGTGGGCACCGTGCTGTTCGTCGGCAGCGCCGTGTCCAAGCTGCCGATGGCGGCGATCACGCGCGCGATGAAGCCGTTCTTCCTCGCGCTGTTCGTGGTGCTGATGCTCGTGACCTACGTGCCGGCGATCTCGCTGTGGTTGCCGAACCTGCTGCTGAAGTGACGCGTGTGACGACAATCGTCTTCGTCTCGAACGCCGACAGCGGCGAGATCGGCGTCTACCGGCTCGACGCCGAGCGCGGTGAACTCGCGCCGATCCAGACGCTCGCGGTCGGTGGGCAGGTGATGCCCCTGGCGCAGAGCCCCGACCGGCGCTTCCTCTACGCCGCCCGCCGCTCCGATCCGCTCGAGGTGCTGAGCTTCGCGATCGACCCGCAATGCGGCGCGCTCGCCGCGATCGGTACCGCACCCTTGCCGCACAGCATGGCGAACATCGCCAGCGACCGCAGCGGTCGCTGGCTGTTCAGCGCCTCCTACGGTGGCAACGTGATCGCCGTCAGCGCTATCGGTGCCGACGGCGTCCCGCAACCGGCGCACCAGATCATGGCCACGGCGCCGCACGCGCACGCGATCCAGGCCGATCCGTCGAACCGCTTCGTGTTCGCGCCCTGCCTGGGCGGCGGCCACGTGATGCAGCTGCGCTTCGACGCGGCCACCGGCAACCTGACACCCAACGAGCCGCCGCTGTTCGTGCCGCACGCCGGTGCCAGCCCGCGCCACCTGGTGTTCGACGCGGCCGGGGGCTTCGCCTATCTGCTGAACGAACTCGACGGCGCGATCGACGTGCTCGCCCTCGATGCCACCGCCGGCACGCTGCGCACCGTGCAGACGCTGTCGTCGCTGCCGCCCGGCTTCGACGCCGAGCCGTGGGCCGCCGACCTCCACCTGAGCGCCGACGGTCGCTTCCTCTACAGCAGCGAGCGGCGCTCCAGCACGCTGGCGGCATTCCGCGTCGACCCGGCCAGCGGCGAACTCACGCCGCTCGGCCATGCGCCCACCGAGGCGCAGCCGCGCGGCTTCGCGATCACGCCCGACGGCGCCTTCCTGATCGCCGCCGGGCAGCTGTCGAACCGGCTCTCGGTGCACGCGATCGATGCGCACACCGGCGCGCTCACGCGGCGCAGTTCGTGCGCGGCGGGCGGCAATCCGAACTGGATCGAGATCGTCGTCCTGGGCTAGTCGCGGCCCGCACCTCGGGCACGGTTCATGCTGCGCACTTGTTGGTATACCAACGAGTGCACCATTACGCCGCATGGACCCGAACTCGCTTCTCACCTTGTCCGACTGGCGTCATGCCTACCGTGACGGCGCCTCGCCGCAAGCGCTGCTCGGTGCGCTGAGGCTGCGACTCGCTGCGGCCAGCCCGCCCGAGGCGTGGATCACGCTGGCCGGTGCGCCCGACATCGACGCGGCCGTGGCCGCGCTGGAGTTCCGCGCCGCGCGCCACCCCGACCGCGCCGCCGCGCTGCGCGCGATGCCGCTGTTCGGCGTGCCGTTCGCGGTCAAGGACAACATCGACGTGGCCGGCCTGCCGACCACCGCCGCCTGCCCGGCCTACGCACGCACTCCGATGGCGCATGCGCACGCCGTCGCGCGCCTGATCGAGGCGGGCGCCGTGTGCATGGGCAAGACCAACCTCGACCAGTTCGCCACCGGCCTGGTCGGCGCGCGCTCGCCGTACGGGCGGCCGAGCAGCCCGTTCTCGGCCGAGCGCATCAGCGGCGGCTCGAGCTCGGGCTCGGCTGTCGCGGTCGCGCGTGGCGACGTGGTGTTCGCGCTCGGCACCGACACCGCCGGCTCCGGCCGCGTGCCGGCCGGCTTCAACAACCTGGTCGGGCTCAAGCCCACGCCGGGGCGCGTCGGCACCAGCGGCGTCGTGCCGGCCTGCCGCACGCTCGACTGCATCTCGGTGCTCGCGCTGAACGTCGCCGACGCCGCCGCGGTGCTCGCGGTGATGGAAGGCCCCGATGCGGCCGATGCGTACAGCGCGTTCCGCACCGGCGCGGCGCAGCTGAAGCCGGTGCTGCGCATCGGCGTGCCGGCGGCGCCGCTGTTCGCCGGCGAACTGGGCTACGCGGCGGCCTTCGAGCAGGCGCAGGCGCAGGCGCGCGCGCTCGGCCACACGCTCGTGCCGATCGACTTCGCGCCGCTGTTCGCTGTCGCCAAGCTGCTCTACGGCGGGCCGTGGGTGGCCGAGCGCCACGCGGTGGTGCAGGCGCTGCTCGAGCGCGATCCGCAGGCGATCGATCCGGTCGTGCGGCGCGTGATCGAAGCGGCGGAAGACTTCACCGCGACCGACGCGTTCCGCGCCCAGTACGCGCTGCGCGACGCCCAGCGCGACACGGCCGCGCTCTGGGCCGACCTCGACCTGCTGCTGGTGCCGACGGCGCCCACGCACCCGACCCACGCCGACATCGACGCCGACCCGCTGGTCGCCAACGCGCTGCTCGGCACCTACACCAACTTCGTCAACCTGCTCGGCTGGTGCGCGCTGGCGCTGCCGGCCGGCTTCACGCCCGCCGGCCTGCCGTTCGGCGTGACCTTCATCGCGCCCGGTGCCGCCGACGCCGCGCTCGCGCGCTTCGGCCGGTCCTGGGAGGCCGCCGTCGCCTTGCCGATCGGCGCGACGGGGCGCGCGTTCACCGCATCGGCTCCGATGTCGAGCGACGCACCCGGCCCGTGGCCGGCCAGCGTGCCGACGCTGCCGATCGCCGTGGTCGGCGCGCACCTGAGCGGCCTGCCGCTTAACGGCCAGCTGACCGAGCGCGGCGCGACCTTGCGCGAGGCCACGCTCACCGCGCCGAACTATCGCCTGTTCGCGCTGCCGGGCACGGTGCCGCCCAAGCCCGGGCTGCTGCGCGTCGCCGACGGCGGTGCAGCGATCGCGGTCGAGGTGTGGGACATGCCGGTCGCCGCGGTCGGCTCGTTCCTCGCGCTGATCCCGCCGCCGCTGGGCCTGGGCTCGCTCGAGCTGGCCGACGGCCGGTTCGTGCACGGCTTCGTCTGCGAGGCCCACGCGCTCACCGCGGCGCGCGATGTCACCGCGTTCGGCGGCTGGCGCGCGTTCGTCGCCGCCGGCATGCCGCCGTAGCCCGCATCCGTCCCTTCATCCCTTCACCGCCATCCACCGGAGATCCGCCATGACCTCGTCCCCCGTCTCGCGCCGCCGCCTCGTGATCGGCTCCGGCGCCACCCTGGCAACGCTCGGCATGCCCGCCTGGGTGCGTGCGCAGGCCGGGCCGAAGATCCGGGTCGGCTACTGGCCGGTCGCAGCCGGGCTGCCCTTCTTCGCGGCGATCGAGAAGGGCTACTTCAAGGAAGCCGGGCTCGACGTGGAGCCGCTCAAGTTCGCCGGCGCGCAGCAGGTGATGGAGGCGATGCTCGCCGGCCGGTCCGACGGCAGCGCCAACGGCACCGGGTCGGCCAACCTCGCGATCGGCGAGATCGCGCAGCCGGGGCTGTTCAAGATCTTCGCGACCAACCCGAGCAACGCCAAGTACGTGCTGGAGGAGTTCCTGGTGCCCGCCGCCAGCACCGTCAAGTCGCTGGCCGAGCTCAAGGGCAAGCGCGTCGCGTCCGGTCCCGGCATCCAGAACGTCACGCTGGCCAAGACCATGCTCGAGAAGGCCGGGGCCGGCGTGATGAGCGTCACCGAGCTGCCGATCGGCCAGCACGTCGCCGCGCTCGCCGCCGGCCAGATCGACGCCGCCTACACGCTCGAACCCACCGGCACGATCGGGCGCCTGAACGGCACGACCCGCGTGCTCGAGGCCGGCGTCGTCGCGCATTACATCCTCGGCGACCCGATGGCGCCGTGGCACGGCGGCTCGGCCAGCCTGACCAGCGAGTTCATCAAGAAGAACCCGGCCGAGGCGAAGAAGTTCATCGCCGCGTACGCGCGCGGCATCGAGCTGGTGCGCAAGCAGCCCGACGAGGCGCGCCAGTTCATGAAGGGCTACACCGCGATCGAGGGCGCGCTGACCAAGGAGGTGCCGCTCGCCTCGTACATGCTCCACAGCGAGTTCAAGACCAGCGACGTCGCGTACTTCCAGAAGTTCTACGACCTGTTCTCGGACAAGGGCATCTTCGAGAAGAAGGTGCTGGTCGAACCGCTGCTCTACAAGGCCTGAGCCATGAGCGACGCCACCCCCGCGGCGGCCACCGCCAAGCCCTGGAGCGCGTCGACCGACGCGTCCGCGGCGCCCAGCCGGTTCTCGTGGGGCCGGCTGCTGCCCTTCGTCGGGCCGGTCATGCTGTTCGTCGTCTGGGACCTGGTCGTGCGCGCCGGGCTGATCAAGGTCATCCTGCTGCCCACGCCGTGGGCCACGCTCGGCGCGCTCGTCACCGGCCTGGCCGGCGGGCCGCTGCTGCTGGATTTCGGCGTCACGGTGCTGCGCACGCTGCAGGCCTTCCTGATCGCGGCGGTCGTCGGCGTGCCGCTGGGCGTGCTGCTGGGCAGCAACGAGAAGGCCTACCGCAGCGTCGAGTTCCTGATCGACTTCTTCCGCTCGACGCCAAGCTCCGCGCTGATCCCGCTGTTCCTGCTGATCTTCGGCGTCTCGGACATCAACAAGGTCGCGATCGCCGCGTTCGGCGCCCTGCTGATCGTGCTGTTCAACAGTGCCTACGGCGTGATCAACGCGCGCAAGCAGCGCGTCATGGCGGCCAAGGTGATGGGCGCCTCGCGCTGGCAGATCTTCAAGGACGTGCTGATCTGGGAAAGCCTGCAGCCCACCTTCGTCGGCCTGCGCTCGGCGGTCTCGATGGCGCTGGTGATCGTGATCGTCGCCGAGATGTTCATCGGCTCCGACAACGGCCTCGGCCACCGCATCATCGACGCGCAGCAGGTGCTGAACGTGAAGAGCATGTACGCGGCCATCCTGGCCGCCGGCGCGCTCGGCTACGCACTGAACATCCTGTTCCTGGTGCTGGAACGCAAGATCGTCCACTGGAGCGGGAGATAAGCATGGAAGTCCTCAACGCCCCGGTGGTTCCGGACGTGCCTGTGCGGCCGTTCACGCCCGGCCCGGCCGGCACGCACATCACGATCCGCGGGCTGACGAAGTACTTCGCGGGCTGGCCGCTGTACGAGAACTTCGACCTCGACATCCCGAAGCACAAGATCGTCAGCGTGTTCGGGCCGAACGGCTGCGGCAAGTCGACGCTGATCAACATGATCGCGGGGCTGATCCCGATCGACGCGGGGCAGATCCTGTTCGACGGCAAGAGCCTCCAGGAAACGAAGATCGGCTACGTGTTCCAGAACTACCGCGAGGCGATGTTCCCGTGGATGCGCACGATCGACAACATCGCCTACCCGCTGGTGCTCGAAGGCCGGTCGAAGGCCGAGGTGGATCGGCGCATGGCGGAACTGGTTGCGTCGTTCGACGTCAAGTTCGACCTCAAGCGCTACCCGTACGAGCTGTCGGGTGGGCAGCAGCAGACCGCGTCGATCATGCGGGCGCTGGCGCCCAAGCCCGAGGTGCTGTTCCTCGACGAGCCGTTCTCGGCGCTCGACTTCGAGATGACGCTGTTCATCCGCGAGAAGCTGCAGGAGGTCTTCATGCAGACCGGCACCACGATGATGCTGGTCTCGCACGACCTCGAGGAGGCCGTCTACCTCGCCGACCAGGTGCTGCTGCTGACCAAGCGGCCGACCAAGGTGGCCGAGATCTTGCAATACGATGAGGCGCGACCGCGCACCGTCGCCACGCTGTCCGATCCCGGCTTCGTGGCGGCCAAGAAGCTCAGCCTGGAAATCTTCCAACGCGAGGTGCGGCGCTAGATGGATTGAAAGGCGCCTCCTTCGATGACCCCTGCGCAGATCGAAAGTTACGTGGACGCGGCTGCCGCCGCGCTGGCCCTGCCGATCGATGCTGCGCATCGCCCGGGCGTGCTGACCTACTTCGCACTCGCGGCCGGCATGGCCGATCTGGTCGGCGCGCATCCGCTGGCCATCACCGACGATCCGGCCGAGGCCTTCGTGCCGATCGCGCCGCGCGGTCACGTCGAATGAGCGCCGACGGGTTGTTGAACGGCAGCGCCGCCGCGATGGCCGACGCGGTGCGCAGCGGCGCGGTCACCGCCACCGCGCTGGTGCAGGCGAGCCTCATGCGCATCTGCGCGACCGACGAGCGCGTCAACGCGTTCACCGACGTGACGGCGCAGCGCGCGCTGCAGGCCGCGGCCGCGCTCGACGCGCGGCTCGCCGTCGGCGACACCACGGTGCAGTCGCTGCCATTGCTCGGCGTGCCGTTCGCCGTCAAGCACCTGTTCGACGTGGCCGGGCTCACGACGCTGGCCGGCTCGAAGATCGAGCGCGGCCGGCCCGTGGCGGAGCGCGACGGCGCGCTGGTCGCGCGGATGCAGGCGGCCGGCGCGGTGCTGGTCGGCGCGCTCAACATGGACGAGTACGCCTACGGCTTCACCACCGAGAACACGCACGAAGGCCCGTGCCGCAATCCGCACGACCTGGCGCGCATCGCCGGCGGCTCGTCGGGCGGCTCGGCGGCCGCGATCGCGGCCGGGCAGGTGCCGCTGACGCTCGGCTCCGACACCAACGGCTCGATCCGCGTGCCCTCGTCGCTGTGCGGGACCTTCGGCCTGAAGCCGACCTACGGCCGGCTGCCGCGCCACGGCAGCTACCCGTTCGTCGCCAGCCTCGACCACCTCGGCCCGTTCGCGCGCAGTGCGCGCGATCTGGCGCTCGCGTACGACGCGCTGCAGGGCTTCGACGCGCACGACCCGGGCTGCGTCGACCGACCCGTCGAGCCGACCGCGGCCACGCTGGCGCTCGGCACGCGCGGCCTGCGCATCGCGACGCTGGGCGGCTACTTCGCCGAGTTCGCGGGGCCCGACGCGCGGGCCGCGGTCGCGCGCGTCGCGCAGGCGCTCGAGGCGCAGCGAACGGTCGAGCTGCCCGAGGTCGCGCGCGCCCGCGCCGCCGCCTTCCTGATCAGCAATGCCGAGGGCGCGGCGCTGCACCTGGCCGACCTGCGCACCCGCGCGGCCGATTTCGAACCGCTGTCGCGCGACCGTTTCCTCGCCGGTGCGCTGCTGCCGGCGGCCTGGGTGCAGCAGGCGCAGCGGGTGCGGCGCTGGTTCGCGCTGCGCGCGGCCGAGCTGTTCGAGGAGGTCGACGTGCTGCTCGCGCCCGCCACGCCCTGCGTGGCGCCGGCCATCGGCACCGAGTGGCTCGAGATCAACGGCCAGCGCCTGCCCGCGCGGCCCAGCCTCGGCCTGCTGACGCAGCCGATCTCGTGCATCGGCCTGCCGGTGTGCGCGGTGCCGGTCTGGGGCGTGCACCCGACCTTGCCGATCGGCGTCCAGGTCATCACCGCGCCCTGGCGCGAGGACCTGGCCCTGCGCGTCGCGCACCAGCTCGAAACCCTGGGCATCGTCAGCTCGAAAGTGGCCGCACTGTGATGGACATCAACCGCCCCGAGGTGCTCGCTGAAGTCACCGCGGTGTTCGCGCGCTACGAGGACGCGCTCGTCAACAACCGCGTCGAGGTGCTCGACGAACTGTTCTGGGATTCGGCGCGGACGGTGCGCTACGGCGTCGCCGAGAACCTGGTCGGCATCGAGGCGATCCGCGCGTTCCGGCTGGCGCGGCCGTCGACCGGCCTGGCGCGCGAGCTCGTGAACACCGTGATCACCACGTACGGCACCGACACGGCCACCGCGATGACCGAGTTCCGGCGCGCCGGCAGCACCAGGATCGGCCGCCAGAGCCAGACCTGGGTGCGCCTGCCGTGCGGCTGGCGCGTCGTGGCCGCGCACGTCAGTCTCATCGAGCCGTGAGGGCTCGCTAAGATCGGGCCATGATTTCTGCCTCGCGCCCGCCCGCCGGACCGTCTGCCGCCCCTCGACCGAACCTGGCCGAGCAGGTGTACGCCCGGCTCAAGGCCGAGATCCACGACTTCCACCTCGTCGCCGGGGACCGCTTCTCCGAGGCCGAGCTCGGCAACCGGCTCGGCGTCAGCCGCACGCCGGTGCGCGAGGCGCTGTTCCGGCTGCGCAACGAGGGCTTCCTCGAGGTCGAGGCCAAGCTCGGCTGGTTCGTGCGGCCGATCGACTTCGACAAGCTGGAGCACCTGTACGACCTGCGCGTCGTGCTCGAGATGGCGAGCCTCGTCAAGCTCTGCAACCGGCTGGAAGACCCGCCCGAACTCGAGGCGCTGAAGGACATCTGGCTGGTGCCGGTGGCCGAGCGCCTGACCGACGCGCGACAGGTCGGTGCGAACGACGAGCAGTTCCACGCCACGCTGGTGCGTGCCGCCGGCAACCCGGAGATCGCCCGCGTGCACTGGGACGTGACGGAGCGCATCCGCATCATCCGGCACCTCGATTTCACGCGGCAGGACCGCATCGAGGCGACGTACACCGAGCACGGCAAGATCCTGCGCGCGGTCATCCAGCGCAAGCTGGATCAGGCGCAGCTGCTGCTCAAGACCCACATCGACCAGAGCAAGGCCGAGGTGCGCAAGATCACGCTGCACACGCTGCACGAGGCCCGCTCGCGCCTGCCCCGCTGAGGGGGCGCGAGGCAGGGAAGGAAGTACGGCGCGCACCGCGAGGGCGCCGGTTGGTGCGAGCCCGGAGGCGGGGCGCAGGCATGGCTTTTGCTGAATCCCTGTTGGTATACCAAAGCGTGCACCAAGTGCGCGCGCGGCCCCTCACCTCGCGGAGAAACTTCCATGTCGAATCCTCACGATGCCTCGCGGCGCCGCTCGCTGGCGCAACTGTCTGCCCTCTCGTTCGCGGCGGCCTCGCCGTTCGCGTTGCGCGGCGCGTTCGCCCAGAAGCCGCTGACCGTCGGCGTGATCTATGTCGGCCCGCGCGACGACTTCGGCTACAACCAGTCGCAGGCCGCGGCGGCGGCCGAGATGAAGAAGCTGCCCGGCATCAAGGTCGTCGAGGAGGAGAACGTGCCCGAGACCGCGGCCGTCACCAAGACGATGACCGGCATGGTCAAGCAGGACGGCGCCACGCTGCTGTTCCCCACCTCGTTCGGCTACTTCGACCCGTACCTGCTGGCGCTCGCCGCCAAGGAGCCCGCGGTGCGCTTCTCGCACTGCGGCGGCATGTGGACCGAAGGCAAGCACCCGAAGAACACCGGCAGCTACTTCGGCTACATCGACGAGTGCCAGTACCTGAACGGCGTGATCGCCGCGCACATGACGAAGAGCAAGAAGCTCGGCTTCGTCGCCGCCAAGCCGATCCCGCAGGTGCTGCGCAACATCAACGCGTTCACGATGGGCGCGCGCTCGGTCGACCCGGCGATCACGACCACGGTGATCTTCACCGGCGAGTGGTCGATGCCCGTCAAGGAAGCCGAGGCCACCAACAGCCTGGCCGACCAGGGGGTGGACGTGTTCACCATGCACGTCGACAGCCCGAAGGTGATCGTCGAGACCGCCGCCAAGCGCGGCAAGATGGTCTGCGGCTACCACGTCAGCCAGGCCAAGCTCGCGCCCAATGCCTACCTGACCGGCGCCGAGTGGAACTGGACCACGGCGTACAGGACCGCGATCGAGGCCGCCCAATCCGGCAAGCCGCACCCGAACTTCCTGCGCGGCGGGTTGAAGGAGGGCTACGTGAAGATGTCGCCGTACGGCGCGATGGTGCCGGACGTCGCGAAGAAGCAGGCCGACGACATCAAGGCGAAGATGCTCGCCGGCACCTTCGACATCTTCGCTGGCGGGCTGAAGAGCAACAAGGGCGCGGTCGTCGTCGCGAAGACGCTGAAGCAGACCGACCCGGCGCTCGAAGGCATGAACTACCTGGTCGAAGGCGTGATCGGTTCGGTCTGAATGAAGCCGAAACCTCTCGGGCTGGTGGCATCGGCGCGTCGCGGCAAGGGCTGCCCGCCGGGCGCTCATGCGGTGGCGGTCGCTGCTGCGCAGCGACTGCACTGCGCTGCTCGGTCCGGGGTCGCGCCGCAGAACTCGCTGCGTTCGCTTCGCTCACTGCGCTCGGACAACCGCGGCGAGTCAGTTGACGAAGCGCGTGCTGCGCACGCGCCGACCCCGGCCCTGCGCTGCTCGTCGCCACTCAAATCGCGCCCGGCGGGCAGCCCTTGCCGCGAAGGCCACGGGGGTTGTTCTTTGGGGGAAATGCTCCCACGGTGCCTGCCCGCACGCGCCTTTGCTCGCGCCGACCGTACTCGCGCTTCGGCAAGGAACTGAGCGCCATGCGCAACACAATCGTCGACGCGTTGCTGCCGATCGGTGCCCTGATCGGTGCGCTGCTGCTGTTCGGGCTGTTCGTCTGGCTCGGTGGCGTGAGCCCGGTCGAGACCTGGGTGTTGCTGTTCAAGGGCGCGTTCGGCGACTGGTTCTCGTGGCAGAACACGCTGACCCGCGCCGCGCCGCTGATGCTGACCGCGCTGTGCGTGGCGCTGCCGGCGCGCGCCGGGCTGGTGATCATCGGCGGCGAGGGCGCGGTGGTGCTGGGCGGGCTCGCGGCCGCCTCGTTGCCGTACCTGATGCCGCTGCCCGGCAACGCGCTGGGGACGGTGCTGGTGTGCGTCGCCGGCTTCGCGATGGGCGCGGCGTGGATCGCGCTGGCCGGCGCGCTGCGCCAGTACCGCGGCGTCAACGAGACGATCTCGAGCCTGCTGCTCGCCTACACCGCGATCGCGATCTTCAAGCAGCTCGTCGAGGGCCCGATGAAGGACCCGGCGACGCTCAACAAGCCCTCGACCCGCGCGCTCGACGAGGCGGTGCGCATCGGCGGCATCTTCGGCTCGGACATCCACTGGGGCTTCGTGATCGGCGTGGTCGCCTGCGTCGGCCTCGGCCTGTGGCTCGCGCTGACGGCGCGCGGGTTCTCGGTGCGCGTGGTCGGCGGCAACCCGCGCACCGCGCAACTGGTCGGGCTGCCGGCGAGCGCACTGATCCTGCTGGCCTGCGCGCTCGGCGGCGGCGCGGCCGGGCTGGCCGGCGCGATCGAGGTGGCGGCGGTGCACACCAACGCCAACGCGTCGCTGATCGCCGGGTACGGCTACGCCGGCATCCTGGTGGCGTTCATCGCGCGGCACTCGCCGTTCGCGATCATCCCGGTCGCGATCCTGTTCGGCGGCTTCGGCGCGGCCGGCAGCCTGCTGCAGCGCCGGCTCGGGCTGCCCGATGCCTCGGTGCAGGTGCTGCAGGGCATCGCGTTCGTGCTGATCCTGGCGAGCGAGGCGCTGCGCGGCGTCGACTGGAAGGCCGCCGGCGAGCGCTTCCGGCGCTCGGCGCAGCCGCGGGAAGTGCCGTTGAACAGCACGGTGAAGCCGACATGAACGCCATCACGCTTCGTCCCCTCTCCGTGCGGGAGAGGGTTAGGGTGAGGGCAGCGGGTGCGCGCGACTCATCCGCAAGCGCGCTGCCGCCAACCCTCACCCCAGCCCTCTCCCAGAGGGAGAGGGAGAGACCGCGATGAGTGATGTCCTGCTGCCCTTCATCGCCGCGATCCTCGGCGGTGCGCTGCGGGTCGGCGTGCCGTTCCTGTTCGTCAGCCTGGGCGAATGCCTGACCGAGAAATCCGGGCGCATCAACCTCGGCCTGGAAGGCGTGCTGGTGCTGTCGGCGATGGCCGCGTTCGGCGGCTCCTACCTCAGCGGCTCGCCGTGGATCGGGGTGCTCGTCGCGGCCGGCACCGGCGCGCTGCTGGCGCTGCTGCACGGGCTGCTGTGCTCGCTGCCGCGGGTCAACGACGTGGCCACCGGCATCGCGCTGATGCTGCTGGGCACCGGCCTGGCGTTCTACCTCGGCAAGCCGCTGATCCAGCCGCAGGCGATCCAGCTGCCGCCGATCGCGCTCGGCGCGTGGAGCGACTCGCCGCTGATCCAGTCGGCACTGCAGGTCAACCCGCTGCTGCCGCTCGGGCTGCTGCTGGCCGCGGGCATGTACTGGGGCTTCGCGCGCACCCGCTGGGGCTTGCTCGTGCGGCTGGCCGGCGACTCGGCGAGCGCCACCAAGGCGCTCGGCTACTCGGTCAACGGCATCCGCATTGCGGCCACCGCCGCGGGCGGCGCGATCGCGGGCCTGGGCGGCGCCTCGCTCACGCTGTTCTACCCGGGCAGCTGGAACGAGGGCATCTCCAGCGGCCAGGGCCTGATCGCGGTGGCGTTGGTGATCTTCGCGCGCTGGAGCCCGCTGCGCTGCGTCGGCGCGGCGTTGCTGTTCGGCGGCGCGGGCGCGATCGGCCCGGCGCTGCAGTCGATCGGCATCAGCGCCGGCTACAACCTGTTCGCCGCGGTGCCTTACGTGCTGACGCTGGTGATCCTGGTCATCAGCTGCCGGCCCGGCAAGGTGGCGGTCGGCAGCCCGGGCGAACTCTCGTCCACGCGGTGAGCAGGATGAGCGAGACCTTCGTCGCCGCCCAGCCGTACCCGTGGCCGTTCAACGGCGACCTGCGGCCGGCCAACACCGCGCTCGTCGTGATCGACATGCAGACCGACTTCTGCGGCGTCGGCGGGTACGTCGACCAGATGGGCTACGACCTGTCGCTGACGCGCGCGCCGATCGGCCCGATCAAGGCGCTGATGGCGCGGCTGCGCACGCTCGGTTTCACGATCATCCACACCCGCGAAGGCCATCGCCCCGACCTGGCCGACCTGCCCGCCAACAAGCGCTGGCGCTCGCGCCGCATCGGCACTGACGGCGTGGGCATCGGCGACGCCGGCCCCTGCGGCCGCATCCTGGTGCGTGGTGAACCCGGCTGGCAGATCATCGACGAGCTCGCCCCGTTGCCCGGCGAGATCGTGATCGACAAGCCCGGCAAGGGCTCGTTCTGCGCCACCGACCTGGAGCTGATCCTGAACACGCGAGGCATCCGCAACCTGCTGCTCGCCGGCATCACCACCGACGTGTGCGTGCACACCACGATGCGCGAGGCCAACGACCGCGGCTTCGAGTGCCTGCTGCTCGACGACTGCACCGCGGCCACCGACCGCGGCAACCACGAGGCGGCGCTGAAGATGATCGAGATGCAGGGCGGCGTGTTCGGCGCGCACGCGATGTCTGCTTCGGTGCTGAGGGCGTTGGCGTGAATCGGTCGCTACTTCTTGATCACAAAGGACACCAAGGGCACCAAGGACGCCAAGAAGAGGACGTTTGTCTCTTCTTTTGTGACCTCCGTGTCCTTGGTGTCCTTTGTGATCAAAAAGGAAGCGTGAACCGCCGCCACCCCACGAAGGACTGCACATGACCGCCCCGCTCGACCCCAAGCCCGCAACGACAGGCGCGCTCACGCTCGACACCTTCGAGCTGACCAAGCGCTTCGGCAGCTTCACGGCGATGGACGCGGTCTCGATGACGGTCGCGGCGGGCTCGGTGCATGCGCTGCTGGGCGAGAACGGTGCGGGCAAGAGCACGCTGGTGAAGTGCGTGGCCGGCTCGCAGCGGCCCGAGGGCGGCGCGATCCTGATCGACGGGCGCGAGCACGACATCGCCACGCCGGTGGTCGCGCGCTCGCTCGGCATCGGCATGGTCTACCAGCACTTCACGCTCGCGCCGGGCATGAACGTGGCCGAGAACCTGCTGCTCGCCGGTGGCCGCACGCCGGCGCTGATCGACTGGAAGAAGGAGCGTGCCGCGCTCAACGCGTTCCTCGAGACCACGCCGTTCAAGCTCGACCTCGACGCCACGCCCGCCGGCCTGGCCGCCGGCGAGAAGCAGAAGCTCGAACTGCTGAAGCAGCTCTACCTGAAGCCGCGCCTGCTGATCCTCGACGAGCCCACGTCCGTGCTGACGCCTCAGGAGGCCGACGAGGTGCTCGCCTACGTGCGCGCCGTCGCCAAGCGCGGCGAGTGCACGGTGCTGATGATCACGCACAAGTTCCGCGAGGTGATGGCCTATGCCGACGAGGTGACGGTGCTGCGGCGCGGCAAGCGCGTGCACGGCGCGCGCGTCGCCGGCACCACGCCCGAGCAGCTCGCGCAGGCGATGATCGGCGACTCGGCCGCGAGCGCCTCCGCGATCGTCTCGGAGGGCAGCGCCGCGCCGCGCGCCGCGACGGCGGCCGGTGCGCCGATCGCGCTGCAGGTCGACGGCCTGACAGCGATGGGCGACCGCGGCACGCTCGCGGTGCAGGGCCTGTCGCTGACGGTTCGCCAGGGCGAGATCCTCGGCATCGCCGGCGTCTCGGGCAACGGCCAGCGCGAACTGGTCGAGGCGCTGGTCGGGCAGCGGCCGCGCGTGGCCGGCACGGTGCGCGTGGTCGGCGAACCGTACTTCGGGCGACGCAGCGAGAACCGCGTGCTGCAGCTGCGCGCGCTGCCCGAAGAGCCGCTGCGCAACGCCTGCGTCGGCGAACTCAGCGTCGCGCAGAACATGGCGCTGCGCGATTTCGACGAGGCGCCGCTGAAGCGCGGCTGGCTGCGCTTCGGCGCGTGGCGCGAACGCGCGCGGTCGTGGATCACCGAGTACGGCGTGAAGACGCGCGGCGAGAACGCGCCGATCGCGAGCCTCTCCGGCGGCAACGTGCAGCGCGCGGTGCTGGCGCGCGAGCTGGCCGGCAAGATCAACGTGCTGATCGCGGCGAACCCGGTGTTCGGGCTCGACTTCGCGGCCGTCGCCGAGATCCACGCCCGCATCCTGCAGGTGCGCGCCAAGGGCGGCGCGGTGCTGCTGATCAGCGAGGACCTGGACGAGCTGCTGGAACTCAGCGACCGCATCGCCGTGATGAGCGAAGGCCGCGTCGTGTTCGAGACCCCGGCCGCGGGTGCCGACCGCCGCGTGATCGGCGCGCACATGGGCGGTGGGCACCACGATCCGTTGCCGGAGGCAGCATGACGTCGACCAAGAGCGTTCACCGCAGAGGAACGGTGGAACGCAGAGGTCCGCAGAGTAAAGACAGAAACTCATTCTTCCTCTGCGCACCTCTGCGTACTCTGTTCCTCTGCGGTGAAGAATTTTCCATCACACCATGATCGACATCCCGGCCACGCCTTTCCGTTACCCGTTCGCGCCTGATGGCCGAACCGCGCTCGTCGTCATCGACATGCAGCGCGATTTCGTCGAGCCCGGCGGCTTCGGCGCCTCGCTCGGCAACGACGTGAGCCTGCTGCACACCGCGATCGAGCCGATCGCCAACCTGCTCGCGGCCTGGCGCGCGCGCGGCTGGCCGATCGTGCACACGCGCGAGGCGCACCTGCCCGATCTGTCCGACTGCCCGCCCGCCAAGCGGCTGCGCGGCGCGCCCAGCCTGCGCATCGGCGACACCGGCGCGATGGGCCGGTTGCTGGTGCGCGGCGAGCCCGGCACCTCGATCATCCCGGCGCTCGCGCCGCAGCGCGGCGAACTGGCGATCGACAAGCCCGGCAAGGGCATGTTCTGGGCGACGGGCCTGCACGAGATGCTGCAGGGCCTGGGCGTCACGCACCTGGTGTTCACCGGCGTGACGACCGAGGTCTGCGTGCAGACCTCGATGCGCGAGGCCAACGACCGCGGCTACGACTGCCTGATCGTCGAGGACGCGACCGAGAGCTACTTTCCGGAGTTCAAGGCCGCCGCGCTGGCGATGATCGCCGCGCAGGGCGCGATCGTCGGCTGGCACACGCCCAGCGCGACCCTGCTGGCCGCGCTGCCCACGCCCGGGGTCACGCCGTCCGGAGCTTGAACACCGCGACGGCGCGCACCAGCTGCTGCGCCTGCTGCGTCATGCTCTGCGCGGCCGCGGCACTCTGCTCGACCATCGCCGCGTTCTGCTGCGTCGCCTGGTCCATCTGCGAGACCGCCTGACCGACCTGCGCGACGCCGCTGCTCTGCTCGCTGCTGGCCGCGCTGATCTCGGCCACGATGTCGGTCACGCGCTTGATCGAGCCGACGATCTCGGTCATCGTCTGGCCCGCCTGATCGACCAGCGCGGTGCCGTCGGCCACGCGCTGCACGCTGGCGTTGATCAGCACCTTGATCTCCTTGGCGGCCTCGGCGCTGCGCTGCGCCAGGCTGCGCACCTCGCCGGCGACGACCGCGAAGCCGCGGCCCTGCTCGCCGGCCCGCGCCGCCTCGACCGCGGCGTTGAGCGCCAGGATGTTGGTCTGGAACGAGATGCCGTCGATCACGCCGATGATGTCGGCGATCCGGCGGCTGCTGTCGTTGATGCCCTTCATCGTCGTGACCACCTCGCCGACCACGGCACCGCCCTTGACCGCGACGGCCGACGCGCCCTGCGCCAGCTGGCTGGCCTGCTGCGCGTTGTCGGCGTTGTTGCGCACGGTCGCGGCGAGTTCGTCCATCGTCGCCGCGGTCTCCTGCAGCGCGCTGGCCTGCTGCTCGGTGCGGGTCGACAGGTCGTGGTTGCCCTGGGCGATCTGCGAGCTGGCAGTCGCGACGTTCTCCGAGCCGCGGCGCACCTCGGCCACGGCGCCTGACAGGTTGCGCTGCATCGTCTGCAGGCGCGCCATCAGGCTGTCGGTGTCGCCGGCGCGGATCGCGATCGGTGCGGTCAGGTCGCCATCGGCGACGCGGCGCGCCAGTTCCGCGGCCACCGCCGGTTCGCCGCCCAGCTGGCGCAGCAGGTGGCGGGTGATCAAAAAGGTCAGCAACAGGCCGGCCGACAGCGCGCCGGCCAGCAGGCCGATCACGACCAGCCGGGCGCGGGTGTAGATCGTCGTGGCGGTCGCGGCGGCGCTGGCGCCGCCGGCAAACGCGTTCTTCGACAGGCCGCCCAGCGCGCCCATCGCCTCGTCGAACGCCATGCTGGCGCCGCCGTCGCTGATGTCGGCCGCGTCCTGCTGCTTCTTCTCGCGGCCGAGCTTGACGACGCGCTCGCCGAATTGGCGGTAGGCCGTCCAGCCTTTGTCGAACTTGGCGATCGCGGCGCGCTCGGTGTCGTCGCCGGGCAGGGCCGCGAAGCTGGCGAGCGTGGCCGTCACCTGCTTGGTGGCCGCGCCGAGCTTCTCCTCGTACTCCGCGTGGTAGCTGGTGTCGGCGGTGCGGCTGTGCTTGATCTCGAACTCGCGCGCCTCCGTCAGGGCGGTGCGCATCTCGCCGAGCAGGCCGACGCTGCGCAGCCATTTCGCATCCATCGCACGGGCTTGCGCGTCGACGCGGCCGAGGCCGTCGAGCGCGACGGCGCCGACCCCGGCGGTCAGCAGCAGCACCAGCCCGAAGGCGGCATAGAGCTGGCGGCGGATCGGCATGCGGCCGACGAGCGCCCGCAGGCGGTGAAGCATCTTCATGGGGCGGTCTCCGTCGGCGTCGAAAGGGGATTACTTCTTGTGGCCGATGTAGCTCACGCCGACCAGCTTGCCGCCCGCGTCCTTGATCGGGTTGTAGCAGGCGTCGAAGGCGGTGCCGAGCACGTCGATCGGGCCGCAATACTGGGTGCCCTTGATGACCGCTTCGTAGGCCTTGTTGCGGGCCAGCTGGGTGCCCACGCCGCGCTTGCCCTCGGGCGTGAGCACGTTGGTGCTGACGCGCACGAACTCGTCGCCGTCCTTGACGAAGACGGTGGCGGTCGCGTCATGCGCCTTGCGCACGCCGTCGACCACGTCGTAGTTGTTGTTGATCTTGCGCTCGCCGAAGTAGAGCGCCGGCACGGTCTTGTCGCCGGCCTTCTCGGTGCCGTCGACCTTGGCGACGCCGATCTTGGCCAGGCGCGCGTCCAGGTCGGCGATGGTCGCCTTCGGGTCGGCGGCGTGGGCGCTGCCGAGGGCGAAGACGGCGAGGGCGGCGGTGGCGAAGAGGGAATGGAGCTTCATGGCGGGTTCCTGTGCAATAGAGTGGTGATGGGCAGCGCCCCTCTACGGCAGGGCAGCGAATCTATTTCGACACAATCGAGACAGTCTTGAACCGCGCGATTCGCGCAGGAGTACCGCATGGGCATCGTCAAGGTCAGTTGCGTCGGCATGTCGATCGACGGCTTCAGTGCCGGCCCCCGGCAAAGCCTGGAGAACCCGCTCGGCGTCGGCGGGCCGGCGCTGATGGGGTGGGCGTTCCCCACCCGCACCATGCAGCAGAAGGTGTTCGGCGCCGACGCCGGCGAGACCGGCCCGGACGACGACTTCGTGGCGCGCGGCTTCGCCAACACCGGCGCGTGGATCCTCGGCCGCAACATGTTCGGCCCCGTGCGCGGGCCCTGGCCCGACGACACGTGGCGCGGCTGGTGGGGCGACAGCCCGCCGTACCACGTGCCCGCCTTCGTGCTGACGCACTACCCGCGCGCACCGCTCGAGATGGCGGGCGGCACGACCTTCCACTTCGTCACCGACGGCATCCACGCGGCACTCGAACGGGCCCGGGCGGCGGCGGGCGAGCGCGACGTGCGCATCGGCGGCGGCGCCGCGACGATCCGCCAGTACCTGCAAGCGGGGCTGGTCGACGAGGTCCACCTCGCCGTGTCGCCGACGCTGCTCGGCAGCGGCGAGCCGCTGCTGGCCGGCATCGACCTGCCGGCGCTCGGTTACGAGTACACCGAGCACGCCGGCACGCCGGGCGCGATGCACGTGGTGCTGAGCCGGCGCGGCGCGGCCGGTCGCTCGCCGCCGCGCTGAGGCGGGCGCCGGGACGGACCGGCTATTCTTGCGCTCTCGCCACACAGCCGGACGCCCGGCGCGGAGCTGCCTCATGATCGACAAGCAAGTCGCGAGCGTCGCCGACGCGGTCGCCGGCACGCCGGACGGCGCCACCGTGATGATCGGCGGCTTCGGCGGGGCCGGCCAGCCGAACGAACTGATCGACGCGTTGATCGCGCAGGGCGCGAAAGACCTCGTCATCGTCAACAACAACGCCGGCAACGGCGAGACCGGGCTGGCCGCGCTGCTGAAGGCCGGGCGCGTGCGCAAGATCATCTGCTCGTTCCCGCGCCAGGCCGATTCGCAGGTGTTCGACGGCCTGTACCGCAGCGGTCAACTGGAACTCGAACTCGTGCCGCAAGGCAATCTGGCCGAGCGCATCCGCGCCGCCGGCGCCGGCATCGGCGGCTTCTTCACGCCGACCGGCTACGGCACGGAGCTCGCCAAGGGCAAGGAGACGCGCGAGATCGGCGGCCGCATGTACGTGCTCGAGTCGCCCATCCACGCCGACCTGGCGCTCATCAAGGCCGAGCGCGGCGACCGCTGGGGCAACCTGACCTACCGCAAGACCGCGCGCAACTTCGGGCCGATCATGGCGATGGCGGCCAAGGTCACTGTCGCGTCGGTCCACGAGTTCGTCGCGCTCGGCGAGCTCGACCCCGAGCACATCGTGACGCCGGGGATCTTCGTGCAGCGGGTCGTCAAGATCGCGCGCACCGCCACGGCCGCGGCCGGCTTCAAGCAGGCCGCATGAGGACAGCACCGTGAAGAAACTCAACCGTGACCAGATGGCGGCGCGCGTCGCCCGCGACATCCCCGAAGGCTCGTACGTCAACCTCGGCATCGGCCTGCCCACGTTGGTGGCCAACCACCTGCCGAAGGAACGCGAGATCTTCCTGCACAGCGAGAACGGCCTGCTCGGCATGGGCCCGGCGCCGGCCGCCGGCGAGGAAGACTACGACCTCATCAACGCCGGCAAGCAGCCGGTCACGCTGCTGCCCGGCGGCGCGTTCTTCCACCACGCCGACAGCTTCGCGATGATGCGCGGCGGGCACCTGGACATCTGCGTGCTCGGCGCGTTCCAGGTCTCGGCCACCGGCGACCTGGCCAACTGGCACACCGGCGGCGCCGACGCGATCCCCGCGGTCGGCGGTGCGATGGACCTGGCGATCGGCGCCAAGCGCACCTTCGTGATGATGGAGCACCTGACCAAGCAGGGCGAGAGCAAGCTGGTCGCGACCTGCAGCTACCCGCTCACCGGCATCGGCTGCGTCAGCCGCGTCTACACCGACCTGGCGGTGATCGACGTGACGCCGGCCGGGCTGAAGGTCGTCGAGATCGTCGACGGCCTGTCGTTCGACGAATTGCAGAAGCTCAGCGGCGTGCCGCTGAGCGCATGACCTTGATATCGGAGACTGAACATGACCATCCACGCATTCATCTGTGATGCCATTCGCACGCCCTTCGGCCGCTACGGCGGCGCGCTGTCCTCGGTGCGAACCGACGACCTCGCCGCGATCCCGATCAAGGCGCTGATGGCGCGCAACCCGAACGTCGACTGGACGCAGGTCGCCGACGTGATCTACGGCTGCGCCAACCAGGCCGGCGAGGACAACCGCAACGTCGCACGCATGGCCGCGCTGCTCGCCGGCCTGCCGCTCGACGTGGCCGGCACGACGATGAACCGCCTGTGCGGCTCGGGCATGGACGCGGTCGGCACCGCGGCGCGCGCCATCAAGTCGGGCGAGGCGCAGCTGATGATCGCCGGCGGCGTCGAGAGCATGAGCCGCGCGCCGTTCGTGATGCCCAAGGCCGAGAGCGCGTTCAGCCGCGCCAACGCGGTCTACGACACGACGATCGGCTGGCGCTTCGTCAACAAGCTGATGAAGCAGCTGCACGGCGTCGACTCGATGCCCGAGACGGCCGAGAACGTGGCGACCGATTTCAAGATCGAGCGCGAGGCGCAGGACCGCATGGCGCTGGCCTCGCAACTCAAGGCCGTCGCGGCGCAGAAGAGCGGCTTCTTCGATGCCGAGATCACGCCGGTCAGCGTCGCGCAGAAGAAGGGCGAGCCGATCCAGGTGACGAAGGACGAGCACCCGCGTGAGACGTCGCTGGAAGCGCTGGCCAAGCTGAAGGGCGTCGTCCGCCCCGACGGCACCGTGACGGCCGGCAACGCCTCGGGCGTCAACGACGGCTCGTGCGCGCTGCTGCTGGCCAGCGAATCGGCCGCCGCGAAGCACGGCCTGACGCCGAAGGCGCGGGTCGTCGGCATGGCGGTGGCTGGCGTCGCGCCGCGCATCATGGGCTTCGGCCCGGCGCCGGCGACGCGCAAGGTGCTGGAGCTGGCCGGACTGTCACTCACGCAGATGGACACGATCGAGCTGAACGAGGCCTTCGCCGCACAGGGGCTGGCGGTGCTGCGCGATCTCGGGCTCAAGGACGACGACGCGCGCGTCAACCCGAACGGCGGCGCGATCGCGCTCGGCCACCCGCTGGGCGCGAGCGGCGCGCGGCTGGTGACCACCGCGATCAACCAGCTGCACAAGACCGGTGGCCGCTACGCGCTGTGCACGATGTGCATCGGCGTCGGCCAGGGCATCGCGATGATCGTCGAGCGGGTCTAGACGGAGCCCCCGGCCGCGGGTACACGGCCACCCCCCGAGGGGGTGCGGGTCCGCTTGGGAGGCCCGGCGCTGGCCCCGCCCCGCGACTACACGTCGAGCAGGTAGATGTCGGCCGCGGCGCGTTCCTTCGCGCTGTGGCTGGCGAGCGCCTGGTCCCACTCGGCGGCGTCCGCGCCGGTCTGCGGCGCGAGGCCCTTGGCCATCACCGCCACCTCCTCGGTGCCGGCGTCGAACTCGGCGACCAGCGCGCGTTGCGCGTCGAAGAGGCGGGCGATCTGCTCGCCGCCAGCGTCGATGATGACCAGGTAGCGGGCCGGGGGGCGGTGGGCGCCGTGGCGGTGCGCACCGTGCGATTCGATTCCGAAACCTTGTCCCATGGCGGCATCTTGCCATGCCGCGCGTCGGCGCGGCGGGCGGCGTATCGTGCGGGCTGGCCTGGCTCCCGCTCATCGACCCCATGAAATCACTCGGCAAGAAGCCGGACGGCGCGCGCCTCGAACGCATGCGCGCGTCCCCGCTGTGGACGGGCGACTCCTTTCGCAACCGGCACCCGATCGCACCCGGCCTGCGCGACCCCGCCGCGCCCAAGCCGACGCTGAGCGAGTTCCTGTGCGGCGGCCCGCGCCGGCTGCCGAAGGCGCCGCTGCCGTCGCTGAACCCGCTCGACGGCTGGCGCCGCCCGCCCGACACCGGCCTGCGCGCCACGTGGCTCGGCCACTCGACCGTGCTGATCGAGATCGACGGCCACCGCGTGCTGACCGATCCGGTCTGGGGCCCGCGCGCCTCGCCGTCCCGCATCGCGGGGCCCAAGCGCTTCCAGCCGGTGCCGATCGCGCTGCGCGCGTTGCCGCCGATCGACCTGGTGCTGGTCTCGCACGACCACTACGACCACCTCGACTACCCGACGATCAAGGAGCTCGCGCGCATGGGCGTGCCCTTCGTCACCTCGCTCGGCGTCGGCGCGCACCTCGAGGCCTTCGGCGTCGCGCCGGAGCGCATCACCGAGCTGGACTGGTGGGAATCGCACACGCTGCCGGGCTCTGAGCTGACGATCACGGCCGCGCCGTCGCAGCACTTCTCGGGCCGCGGGCTGAAGGACCGCAACGCGACGCTGTGGTCGTCGCTGGCGATCCGCACCGCCAAGCACTCGGTCTTCTTCAGCGGCGACACCGGCCTGACCAGCGAGTACGCGACCATCCGGGAGCGGCTCGGCCCGTTCGACCTGGTGATGCTCGAAGTGGGCGCCTTCCACCCGTCCTGGGGCGACATCCACCTCGGCCCCGAGAACGCGCTCGAGGCCTACAAGCTGCTCGGCGGCGGCGCCTTCCTGCCGGTGCACTGGGGCACCTTCGCGCTCTCGGTGCACGACTGGGACGCCCCCGCCGAGACGCTGCTGGCGCTCGCACCGCAGTACAGCGCGCAACTGGTGATGCCGCGGCTCGGCGAGGCGGTGGAGCCGTCGCGCGCCGAGAGCGTCACGCCGTGGTGGCGCGAGGTCGACGCGCGGCCTGGGGCCAAGTCGCCCGCTGCCGAACCCGAGCCGATGACGCTGCCGAAGGCGATGCCCTGGCCGGTGGACTGAAGGCCGCTACTTCTCGGTCAGCGCCTTCAGGTTCGACAGGCCTTCCTCGAAGTCCTTGCCGATCATCTGGTCCATGTCGACGAACACCTGCATCAGCTTGGAGACGAACGGCGTCGGCCCGGTCATCGACCAGTTCACCTGCGTCGCGTCGCCTTGCGGCGTGAGCGTGAACGCGGTGCGGTTGTGGCCCTCGAACGGCTTGAGGAAGTCGAGCTGGATGCCGACCTTGCTCGCCGGCGTCGACTCGACGATCTCCATGCGGCCCGCGCCGGCCTTGCCGTTGCCGTCCCAGGCGTAGGTCGCGCCCTGGCCGGCCGGCGCGCCGCCGAGCGTGCGCTTCATGGCCGGATCCAGCTTCTCCCACGGCGACCACTCGGTCCAGCGGCGGAAGTCGTTCAGCACCGCGAAGATCTTCTCGGGCGGCGCCTTGATCGTCGCCGAGCGCTGGACCGTGAAGGTGTCCGGCTTGGTCGTCGCGAACACCAGCACGCCGGCCACCACCGCGACGACGATGAGCGCGATGGCCTTGATCACGAACCGTCCCCGACCATCACCATCCAGCCGATGCCGAAGCGGTCGGTCAGCATGCCGAACTTGGGCGCGAAGAAGGTCCTGGTCAGCGGCATCGTCACCTGCCCGCCTTCGCCGAGCGCGGCGAACACCGCATCGGCCTGCGGCTCGTCCTTGACGGCGAGCGACAGCGCGAAGCCCTGGAACGTCGGGCGGCCGGTGCAGTCGTCGGCGGCCATGACGGAGTGGTCGCCGATCTTCAGCGTCATGTGCATCACCTTGCTCTCGAAGCCCGGCGGCACCATGCCTGGCGGGTGCGGCTCGGGGCTGTCGCTGTAGCGCATCATCGCCACCGTCTCGGCGCCGATCGCCTGCTGGTAGAACGCGGCGGCCTCTTCACAGCGGCCGTCGAAGAACAGGTAGGTGCCCAGTTGCATGTCTTCGCTCCTCGTGTGTCGGGCCATCGGCGGCCCTGCAGGGGAAGATAGCCGATGCGGGCTCAGGCGGCCAGCGCCATCCAATCGGGCACCATCACGCAGCCGCCATCGCCAGCGCCTTCGCGATCTTGTGCCGCGGCACCTTGGTCTTGGGCACCGGGAAGTCGAACCACTGGCGCACGTCCTCGTCCAGGCCGATGCCGTGCATGTAGTTGTAGAGCGCCTTCTTCAGGCCGACGCCGAGCGCGTCGTGGTCGGTGCCGGTGGGGTCGACGAAGCCGATGTCGTTCTTCGCGAAGCTGACGGGGGGCAGGGGCTGCAGCGTCACGCCGTACTCGGCCGGGTTCTGGCCGACCGGCGAGTGCACCGTGCACGCGAAGCGGTGGAAAAAACCGGACTGGATGCAACCCGCCTCGAACAGCTGGCGCACGTATTCGAGCGCGTCGACCGTGTCCTGCACGGTCTGGGTCGGGAAGCCGTACATCAGGTAGGCGTGGACGAGGATGCCGGCGTCCGAGAAGCCCTTGGTCACGCGCGCGACCTGCTCGACCGAGACGCCCTTCTTCATCAGGTCCAGCAACCGGTCGGAGGCCACCTCGAGCCCGCCGGAGATCGCGATGCAGCCGCTGTCGGCGAGCTGCTGGCAGAGCTCGGGGCTGAACGATTTCTCGAAGCGGATGTTGCCCCACCAGGAGATCGACAGCTGCCGCCGCTGCAGCTCGGCCGCGAGCGTCTTGAGCGCCTTGGGCGGCGCGGCCTCGTCGACGAAGTGGAAGCCGGTCTGGCCGGTCTCCTGCACGATCGCCTCGATCCGGTCGACCAGCGTCTCGGCCGACGCGCCCTCGTAGCGCGAGATGTAGTCCAGGCTCACGTCGCAGAAGCTGCACTTCTTCCAGTAGCAGCCGTGGGCGACGGTGAGCTTGTTCCAGCGCCCGTCGGACCACAGCCGGTGCATCGGGTTGAGCATGTCGAGCAGCGACAGGTAGCTGTTCAGCGGTAGGCCGTCCCAGGTGGGCGTGCCGACCTCGGCGAACGCGATGTCGGGCTCGACGAGGTTGACGTAGCGCACCGCCTGCGTCTGCGGGTCGCGCAGGAAGGTGCGCACCAGCCGCTGCGCCGAGCGCCGGCCTTGCACATGCTCGAGCAGCGCGAGCAGCGGCCGCTCGCCGGCGTCGAGCGTGACGAAATCGAAGTGGTCGAACACGCGCGGCTCCGTCAGTTCACGCAGCTCGGTGTTGACGAAGCCGCCGCCGAGCACGGTGGTGATCGTCGGGTCGTGCGCCTTGACGGCCTGCGCGATCCGGAACGCCGCGTAGACCGAGCCCGGGAACGGCACCGAGACCAGCACGACGCGCGGCGCGTGGCGCTGCACCGCATCGAGCGTGAGCGCGACGAGCGTGCGGTCGACGAGGTTCAGCGGCGCGGCCAGCGCGGCGGCGAGCGGCTCGAAGGTCGGCTGGCTCTGCGCCAGCGATTCGGCGTAGCGCACGAACTCGAAGCGCGGGTCGATGGCCTCGCGCAGCACGTCGGCGATGTCGTTGAGGTAGAGCGTCGCGAGGTGCCGCGCGCGGTCCTGCATGCCGAGCGCGCCGAAGGCCCAGGCGAGCGGGTCTTCGCCGTCCTCGGCGATGTAGACATCGAGCGAGTCGAAGCGCGGGCCCTCGGGCAGGAACGCCCGGCTCGCGATGCGGTGGCCGATGGTCGGATCACGGCCCTGCAGGAACGCGATCGTCGGGCCGAGGGTCGCGAGGTAGCGGTCGAACTGGCCGACGAACGCGTCGAGCAGCGGCGGGCGCGCGGGCAGCGCGTCGATCGCGGCGCGCACCTGCTTCAGCCCGTCGACGGAGAACAGCTTCAGCACCAGCGCCAGCGCCAGGTCCTCCTGCACCGCGTCGACGCCGCGCGAACGCAGAAAGCCGGTCAGGCAGGCGGTCGACGGGTAGGGCGTGTTCAGCTGCGTCATCGGCGGGATGACCGAGAGCACGCGCAGGGCGGTGAGGGACATGCGCCGAGTCTGCCATGCAGCCTCGGCGCGCCCGTCACGGTTGATAGAAGTACGGGTCGAGCACGCTGACTTCGGTGATGCGCCCCACCGGCAGGCCGTTGCGCTCGGCGACGGTGCGGATGGCTTCGGGTGTGGGCGCGTCGTAGATGCAGAAGGTCTGGGTGCGATCGGGGTTGACGTAGGAGTGCACCCAGCTCACGCCATGCTCGGCGTTGTTGGCGACGACGCCGGCCAGGGCCTTGCGCCCGTCGGCGTTCATCGGAATGGACAGGCCATCGGGAAAGCTGCGTTCGATCAGGTAGCGGGGCATGGGGGTCTCCGGTTCGGGTGCGGCAGCCACATGGCTGCCGTCGATGAAGTGTGCCGATCACGGCGCGCCGCCGCAACGTCCGCCTTGCCCGTCCTGCGCCGGCGCCTTGCCCGGACTGCGCCTACAGTGCGGGCATGAACGCCAACACCCACTTCTACGAGCCCCGCCTCGGCCACGGCCTGCCGCACGACCCGTTCAACGCGATCGTCGGGCCGCGGCCGATCGGCTGGATCTCGTCGATGAACGCGCAGGGCGGGCTGAACCTGGCGCCGTACAGCTTCTTCAACGCCTTCAACTACGTGCCGCCGATCGTCGGTTTCGCCAGCATCGGCGCGAAGGACACGCTGCACAACGTGCAGGCCACCCGCGAGTTCGTGTGGAACCTCGCGACGCGGCCGTTGGCGGAACGCATGAACGCGAGCTGCGCGCCGGTGGCGCCCGAGGTCGACGAGTTCCAGCTCGCCGGGCTCACGCCGGTCGCGTCGCGCCTGGTCGCGGTGCCGCGCGTGGGCGAGAGCCCGGTCGCGTTCGAATGCCGGGTCACGCAGATCGTGCAGCTGCAGGGCGTGGACGGCACGCCGGTGCCGACCTGGCTCACGTTCGGCGAGGTCGTCGCGGTGCACATCGACAAGTCGCTGCTGAAGAACGGCATCTACGAGACCGCGGCGGCGCGACCGATCCTGCGCGCCGGCGGCCCGGGCGACTACTTCGAGATCGGCCCGGACCAGCTGTTCCGGATGCGGCGTCCGCCGGCCTGAGCGCGCGCCGCGACATCGGCTCCTGTCGGCGATCACCGTTGGCGGCCGCGCCGGGGGAGTGCGGCCGAGCGCCTCGTGTATGGTCGCGCCCATGTCTGGGTTGCAGTCCTTGCCGCGTGTGGCGCAGGCGCCGTGCCGCTCCCGCCTCGGTGTGGCGGGCATGGTCGTGCTGCTCGCACTCTGGCTGGCCGGCTGTGCGTCCGGGCCGGCGACCTCGCCGGGCGGCACGCCGGCGCGCCCGGTGTTGTCGCCCGACCGCGACGGCCCCGAGGCGAACCCGCCGCCCGATCTGGCCCTCGTGCCCGACGCCGAGCCCCGGCTGGAGCCCATCCGCAGCGGCGGCCCGAACAAGCCCTACGATTTGCTCGGCAAGAGCTACGTGCCGATCGCCCGCGACACCCCGTTCACCGAGCGCGGCCTGGCCTCCTGGTACGGGCGCAAGTTCCATGGCCGGCGCACGGCCAGCGGCGAGGTCTACAACATGTACGCGATGACGGCGGCGCACCCGACGCTGCCGATCCCGAGCTACGCGCGCATCCGCAATCCGTCCAACGGGCGCGAGATCGTGGTGCGCGTCAACGACCGCGGGCCGTTCCACGCCGGGCGCATCGTCGACCTCAGCTACACCGCGGCGCTCAAGCTCGACCTGCTGCGCGGCGTGGCGCCGGTCGAGCTGCAGCGCATCACGTTCGACGAGATCCGCACCGGCGCGTGGCGGCGTGGCCGCGAGACCGAGCCGGTGCTCGCCGCGCGGCCGGCCGACGACGCCGGGCCGCGGGAACCGGCCCCGACCGCGCCGGTGCCGACGCCGACGCCGATCCCGACGCCCGTTCTCGCAGCCGCTGCCACGCCGGTGGCGGACACGGGCCCCGCCGCTGCGGCACCGGTCGCTGAATTGATCGCGGCACCGGTCGCGGCATCGGTCGCGCTGCCGCCCCTGGCCGATGCGCCGGACGCCCGCGCCCACACCGTGCCGGCACGCGGCTTCTGGGTCCAGCTCGGCGCGTTCCGTGCCCGTGACGGGGCCGAGGGCTTCCAGCGCCGCGTCGCCGCGGAACTCGACTGGCTGTCACCCCTGCTGGCGGTGTTCGACGACGCGCCGATGTTCCGTCTGCAGGCCGGCCCCTACCCGCGCCGCGACGAGGCCCGCAGCGTGGCCGAGCGGGTGCGCGGCGCGCTGCAGCTCGTGCCGGTGATCGTCGAACGACGCTGAGGATGGCGCCTGCAGGGGCGTGGGATTCCACCTACCCGGAAATGCGCCAGCGCCGGATTCACGCCGCGCGCCGGGCCCAGAAGAATTGCGTTCATGGGATCAGAAAGACAACATCCATGAGCGTGAACGACAAGTTGCCGCTGAGCGTGGCCATCTCCGCCATCCACGATGTGCAGGCGGCGGCCGACGGCGACGCGATCATCCTCACCGCGCAGGCGCACAGCGGGGAAATGCGTTCGCCGCTCGAGATCGCGATCACCACCGAGCTCGCGGCCGCGGTGGCGATCTCGCTGTTGCAGACCACGGCGCTGGCGCGCCGTTCGCGCGATTCGATGGAGCCCGCGCTGGAATGCTTCGCGATCGGCATCGAGGACAGCTCGCGCCACCGCGACCGCGTGCGGCTGCAACTGCTGTTTGACGGCGGCACCGTGCTGCCGGTCGAGATCCGGCGCGATGCGGGCGAAGCGCTGTCGGGCGAGCTGGCCGACTGGCTGGAAGAAACGCGCGCCGAGGCGCCCGAGCCGCCGAAGACGAATTGACACTTCGCCAGGTGGTGATGTCCTGCGCGGTCGGCAAGATCTAGCACCCGCGATCGACGCATTCACCGCGCACCGGAGGCCGCGGGATTGACGCCGCCCCCGCGGCCGCGCCAGTATGCGCGCGCCCTCCGTCGCGCCCATGCTCACCTCCACCGGCCAGATCGCCTTCGTCCTGCTCGCTGCGTTGCTGCTGGCCTGCACGAGCGCGTGGGTGCTGGCGCGGCGCTACCGCAGCGCGATGCGCCGCCTGATGAGCGCGCCTGCCGAGGCCCCGCCGAGCACGGCGACGGCGCCGCCGCCGTTCACCGCGCGCCCGCCGGCCGGCCCCGGCTCGCTCGCCGACAACCGCCGCGCCGAGCGCCGGCTCACGGCACTGCTGGTCGGCCTGTCCGCGCTGATCGCCGCGAGCAGCGCCACGCTGTGGCTCCTGCTGGCCTTCCCGGACGAGCCGTTCGCGCCGAAGCGCGCCGCCGTGCTGGCGCTGATGCACCTGTGGCCCGTGATCCCGGCGATCGGCCTGATGCGGCGCTGGTCCGGGGGGCGCCAGTTGGGCGCGCTCGCGCTGTGGGTGCTGTTCTGCTTCGGCGTGATGCTGTGGCGGTCGATCGAACCGCGGCCGCTCGAACTGCTGGTGGCGCTCGCGGTCCAGATCGGGCCGGGCCTGGCCATCGTCGCGCTGATCTTCGGCCACGCCGCGACGCGCGCCGCCGCGCCGTGGCTGCTGCCGCTGTTCATGCTGCTGATGTGGGTCTCGACGGCCGGCATCGACCTGCTCGCGGTGCTGGTCGAGCGGCGCACGCCGTGGCTCGCGCACCTGCCTGCATGGCTCGGCGCGCCGGCGGTGATCGCGCTGTTCGCGCTGCTGCCGTGGCTGCTCGCCTGGTGGCCGGTGCAGCGGCTCGGGCGGCGGCTCGCGCGGGCCTACGCGCGCAAGCAGCTGTCGGACCTGTTGGTGATGTTCGGCGCGGTCTGGGCGATCGCGCAGGGCGTGCAGGCGCTGTCGCTTGCCAGCAGCGCCGGCGCGGCCGGCCTCGCGATGCTGCTGCCGCTGGCCTGGGTGCCGCTGGCGATGGCCGGTTACGCGCGCTGGCATCGCCCGCCCGCCCACCCACCGACGCTGCTGGTGCTGCGCGTGTTCCAGAAGGACGCGCAGGTGCAGGCGCTGTTCGACCACGTCATCGAGCGCTGGCGCCTGAGCGGCAACACCGTGCTGATCGCCGGCACCGACCTCGCCGACCGCACGCTCGATGCCGACGACATTTTCGTCTTCCTCGACGGCGACCTCGCCACGCGCTTCATCCGCACGCCGGCCGACGTGGCGCCGCGCCTGGCCGCCTTCGACATGGCGCCCGATGCCGACGGCCGCTACCGCGTCAACGAATGCTATTGCCACGACACCACCTGGCAGCATGCGCTGCACGCGCTCGCCGGGCGCAGCGACGTGGTGCTGATGGACCTGCGCGGCTTCCAGGCGCACAACGCCGGCTGCGTGTTCGAGCTGCAGGTGCTCTCGCAGGCCGTGCGGCCCTTGCGCGTGGTCGTGCTGACCGACGCCGCCACCGACCGCGAGGCCGCGCTGCGGGCCGCGGCCGGCGCGCCGGCGGGCCGCTTCACGTGGGTCGAGACGCCGCGCGGCGGTGGCGCTCAGCAGCGCGCGGTGCTGGCGCAGTTGTTCGGGGCCGCGGCCTAGCATGGCGAGCGCCCCGCCTCGCCAGGTGCTGCTGTTTGCCGGGCATCGCGTTGACGACCCCGGGCGCGTGCCGGCGCGGTTCCCGCCCGACAGGGTCGAGGCGGCTGCGGCGGCGATCGGCGCCGCACTCGATCGCCTCGCTGCCGGCCCGGCCGATCTCGCCATCACCCAGGGTGCGAACGGCGGTGACCTGCTGTTCGCCGAGGCCTGCCTCGCGCGCGGCGTGCCCTTGCAGCTGATGCTCGCGGAGCCCGAGGACGCGTTCGTCGCGCACTCGGTCGCCGGCGCCGCAGGCCCGCACGACTGGCTCGCGCGCTACCGCGCCGTGCGTGCGCGTGCAGCTGGCGAGCCGCAGGTCATGCCCGCCGAACCCGATGCACAGCTCGACCGGTTCGAGCGCTGCAACCTCTGGTTACTCGCGGCGGCGCTCGCGCAGGGCGTGCAACGGCTACGCTTCGTCTGCCTCTGGGATGGCGCGTCGCACGGCGACGGCCCGGGAGGCACGGCGCACCTGGTGCGCGAGGTCATGCGGCGCACCGGTCGCATGGCGTGGATCGACACGCGCACGCTGGCCACGAGCCCGCGCAACGCCCCATGAACTAGGGCTTCCGACACCCGGGGCCGACACCGATCATGCCGCGCACCGGTCGCTCCGGCACCCGGAGCGGGCCACACTCCGCCGCGGTGCGCGCGACGTCATCGAGGGCTCATCATGGTTGCCACCTCCGCCAGTTCACCCGCCGCCACCAAGCCGCGCGGCATCGCGTTGCACCTCGGTCTCAACGCAGTCAGCGCGGCGGCCTACGCGGGCTGGGACGGCCCGCTCGCCGCCTGCGAGTTCGACGCCAACGACATGGCCGCGATCGCGCGCCGCCAGGGCATGAAGGCCACCGTGCTGCTGACCAAGAAGGCGACCCGCGCCCGCATGCTCGCGGCGCTGCGCAGCGCCGCCCGCACCCTCAGGTCGGGCGACTTCTTCTTCATCACCTTCTCCGGCCACGGCGGCCAGGTGCCCGACAGCAGCGGTGACGAATCCGACAAGCGCGACGAGACCTGGTGCCTCTACGACGGCCAGCTGATCGACGACGAGCTCTACTTCGAACTGAGCCGCTTCAAGGCCGGCGTGCGCATCCTGATGCTCTCGGACAGCTGCCACAGCGGCACCGTCGCGCGCGAGCTGGCGCCGCCGCCACCGCCGCCCGGGCAGCGCGTCAAGCTGATGCCCGAGAGCGTCGCGCGCCGCACCTACCAGGAGCACCAGGCGTTCTACGACAAGCTGCAGGCCGACGTGGCCGCCGCCGCGCGCAAGACCTTCACCGACCCGGACGCCGCGCTGGCACAGGTCGGCGCCGCGGCCGAGGCGACCGCGCTGGTCGGCAAGTTCAACCCGACCGTCATCCTGATCTCCGGCTGCCAGGACAACCAGACCTCGATGGACGGCGAGCACAACGGCGCGTTCACCGAACAGCTCCTGAAGATCTGGAACGCCGGCACGTTCCGCGGCGACTACAACGCCTTCCACGCGCACATCCGTGCCGGCATGCCGCGCAGCCAGTCGCCGAACCTGTTCGTGCTCGGCCGGGCGGCGTCGTTCCTGAAACAGAAGCCGTTCACGGTCTGAAGCCCCGATGGCCTCCGACCGCACCGTCCCGATCCGCCTCGTCGGCCAGGCGGCCGACCGTGACCGCCCGCCGCTGCTGAACCGCAGCACGCGCGCCGCGGGCCGCACCGACGACGTCTTCATGCCGGACGGCTACCTGCTTCCGCAGGCCGCGTTCGATGTCGGCCCGGCGGCGCGCGATGTCGTCAACGCGGCGCCGCAGGCGCACCAGGCCGCGCCGGGCGAGATCGTCGTGCTGGAGCTGGCCGACGGCAGCACGCTGATCACCGGCGCCGAGCGCCTGCGCGCCTCGCTGCAGCTCACGCACCCGGAGATGATCGCGCCCGACGGCGCGATCCTGCTCGAGAAGCTGCGTGCCGACGGTGCCGCCCCGGGCCGCGGCTTCGGCGAGGCCGTCGGCGGCCTGATCAGCAAGGTGTTCGCGTTCGCCGTCGGCAAGGAGCCCGACGCGATCATCCGCGACGCCCTGCTCGACGTGCCCAACCCGCTGGAGCTCGGCGTCACCTGGGCCGGCACCAAGGCGCTGATGGCCGCGATCGAAAAGCGGCTCGACCAGCCGCCCGGTCTGTACCGCTGGGTCGGCGCGACCGGCAAGCCGACCGATCTGGAAGCCGTCGATCTCGACGACCCGCTGCTGCCACGCCCGTCGGCCGAGCGGCCGATGCTGGTGTTCGTGCACGGCACCGCGTCGAGCACGCTCGGCAGCTTCGGCGACTTGCGCACCGGCGACCGCGACCTGTGGGGCATGCTGGCCGGCTACTACACCGGCGGCATCTTCGCGTTCGAGCACCGCACGCTGTCGCAGAGCCCGATCGAGAACGCGATCCAGCTCGCCCGGGCGCTGCCGCGCGGCGCGCAGGTCAGCCTGGTCTCGCACTCGCGCGGCGGGCTGGTCGCCGACCTGCTGTGCCTGGGCGAGTTCGACAAGCTGATCGATCACTACGCCTACGCCTTCAAGGGCACCGGCGACGCCGATCCCGACGAGGCGCGGCGCGTCATCGGCGAGCTGAAGGTCGCGCACAAGGCGCAGCAGGCGCAACTGCGCACGCTCGCGGGCGTGCTCGCCGATCGCCAGATCACGGTGCAGCGCTACGTGCGCGCCGCGAGCCCGGCGGGCGGCACGCTGCTCGCGAGCGGCAACCTCGACGTCTTCCTCAGCGGCATCCTGAGCCTGATCGGGCTGGTGCCGTTCTTCTTCGGCAGCCCGATCTACTCGGCCTTCAAGCGCGTCGTCTGCGAGATCGCCAAGAACCGCACCAACGCGCACCTCGTGCCCGGCATCGAGGCCATGCTGCCCGATTCGCCGATGGCGCGGCTGCTGCGCGACGCGCCGGTGCGCGCCGGCACGCAGATGGCGGTGATCGCCGGCGACATCCAGGGCGGCAACATGCTGCGGCGCCTCGGCGTGCTGCTGACCGACTTCCTGCTGTTCGACAACGAGGACAACGACCTCGTCGTCAACACCACCTCCATGCTCGCCGGCATCGCGCCCAAGGCCGAGGCGCGCGTGCTGTTCGACCGCGGCGCCGAGGTCTCGCACTTCCGCTACTTCGCCAACATCGACACCCGCGCGGCGCTGCGCGACTGGCTGATCGTGCGCGAGCCGGCGCAGCTGACCGTGTTCCGCGCGCTGCCCACGCCCACCGAGTTCGCGGACGCGCTGGCCAAGTCGGCGCCGAGCCGAGACACGTCGGGCATCGAGCGCCCGGTCGTCGTCGTGCTGCCCGGCGTGATGGGCTCGCACCTGCAGGCGGCGGGGCGCGACCGGGTCTGGTTCGATCCGCTCGACATCGCCTCCGGCGGCCTCGCCAAGATCGCCTGGGGCGAGCCGTCGGTCGAGGCCGAATCGCTGTTCGCGATGTTCTACGGCAAGGTCTGCGAGCACCTCGCGGCCAGCCACCGCGTCGAGCCGTTCCCGTACGACTGGCGCCAGCCGCTCGACGTGCTGGCCGAGCGCTTCGGCGAGTTCCTCGACCGGCTGATGAAGGAGACGAAGCAGCCGATCCGCCTGCTCGCGCACAGCATGGGCGGGCTCGTGGTGCGCGCCACCATCCACAAGCGCCGCTCGGTGATCGACGCGCTGATGGCGCGCGAAGGCGCCCGCTTCGTGATGCTGGGCACGCCCAACCAGGGCGCGCATTCGATGGTCGAGAACGTGATCGGCAAGGGCGACACGCTGCGCACGCTGGTGCGCCTGGACATGCGGCACGACATGCAGCAGGTGCTCGACATCGTCGCCGGCTTCCGCGGCGCGCTGCAGCTGCTGCCCAAGCCCGGTTTCGTCGACATGTTCCAGGGCCTGGAGGGCGGCGGCGGCCACTACGCCTACCAGCAGGCGCAGACCTGGCTCGACCTGAAGGCGCAGGTCACCGACCTGTGGTTCGGCGACCACCACGCCGGCACGCCGGTGCAGTCCGTGCTCGACGAGGCCAGCTGGCTCTGGACGGCCGACGGCCTGGACACGCCGAAGCTGCCGGCCGAGTACGAGACGCGCAGCATCTACGTGTTCGGCGTCGCGCCCAACACGCCCTGCGGCGTGCGCGAGGAGCCCGACGGCCGCGGCGGCGTGCGCCTGAAGATGGTCGGCACCACGCGCGGCGACGGCACCGTCAGCTGGGAATCCGGCCGCATCGGCGGCATCGGCCGCTACTACTACATGCCGGCGGCGCACGGCGACCTGCCGTCGACCAAGGAACACTTCGAGGCCCTGGCCGATCTGATCAGCGCCGGCTCGACCGCGCGGCTGAGCACGAGCCCGCCGGCGGTGCGCGCGATCCAGCAGCCGCTGCCGATCACCTACGACGCCGGCCCGCCGACCGCCGACGACCCCGACGCGCTGCAGCGCGGCCTGATGGGCGGCTCGCGCCGCAACCGCGTGCCGCCGCGGCCGAAGCGCCGGCTCGAGGTCAGCGTGCGGGCCATGGACCTGCGCTTCATCTCGCAGCCCATCATGGTCGGCCACTACGAGCGCGACCCGATCGCCGCCGCCGAGTCGCTGATCGACCGCGAGCTGCTCGACAACGACCTCAGCGAGCGCTACAGCCTGGGCATGTACGCCGGGCCGCGCGGCACCGCCACCGTGGTGCTGCGCGTGCCGAACGAGCTCGAGCGCCGCCGCGGCAGCCTGAACGGCGCGGTCGTCACCGGGCTCGGCTCGTACGACCGCGCGCTGAGCCCGCTCGACCTGACCGACGCGGTGCGCACCGGCGCCCTGCGCTACCTGCTGCAGGTGATCGACGTGCTCGGCAACGCACCGCGCAAGGTGCCGCTGGCCACGCTGCTGATCGGCTACAACTCGTCGGCCAACCTCACCGTCGCGGCCTCGGTCGAGGCGCTGGTGCGCGGCGTGATGCAGGCCAACGCCAAGTTCTTCGAGACGACGGGCCTGGCGATCCACATCGACCGGCTCGACATCGTCGAGCTCTACATCGACACCGCCATCAGCGCCGTCTACGCGCTGCGCAAGCTGGCCCCGCAACTCGCCACGCTGGGGGCGAAGCACGGCACCATGATCGTCTGCCGCAGCGAGCTGACGCAGGGCGAGGGCATGCGGCTGCGCCTGTCCGACGAGCGCAGTTCCAGCTACTGGCCGCGCCTGATCATCGCCGACGCCGACGCGGGCGATGCCGAAGGCCAGCCCGCGCGCGGCGTGCCGCCGCCGGTGACGCTCAAGACCGCGGCACCGGTCGCCGACCGCTTGCGCTTCACCTACGTGGGCCAGCGCGCCCGCGCCGAATCGATCGCGTTCCAGCGCCAGCCGGGCCTGGTGGAGCAGCTCGTCGCCGAGCAGATCCACAACCCGACCTGGAACGAGGACTTCGGCCGCATGCTGTTCCAGCTCATGGTGCCGCACGACTTCAAGGACGCGGCACGGCAGCTGCCGCGCGTCGTGCTCGTGGTCGACGCCTGCACCGCCAACCTGCCCTGGGAGCTGATGCTGGCCGACGAGAGCGGCCGCGCCGACGACGACAAGCGGCCGCTCGCGCTGCGCACCGCCGTCGTCCGCCAGCTCACGACCGGCACCTTCCGGACGCAGGTGCGGCAGGGTGTGGAGCGGCGCGCGCTCGTGATCGGCAACCCCTCGGTCGCCGGTTTCACCGACGCCTTCCCGCTGGTCGACGGCCGGCCGACGCAGACCCCGCCGCCGCTCGATGGCGCGCAGGCCGAGGCCGAGGCCGTCGGCGGCGTGCTCGCGAGCATGGGCTACCAGGTCATGACCTCGATCGGCCCTGACCAGGTCGCCGCGCGCGTGCTGACGCAGCTGTATGCGCAGCCCTGGCGCATCCTGCACATCTCGGCGCACGGCGTGTTCGACCTGCCGCACGTCGACGGCCGCGGGCGCAGCGGCGTGCTCCTGTCGGGCGGGCTGCTGATCACCGCCGCCGAGATCGCGGCGATGGAGATCGTGCCGGACCTGGTGTTCCTGAACTGCTGTCACCTCGGCCAGATGGACAGCGGCGGCGGGCGCGGCAACAAGCTCGCCGCGAGCATCGCGCGCGAGCTGATCGAGATCGGCGTGCGCTGCGTGATCGTCGCCGGCTGGGCCGTCAACGACGAGTCGGCGCGCTACTTCGGGCAGAGCTTCTACGAGCGACTGCTGCTCGATCGCCTGTCCTTCGGCGAGGCCGTGTTCAGGGCCCGCGAGGCGGTGTGGCGCGAGCACCCCGACGACATCACCTGGGGCGCGTTCCAGGCCTACGGCGAGCCCGGCTGGCTGGCCGAGCCGCGCGCGGCCGACACGTCGAGCGGGTCGGGCGGCGACCAGGTCGTCTCGCCGGAAGAGCTGCTCGACGAGCTGGCGCGGCGCCGCGCCGACCTGTCCCGTCGCCGCGACAAGCTCTCCGACGCCGAGCGCCGCGGCCAGGCCGCCGCGATCGACGTGCTGCTGCGCGAGCGCTGCCCGCCGAGCTGGCAGTACCTGCCGCAGCTGCAATCGGCGCTCGGCCGCACCTGGTTCGAGCTCGGCCAGTACGAGCTGGCGCGCCAGTGCCTGCTGCGTGCCGTGCAGGCCGTCGACACCACCGGGCTGGTGCCGATCCAGGACATCGAGAAGCTCGCCAACGTCGAGATCAAGTTGGGCGAGCAGCGCGCCGAGCAGGAGATCGTCGCCGGCCGCCCCGGTGAGGCGGGCGAGCACGAAGCCGCACACCTCATGGACGAGGCGCTGGAGCGACTCGACGGGCTCGACGCGGTCGTGCGCAGCGTCGAACGCGCCGTCGGCGCGGCGGCCGCGAGCCCGCCCGACACCGCCCGCCCGCTGCCGATGGCGCCGCACCGCGAACGCGCCGCGCTGCGTGGCAGCGCGCTCAAGCACAAGGCCGCGTACCACGCGCGGCGCCTGTTGGCCGGCGGGCTCGGCGAGGCCGCGAAGGACGCCGTGCGCCACGCGATGGAGGACTGCCTGGCCCGCGCCATCGCGGCCTACCAGAGCGGCGAGGGCAGCCCCGGCAGCGAAGGCTTCAGCCCGTACCACGCGCTGAACCGGCTCGCGCTGGACGCGCTCACCGCCTGGGAGAGCCCGGACAACCGGGGCGCCGCGGTGGAGCTCGCCCAGCAGTGCCGGCGCGCCGCGGAGCAGGGCTTCAACGCCACGCCGAACCTGTGGGACGCCGTCACGCAGCCCGAGGCGCTGCTGGTCGAGCGCGTGCTCGACGGCAAGTTCAGCCAGGCCGGCGAGGCGGGTCGCGCGGTGTTCGAGGAAGTCTCGCGCGCGTACGCGGACGCGATGCTGAACATCACCGTCAAGCCGTCCCAGATCGAGGCGATGGTCTCGCAGATGGAGCTGATGTCGCGGCTCTGCGATGCGCTGTCGGTGCTGAACTTCGGCGACGAAGCCCTGGCCCGCGCCGCGACCCGCCTGCTCGACCTGGTGCAGCGTCTCCAGCCCGGCCGCGCGCCACGGCGCGACCGGCCGCACGGCGCCGCGCCGACCGCGGTGCCGGTGGCGGCCGCGACTCAGTCACCGGCACCGGCACCGGCAGCGACAGCGACGGACGCGGCGCGAAAGCCGGCCGCGAAGAAGGACCCCGCGAAGAAGGCCCCCGCGAAGAAGGCCGCGTCCAGGAAGGCGGTGGCGAAGAAGGCCGCGCCCGACGCAGCAACCGCCGCCCCCGCGCCGGCCGGTCGCCCGCGGCGCAAGCGCTGAGCGCCGCGTCTCAGCGTCCGCCGGTCACGTCGAGCACGCTGGCGGTGGTGTAGCTCGCGGCGTCGGACATCAGCCAGACGATCGCCTCGGCGACCTCCTCGGCGCTGCCGGTGCGCTGCATCGGCACCATCGGCGCCATCTGCTTCGCGCGGTCGGGCGTGCCGCCGGAGGCGTGGATCTCGGTCTCGATCAGGCCGGGGCGCACGGCGTTGACGCGGATGCCCTCGGTCGCGACCTCCTTCGCCAGCCCCATGGTGAACACGTCGATCGCGCCCTTCGCGGCGGCGTAGTCCACGTACTGCCCCGGCGCGCCGATGCGGGCCGCGGCCGACGACAGGTTGACGATGCTGCCGCCGGCGCCGCCGTGCGCGGTCGACATGCGCTTGATCGCCTCGCGCGCGCAGATGAAGCTGCCGAACACGTTGATCGCGAACATGCGCTGCAGCCGGTCCATCGTGATCGCGTCGATGCGGGTCTGCAGGTCGACGACGCCGGCGTTGTTGACGAGGGCGCCCAGCGGCGGCAGCTCGGCGTCGATCGTCGCGAACATCGCGAGCACCTGCGCTTCGTCGGCCACGTCGGCCTGCACGGCCAGCGCAGTGCCTCCGGCGTCGCGGATGCGCGCGACCATGCCCTGCGCCGCGGCGGTGCCGTGGGTGTAGTTCACCGCCACGGCCCAGCCGCGCTGCGCCGCCAGCCAACTCGTGGCCGCGCCGATGCCGCGCCCCCCACCGGTGACGAGGACGGTGCGCGGGGCGGGTGGGGAAGTCGTGGTCATGGAGTCTCCTGATGTTCTGTGGGTTGGAAACGGCGGCGCGATCGGTGCGCCGCTCACTCTTCGTCGCCGCGCGCGCTGTCGTCGCCGCGCGCCGGCTCTTTCGCCTTCTTGTCCAGCGGCGCCTGCAGGGTTGCGAGGCCCTCGACGAAGGATTCGACCGGCACCGGCCGCGCCAGGCGCAGCGCGGGCGGGAACAGGTGGCTCATGTAGAGCTCGTCGCCGAACTGGTCGGTGCGCTGCACGTTGAACCAGAACGCGACGGCCACGCCGACGACCGCGCAGGTGGTCGCCGCCCACTTGAGCATGCGGTGCCGCGTCTGCTCCACCGCGAGCAGGTGGAAGTACAGCGCCGCGGCGATCACCGCGATCGCGCCGACGAAGTCGTAGTCGGTCAGCCACGGCCACGAGAACGCGAAGGCGAGCAGCGCCGGCAGCACGCCCACCGCCATCAGCGCCAGGCTCGCAACCAGGAACACGCGCAGGTGCCAGCCGAAGCGCGCCTGGCGGGTGAAGGTCTTGGACAGCAGTGCCCAGGTGCTGCACCAGACCGCCGCGCCGAGCAGGCCGGCGAGCAGCGCGCTGCCGGCGGCGCGCGAGAAGCCGTCGGGATCGGTCTCGAGGTAGGTCGTGAACAGGGTGCCGGCGATCAGGAGCATGGCGGCGAGCAGCAGGCTGCCGACCTGGCGCGTCAGCGAGCCGTCCGGCGCCAGCGCGACCTCGGGCGCCATCGCGTGGCCGGGCAGACGCAGGCGCAGCGCCGTGCGGCCGAGCAGCAGGTCGACCGGCGCGCCGTCGGCCGCCAGCGGCGTGCTCGTGCCGCTGGCGAGACGGCGGCGCCCGAGAGCGACGCCGTTGCGCGTGTCCGCCACCTGCAGCGCGAGCCCGCTCGCGTCGGGCGCGATGCTCAGGTGGTGGGGCGCGACGTGCACGTCGCCGAGCACGATGTCGTTGTCGAGCGCGCGGCCGATGCGCAGCGGCCAGGCGGTCACGGTGAAGGTCTGGCGCGGGTGGCCGTCGCGGTCGAGCACGTCGACGACGGCGAGCGTGGGCGACGGGGCGTGGCGCACCGGCGAGCCGGCGTCAACGCTCGTGCCGAGCGGGCCGGCCCCTACTTCGTCCATTGGTAGGCCTCGAGGTAGAACCGGGCGAGGCGCTGCGCGTTCGCGAAGCTCAGGCCCTGGGCGTCGAACCGGCCCTGCACGCCGGCCTGCGGCTGGTCCAGCGTCGCGACCAGCACCGACAGGTCGTACAGCCCCGGCAGCTTCTTGTAGGCCCGCAGGCAGACGACCGCGCGCAGCGTCAGCCCGCCGCGGTCGACGTAATCCTCGCGGCATTGCGGCTTGGTCTGGTGCTCGCTGCGCAGCCGCGTGAAGCTCTCGTTGCGGAAGCTCGCGGCGTGGCGCGCCGCGAAGCGCAGCGTGCCGAGCTTGCTGCCGTCGTAGCTCTCGTGGCGCACGCCGATCGAGCCGGTGGTGTAGTCGCCGACGAAGATGCGCGTGTCCATCACGCAGTCGGAACGTTCCAGGTCGAGCCCGCCGGTGCGCGAGGGCTCGCTGCTGCCCCAGCAGCGCATGAACTGGTCGATCGGCACCGGCACCTTGTAGCGCGGATGCGTCTCCGGCTTCCAGCCCTGCGCGACGAAGCGCTCGGTCAGCAGCGCCTGGTGCTGCATCAGCTGGTCGGTGACGATGCCGTAGGCCGCGGTCTTGATCGGCACCGCCTCGCGCCCGCGCGCCAGCAGCGCGACCGCGAAGCTCGCCGGCACCAGGAAGCTGACCTGCTCGCCGTCGACCCGCCGCGCGACGTTGATGCCGACGACGCGCCCTTGCTCGTCGAGCGCCGGGCCGCCGCTCATGCCGCCGCTTAGCGCGCCGCCGAAGAAGATCTGCGGGTAGAAGCTGCGCCGCACCAGCCCGTTGTAGGTGCCTTCGGTGACGGCGAAGCCGACATCGAGCGGGTTGCCGAGCGAGTAGATGCGCTCGCCCTGCGACAGCGGCTGCGACTCGGGGCGGAACGGCAGCGAGTCGAACGGCGCCGTCGGCTTGCCGGGGTCGGCGGTCTTCAGCAGCGCCAGGTCGTGCAGAACGTCGAGCTGCAGGATCACCAGCGGGGCCTCGCGGCCGTCGGCGGTCACGTAGACCAGGTCGTGGCGTTCGGGCTTCAGCGCGGCCTCGGCGACCACATGGAAGTTGGTGACGATGTGGCCGGCGTCGGTGACCAGGAACCCCGAGCCCACCGAGGTCTGGCTCGCGCGGCCCTTGAGCACCGTGCGGATCTGCACCAGTTGCGAACGCGCCTGCTCGTAGACCTTGCGCGCCGACAGCGAGATCGGCGCGGAAGCCGCTGCGGCGGGCGGCGCGACGCTGGCGGGCGGCGGCACCGCGGCAGGCTGCGCGACCGCACCGTTGCCGAGGCCGACCGTGCAGAGCAGCGCGAGGATCGACCACACGGACAGCGACTTCATCGAAATTCATTCTACGGGTCGCGCCCGTCCGACATCGGCCGGGGTGCGTTTCCCCGCTGTTGCGACGCGGTCGCTGCGGCTAGATTGGGGGCCATCAACACACGGAGAACAGATACATGCAACGCCGAAGTTTCGTGGCGGGTGCCAGCGCCCTGATCGCGCTGCCGTCCCTCGTGCGCGCCCAGAACCTCGAGAAGCCGAAGCTCACCATCGCGGTGGGCGGCAAGAACCTGCTGTACTACCTGCCGCTGACGATCGCCGAGAGCCTCGGCTACTTCAAGCAGGAAGGCCTGGACGTGACCATCGCCGATTTCGCCGGCGGCTCGCGCGCGCTGCAGGCCATGATCGGCGGCAGCGCCGACGTCGTCTCGGGCGCCTTCGAGCACACCATCAACATGCAGGTGAAGGGCCAGCGCCTGCGCGCCTTCGTGCTGCAGGGCCGCGCGCCGCAGATCGTGCTCGGCGTCAACCCGAAGACCATGCCCGGCTTCAGGAACGTGGCCGAGCTGAAGGGCAAGAAGCTCGGCGTCACCGCGCCGGGCTCGTCGACCAACGTGCTCGCGAACTTCGTGCTCGGCAAGGCCGGGCTGAAGCCGGGCGACGTGGCGATCGTCGGCGTCGGCGCAGGCAACGGCGCGGTCGCGGCGATGCGCGCCGGCCAGATCGACGCGATCAGCAACCTCGACCCGGTCATCACGCTGCTCTCGCGCTCCGGGGACCTCAGGATCGTCTCCGACACCCGCGTCGTCGCCGAGGCCGACCGCGTCTTCGGCGGGCCGATGCCCGCCGGCTGCATGTACACGCCGCAGACCTTCATCGACAAGAACCCCGCCACCGTGCAGGCGATCGCCAACGCCGTCGTGCGGGCCGACCGCTGGATCCAGCAGGCCGGCGCCGGCGACATCATCAAGGCCGTGCCCGAGAGCTACCTGCTCGGCGACCGCGCGGTGTATGTCGACGCGTTCCTGGCCGCGAAGGGCGCGCTGTCGGCCGACGGCCTGTTCCCCGAGGCCGGTGCCGAGACCGCGCGCCGCGCGCTCGCCAGCATCGACCCCGAGATCGCCAGCGCCAGGATCGACCTGGCCGCGATCTACACCAACGAGTACGCGCGCAAGGCCGGCGCGAAGTACCCGCGGGCTTGACCGCCGGCGGGTGGGGGGATCACTTCGGCTCGAAGTGATTCCTCGTCACTTCGCCTCGAAGTGATTCCTCATCACCCACTGCGCCGTCTTGCGGCCCAGCTGCACGCCCGCTTCGCCCGAGTTGCGGTAGTGCATGCCCCCGTAGACGCGCGCGTCGACGATGTCGCGCAGGAACTCGTCGGTCGAGTCGTAGCGGCGCGTCTTCTGCGTCACCGACGCGACCGTGCTGTCCCAGTCGAACGACAGCTTCTTGGTGCCGTAGAACTCGCGCAGCGTTTCGGCGGTGGCGGCGCTCACGCAACCGTGCGCGGCCGGGTACTCGGGGTGGTTGGGCGTGGGCACGACCGGCGTCCACAGCGGGTCGGCCACCGTGGCGGGGTTGCCGTCGTCGCCGGCGAGCGGGACCGCGCTTTGCGGGCGCCAGAAGCCGTAGTGGTACTTCGCGTCGAAGCAGCCGATCGTCGCGTCGGCAAGCGCGACACTCATGATCGCGAGCAGGCGCGCGTTGTCCGCCAGCGAGACGTTGACGGTCGCGAAGCGGCGCTGGTTGCGGTACGGCGCGACCGCGGGCGATTCGGTGTGGAAGCGCGCCAGGTCGAGCTGCTCGACGGTGCGTGACGTGCTGGCCGCACCGCCCATCGCCTTGACCTCGTCGAAGTCGCGCGTGTAGACGTCGCTGGTCAGCGCCGGCGGCGGCTCGGGCCGGAACTGGTCCGCGCTGCGCAGCGTGAACGGGCGCACCGACGGCAAGGTCCGGTTCACCGGGTTGACGCCGCGGAAGGCGCCCGCCGTGGTTCCCGGAACGTACGGTTGCAGCACCACGGCTCGCCCATCGTTGGCGCGCAGCGCCAGCGCACCGGCAGCCGCCTCCGCCCCGATCGCGATGCCGCGCGTCTTGGCGTCGCCATCGGGCAGGGCCGCGAGCGCGCTGGTGTGGGCCGCCTCGTACTTGTCGCCGCGGCTGGGGAACAGCCCCTTCAGCACGCGGTAGGCGGCCTCGATCGTCGCCGCTTCCATCGACGCGCCGGCCGCCGGCGTCGTCGGGCTCACGGCGAACGGGCGGTGCGTGCCGGCGATGGCGATGACCGCGTCGTAGACCGCGATCTGCACGGTCGCGATGTCCGGCCCGCCGGTGCGCTCCTCGGGCGTCGCGCCGGCGGGCGATGCCGGCACGTTGATCGTGTCGATCGCGATGGCGTGCCAGTTGGAGACGACGTTGGCGCCCAGCGGCACCAGGTCGTACGCCTTCTCGCCGGTGCGCCCGGCGGCGTTGGCGGTGGCGCTCGGGCCGACGTCCGCGTTGCCGCCGCCGCCGCAGGCGACGAGGGCGAGGGCGGCCAGGGCGGCCGGCAGCAGCGGTGTCCGCAGATTTCTCTTTGTCAGGGTGGATGTCATGAAGGCTCCTCGGTGGTTCTTCTCTTGGTCGCGGCACAGAAGCGCAGCCGCGTTGCGCTTTCGGTCTAGGCGGGCGGCCGCACCGGCCGCGCGCACAGGATTCGTTCGAGTTCGCGCAGGTTGTTGAATCCGCGCTCGGTGCCTGCGCCGGCGCCGACGGTCTCGACCGTGCCGGCGATCCGGGTGCCGCGCCCCGGCGCGCGGCGGTAGATGCGGACGATGTAATGGTCCGGTGCGGCCAGGGTCGAGGTGTCGTCGGGAGCCATGCGGTGCAAGGTAGCGCCGCCGGCCTTACCGATGCCTAACCGATGCCGAGATCGCGCAGCCGCTCGTGCAGCGCCTCACTGCGCGCCGTCGGCGCGACCCGCAACACGATCGACAGCATGCGCCGCAGCCGCTGGTAGGCCGAGAGTCCTTCGGCCGGTCGCCGCAGCGCGATGCAGCAGCCCATCACGCCCTGGTAGAACGCCTCGTCGAGGTCGTCGATGTCCAGGCCGCGTCGGTAGCAGCCGAGCGCTTCCTCGTGAGCGCCGGCCTCCTCCAACGCCGCGGCGCATCGCAGAAGCGCCTGGTCGAAGCGCGAGCGCAGCCGCTCGCGCGTCGAGATGGCCCACGCTTCGTCGGCCTCGTCGATCAGGAAGTGGCCGCCGTAGAGCGCCAATGCGCGTCGCAGCGAATCGCGCACCGCCGGATCCGATGGCAGGGCGACGAATGCCGTGGCCGTGAGCCCATCGAATGCGCGGGCGTCGACCCAGCACAGCGCCGGGTCGAGGCTTAGCGCGCCGTCGTGCAGCACCAGCGCCTGTGCGCCGCGCGGCAGCAGCTTGCGCAGGCGGTGCAGTGCGACATTGAAGGCGTCGTGCGCAGCGTCGGCATCGTCGTCGGGCCACAGCGCGTCGGTGAGCAGGTGCTGCGGCACGGCCTGACCGCCGAACGCGATCAGCGCCTTCAGCAGTGCCAGCGGCTTTCTGGGCACCTTGCCGGCGAACACCAGTGGCTCGCCGTCGACCTGCACGCCGAAGCGCCCGAGGGTGGTGATCCGCAGCGGCCAGGGCCAGTCGAGTGCGGCGTCGTCCGGCGGTGCGAGTTCGCGGCGGCGAATCAGCTCGCGTGTGAAGGCGGGTTCGATCGCGCGCGCCAGCGCGAAGGCGGCGAGCTCGGCCAGCGCGCTGCGCAGCGGCGCGAGCAGCTGGTAGTAGCGTGTCTGCGCCGCCAGCGACCAGGCGTCGGCCAGCGCGATCGCCGCCGCATCCAGTTCACCGGCGTGCCAGTGGCGCCAAGCCTTCAGGCTCAGCAGGTTGGCGCGCAAGGTCTCGCGCGAGCCGGCCTCGGCCGCGTCGGCCAAGGCGGCCAGCTCTCCGCAGGCGGCGTCGTGATCGCCGTTGGCGAAGCTGGTGAAGCACGCGATCAGCAGCCAGGTGGCGCGGAACGGTGCCGGCATGTCGCTGTTCTCGACCGCGACACGCAACGCATCGGCATGCCCGCGGGCAGCGGCCAGCCGGCCGCGTTGCAGCTCGTGCCAGGCGCGCATCTGGCGCGAGAAGCGCTGGTGGTAGATGTTCGCGCCGTCGACGCGGGTGGCCAACTCGGCTAGCAGGCGTTCGCTCTCCGGGGCGTCGCCCGTGTACTGGGCGGCCAGCAGCAGGATCGCCAGGGCCTCGAACTCGAGCACCAGGAAGCCATGCTCGGCAGCTTGTGCGCGCGCCAGCAAGGCCAGGCGGCGCGCATCGGCGTACTCGCCGGTCTGGCGATGCAGGTCGGCCGCGATCTGCTGCCGCACCAGGATCCGGATGCGCGGCCCGAGGCGCGGCGACACGAGCATCGCCTCCATGCGATCGGCGAGCGAGGCCGCGTCACCCCAGCGCTTGTCACGCTCCAGGCAGCCGAGCAGCGTGATCGCGAGACACAGCTTGTCGCTCTCGGCGTCGCCGAGCGTCAGGTGGCCGAGCACGCGGTCCGTCCACGCGGCCGCGTCGCGGCGGAACGCGCCGCTGAAGAAGCAGGCGAGGAGCTGGCCGTTGAGCAGCCGCACGGCCAAGGCCTCGGTCGCAGGTACATCGGGCAGCGGCGCAGCGAGCGCCGCGCACCAGCGCTCATGGCCGTCGAAACTGTCGGTGTTGTAGTGCCACTCGAGCAGGCCCGCCGCACACAGCTGCTGGCCTGCGAGATCACCCCGGGCAGCGAAGGCGGAGAACGCCGCTTCGTAGTGCGCGCGTGCGGCGGCATCCTCGCGCAGGAAGCAGATGCGGGCGCGGCCGTACACCAGCCAGGGCTGCTGCCGCTCGAACGAGGGGCCGATCCGGGCCAGCCACGCGGCGAGCTGGTCGAGCTGCCCGTGGGCGAGTTTGGGCTCGAGCACGGCGAGCCACAGCTCGGCCGCGCCGGGCAGGTCGCCGGCGTCGAGGCGCAGGTCGAGTGCCACATCGCCTTGCTCCGCCGCGAGGAACGCGCGTGCCGCCCCTTGCAACAGGCGTTGTCGATCGCCAGGGTCCAGCACGCGCCGCCCGCGCTCGCGCAGGAAGTCGTGGAACAGCGGATGCAGCCGGTACACCGCGGGCGACACGCCGGTCCGCTCGGTGAACAGGTTGTCGGCGCACAGTCGCTCCAGGCGGTCGGCCGCATCGGGCACGCCGGCCACCTCGGCCATCAGTGCACCCGGCATCCAGGGCAGCATCGCGCCGATCAGCAACAGGCGTTGCCCGGCGGGATCCAGGCCCGCCTGCATGAGGCTGGCGAAGTAGTCGGACAGCAGCGGCGGCGTCACGCCTGTCCGGCCCGAAGCGGCGCTGCCGCCGCGATGCTCGAGCAGGCGCAGACCGGCGGCCCAGCCGTCGACCCGCGACGCCGCGCCGGCGAGCGCGTCCTGGCCTGCCGCGTCGAGCCCGAGAACCTGCGCATACGCCCGAGCCTCGTCGGGCGCGAAGCGAAGCTGCACGTGGGGCATCACGACGAGCGAACCCGCGAGCACCGCGCCGGCCAACTCGGCCGGCGGCGCGTGCCGGCTGGTCAGCAGCAGCGTGATGCCGGCGGGCGCTTCATGGAGTGCGAGGGCGAGCAGCTGCGGCAGGACCGCCAGCGGCGCCTGCTCGACGTTGTCGAACACCAGAAGCGCCGGCCGTGGCAGCGCCGCGAAGGCGCTGCGAAACCAGGCCCGCGCGAAAGCCTCCCACGGGCCGAGGTGCTCGGCGGCGAAGCGGGGCAGTCGCGCGCGGGGCGCGAGCGCGGCGACCGCGTCGCCGAGCATCGCGAAGAAGCGGCCGAGGTCGTTGTCGTCGGCGTCGAGGCGGTACCAGAGACAGGGCCGCTTCCGCGCCGCCAGCCAGCCCGCCGCGAGCGTCGTCTTGCCGGCGCCGGGCTGCGCCGCGAGCCAGATGCCGGCACGATCGAGGTGGGCATCGAGCCAGTCGAACAGGCGCTCGCGTGGCAGGGCCTGCCGAACCAGGGGTGGGCTCAGCTTGGCCGGCAGCGCGGCGCGAGGGACCGTCATCGTGTGCGTTCGTGAGGGCGCCTGCGTCCGCGACGCTTCGCCCGGCTCATGCTAGGCCGGGTTCGCTGCTTCGGGCAAGGGCCGGTCGTGGGGGGCTCAGCGTCATTTCCGAGGCAGGCCCGGGCGATGCCCGTGGCGAACCCGTATCGCACGCGGCCGGGACGGTTGGTACAGTCGGCGGCCATGCTGCAGCCTGCCCCTCCGACGCCCGCGCTCCAACTCACCGACATCGCCTGCACCTTCGTCGACAAGGCGGACGCCGCGCAGCGCTACACCGCCGTGCGCGACGTCTCGCTGACGGTCGGCGCGGGCGAGTTCGTCAGCGTGGTCGGGCCGACGGGCTGCGGCAAGAGCACGCTGCTCAACGTCGCGGCCGGGCTGCTCGCGCCGAGCAGCGGCAGCGTGCGCGTGTTCGGCGAGACGCTGTCGGGCATCAACCGCCGGGCCGGGTACATGTTCCAGGCCGAGAGCCTGATGCCCTGGCGCACGGCGGTGCAGAACGTGATGGCCGGGCTCGAGTTCCGCGACGTGGCCGATGCGCGTGCGCAGGCCGACGAATGGCTCAAGCGGGTCGGGCTCGGCGGCTTCGGGGACCGGTACCCGCACCAGCTCTCCGGCGGCATGCGCAAGCGCGTCAGCCTGGCGCAGACGCTGGTGCTCGACCCGGACATCATCCTGATGGACGAGCCCT
>JAZKIO010000016.1:0-118419 GCA_040384825.1 Pseudomonadota bacterium
TGGTGGTGATCCCCTGCAGGTCGATGCCCAGGTGCACGATCGTCTGCGCGATCTGTGGGCGCACGCCGCTGATGATGCAGTCGGCGCCCATCAGGCGGATGGCGGTTACGGTCTTCAGCAGGTGCTGCGCCACGAGCGTGTCAACGGTAGGCACGCCGGTGATGTCGATGATCGCCAGCTCCGAGCCGGTGTCGACGATACGCTGCAGCAGCGATTCCATCACCAACTGCGTCCGGTAGCTGTCGAGCGTGCCGATCATCGGCACGGCCAGCACGCCCTCCCACAGCTTGACCACCGGGGTCGACAGCTCCAGCAGTTCCTGCTGCTGACGTTCGATCACCGCCTCGCGGGAGCGCTGGTACGTCGTCAGCGTGTGCTGCGAGATGCTGTCCACCAGGGTCGAGATCGCCCAGACGCCGCTGGCGAGTCGCGCCGGGTCGTCGGCGAACCGGGCCTGGATGCGCTCGAACAGCGGCCGCTTGAGCGCCAGCACGAAGGCGCTCGTCTGGGCCGCGCTGATGCCCTGGGCGGCGCCAGACTTCGAGATGTCTTCCAGCGTTTCCCGCAGCGTCGTCCAATCGCCACCTTCTAAACCGGCTGAGAGCTTGCCGCTGCGCAGGCCTTGCTCAAGGCCGTCGATGAGTTTCTCCGTGTCGGCGGCCAGCGTCTTTGTGGAGGTGCTGTGACCGGCCGATGCGCGGATCTCCCCGATCCACGCTTGCAGTATCGCTGGGCGGTCGTCTGCCAGAAGTTGACCGATAAGGAGGAGGTCTTGGCTCATGTGAATATCGTCGAGTTGGAAGCCGCCCGGCGCGGCAGCCGCGATTATGACGGCCGAAAGACACAAACGGGTTACAAACGGAGCGGCCGCAGACTCTGTTCCGGTTGCCCCTGGTGAATTGAAACTCGGCGCTATTGGCGAAGGCATGTCGCATGTTGAACGGCAACTCTCGGGCGGCGCGATATAGGCACCCAAGGACCGCTGCGGGTCGAGAGCGTTGGTTTGCATTCGTGGCAAGCGGTCGTATGGTGGACAAGTGAATCGACTGCCGGCTTCCGAAGTGGACCAGTCCTTCGCGGTGCGGCGGCGGCAACGTCAGCTTTGAACGCGAGCTCATATTCGATGCTCAAGTCCGACGGGCGGCAGTCAGTCAGTCTAAAGTTACCTTCGCTTGACCTACGAGGTCGCGACCGCACACTGCCGTACGGTTCGCAGCGATTCGAGTTCGAGGTCTCTGACGCCGATGGTTGCTGTCGTCGACCTCGTTGATCAGTTGACCATCGACGTTCCCATCCTCTGGCGCGTCCTCCTCGCAAGAGGCTTACCGGAAACCGCTGATGCGTTCAAGCCAGCCCATCGTTCATTCTTTTAGGAGACCGACGAGTGGCCATAGCCCGGAGCAAATCGGGCAGCATTTGCTCGGCGCCACCGCGCAGCACGGCATCAGCGCGAGCGTCCTCGATCGTCTCCTCCACGTTGATCAGCACCAGCTTGGCGCCGCGTGCCTGGGCTCGCTCGGCCAAACCTGCCGCCGGATACACGAGCGCGGTCGTCCCGACGGAGATGAACACGTCGGCCTGCTTGCACTTCCACTCGGCCAGCGCGAGGGTCTTCGGGTCTAGTGCTTCGCCGAACATCACAACTGCTGGACGGACGGTGGGTCTCGATCGGAGGTTGCAGGCCAAGCAGTAGCCCTCATGCTGCGCAGGGTCGCGCGCACCACAGTTCGTGCAGAAGGAGTTGTCGAGCGTGCCATGCAATTCGAGAACGTTGCTGGCGCCAGCTCGCGTCAACAAGCCGTCCACGTTCTGGGTCACCAGAGACGTGGACGGCCGCAGATTCTGCAGCTCGACCAGCGCACGGTGAGCGGCGTTGGGCTGCGCTCGCAGCAATTCGGCCCGGCGCGCAGCCCAGAAGTTTAGAAATCCTTCTGGGTTGGTCACAAACGCCGCTGCGTCGGAGAACCTCAGGTTGCTCCCCTCCGTCCACAGTCCGCCCGAATCCCGATAGGTCGGGATGCCCGAAGCCTTGGACAGCCCGGCGCCCGAAATGACAACGATGTGACGCGCAACGCTGAGCCAGGTCGCAACCCTGCCCATGGAGATTTCTACTGGGTGCATGGCTACGTCTCAGTCTTGTTGACCAACTAAAGCGACGCGGCGCAATGCCAATCCGTTGCGACGCGCCTCAATGACGGCCCGAGTATGCGCACCTCGCGCCGACGACGCGGCGGAGACTCGGTGGATTCTGAGAAATAGTGGCCAAACCGGCTGTTCGATCGTTCGCCCCACCAGTCATACATGAAACAGACTGGCCGCCACATTTCGGTCCGGATGGTTGGACGTATAAGGCCGAGCCGCAGTAATAGTCGCGAGCGATCATTTGTCGTCGAAGATTTGCTTAGTTGCGCCAAGACCGCAGTCGTAAGCGCCTTCAGCAGGCTTAGATGCGCCGATTTGCCGGCGTGGGCCGCGCCGTAGCTCACTATGCGACCGAGCCAGCCCTCTGACGTTGGCCTTATCGATCATGGATTCGGGTTCCCGAAGGCGCCTCCGTCGAGCCGCGCGAGCGGCACGGTGTTCGAGCCCCCGCGCCGGTGATGCTCTGCTGCCGTCAGAAGCGTGGCCCCGTAGGCGGCCTCCAGAACGAGCCGGGCGAAAGGCTCCCGGGTTGACAGCGCGATGCGGCCACGTGTAGGCGCTGCGGCAGCGCCGGCAGCCTGGCACGATGGGTCAACCCTAACGCCCAGAGCTCGAGCTCGACAAACAGTGGGCGCCGAACGCGGGGGCGCGGGCCTCAAGCTTGGGGGAGGCTAGCAGACAATCCTGTGCGACCAATCCCTCGTCTGTGCGGTCGCGTTCGCGCGGACAGCGCATATCCTCTCAGGGCACCACTACCGATGTCGGCACCCGTCAAGAGTAGCTCTGGAGGATTCCCATGGCCATGATTAGCTGCCACGAGTGCGGCAAGTCCATCAGCTCGTCGGCGAGCAGTTGCCCCTCCTGCGGCGCCAAGGTGCCACGCTTCAAGTGGTGGCTTTGGTTTCCTTTGGGGATCGGGGCGTTGTTCGTCGCCTTCGGCCTCATGACTCCCGAATACCGCACAAAGGCGCGAGAGAAGCGTGAAATCTGCGAGGCGCTGGTGGGGCCGTTCGAAAAGGAACAATGCAGGCGAATCTACGACGCGGACATCGCGCGCGGCCAAGCATCTGGCAGGAGCGACAGCGTCTACGAGCCACCGATCGATAAGGTTGCCACAGCCGCTGCCGATAAGGCTCGGGCCGCCGATGACGCCGAAAAGCTAAAGGACTGTCAGCAGAACATCGTCGCCAAGAAGGCCGAGTACAGGCGGCTGATGGCCGCTCGCGAATACTGGTCGGCCAGTCTAGTCCTGCGGCGTTGCGCCGAGCTGCAAGACAACCAAGCGGTCAAGGCGATGGTGGCCGACGCCGAGCAGAAGGAGTACATCTCCGAAATCGCAACAGCGCCAACCAAGGACGCGCGTACTCGCGCGCTTGACGCCTTGCGGCGCGACTACCCCGAGGTTGGCGCCAAATACTCCGTGAAATAGATGCACCGCGGCCGGTAAGGCGGGCAACTACTACCCGTCAATTCAACGTGAAGTGCTACATCGCGGCACAAGGGAGAAGACGGCGGACGCAAATGCGCGCGATTTTTAGCCGCCCCGGCCGAAATGCAAGTGCCTCCCGTCACCTGATAGCACTGCCTCTCGTGGCCTGGTTGCCGATCGACTTCGAGAGAGGGCGATGTATAAGTCCCGCCGCTAGACCGAAGACCATAACTTTCGGTTTACCTCGTGAACATCGGCCCGACAATTCTCAAGCCCCAACCGTGGGGAGACGGCTACGAAGAGTACGGCGCACTGCAAGCCGTGGTTGAAGGCTGTGACGACATCCCGCTTCCAGCGAGATTGAGAGTTGAGGTCGATGCCCGGACTTTCGATTCGCTAAGTCAGTTCGCCTCGGTCGGCGCCGATCGGGAGTTGGTCTTCGACAGCGCGGAGATTTGGACGCTCTCCGACTCGCCCGACAGAATGGGCGCCAGGGCAGCCGATTGCGAGCCTGTGCTGTTCTTGAACGTGGGTACGGTGGACCTCTTTCTGCAGCTTCACGTCTCAAGCTTGCATACGCGGATGCACTATGAGCGTTGGTGGTTCGCGGGAAAGTTACCGTTGACCTTTGTCTGCACAACCTCTGGCCGTCATCTCGATTCGAAGATTGACGCATGCCCTGTTGCGCCGAGTCTCGCGTCACGAAGAATGTACCAAATACGTGATTATCGGATGAGCGTGGAGATTGAATCGTGTGCGATGGTTATCGATATCGCGCATCGAAGGCTTACAGAGCTCCGTCGGATGGGAGTTGACGTTTCGATTCGCTCTATGTTCTTTGCGACCCTTATGTCGCCAGCCGACGCCCTTTGGAGCGACTTCTCCACTATGGCGTTTGACATCCGAACCTTTATCGACCCTTATCAAGACTCAGGCTTTTCACTTAGACACCCGCCGCTTGGGTCGAAAGTGACGAGGGCTTGGCCGGTCGCCCCCACAGACGAGGAAATCACCAGCTACCGGCGGTGGAACGGCGACGATGACAGGGGGATGGAATTTGAGTTTGACCCACCAAACGGTGTGGTAAACGAACGATGGACCCGAACTGCGCTCAGACCGCTACCGCGATTAGATGCAGTTATCGAAGAGGCCCATCAAGTGGCCGCTGCGGTCGCCATCGATAGCCCGGAAATATGGGGTGCTCCAATATTCGAAGATGTGTCGCCGTTGGTTCAGAACATAAGTCGGATGAAGCTTCGGATGCTGAAGGCCTTTGGAGGGTTTCAGTTGCGTTCGGATTTTGGAGATGCGTGGCTGTCGCGCGGCCCGGTGCTTGTCGGAGCATTTGCGCGAAACGGCGCGGCCTCGAAGCTTGCTAGCCCCGGAACGCGCTCGGACAAGGATGAGAATAGATGGCCGTGGTGTGAGGGCCCTCACCTTCGCGCGGAATATTTACACCAGGCATCTCGCCACTTCGTGTCGGGCGTGATTGTCAGAGCGCTGGTCGAAAAATTGGAATGTCACCACCAACTGTGGAAACTGCATGAGTACTTCGACGTCGCGCTACGGTGGGTCGAGGACGGCTTGGGGGAACTACCCACCGATAGCTTTATTGAAACCAGTATGCGCGATGCCCGTCGCTCAGAACCGCAGGAGAAATTGACGACTGAGAATTGCAACTTCCCGGCGGCCCTGCACGCGCATGCGGATCGATTGCGCGACGACGATGCCGTCGCCAGCGCGGTTCTTAATGGAGTTTCTCCGGACCTCGTACGGGCCTGGGGACTCGGCGGCGGCCATGAATTTCATTCATTTGCGTTTCTCTATCGCCTACTCGCCCGCGTTCGAACATTCACTGCGAGCGACGCCCAGAAACACATGAGTCGACTTAGAAGCGCGGTAGCAGCGAAGTCTGCCGAAGGCTCAGAAGCGTTGGGTGAATACCTAGACTTCTTTTGCACCAGCCTAAACAAGCTCGACGAGCTTGAAATGGCGCTCAAGGCAGATGAGAGCTGGACCCGAGCGTGGTTACGAAAGTTTCTAGTGCAGCTCGACGCACCTCGCGGCCCTGCATCTAACCGCGACGAAGAGCGGTCGTGGGAGTTGTCCCCCACGAAGGATGGCTTGCCCTTGCTACGCGTTGCTCTACGTTATGCCCCAGACTCCTATCGTGACGAGAACCTAATTTGGCTCCACGAGGAGTTGGTATTGCCGACGCGAGAGACATTGTTGGCTGTTCTGGTGCCGGAAAGAGGCTTGCAGCCAGTCTGTTCCGACTGGAAGGACGCTCTCTGGCTATCCATAGTCAATCAGACTCAAGAAGCCGACGCCGCTGCCCGTAAGGAAGCGGCGCGCATCCGGGATGAGGAATTCGCAGCGTCGGGCCACTGACAGTCGCACATCGGTGCCTCATGCGGGGGGCGAACGCCAACGCGACTCCCGACAGGCTGACCTCAGCACTGTGAAGCGCGGAAGTATTTTCGACCACGCCTCTTCCGATCAAGTGCCTTCGCCTCTTGTTGGTAGCACAGTGCCCTGGCTGATCTGCTTGTAGCAGATCAACTTCCGCTGCGCCTGGCGCCAATCGGCTCGCGATTGCAGTCGTGAAACTTTCAGGCATTCCGGCATTCGGGCATTCGGGCATCGCACCATCGCACGATCACATATCGATAGCCTGTGCCGTTACGTCCACGGCGCGTCAACGCCAGTCAGTTGTTTCGACCGAGCGAAAATGTTGGCCGCCGCGCAGCCCGAAAGGCTAAACCGTCGGACTTAAACGGAAGATGAGTTTCGACCCTGAACACTTTCGCGCCCTTCTTCGGGACGTGCCCATGCCAGAGCGCTTCACTGCAAGTGTTGAGCTACTGGAGGACGCATTTGACTATTCCTACCAGCCAAACGCCGAGGGATACAAGGTGTCCTGGCGGGACTGCCGCGAGGGCTCTTGCATCTCGTTCTATGGTGAGCAGACTCTGGCTGACCTGCTAGACAACAATTATCTGAACGTGCTCCCCGGGCGGCGCAACTTTTACGGGGAACCAGACAGCCTCCCGACCTCAGACGTCAGACTGGAATTTCAGCGCTATGCAGTGGTTGGAAGGAGAGTCGACGCAGAGGGAAACGTTGACACTCACCGCGTCATATTTCACGCTGGCGATATCGCCTTCCTTGAGGGGCGCAATCGCCCATTGGCCAACGTGCCCCTACGACCCATGGAGTTGGTTCGACTCCGCTCTGGCTTAATGAATCGGCGACAGGCATCTCTTCTCGTCAACCACTTGAACCGTTTCCGCCGCAATCATCATCAGATAGACACGCTTACCTGGTCGGTCATTCGTGGCCCTTTGCCGAACTCTTCGGCTCGCGACTGGCTGGATGCCGTCGCCGGCAGTGGCGAACATTTGCAACACACAGCCGGAGAGACTCTTCCGTGGGGGCTTGGACTGAATGCTAGTAAGGCTCTCACGCTTTACGTTGTTATACGTTCGCCATCCGTGAACAGAGAACAAGTGTTCGCATACTGTCCGCCGCGGTACATCTTGCCTCCCCGCTTTGCAATCTCCGTTAGAGAGAGAATCCGTTCACCTAGCGTCCAAACCGGTCAGAACTGGCATGTAACACGTCGGACGGAGGACGCTAGCGCAAGCGCGCTAGCCGCAGTTTGCGAGGAGGCAGGGCTTCTAGGGTGTGAAGGCCCTTCGGAATTCACACGAGCGGAAGACTTTTGGGGTCCCGAAGACGAGGGGTACCCGGATTACGCGGGGTACGAGCCCACCCCTTCGCAGGTGTACGCCACGTCGTTTAGTCGAGATGAGGCCATACGCGCAATGCGAGTTTTACGAATGGCAGGCTACCGCGACATCAAAGCTCGTCGCGTTGGCGCGGATGGTGACTTCTCAAGGGTGCAGTCCGGCCATTCATGCTTTGGGCAAGATGAGGTCAGCTGTCACCACACCTTAATAGTTCCAGGTCGGTCCGAGCTTGAGATAGAGGTATCGACATTTTCTCAAGTACAGGACAAATACACGTCGTGGGAGAAACGCGAGGAATGGGAGCGCGAAGCACTAACGACTCTATGGGAAAAGCGAAAGGCGGCTGCGACGGCGCGGCAGGCGTCACTTCAGTCTGCTTGAGCGAACCAGGTCATTGCCAGAGCTGGGCGCGCTTCACCGTTCGACACCAATGGCGCCTCTTTCCTTCCGCTGGCGAATAAAGAAGCAGGCTATACGAACTCTAGTCACTTCTCACCACGATCATGGCACCCGAACCTCGACGAGTTGATGTCAACAGAGTCCCAATCGAGCTATTTATTCGCCCCTGCAGTTCCAACCTCCGGGCCTTTGACATCGTGGACCAAGCAGGCACAGTCATGGCGCGAGAGGTGCCTGACCTCAACACCGCGCGGGTGTTGGCTGCTGCCCCGAAACTGCTCGATGGCTTCTACGAGATGAACTGGGTACTGAACGAGTGGTTCGTTCACGGCTTCAACGGTGTTGGGCAGTCCGAAGCTCGCGACGGACGGCACGCTGAGGTCGAAAAGTGGCTGCGGGACTTGAAAGATTTCGAGATGGCGGCGTGCGCGCGCGACGGGCGTTTTCCGCTTTAGCGGCCGTGAGCTGCGCAGTGAATGGCGTCGATAAATCGAATTTACTGACCACACACAAATACCGGGCCTGTGCGTTCAAGCCCGCCTCGGGTCAACCGCCTGGCATACGTGACTTATGGGGCGATTTGGCCGAGTGAGCACATCGCAGTCCTGATACCTGCCAAGTTGACAGCGGCGAGACGAGCCGGCCAAATCCGAAGGAACGATTCGCGACAGGTCAACCAACATGCCGGAACTACCGCCCTCGCCTCCGCTGGAGCCTGCCAAATTCACTGCGGCTTCCTCTGGCCCGGGTGACCCCAAAACGGCGCTCGACTCCGACGGCCCTCGCGATCTCGTGCTGTCAACCTTTGTGGCGCTGATGGATTCCGGTAAGTTGCTCGACAGAGCATCGTTCTTGGAACATCCGGGGTGGAATTCAGAGACGCTCGACGCTGCCGTCCTTGCCCTGCGGATCTTCTATATCGAAGTGAGCGGCCGGCAGGGCTACCCGGCTTTCTACTTGGACGCCAAATACAGCTCAAGGGACCTTGAGAGGATCACCCAACTGTTGGGCGATCTCTCAGGCGGCAGCAAATGGCTGTTTTTTACGACACCTAAGGCCTCGCTGTCTCTTCCCATTCCGAATTCGCCGACCGCTCTGGCGCGTGTAGGCGGCTCGGAAAGTTGGTCCACCCCCTTAGAAGACCGAGATCTGGGGCTTTCAGGGGTGAAGCGCAGCCCGCTCCAGGCCCTTGAGGCGGGCGAATTCGCGTGGGTGGAGAAAGCGGCAAGAGCGTACGCTGAACGCTGACCCTGACGAACTACTCGAGTGCTAACTAAGAGTTTTGTCGCGGAGTTCCTCGTTAGCAGTTCTGCCGATGCTGCCCACAACCGGTCGCTACGGCGACGTCGCGCACTGCGGGTCGCCGTATAAAACCGCTCGCTGCACTTGAGATCAACAATTCTCAGGCCCATTTATGCAGCAAATCACTACCGGCTTCTCAGTTGGCACCTATGACCTGGCCGGAAGGCTGGTCGACCAACCGTCCCACGCCTTAGCTGAAGTTCCGGGCATGGTCATTCGTGTCAAAAAGCCATTGTCGGACCGCGTCGCAGAACACTGCCGCAATGGAAGCGCCTGCTCTCGCGGCGAAGGGATTGCTCTCGCGCCTCCCGGACCCGCGACAACAGCGCATCTGTATCACTATTTCTTTGTCGGTCGGTCAATCATTGTCCTGGCGTTCAACCTGCAGGACCGCCACACGCGAGCGCTGATGGCGCAGAGTGCTGTATTCGGTTCGCTAGCAATCGTTCTGAACGATGGCAGCGGGTTGGACACTCAATTCCCCGTCTTCTCGACGCCACTGAAGCCAAGCTTTGGGGAATCTCTCGCGCTAACCGACGGTCTGCCTGAAGCCGACGAACACATGTTCGCAAAGTCGGCGGCGAAGTCGTTGCCACCACTACTTCGCGCTCTGTCTGCGATGATGGGTGGCAAAAATCGAGACCAAAGTGACGACTGCGTCAAGTTGTGCTTGCCACGAGAGACTATCGCCGAGGCTGCTGGGCGGTTAGACGCGGTTGGAAAGCGATGAGCTTAGGCTGATTCGAAGAGGCGCCCATTCGGGCGCCTTTTTTCGTAACGTCCGACAGCGCAACGGAGTCGTTCCAGCTAGCAGCCACTACGTCGAGACCGCTTGCCTTGTGTTTTGCAATCCAATTGCAGACAGCGAGCGCCTCATTGGTGATATTGGACGTGCTCATTTGGCCTGGTGACTTCCCAACCGCAGCACCCGTTGGCGCGCTCAACGAACGTGCGAAATGCGAGTTCGATAGCCGGGAGTAGCGATGTTAGCCAGCCCCGGGCTCGCGGGTGTGCCTGCGTACTGTCGAATGAGCTCTTATCCCGCGCCGCTAGCCTTGGTCTACCTCGAAGCAGCTTTGTCTGTTGGCCGAGACCCGAAATCGCCCTGGAGATCTACGAGGCAAAAAGCTCGAAGACTGGAATACTGTCGAGGACTTGGCTTGAGCACCGATGCGGTCTAGCGCTCGATAGCCCAATACTCTATTCGGTGTCCGGCAAACAGTGGTCGCGCGCTAAGCCCAACACTATTTCGAACATCCCCCCATTTTTCTGCCGCATGCGGGGGGACTTAGCCCAGAACTCTTTTGTACAGAACCACGCTCGATCGCGCCCTGGTCGCCGATGGCGAGGGCCGCCAGCACGCCGGCGGCGCGGCGGTCGGGCACGCTGGCCTCGATCGCGTCGCGCACGCGCTGGCGCAGGCGCTCGACCGGGTGGCCGGCCGCCCGGTGCAGCAACTCGGGCGCGGGCAGGTCGCGCACGCTCGCGGTGGCGCGCACGCCCTGCTCGAACAGCAGCAGTTCGTAGTCGAAGCCGTGCGGGTTCATGCCGCCGTGCGGCTGGCGCAGGCGCAGCGTGAAGCGCCAGCGCTGCCCGGCCCGCAGATCGGCTTGCGGCTCGCTCGGCACCGCATCCTCGTGCTGGCCCGTGAACCAGCCGACGGCCAGCAGCGCCGGCACGGCGACCGGCTGGCCGTCGAGCGTCGCCGCGTCGGGCGCGAAGCGGAAGCGCACGCCCGCGGCGCTGCGCTGCGGCAGGCTCGCGACCACGCCGCTGACCTGCACGTCGCGCCCTTCGAGTGCGGCCGGCAGCGCGTCCGCAAGGCGGATCGAGGCGCGCGTGCCGGTGACGCCGTGGCCGAGCAGGCCTACGCCGAGCGCCGCGGCCAAGAGTGCGACCCGTCCGCCGCGCCAGCCCGCCACCCCCACCACGACCAGGAGCGCGCCGGACGCCAGCACGCCAAGGTGCATGTCGATCGGCCAGAGCGCGCGCTGCTGGAGTTGCAGCGCGACGCCGGCGATCCAGGCACAGGCCAGGAGCACCAGTCGTGCCCCGAACCCGGCTCGTCTCTGCATCGCTGCAGTGTAGGATTTGCGCCTCCCCACCCGACACGCGGCAAACCCATGTCCACCTCCGTCTACGACCGCCTGACTGCGCTCGGCATCACGCTGCCGCCGGCCTCGACGCCCGCGGCCGCCTATGTCCCGTTCGTGCGCACCGGCAACCTGCTGTTCGTGTCCGGCCACATCGCGCGACGCGAGGGCAAGGCGTGGGTAGGGCAACTCGGGCGCGACATGGTCACGGCCACGGCCAAGCACGCCGCGCGCGCGATCGCGATCGACCTGCTCGGCACGCTGCACGCGGCGGTGGGCGACCTGACCGACATCGAACGCATCGTCAAGGTCATGAGCCTGGTCAACAGCACGCCCGAGTACACCGAGCACCACATGGTCACCAACGGCTGCTCCGAGCTGCTCGCCGAGGTGTTCGGCGACAAGGGCGCGCATGCGCGCAGCGCGTTCGGCGTGGCGCAGTTGCCGATGGGTGCGTGCGTCGAGATCGAGCTGATCGCGCAGGTGCGATGAACCGCAGCGACCGACTCTTCGCCGGCGTCGCGCTGGTGAGCCTGGCCGCGGTCGGCGCGGCGCTCGTCTCTCAATACCGTTTCGACATGCAGCCGTGCCCGTGGTGCGTGCTGCAGCGGGTGATCTTCGTCGCGATCGCGCTCGCCTGCGTGATCGGGCTGATGTGGCGCAACGCGGCCGGACGGATGATCGCCGCCGGCCTCGGTCTGGCGCTCGCACTGTGCGGCGTCGCGGCCGCGCTGTGGCAGCACTTCCAGGCCGCCGCCTCGGCCTCGTGCAACATGACCTTCGCGGACCGGGTCGTCAGCCAGTGGCTCGGCCTGGACAGCCTCTGGCCCGAGGTCTTCGCGCCGCGCGCGAGTTGCGCCGACGCGGCAGTGAACCTGCTCGGCATCCCTTACGACTTCTGGAGCCTCGCGCTCTTCGTCGGGATGGCGGTGGTGCTGGCACTCGGTCTGCGCCGCGCGCCAACGGCCTGAACCCTCAGTTCATCCGGATCTCGCCGTGCTCGCCGAGGTCGGTGGGCGGCTCGCCCGTCATCACAGCCTTGGCCATCTTGTAGAGCTGGACGACCTTGCTCTCCTTCACGTCCCAGTAGTTGGCGTGCGAGATCTTGACGCGCACCAGTGCGAGATCGGGGTCGTTCACGCCGCCCGGGAACCAGGCCTCGGCCATCTTGCTCCACAGCTGCTGCTTCTTGGCCATGTCCTCGACGACGCTCGCGGTGCCGGTGACAGAAACATAGCTGTCGGCGTCGGTGTCGGCATAGCTGACGTTGACGTTCGGCTCGGCGGCGAAGTCGGCGACCGGGTCGCCCTTCTTCGACATGAAGAACCACAGGTTCTGGTCCTCGTCCAGGTTGGAGTTCTGCGTCGTCATCGGTCGCGAGTGCAGGTGGCCGTTGTCGTGGCGCGTGGTGAACATCGCGAAGCGGATGTCCTTGATCAGGTCCCAGAGCTTGGTGCGGGCTTCGGTGCTGTCGGTGATGGTGTCGTTCATGGGTGGGCCTTTCGTGCGTCCGGTGCGAAAGGCCCATTCCACCGTGCGCACCGCGCCCGCGCGATCAGGCGCGACGCCCGGCCGCTGTAGGACGTGTCCGGTGCGGCCCGCCGGTCAGGTGACGCCCAGCACGCGCATGGCCTTCGGCATCACGTCCTGCATGCGGCCCTTGCGCGCGCGCTTGCCCACGTAGGCGGCCAGGGCCGCGGGGCGCAACACTTCCTCGCGCGCCTTGGCGCTGCGGCCGGTGCCCAGCACCTGCAAGGCCGTGCCGAACGCAGCGACGCTGACCAGCGCGTCCTTCGGGTCCAGGTCGATCAGCGTGAGGCCGCGGCCGCCGTTCGATTGCAGCTTCAGCTCGTCGAGCGGGAACACCAGCAGCCGGCCGGCGAGCGACAGGCAGGCGACCTGCGATTGCCCGTCGACGAGGCTCGGCGGCAAGGGCTTCTCGTCGGCCTCCAGGCTGAGGAAGCCCTTGCCGCCGCGCTGCCGCGCCACCAGGTCGCCGACCCGCGCCAGCAGGCCGAAGCCGCCGGTGCCAGCCAGGAGCAGCGTCTGCGCCGCCGCACCGGCGAAATAGTGGGCCGGCGCCGTGCCGGCCTCGAGATCGATCAGCGAGGTGATCGGCTGCCCGTCGCCGCGCCCGCCCGGCAATTGCGAGACGGCGGTCGAGTAGACCCGCCCGTTGCTGCCGAACACCAGCAGCGAATCGACGCTGCGACACGCGAACGTGCCGTAGAGCGCATCGCCGGCCTTGAACGCGAGCGTCGCCGCGTCGACCTCGTGGCCCTTGAGCCCGCGCACCCAGCCCTTCAGACTGACGACCACGGTGATCGGCTCGTCGATCACCTTGATCTCCGCGACGGACTTCTTCTCGGCCTGGATCAGCGTGCGGCGATCGTCGCCGTGGGTCTTGGCGTCCTGCTCGATCTCCTTGATCAGCAGGCGCTTCAGCGAGGCCGGGCTGCCGAGGATGTCTTCGAGCTTGGCCTGCTCGGTGCGCAGCCCCGCGAGCTCCTGCTCGATCTTGATCGCCTCCAGCCGGGCCAGCTGGCGCAGGCGAATGTCGAGGATGTCGTCGGCCTGGATCTCGGTGAGCGCGAAGCGCGCCATCAGCGCGGCCTTGGGCTCGTCGCTCTCGCGGATGATGCGGATCACCTCGTCGATGTTCAACAGCACCAGCTGCCGGCCTTCGAGGATGTGGATGCGCGCGAGCACCTTGTCGAGCCGGTGTCGCGTGCGGCGCTGCACGGTGACGGTGCGGAACGCGATCCACTCGGCCAGGATCTGGCGCAGGCTCTTCTGCGTCGGCCGGCCGTCGCTGCCGATCATCGTCAGGTTGATCGGCGCCGAGTTCTCGAGCGAGGTGTGGGCGAGCAGCGTGGTGATCAGCTCTTGCTGCGAGACCGCGCGCGACTTGGGCTCGAACACGATGCGCACCGGCGCGTCCTTGCTCGATTCGTCGCGCACCGCGTCGAGCACCGCGAGCACCGTCGCCTTGAGCTGCGCCTGCTCGCTGGTGATCGCCTTCTTGCCGGCGCGCACCTTCGGGTTGGTGAGTTCCTCGATCTCCTCCAGCACCTTCTGCGTGCTCGCGCCGGGCGGCAGTTCGGTGACGATCAGCTGCCACTGGCCGCGCGCCAGTTCCTCGATCTTCCAGCGCGCGCGCACCTTCAGGCTGCCGCGGCCGGTGGTGTACGCGGCGCGGATGTCCTCGGTGCTGCTGATGATCTGGCCTCCACCCGGATAGTCGGGGCCGGGGATCAGCGTGGCGAATTCGGCATCGTCGAGCCGCTCGTTGCGGATCAGCGCGACGGCGGCCGCCGCCACCTCGCGCAGGTTGTGGCTCGGCACCTCGGTGGCCAAGCCGACCGCGATGCCGCTCGCGCCGTTCAGCAGCACGAACGGCAGGCGCGCCGGCAGCTGCTTGGGCTCCTCGAACTCGCCGTCGTAGTTGGGCACGAAATCGACCGTGCCTTCGTCCAGCTCGTCGAGCAGCAGCCGCGTGATGGGCGCGAGCCGCGCCTCGGTGTAGCGCATCGCCGCCGCGCCGTCGCCGTCGCGCGAGCCGAAGTTGCCCTGGCCGTCGACCAGCGGGTAGCGCTGCGAGAAATCCTGCGCCATCCGCACCATCGCGTCGTAGGCGGCGGTGTCGCCGTGCGGGTGGAACTTGCCGAGCACGTCGCCGACGACGCGCGCGCTCTTCACCGCCTTGGGCCCGGCCGCGGTCGTGAACGCCAGCCCCATGCGCTCCATCGAGAACAGGATGCGGCGCTGCACCGGCTTCTGGCCGTCGCACACATCGGGCAGCGCGCGGCCCTTGACGACGCTCAGCGCGTATTCGAGGTAGGCACGCTCGGCATAGTGCGCCAGGCCGACCGCGCCGGTGCCGCCGTCGTCGTCGCCGGCGGTGAGATCGAGTTGTTCTTGCATGGGATCGTTCGAGGCGCGCAAGGCGCCGTGGGTCGCGTCAGCGCGGGAAGCGCTCGCGCAGTTTCAGTTTCCAGAATTTGCCGGTCGAGGTGCGCGGCACCGCGTCGATGAACTCGAAGCGGTCCGGCACCTGCCATTTCGCGAAGCCGTGCTGCAGCAGGTGCGCGGCCAGCGCGTCGGCAAGGGGCGCATTCTGCCCCGGTTTGACGACGACGCAGGCCAGCGGCCGCTCGCTCCACTTGGCATCGGGGATCGCGATCACCGCGGCCTCGGCGATCGCCGGGTGCGCCATCAGCGCGTTCTCCAGGTCGACCGAGCTGATCCACTCGCCGCCCGACTTGATCAGGTCTTTCGTGCGGTCGGTGATGCGGACGAAGCCGAGCGCGTCCATCGTCGCCACGTCGCCGGTGCGCAGCCAGCCGTCGCGGGTGAACTTGTCCGGCGTCACCGGCACCTCGTGGTACGAGCCGGTGATGAACGGGCCGCGCACCTGGATCTCGCCCATCGTCTGGCCGTCCCAGGGGGCGTCCTCGTCGGCCTCGGTGCGGATCCGCACGTCGACCAGCGGCGCCGGCACACCGGCCATCGCGGCGCGCTTGTAGCGCACCTCGTCGCCGGCGTCCTTGAGCTCGTTGCGCAGGTACGAGATGGTCGCGATCGGCGAGGTCTCGGTCATGCCCCAGCCCTGCACGATCCACACGCCGTGCTTCGCGAACGCGCGGATCAGCGCCTCGGGCACCGCCGCGCCGCCGACCAGCGAGCGCATGCCTTCGGGCAGCTTCCAGCGGCCGGGCTCGCTGGTCAGGGCCTGGTCGAAGCGCTGGATCAGCCCCATCCAGATCGTCGGCACGCCGAGAGCAACGGAGGGCGGCTGCAACTGCATCAGGTCGAGCAGGTCGTCGGGATGCAGGTGCGGGCCGGGGAAGACGAGCTTGGCTCCCAGCATCACCGCGCCATACGGAATGCCCCAGGAGTTGGCGTGGAACATCGGCGTGACCGGCAACACCACGTCGGTGCTGCGCAGCCCCCAGTGATCGGCCAGGCAACCGACGAAGGTGTGCAGCACGGTGGAGCGGTGCGAGTAGGCCACGCCCTTCGGCCGGCCGGTGGTGCCCGACGTGTAGCACATGGCGACCGCATCGTTCTCGTCGTGCGGCGCGTAGGTGAAGCCGTCCGGATCGGCGCCGGCCAGCAGTGCCTCGTAGTCGGTGAACTCGGTGGGCACCGGCGCGCCCGAGAAAGGCACCACGATCACGCGCTCGAAGGCGTGCAGGTGCGCGAACTGCCGGTACAGCGGCAGCAGCACGTCGTCGACGATCAGGAAGCGGTCCTTCGCGTCTTCCGCGATCCAGCCGATCTCGTCAGGCGACAGGCGCAGGTTCAGCGTGTGCATCACGCCACCGGCCGCCGGAATGCCGAAGTAGCACTCCAGGTGCGCATGGTGGTTCCACGACAGCGTCGCGACCCGCTCGCCTTTCTGCAGCCCGAGTGCCTGCAGCGCCGATGCGAGCGCGCGGCTGCGGCGATGGAATTCGGCGTAAGTGTGCGTCTTGAGCGACTTGTCCGGCAGCCGCGAGACGATCTCGTTGGCGCCGAACAGCCGCCCGGCCCGCTCCAGCAAATGGTTGAGCGAGAGCGGCACGTCCATCATCGTCGTCTGCATCGTCGTCTCCCTCGTGTCGCCGGGCGGGGTGCCCGACGCGGCTTCACACGTCCACGTCGACCGAGTCGCCGTGCAGTTCCATCAGGTCGCGGCGCGCCTGCGCCTCGCCCTTGCCCATCAGCTTGGTCAGCGCGCTGGTCGTCGCGTCGAAGCCGGCGACGCCGAACTCGGTGCGCAGCAGGCGGCGGGTGTCGGGGTTCAGCGTGGTGTCCCAGAGCTGCTCTGCGTTCATCTCGCCCAGGCCCTTGAAGCGGCTGATGCTCCAGGCGTTCTCGCGCGCGCCTTCCTTGCGCAGCTTGTCGAGCGTGGCGGTCAGCTCGCCCTCGTCGAGCGCGTAGAGCTTGGCCGCCGGCTTCTTGCCGCGCGCCGGCGCGTCGACCCGGAACAGCGGCGGCTTGGCGATGTACACGTGCCCCGCCTCCACCAGCTTCGGGAAGTGGCGGAAGAACAGCGTGAGCAGCAGCACCTGGATGTGCGAGCCGTCGACGTCGGCGTCGCTCAGGATGCAGACCTTGCCGTAGCGCAGGCCGCTGAGATCCGGCGTGTCGTTGGCGCCGTGCGGATCGACGCCGATCGCCACCGCGATGTCGTGGATCTCGTTGTTCGCGAACAGCCGGTCGCGCTCCACTTCCCACGCATTCAGCACCTTGCCGCGCAAGGGCAGGATCGCCTGGGTCTCCTTGTCGCGGCCCATCTTGGCGCTGCCGCCGGCAGAATCGCCCTCCACCAGGAACAGCTCGTTCAGCGTCAGGTCGCGGCTCTCGCAATCGGTGAGCTTGCCGGGCAGCACCGCCACGCCCGAGCCCTTGCGCTTCTCGACTTTCTGGCTGGCACGCTGGCGCGTCTGCGCACAGCGGATCACCAACTCGGCGAGCTTCTTGCCGAAGTCCACATGCTGGTTCAGCCACAGCTCGAGCGACGGCTTGACGTAGGTGGAAACCAGCCGCAGCGCGTCGCGCGAGTTCAGCCGCTCCTTGATCTGGCCCTGGAACTGCGGGTCCAGCACCTTCGCGCTCAGCACGAAGCTGGCGCGCGAGAACACGTCCTCGGGCATGAGCTTCACGCCCTTGGGCAGCAGCGAGTGCATGTCGATGAAGCCCTTGACGGCCTGGAACAGGCCGTCCTTCAGCCCGGACTCGTGCGTGCCGCCGGCCACGGTGGGGATCAGATTGACGTAGCTCTCGCGCATCGGCGAGCCGTCTTCGGTGAAGGCCACGCACCACGCGGCGCCCTCGCCTTCGGCGAAGTTCTCGGTCTCGCCGCCATCGGCGTAATGCGCGCCTTCGAACAGCGGGATCACCGGGTCGGCGTTCAGCGTCTGCATCAGGTAGTCGCGCAGGCCGCCCTTGTAGAGCCAGCTGGTCTTCTCGCCGGTCTTCTCGATCGTCAGCGTCACCGTGACGCCCGGCATCAGGACGGCCTTGCTGCGCAACAGGTGGATGAGTTCGGCCTTCGGCAGCTCGGCGCTCTCGAAGTACTTGGGGTCGGGCCAGGCGCGCGCCGTGGTGCCGCTCCTGCGGTCGCCCGTTGCCATCTTGCGCAGCACCAGCGGCTCGATCACGTCGCCGCCGGAGAAGGCCAGCTTCGCGACCTGACCCTCGCGCCACACCGTCACCTCCAGCCGCTTCGACAGCGCGTTGGTCACGCTCACACCCACGCCGTGCAGGCCGCCGGAGAAGCTGTAGGCGCCGCCGGCGCCCTTGTCGAACTTGCCGCCCGCGTGCAGGCGTGTGTAGACGATCTCGACCACCGGCACCTTCTCTTCGGGGTGCAGGCCGAACGGAATGCCGCGGCCGTCGTCCTCGACACTGATCGAGCCGTCGGCATGCAGGATCACGTCGATCCGCTTGCCGTACTCGGCCAGCGCCTCGTCGGCCGCGTTGTCGATCACCTCCTGGATGATGTGCAGCGGGTTGTCGGTGCGGGTGTACATGCCCGGCCGCTGCTTGACCGGCTCCAGGCCCTTGAGCACGCGGATCGAGGCCTCGCCGTAGGAATTGTTCTGCTTGGTCGCCATGGGCGCGGATTCTAGGAGCCTGCAAGAATCGGGCTGTATGGACGCACAGGAGCCACGATGAACATGCGCACGACCTACCGCGAACTCGGCCGCTCCGGGCTGCAGGTGTCGCCGATCTGCTTCGGCGGCAACGTCTTCGGCTGGACGGCCGACGAGGCCACCTCGTTCAACCTGCTCGACGCCTGGGTCGACGCGGGCATGAACTTCGTCGACACCGCGGACGTGTACTCGCGCTGGGTGCCGGGCCACACCGGCGGCGAATCGGAAACGATCATCGGCAAGTGGCTCAAGCAGACCGGCAAGCGCGACAGCATCGTGCTCGCGACCAAGGTCGGCAAGCCGATGGGCGACGGGCTGGTCGGCCTGTCGCCTACCTACATCCGCAGCGCGGTGGAGGCCTCGCTCAAGCGACTGCAGACCGACGTGATCGACCTGTACCAGTCGCACGACGACGACGCGGGCGTGCCGCTGGAAGACACGCTGGGCGCGTTCGCCGACCTGATCAAGGCCGGCAAGGTGCGCGCGATCGGCGCCTCGAACTACACCGCGCCGCGCCTGGCCGAAGCGCTCGCCGTCAGCGAGAAGCTCGGCCTGCCGCGCTACGAGAGCCTGCAGCCGCTCTACAACCTGGTCGAGAGGCCGGCGTTCGAGGCGGAGCTCGAGCAGGTGTGCGTGGACCACGGCCTCGGGGTGATCAACTTCTACGCGCTGGCCAGCGGCTTCCTCAGCGGCAAGTACCGCAGCGAGGCCGATCTCGCCCAGAGCGCGCGCGGGCAAGGCGTCAAGAAGTATTTGACGCCGAAGGGGCTGGCGGTGCTCGACGCGCTCGACGCCGTCGCACAGCGCCTGCACGCGACGCCGGCGCAGGTGGCGCTGGCCTGGCAGATCGCGCGGCCCAGCATCACGGCGCCGATCGCCAGCGCGACCTCGATGGAGCAGCTGGACGGCCTCGTCGCCGCGGCGCGCCTGGAACTCGACGCCGACGCGATCCGCGCGATCGACGCGGCCAGCGCCTGACATGGTCGACGGACACGTCAGCCCGGCCGCCTCGCGCTGGGTACAGCGCTGGTCGCACCTGGTGCCGCACGGCGCCGCGGTGCTCGACGTGGCGTGCGGCAGCGGTCGCCACGTGCGCTGGTTCGCGCAGCGCGGTGCGCGCGTGACCGGCGTCGATCGGGATGCCGACGCGGTGGCGCCGCTCGGCGCGATCGCCGAGATCGTCGTTGCGGACATTGAGGGCGGGCCCTGGCCGTTCACCGGTCGTCTGTTCGACGCGGTGGTGGTGACGAACTACCTCTGGCGCGAGCGCCTGCCCGACGTGCTGGCCAGCGTGGCGCCGGGGGGCGTGCTGGTCTACGAGACCTTCGCCGCCGGCAACGAGACCGTCGGCAAGCCGTCGAATCCGCACTTCCTGCTGCGACCCGGCGAGTTGCTCCAGGCCGTTGCGGGGTGGCATGTCGTCGCCTTCGAGGACGGGTTCGAGGCCGCGCCGGATCGTTTCGTGCAAAGAATCGTTGCGGTGCGCCCCGATGCCGCGGCCGCCCCTGGGGCACGGCGGTTCGCGCTGCTTCCGCCGGCCTCTTCCGCACAGGTAAAATCTGCGGATTCAGAGGATTCCGCATGAAACCCATTGTTGGCAGCATCGTCGCGCTCGTCACGCCGATGCAGGAGGACGGCAGCGTCGACTACCCCGCGCTGCGCCGCCTGATCGACTGGCACATCGCCGAGGGCACGGACTGCATCGGCGTCGTCGGCACGACCGGCGAATCGCCGACCGTCTCGGTCGAGGAGCACTGCGAGATCATCCGCGTCTCGGTCGAGCATGCGAAGGGCCGGGTGCCGATCATGGCCGGCACCGGCGGCAACTCCACCGCCGAGGCGATCGAACTCTCGCGCTTCGCCCGTGAGGTGGGCGCCGACTGTTCGCTGTCGGTCGTGCCCTACTACAACAAGCCGTCGCAGGAAGGCATCTACCGCCACTTCAAGGCGATCGCCGAAGCCGTCGACATTCCGATGGTGCTCTACAACGTGCCCGGGCGCACCGTCGCGGACATGCAGGTCGAGACCACCGTGCGGCTCGCCGGCGTGCCGGGCATCATCGGCATCAAGGAAGCCAGCGGCGAAATCGACCGCGCGGCCTGGCTGATCAAGCAGGCGCCCAAGGGCTTCTCGATCTACTCCGGCGACGACGGCACCGCCGTCGCGCTGATGCTGCTGGGCGGGCACGGCAACGTGAGCGTCACTGCCAACGTCGCGCCGCGCGCGATGCACGAGCTGTGCGCCGCGGCGCTCGCCGGCGACGCGAAGACCGCTGCCGCGCTGCACCTGAAGCTGCTGCCGCTGCACAGGGACCTGTTCATCGAATCGAGCCCCGCGCCGACCAAGTGGGCGATGGCCCAGCTCGGCCTGTGCGGTGCCGCGCTGCGCCTGCCGATCACGCCGCTCACCGAAGCCGGGCAGCAGGCCGTGGGCCGCGCGATGCGCGAGTCGGGCCTGCTTTGAGCGCCCGCTTCCGCACGCCTCGTTCCGTTCCCGATCACCGGGGCTGCGCACGGCATCTCGCCGCGCCTGCCGCCCCACTGGAGATGCACCTCGTGACCCGTTCCCCCACCCTCACCGCGCTCGCCCTGACCACGGCCGCGCTGGCCCTCGGCGGCTGCTCCACGCTGGACAACCTCATGTCCGGCGACAAGATCGATTACCGGACCAACAGCACCGCGCGCACGACCGGCCTCGAGGTGCCGCCCGACCTGACGCAGCTGACCCGCGACTCGCGTTACCAGCAGCCGCAAGGCGGCGCCGTGAGCGCCGCCGCCTACCAGGCCGGCACGCCGGCCGCCACGACCACCACCGCCGCGACGACGATCGCGCCGCAGACGGCCGGCGAGGTCCGCATCGAGCGCCTGGGCAACGAGCGCTGGCTGCGCACCAGCCTGACCCCCGAGCAGCTCTGGCCGCAACTCCAGGCGTTCTGGAAGGAACGCGGCTTCGTGCTCACGCAGGACCAGCCCGCCACCGGCGTGATGGAAACCGACTGGGCCGAGAACCGCGGCAAGCTGCCGCTGGACTTCGTCCGTTCCTCGATCGGGCGCGTGTTCGACGGCGCGTACTCGACCGGCGAGCTGGACAAGTTCCGGACCCGCGTGGAGCGCAGCCCGAACGGCACCGAGGTCTACATCACGCACCGCGGCATGATCGAGGTCTACACCGGCGAGCGCAAGGAAAGCACGATCTGGCAGCCGCGCCAGCCCGACCCGCAGCTCGAGGGCGAACTGCTGTCCCGCCTGATGCTCAAGCTCGGCGCGACCGAGGAAGTGGCGAAGACCGCGACGCTCACCCCCGGCGCACCCGGCGCGCCGGCGCGGGCCCGCATCGTCACCGGCCAGCCGAGCGCGACGCTGCAGGTCGACGACGGCTTCGACCGCGCCTGGCGCCGCGTCGGCGTGGCGCTGGACCGCAGTGGCTTCACGGTCGAGGACCGCGACCGCACGCAGGGCGTCTACTTCGTCCGCTATGTCGACCCGAAGTTCGCCGGCAAGGAAGAACCGAGCCTGCTGTCGAAGATCTTCAGCTTCGGCAAGAAGGAAGAGATCGGCAACCCGACGCGCTACCGTGTCGTCGTCAAGAGCGAAGGCGAGCGCAGCACGGTCACCGTGCTGAACACCCAGGGTGGGCCCGAGAACGGCGACGCCGGCAAGCGCATCACCGCGCTGCTGCTCGACGACCTGAAGTAAGCCGCCCGGCCGACCCGCACGCCCGATGCGTTTTTGCAGCCTCGGCAGCGGCAGCGCCGGCAACGCCACGCTGGTCGAGGCGGACAGCGGCATCACGACCAGCCGCGTCCTGATCGACTGCGGCTTCTCGCTGCGCGAGCTCGAGGCGCGGCTGGGCCGCATCGGCCTTGGCTGCGACGACCTGGACGCCGTGTTCATCACCCACGAGCACGGCGACCACGTCGGTTGCGCACTGACGTTGGCGCGGCGCTTCTCGCTGCCGGTGTGGATGAGCCGCGGCACCTGGCGCGCGATCGGCCAGCCCGAGTTGCGCGACGGCCTGCTGCACTTCGCCCGCGACATGCAGCCGATCGCCATCGGTGACCTGCAGTTGATGCCGTACACCGTCGTCCACGACGCGCAGGAGCCGTTGCAGTTGCGCGTCTCCGACGGCGCCCGCCATCTCGGCGTGCTGACGGATGCCGGCGCCAGCACGCCCCACATGATCGCGAACCTGCAGCAATGCGACGCGCTGCTGCTCGAGTGCAACCACGACCGCGCGATGCTCGCCGGGTCGAGCTACCCAGCCTCGCTCAAGGCGCGGATCGGCGGACGGCTCGGCCACCTGGCGAACGACACCGCGGCGCAGATCCTGGCCGATTGCCTGCACGGCGGCCTGCGCCACCTCGTCGCGGCCCACCTCAGCGAACGCAACAACTCGCCGGCGCTGGCGCGGGCCGCGCTGATGCCGGTCTGCGGCGGCGCGGCGGACGACATCGTCGTGGCCGATCCGCTGCGCGGGTTCGGCTGGCTGGATCTGCGCTGACGAAAAAACGAAAAAGCCGCCCGAAGGCGAACCGAAAACAAAAAAGCCGCCCGAAGGCGGCTTTTGCAGAACCGGTTGATCCGAGGATCGGCCGATTTACTTCTTGACGGCGTCGGCAGCCTTGCCAGCAGCGTCCTTGGCAGCGTCGGCGGCCTTGCCGGCAGCGTCCTTGGCGGCGTCGGCAGCCTTGCCGGCGGCGTCCTTCATCGCATCGGCAGTGGCGTTCGCGCCGGCCGAGGCAGCACCCATGGCAGCGCTGGCGCCGGCCATGGCTTCCGTGGCAGCAGCCGAAGCGGCGGTGCTGACGGCGCTGGCGGCAGCCGAAGCGGCTTCAGCAACGGCCGGGGCAGCAGCAGCCGAAGCGGCAGCGGCGGCGGGCATTTCTTCCTTCTTGCCGCAAGCGGTCAGTGCAGCAGCAGCGATGAGGGAAGCGAGCAAAAGCGACTTGGTCATAGGTGTCCTCTGAATCATTAGGGGTCGAACAATTACTGGTCATTGTGGGAACCCTAACATCGCAGAGCCCCAGCGTTCGCAGACAGAGAAACGCTCGCGCAGTTCTGTGCCTAGCCTGCGATTATAGCCCGCGCTAGGGTGATTCCCTAGAGGCCGGTCACGCTGGCAGGGAAGGCCTCTTCTGAACGTTGCAAAACCGCGTCAATCATTTCGCGGCAGCGCAGTTCGTCCCCTTTGTCGTGCGCAATTCGTCCACGGTGGTGCACGGTGTCCGAAAGACGCACAGTCACCGTGCCTAGCGCGACGAGAACGGAGGGGAACTCGCCGGTCGGCAATTCGGTGTTGGTGCGGCAGGTCACGATATGTGACCACGTCCGCCGCCACTCGACCCACCGGGCGTGGCGCCGCGCCACGTCGTCGAAGTGGCGGGCGACCAGCGTCAGGCGCCGGCTGCTCGCGGCCCACTGGGCAAAGGTCTCGACGACGGCACGCTCGCCCAACGGCCAGTCGGAGAAGTCGTTGTCGCACAGCCAGAGCTCGCGCGCGCCGTGGTTCGCGGCGTCGGCCAGCGCCGCGCGCAGGGCCACATGCCATTCGCTGCGGGAAGTGATAAGACCACCGCTGCCGGGTTCGATCGTCATCGTCGTCTCCTCGAGTCAGTTCGTCACGGGCCGCAACCAGCCGGCCGCCAGCCATTCGTCCACCAGCACGCGCGCGTCGGCGCCGAGCGCCATCACATCCGCCCGGCCGAGCCGGCGCGCGTCGGCCAGGCGCCGCATCAGGCGCGCGTCGCGCCCGGCCGCACGGAAGGACTCGCCATTGATGAAGACGTGCCGGTCGTCGTACAGCATGCGGGTGCGCTGGTCGAGCGCGATCGCCTGCCATTCTGCCGTGTCGGGGCCCGGGCCGGTGTCGTCGGCGGCGGTGTCGAACCACACGCCGCGCTTGGGTTCACAGAGCACCTCGCCGAGTGCGCAGGCCAGCGCCGCCGGGTCGCGCAGCAGGCGCTGGACCGCGTCGGCAGCAAACGCGTTCAACGCGGGCGGCATGGATGCCGGCGTGTCGGTGGCAGGCTGCGCCGGGTCGCGGTACAGCGGACCGGTCGCGTCCGGGTCGGCCGCGTCGATCGCCCGCTGCAGCACCTCGCGGGCGAGCTCGTCGCGGCCGGCCGCGCGAAAGCCGATGGAGCAGGTCGTGCACTCGCCTTCCGCCACGCCGTCGTGTGCCCAGCCGGGCGGCAGGTACAGCATGTCGCCCGGTTCGAGCAGCCACTCCTGCTCGGGCTCGAAGTGCGCGAGGATCTTCAGCGGCGCGTCGGGCAGCAGCGCCGGCGACCCGACGCGGCCGATGCGCCAACGCCGTCGGCCCTGGCCCTGCAGCAGGAACACGTCGTAGGAATCGACATGCGGGCCGACGCCGCCGCCATCGCTGGCGTACGAGATCATCAGGTCGTCGACGCGCGCATCGGGCACGAACCGGAAGCGATCGAGCAGCGCCCGCGCGGCCGGCACGTGCAAGTCGAGGCCCTGCACCAGCAGCGTCCACTCCCGTTGTTTCAGCGGCGGCAACGCACTGCGTTTCAACGGGCCTTGGCGCAGCGACCACCTCGCCCCGGCGCGGACGACAAGCCGCGCCTCGACCTCGTCGCGTGCCGCCAGATCGAAGAGCTGCGCACGCTCGATCAGGCTGACGCCGCCCGGCACGGCCTGTCGAATCAGAAGCGGCTTCTTCTGCCAGTGGCGCCGCATGAAAACCTGCGGGGAAAGCCCGCCCAGCAAGGGCGTCGCGAGAGAAATGTCCATCATCGATTGTGCGATCATCCGAGCCCGTTAACCCCCACGTCGCTCCGCTCCTGCCCCCCGAGGGGGCGTTCAATGCCCTTGGGGCGGCCCGGCGCGCATTGACATGCTCATCACCATCCCCTGTGTCGTCAGCCTCACCTGGAAGCTGCAGGACACCACCGGGCAGCTCATCGACGAGCTCGCCGATCCGGTCGAGTTCTTCTACGGCGGCGACGACCTGCTTGCCAAGGTCGAGGAAGCGCTGCTCGACCAGGAAGCCGGCTTCACGACCCAGCTCCATCTCGAACCCGAACACGCCTTCGGCGACTACGACCCGGCGCTCGTCTGCTTCGAGGAGCGCGCGATCTTCCCGGACGCGATCGAGGTCGGCATGCAGTTCGACGGCCTGCCGCCGGGTGCCAAGACGCCCGACATGCCGCCCGACGCCGTCTACACCGTGACCGAGGTCTACCCCGGCCACGTCGTGCTCGACGGCAACCACCCGCTCGCCGGCATCGCGCTGCGCCTGGACCTGACGGTGCGCGACGTGCGCGCCGCCACGGACGAGGAGATCGAGGCCCGCAGCGTCGGCCAGCCCGTGTTCACGGTGATGAACACGGCGCCGTCCGGCACGCCGCTCCATTGACCGCCGCCGGCGTCAGGCCGGCTTCTCGACCGCGGCAACCGCGTGCGCTTCGCCTTCGGCGGTCGTGATCGGCCCCTTGCCGCTGAAGCGGTCGAGCGCGAGGTAGATCACCGGCGTGATGTAGAGCGTGATCGCCTGCGAGAACACCAGCCCGCCGACGACCGCCAGGCCCAGCGGCTGACGCAGCTCGGCGCCGGCGCCGATCCCCAGTGCGATCGGCAAGGCGCCCATCAGCGCCGCCAGCGTCGTCATCATGATCGGCCGGAAGCGCAGCACGCAGGCCTCGCGGATGGCCTCCAGTGGCGTCAGGCCGCGGGTGCGCTGCGCGTCGAGCGCGAAGTCGATCATCATGATCGCGTTCTTCTTGACGATGCCGATCAGCAGCAGGATGCCGATGGTCGCGATCAGCGTCAGGTCCTGACCAAAGAACTTCAGCATCAGCAGCGCACCGACCGCCGCCGAAGGCAGCCCGGCCAGGATCGTCAGTGGGTGGATGTAGCTCTCGTACAGCACGCCGAGCAGCACGTAGATCACCAGCAGCGCGCCGATGATCAGGATCGCCTGGCTGCCCTGCGAGCTCTTGAACACCGCGGCGTCGCCACCGTAGGTCGTGATGATCGACGAGGGCAGCTGGATCTGCTCGCGGTAGTTCTCGATCTTCGCGGTGGCGTCGCCGAGCGCCGTGCCCGGCGCGAGGTTGAACGAGACCGTGACCGCCTGCAACTGCCCGACATGGTTGATCGAGGTCGGGCCGACGGTGCGCTCGACGGTCGTGAAGCTCGAGATCGGCACCAGCGTGCCGTTGCTCGAGCGCACGTAGATGCTGTTGAACGCGCTCTCGTCCTGCTTGGCCTCGGGCGCCACTTCCATGATGACCTGGTAGCTGTCCGCGCTGGTGTAGATCGTCGAGACCTGGCGTTCACCGAAGGCGCTGTAGAGCGCGTTGCGCACCGTGTCGATCGAGACGCCGAGGGTGTTGGCGCGGTCGCGGTCGATCTTGAGATAGGCATGCAGACCCTTCAGCTGCGAGTCGCTGGTCACGTCGCGGAACATCGGGTCGGCGCGCATCGGCTCCTGCAGCTTGCTGGCCCAGGTGTTCAGCTCGTCGGCCTTCACGCTCTGCAGGATGTACTGGTACTGCGCCTTGCTCTGGCGCCCGCCGAGCTGCAGGTTCTGGATCGGCCGCATGAACACGGTGATGCCGGGCACCTCGCGCAGTTTCTTGCGCAGGCCCTCGACCACCTCCTTCATCGGCGGGCGCTGGTCGCGCGGCTTCAGGTTCAGGAACAGGCGGCCGGTGTTCTGCGCCCCGCCGCCGCCGTTGAACGAGTTGACCGTGGCGATGTTCGGATCGTTGCGGAAGATCGTCGCGACGCGCTCCTGCAGCTGCACCATCGCCGCGAACGAGGTGTCCTCGGCGGCCTCGGTGCTGACGCGGATCTGGCCGATGTCCTCTTCGGGAAAGAAGCCCTTCGGGATCGTGATGAACAGCCACGCGGTCGCCGCGAACGTGGCCAGCGCGACCAGGCCGACCAGCCAGCGCTGCCGCAGCGCCGCATCGAGCGAGCGGCTGTAGGCGCCGAGCACGGCATCGAAGCCGCGCTCGAACTGGCGCACCAGCCAGCCGGGCGGCTTCTTGTGCGCCTCGTCGCTGAGGAAGCGGCTGGCCATCATCGGCACCAGCGTCAGCGAGACGAAGGCCGACGCGATGATCGCCAGCGTGACCACCACCGCGAACTCGTGGAACAGCAGCCCGATCACACCCGGCATGAAGAAGATCGGGATGAACACCGCGATCAGCGAGGTCGAGATCGAGATGATCGTGAAGCCCACTTCGCGCGAGCCGCGCAGCGCCGCCTGGAACGGCGGCACGCCCTCCTCGACGTGCCGCATGATGTTCTCGAGCATCACGATGGCGTCGTCGACGACCAGGCCGACCGCGAGCGTGAGGCCGAGCAGCGAGATGTTGTCGAGCGTGTAGCCCAGCGCCCACAGCAGCGCCACGCCGCCGAGCAGCGAGACCGGCAGCGACAAGGTCGGAATCACCGTCGCCATGAAGCGCCGCAGGAACAGGAAGATCACCAGCACCACCAGAATGATGGTGCCGAGCATCGTCAGCGAGACGTCGTGCAGCGCCTCGCGCACCGACACCGAGCGGTCGTTGACCAGCGAGACGCGCACCGACTGCGGCAGCTGGGACTGGAAGTTCGGGATCGCCCGCTTCACCGCGTCGACCACCTTCACGGTGTTGGCGTCGGGCTGACGGAACACGGCCAGCGAGATCGAGCGCTCGCCGTTGAAGCTGGCGAAGGTCTTGACGGATTCGTAGCTGTCCTCGACCGAGGCCACGTCGCGCAGCCGCACCGGGTTGCCGCCGCGGATGCTCACGATCAGGTCGCCGAACTCGGCGGCGTTGCGCAGTTGGCGGTTGGCCAGCAGCGTCAGCGTCTGCTGGGGCCCCTCCAACGTGCCGACCGGCGTGTTGACGTTGGCGGCGCCGAGCGCGGCGCTGAGTTCGTCGAGGCCGATGTTGCGCGCGGCGAGGGCCTGCGGTTGCACGCGCACCCGCACCGCGAAGCGCTTGGCGCCGAAGATGGTGACCTGGGCCACGCCTTCGAGCGTGGAGAGCGTCGGCGAGATCAGGTGCTCGGCGTAATCGTTGAGCTCGGAAAGATCGAGCGATGGCGAGGTCAGCGCCATGAAGAGCACGGGCGCGTCGGCCGGGTTGACCTTGCGGTAGGACGGCGGCGCGGTCATGTCCTGCGGCAGCGCGCGCTGGGCGCGCAGCAGGGCCGCCTGCACGTCGACCGAGGCGGCCTCGATGTCGCGGCCTTCGTCGAACTCGAGCGTCAGGTCGGTGCTGCCCAGCGTGTTGCTGGAGCTGATGATCGCGAGGCCGGGGATGGTCGAGAACTGCTTCTCGAGCGGCAGCGCGACCGAGGTCGCCATCGTCTCGGGGCTCGCGCCCGGCAGTTGCGCCGAGACGTTGATGACCGGCGTGTTGTAGCTCGGCAGCGCGGCGACCGGGATGCGGCTGTAGGCGATCACGCCGGCCACCACGATCGCCGCGTTCAGCAGCACCGTCAGCACCGGACGGCGGATGAAGAGTTCGGACAGGTTCATGGCGTCACCGCCGCGCCCGCACCGGCGGAACTGGCGCCCGTACCCGGCGCAGACGCCGGCCGCGACCCGGCCGCGCCGGTGGCCGCGCGCTCGACCACGCGCGCGCCCGGCCGCAGGTTCTGCCGGCCATCGACGACGACGCGATCACCCGCGGCCACGCCGCTCGCGACCGCATCCGGCCCCTGCGCGTAAAGCACCTCGACGCGCTTGGACACCGCCTTGTTGTCCGCGTCGATCGTGTAGACGATGCTGCCGCGCGGGCCCTGGATCACTGAGGCCTGCGGCACGACGATCGCATCCTTGAGCGTGCGCACCGCCAGCCGCACCGTGACGAAGCCGCCCGGCCAGAGCGCTTCCTTGGCGTTGTCGAACTGCGCCTTGACCTTGACGGTGCCGGAATTCGCGTCGACCAGGTTGTCGACGAACTGCAGCTTGCCGACGACCTCGCCACGCGCTTCGGGCAGCAACGCCACCACCTTGCCGCCGCCACCGCGCAGCGCTTGCAGTGCGTCGTCGAGGTGGCGCTGCGGCAGGCTGAAGCTCACGGCGATCGGATCGAGCTGGGTGATCGTCACCAGCGCCGCGCCGGCGGGCTGCACCGTGCTGCCGGCGTACACGTTGATCGCACCGGCCCGGCCCGCGGCCGGCGCGACGATGCGGGTGTACGAGAGCCCGACCAGCGCGGCCTGCACGGCCGCGCGATCGGCGGTGACGACCGCCTGCTGTGTGTCGACCAGCGTCTGGTTGGTGTCGACCGCGCCCTGGGAGATGAAGCCCTGCGCCAGCAGCTCGCGCGAGCGGCCGAGCTGGCGCTGCGCATCGGCGAGCGCGGCCTGGTCGCGCGCGAGCTGCGCCCGCGCCTTGGCCAGGTTGACCTCGTCGTTGCGGGCGTCGAGCGTGAACAGCAGCTGGCCCGCCTTGACGTACTGCCCCTCGCGAATGTTGACCTTCGTGATGACGCTGGCGATCTGGGGCCGGATCTCGACGCTGTTCAGCGCGCTGATGGTGCCGGTCGCTTCCAGCATCACCTCCACGTTCTTCGCGACCGCGCGCACGCTGCTCACGCTGACCGGTGCGCCCCCGGCCCCCGCCATCGGTGCGGATGCGGGCGCCGCCCCGGATGCCGAAGCGGCGGCCGGCGCGGCGGACTCCCGCCCGCAGCCTGCGAGGGCGACCACCACCGCAAGCGCTGCCGCGCTGCTCGTCAAGCTCTTGTTCATGCAGATCCCGGTTGAGCGCGGTTCGCTGCGACGCGCGCCGATTCGTTACAGCTTGTGATTCTCGCCAATCGCTGCGCCGCATTCAACGCTTCGATGACCCGCAAGGCTGCCGATTGGTGTGTCCGGCCGGGCGCGAGTTCCGCGCTCGGCGCGTTCAACCCCGCCCGGTCGAGCCGAAACCGCCCGACCCGCGCGACGAGGCGTCGAAATCGTCGACCACCCGGAAGCTCGCCTGCAGCACCGGCACGAACACGAGTTGCGCGATGCGGTCCAGCGGCTGCACCGTGAAAGACGTCGACCCGCGGTTCCAGCAGCTGACCATCAGCGGCCCCTGGTAGTCGGAGTCGATCAGCCCGACCAGGTTGCCCAGGACGATGCCGTGCTTGTGGCCGAGACCCGAGCGCGGCAGGATGACCGCGGCCACGCCCGGATCGCCGATGTGGATGGCCAGGCCGGTCGGGATCAGCACGGTCTGGCCGGGCTCGATCGTCAAAGTCGCATCGACGCAGGCGCGCAGGTCCAGCCCCGCGCTGCCCGTTGTGGCATAGGCCGGCAGCTGATCGGCCATGCGCGGGTCGAGCACGCGGACGTCGACGGTCGTCGTCATCGCGCGGCCCCCAGGCGCATCGCGATCTCGGCCACCAGCTGGCGCGCGAGCGTGAGCTTGTCGGCGCGCGGCAGTTCGCGTTCGCCCTGCGCGTCGACGAGCGTCAGCGCGTTGTCGTCCTGCCCGAAAGTCGCCGGGCCGAGGTTCGCCACGATCAGCGGAATGCCCTTGCGCACGCGCTTCTCGCGCGCATGGCGCAGCAGATCGTGGCTCTCGGCCGCGAAGCCCACGCAGTACGGCGGCTGCGGCAGCGCCGCGACGGCAGCCAGGATGTCCGGGTTCTCGGTCAGTTCGAAGCTCGGCGGGCCGGTCTCGCCCGGCTGCTTCTTGATCTTGTGGTCGTTGAAGCGGGCCGGCCGCCAGTCGGCCACCGCGGCGGTGGCGACGAACACGTCGTGCGCACCCGCGGCGCCCAGTGCGGCGTCGAACATCTGCTGTGCGGTCATCACGTCGATGCGGGCGACACGCCGCGGCGTGGGCAGATGCACCGGTCCCGCGACCAGCGTGACGCTCGCGCCGGCCTCGGCTGCGGCACGCGCGATCGCGAAGCCCATCTTGCCGCTGGAGTGGTTGGTGATGCCGCGCACCGGATCGATCGGCTCGAAGGTCGGCCCGGCGGTGATCAGCAGGCGCTTGCCGGCGAGCAGCTTGGGCTGGAAGAACGCGATCAGCTCGGCGAGCAGCTCGGCCGGCTCGAGCATGCGGCCGTCGCCGATCTCGCCGCAGGCCTGGTCGCCGCTGCCGGGGCCGAGCACGGTGGTGCCATCGGCGCGCAGCTGCGCCAGGTTGCGTTGGGTGGCCGGGTGCGCCCACATCTCGCGGTTCATCGCCGGCGCCACCAGCAGCGGGCAACGCTCGATCGGCCGGGCCAGGCACATCAGGCTGAGCAGGTCGTCGGCGCGGCCCTGCACCAGCTTGGCGATCAGGTCGGCGCTGGCGGGCGCGATGACGATCGCGTCGGCCTCGCGCGTCAGGTTGATGTGCGCCATGTTGTTGGGCTCGCGCGCGTCCCACTGGCTCGTGTACACCTTGCGGTTCGACAGCGCCTGCAGCGTGACCGGTGTGATGAACTGCTCGGCGGCCTCGGTCATCACGACTTGCACGCTCGCGCCGGCCTTGACCAGCTCGCGCGTGAAATCCGCCGCCTTGTAGCAGGCGATGCCGCCCGACAGGCCGAGCACGATGTGCCGGCCCGCCAGAAAGATCGACGGGGCCGACATCACAGGGCCGTCCAGGCGCGCGACATGTCGTGCAGGTTAAAGAGCACCCGCACCGCCTTGCCGTAGACCTGTGCATGCGGCAGGAAGCCCCAGGCGCGCGAATCGGAGGAGTTGTCGCGGTTGTCGCCCATCATCAGGTACTGCCGAGCGGGCACGGTGCACTGCCACGCCGCCGCACCCTCGGTGCTGCAGCTCGCCCCCATGCCGCTGGGCGCGGTGCGTCCCATCACGAACGGATTGACCTTTACCGTGCGCATCTTGGCGCCGGCCGTCTCGTCCAGCAGCCACTGGCCGCGGTCCTCGGGCAGCACGTTCGCGCCGGTGCCTTCACTGACGACCTGCACATCGAACGGCGCGCCGTTGACGCTGACCACGCCGCGGTCGAAGCGCACCACGTCCCCCGGCAGCCCGACCAGGCGCTTGACGTAGAACTCGGACACGTTGTCCGGATAGCGGAACACGACCACGTCGCCGCGCTGCGGCTGGCCGAACTCGATCGCGGTGTTGGTGAACGGCAGCCGCGGTCCGTAGGCGAGGTGGTTGACGAGCAGGTAGTCGCCCACACGCAGCGTCGGCTCCATCGAGCCCGACGGCACCTTCGGCCAGTCCGCCACCGCGATGCGGCAGGTGAACATCAGCGCGACGACGACGAACAGCTCGGCGCCGAAACTCACCCACAGCGGCTTCTTCTCCGGCTCGCCGCCGAGCCGGCGCTTGCGCAGCTTCCAGGCGACCCAGCAACTGCCGGTGGCCAGCGTCGCGAGCGCGAGGATCTCGTTGATCGAGAAACCCAATTGCAACCCTGTCGTCATGAGGTCGACCCGCGCTTTCCAAAGTGGTGGTTCATGTCGTCGGCTCCAGGGGGAAGGTGCCGGATTATCGGCGGGCGCGGTCGCTCACGCGGCGCGAGGGGCGGCGGCCAGCAAGGGCTCGATCAGGCCGCGCGCCGTGTCGCCCATCCAGTCGATCTCGCCGATGACCGAACTGCGCGCGGTGCCGCTGCGGTCGATCAGCACGGTGGTCGGGAACACGCGCGGCGTCCACGCGGCGGCGGCCTCGCCCTCCCGATCGAGCAGGATCGGCAGCGAGAACGGCAGCGTCTCCAGGAAGCGCCTGATCTTCGGCACCGGCTCCTGGTAGTTGACGGAGAGGATGACCAGGCCAGCCTTCTCGTGGCGCGTCTGCAGCAGCTCCAGCGACGGCATCTCGGCGCGGCACGGCTCGCACCAGCTGGCCCAGAAATTCAGGATCACCGGCCGGCCCTTGAACGCGGCCAGCGACCAGCTCTTGCCGTCCAGATCGGTCAGCGCCAGCGGCGGCGTCGCCTTGCCGGCCGGCCACGGCCGCACCACATGCGCGGCGTTCGCAACGCCCGACCACGCCAGCCCGGCGGCGGCCGCCGAAGCGGCCAGAAATCGACGGCGCGTTGTCCTACCCGAGCCCTGCCCATCCATGATCTGCATCGCGATTCCAGCCGGTGTAAGGTGCGGGCAGCGTCGATCGACGCTCCTGTCGGCCACGATTGCACCACATCCCCTCATGACCCCATCGCGCACGCCCCGATTCCTGCAGCGCCACGTCGCCGACACGGACCTCGACCGGCGCGAGATCGAGGCCGGCCTGCTGGCGGACCCTGCCCACGCCGCGCCGAAATTCTTCTACGACCGCCTCGGATCCCACCTGTTCGAAGCCATCACCGAACTGCCCGAGTACTACCCGACGCGCACCGAAGCGGCGATCTTCGCCGAGCACGGCGCCGCGATGGCGCGCCGCATCGGCGCCGGCGCGACGCTGGTCGATCTGGGTGCGGGCAACTGCGCCAAGGCGATCCGGCTGTTCCCGCTGCTCGAGCCGAGCCGGTACGTGGCGGTGGACATCTCGGTCGATTTCCTGCACGACGCGCTCCGCCGGGTGCAGCGCGAGCACCCGGCGCTCGACGTGATCGGCCTGGGCCAGGATTTCTCCGCGTCGCTGGACCTCGACGACGACCTGATCGACGGCCGCGCCGTGTTCTTCTACCCCGGCTCCAGCATCGGCAACTTCACGCCCGAGCGCGCACTGGCCTTCCTGAAGCGGGTCCGCGCCCGCGCCCAGGGCGGCGGGCTGCTGATCGGCGTGGACCTCGTCAAGCCGGGCGCCGTGCTGCAGGCCGCCTACGACGACGCGCTGGGCGTGACCGCCGCGTTCAACCTGAACCTGCTGCGGCAGCTGAACCGGCTGATCGGCAGCGACTTTGCGCCGGCCGACTGGCGGCACGTCGGCCTGTGGAACGAGGCGGCATCACGGGTGGAGATGCACCTCGAGGCGCGTCACGCCCTGACCGTCCGCTGGCCGGGCGCGCAGCGCGCGTTCCGCGCCGGGGAGCGCATCCATACCGAAAACTCGTGCAAGTACACGGTCCAGGACTTCAGCGCCCTGCTGCTGGCCGCCGGTTTCGCGGCCCCCGAGCACTGGACCGACGAGCGCGGCTGGATCGGCGTGTTCTGGGCGCCGGCCGGCTGACGCGTCAGCGCGCCGGCAATGTCGGCGGGTTCGGGTGCAGGCGGGCCATCGCGAGGGAATCGACGTAGACGCCATCGCGCAGCGCGTGGGCGCGCATCGTGCCCTCGACCTCGAAGCCGAACTTCCGATACAGGCGGATCGCCGTCTCGTTGTCCGAATACACCAGCAGTTCCAGCCGCAGCACGCCGGCCCAACGGTCCGCGTAATTGCACAGGGCCGTCATCAGCGCACTGCCGACGCCTTGGCGCTGCGCGTTCAGCGCGACGTGGATGCCGAGGCCCATGGCGTGCCGGCGGCGCACATGATGGCTGACGGCATTCAGGCCCGCCGCGCCGATCAGATCGCCATCGCCTTCGGCCACCAGCATCACATCGGCACCGGTCGCGCCGAGGCCATCGGTCAGCCGCTTCGCCCAAGCCTCTTCACTCGGATACGGCATCTGCAGCAGCCCGCCGAACACGGCCGGGTCGCTCATGTGCCGAGCCAGCGCTGCGGCGTCGGAGACCCTGGCCCGTCGGATCGAGAGACTCACCTCACACCCGCTCGGCGACCCAACCACGCACCGAGGCCAGCGCGGCGTCCAGCCTGCCCGGATCGGTGCCGCCGGCCATCGCCATGTCGGGCTTGCCGCCGCCCTTGCCGCCGACCTGTTGCGCCACGAAGTTGACCAGCTCGCCGGCCTTGACCTTGGCGATGCTGTCGTTGGTGACGCCCGCGGCGATCTGGACCTTGCCGCCCTCGACCGTGGCGAGCACGATCGCCGCGGTCTTGAGCTTGTCCTTCAGCTTGTCCATCGTGTCGCGCAGGGTCTTGGCGTCGGCGCCGGCGAGCATCGCCGCCAGCACCTTGATGCCGTTCACGTCGACGGCGCTCGCCATCAGCTCGTCGCCTTGCGACGACGCCAGCTTGCCCTTCAGCGCCGCCAGTTCCTTCTCGAGCGAACGGACGTGGTCGAGCACCTGCGTGAGACGCGCAGGCACTTCCGCCGGCGACGCCTTCAGCGCGCCGGCCAGCTGCTGCACCGTGCCTTCGAGCGACTGCAGGTAGGCCAGCGCGTTGTCGCCGGTGATCGCCTCGACGCGGCGCACGCCGGCAGCCACGCCGCTCTCGGCCACGATCTTGAACAGGCCGATGTCGCCGGTGCGTTGCACGTGCGTGCCGCCGCAGAACTCGCGACTGCTGCCGATGTCGAGCACGCGGACCTCGTCGCCGTACTTCTCGCCGAACAGCATCACCGCGCCGGAGGTCTGCGCCTCGGCGATCGGCATCACGCGCGCGTTCGTCGCGGCATTGGCGAGGATCTCGGCATTCACGATCGCCTCGATCTTCGCGATCTGCTCGTCGGTCAGCGGGCCGTTGTGGACGAAGTCGAAGCGCGTGCGCTCGGCATTGACCAGCGAACCCTTCTGCTGCACGTGCTCGCCCAGCACCTCGCGCAAGGCCTTGTGCATCAGGTGGGTCGACGAGTGGTTGCGTACGGTCTTGGCGCGGTGCTCGGCGTCGACCTTGGCGGTGAACGCGTCGCCGACCTTGATCTCGCCCTCGACGACACGGCCGTGGTGGCCGAACACGGCGGCCTGGACCTTGATGGTGTCTTCTACGAGGAAGCGCGAGCTCGCATTGCGCAGCTCGCCGGTGTCGCCGACCTGGCCGCCAGACTCGGCGTAGAACGGCGTGTGGTCGAGCACGATGACCGCGTCGTCGCCCGATTTGGCACTGGCCACCGCGCTGCCGTCGACATAAACCGCGGTGACCTTGACGCCCTCGCGCGCAAGCTCGTCGTAGCCGTGGAATTGCGTCACCGCGCCGCTGTATTCCAGCCCCTGCGCCATCTTGAACTTGCCGGCCTCGCGGGCGCGCCTCTTCTGCTCGTCGAGCAGTTCCTCGAAGCGCGCCTCGTCGACCGTGACGCCGCGCTCGCGGCAGACGTCGGCCGTCAGGTCGACCGGGAAGCCGAAGGTGTCGTGGAGCTTGAAGGCGGTGTCGCCGTCGATCTGCTTCGTGCCCGCCTTTTCCAATGCAGCGAGCGCCTTCTCCAGGATCTCCATGCCATTCGCGATCGTGCGGAAGAAGCCCTCCTCCTCCTGCCGCAGCACCTCGAACGCGCGCTTCTCCTCGCGGCGCAGTTCGGGATAAGCGTCGCCCATCTCGGCGGCGAGCGCGGCCACCAGCGTGTGGAAGAACGGCTTGCGCGCGCCGAGCTTGTAGCCGTGGCGGATCGCGCGGCGCGCGATGCGGCGCAACACGTAGCCGCGGCCGGCGTTGCTCGGGATCACGCCGTCGACGACCGTGAAGGTGCAGGCGCGGATGTGGTCGGCGATGACCTTCAGCGAAGGCGCCTCGGCATCGCAATCTTCGCCACCGGCGACATCCACCGCCTTCTTGGACGCAGCCAGCAGGTTGACGAAGGTGTCGATCTCGTAGTTGCTGTGCACGTGCTGCAGCACCGCGGTCAGCCGCTCCAGGCCCATGCCGGTGTCCACGCTCGGCTTGGGCAGCTTGTGCATCACGCCCGCATCGTCGCGGTTGAACTGCATGAACACGTTGTTCCAGATCTCGATGTAGCGGTCGCCGTCTTCGTCGGGCGAGCCCGGCGGGCCGCCGGCGATCTCGGGGCCGTGGTCGTAGAAGATCTCGGTGCACGGGCCGCACGGGCCGGTGTCGCCCATCATCCAGAAGTTGTCGGAGGCGTAGCGCGCGCCCTTGTTGTCGCCGATGCGCACGATGCGCTCGGCCGGCACGCCCACTTGCTCGTTCCAAATACGGTAGGCCTCGTCGTCCTCGGCATAGACGGTGACCCAGAGCTTCTCCTTGGGCAGCTTGTAGACCTCGGTCAGCAGTTCCCAGGCGTACGCAATCGCGTCCTTCTTGAAGTAGTCGCCGAAGCTGAAGTTGCCCAGCATCTCGAAGAAGGTGTGGTGGCGCGCGGTGTAGCCGACGTTCTCGAGGTCGTTGTGCTTGCCGCCGGCCCGGATGCACTTCTGCGCGGTGGTGGCGCGCGAATATGGGCGGCGGTCGGTGCCGAGGAACACGTCCTTGAACTGGTTCATGCCGGCGTTGGTGAACAGCAGCGTCGGGTCGTCGCCCGGCACGACCGGGCTGGACGAGACGATCGTGTGCCCCTTGGCCTCGAAGAACTTCAGGAAGGTCTGGCGGATTTCGGAAGCTTTCATCCGGTTCTCTCGTTGGGTACGGCGGGCCGGCCGGGGTCGGCAAACTTTCGATTATAGAAAGGGGTCGCGCCCGTGCGACGGCAGTGCCATCGCCGCACAGCCCGGCGAGCCGCTACTCGTCGTTGGCCGCGCCGGCGTCCGCCGCGCCCGGCGCGCCGAAGTTCGAGAACCCGGCGCGGCCCTGGGCCTGCGCCGCGGCCGCCAGGCCGACCGCACGGCGCAACAGTGCATCGGGTTGGGCGCCGTCCTGCGGGTACTGGCCGATGCCCAGTGCGGTGGCCACCGTCAGGTCCTCGCCGGCCGCGCGCAGCGGCTGCATCAGCGCCTGCATCAGCTTGGCGCCGACGCGCTCCGCGTCGGCCGGGGACAGGATCGAGCCCAGCAGCACCGCGAAGCTGTCGTCGCCCAGCGAGGCGACCACGTCGCTCGCCCGAACGCCGGCGCGCAGGCGCACGCCGACCTTGCGGCGCAGCACGTTCGCCACCTCGCGACCGAGACGCGCCTCGGCCGTCGCGAGGCCCTCGATCCGCAGCGCGAGAACCGCCATCGGCGCGGGCTCGCGCTCGCGCAAGGCCAGCAGCTGGCTCATGTGCTCGATCAACTGCTGCTGGTGCGGCAGGCCGGTGTCCAGGTCGGTGGCGTAGGCCGTCCGCGCGTCGCGCTCGAGGCGCTTGCGTTCGATCGCGGCGCGCACGCGTTGCGCGAGCGACGGCGCGGCCAGCTCGGCGGCCGTCAGCACGTCCTGCACGCCGCGGTCGAGCCAGGCGAGAACCCGCTCCGCCTGCAGGTCGGCCACGACCACGACGATCGCGATGTCGCGGCCGACTTCCGCAGTCAGGTCGATCGCGACATCGTCGTCCGTCAACACCAGCGCATCGCACTGGACGTCGGCGAGGCACGCGAGCACGGCGTCCCGGCTTTCGCATGCGACGACGGCGAACGGGCCGAAGCCCGACTCCGCCAGCGTCTGCGCGGGCAGATCGGCCTGGGTGGCGATCGTCAGGGTGCGGCGGCCGCCCGATTCGGATTCAGTCATCGCGACAGAATACCCCCGCCCGGGGCGGCGCGGTGCGCCGTCAGTAGGTCATGCGCCCATCGCCCAGCAAGTGGGAGTGGCAATCCTTCTTCGCGACGAGGCAGTTCTTGAACCAGGCCTCGCTGATGTCGTGGCGCCAGCCGTTGAACCAGTCGCCGTGCGACGAGTAGCCGCCCGGCTTGGTCGTGTCGTAGCTGTCGCTGACGAGCCGCCACTTCAGCGCGGCGTCCCGCGTCTTCGCCGTGTACATCACGTTGAACGAGATCTCAGGCAGGATCACCGGGTGCGACGGCGGACAGGCCGCCATCTGCCAGCCGCGGGTGCTGGAGGGATCGGGCACCGCCACCGGGTAGCTCATGTGGCTCTTGTGGTCCGGGCTGTCGAGGTTGACGCCGTCCCAGCACTGCGGGAAGAAGATCTCCTGCCACACGGACGCGCCGAGATCGCAGTTCGGGATCGAACTGCCGTACTTGTCGTTCTCGTCGTTCGGTCCCCCGATGCACTTGAAGCGGTAGGCGAACACATCGTTCTCGGTGCGCGGCCCGGTGGCAGCCGGGTTGCCGGCGACCATGCGCAGGCCCTGCGGCACGCCGCGCGACAGCTTGTCGCCCGCGAACGCGCCGCTCTTGTAGTACACGTTGATGCCGTCGGGCACGACCGGCTGGCCGGTGGCGGTGTCGATCATCGACGGCACCCAGTACCCCGAGCGGTTGGCGATGCCGCCGCGGCAGGTGCTGTTGCCGAAGGCGAGCAGCGAGTCGGTCGTCGAGTTCTCGTTCACCGCCACGTTGCCGAAGAACGTGTGCAGGTGGGACTTCCCGACGGTCCCCGGGAAGACGATCGGGTCGATGGGCGCCATCTTTGCGAACGCGCAGGCCGTGCGGAAGGCGCCGATGTCGCTCTCGGCCGGGCGTTCATAGGTGGGCGCCACCTTGAACACCGGACTGCCCAGGTCGCCGACCGGCAGCACGGCCGGGAGGGCCGGGAGGGCCGGGACGGCCACCGGCAGCGCCGGCGGCTCCATGCTGGAGCCGGAGGTGTCCTTCGCGATGCCGACCGGTTTGATCCAGCAGGCCGTTCCGCGGTTGTCGGCGAAGTCCGACCCGAGGGATCCGTTGCACCAGACGCTCTTGTCCACCACCGTGCCGGTGCTGAACCGGGTGCCCTTGCCCCAGATCAGCAGGCTCGATTCGCCGATCCGGCACAGCTGGTTGAACTCCGCGCACTTGACGTAACCCGCGGTCGGCGACGCCACGGCCGCCACCTCGGTCGACGTGACCGGCTTCACTGGCGTTGTCGCGTTGACCGGCGCGGGCGCGGACGGCTTGACCGCGGCGGGCTTGGGCGCAGCGGCAACGGGTCGGGTGCCGACGGCGCAGCGGCCGAACGGGCTGGTGGTGGCGTTGGACTTTGTGCAGTCCACCGGCGTGCTCTTCCACTGGTAGGTCGTCCGACCGCCAGAAGCGGTCTGCGCTTGGACGGAAGGGAGCAGCAGGCAAAGGGATGCCGCTGCTGCGATGCTGATTCGCCGCATGTCGTGTCTCGGGAAAAGGAAATCGATCGGGAAGAAGATGCTCGGTAAGCCGTTCGCGAGGGCGCGACACGCGGTGCACGCCAGCGGAACGGACACGGGCGTCCAACGGAGTGAACGAACGGGCCGTGCGCGTGTCCGGTGACCGGACGTCGTACTCACGTCACTGTCCGGGCGCCTCGGCCAGAGGACTCTATCGTCGTATCCGGTGAGCCCGGCGCAACCGAAGCAAGGTCATGTAACGATCGCCGTCGCGGCGAAATTCAGCCGAGGCGGCGCCTCGAGGCTGGAGCGGGTGAGGGGAATCGAACCCCTGTATGAAGCTTGGGAAGCTGCCGTTCTACCATTGAACTACACCCGCGGCTGGGCGCGATTCTAGCGCCTGCCGGCATCGCCCGAGCCCGTCCGCGGGCCCGCCGCGGGCGTGTCACCGACGATGCGGGACAAGGTGTCGTGCACGGTCTCGACGACACGCTGCGCCGCGCGGGTGTCGGCCGCCACGGCCTGCCCGCGTTGCGCCATCGCCTCGGCCGGGGCCGGGTCGCGCAGCACGGCGGCGCATTGCGCGATCCAGTCGGGCGCGCCTTCGGCCACACGCAGGTGCACGCCGTCCGTCAGCTCGCCGGCGAAGCCGGCATGCGCGAACCGTGAGGCCACCAGCGGTCGCCCGTGGGCAAGCGCGTCGATGACCTTGATCTGCGTGCCGCCACCGAACTGGATCGGCGCCACCACCAGCGCCGCGCGGTCGTAGTCGAGTTGGAGCGACTCCACGAAACCGTGGAAGACCACTCCGCTGTTCGCGAGCGATGCGGCGAGGCCCGCCGGGTGCTTGCCGACCACGTGCAACTCGACCTGCGGGAACTGCGCCACGAGCGCCGGCAGCACCTCGGACGCGAACCACTGCAGGCCCTGCGCGTTCGGCGCGTGGTGGAAGTAGCCGACCATCAGCAATCGGCCGGGGACCGGCGCGGCGCGGACGCGCTCCGGATCGGGCATCGACACGATGTTGGGCACCCATGACGAGCCCCGTGCCCGCAGGCGCGTGCTGTCGGCCGGGTTCACGAACCACACGTGCCGCGCGCGGGTGAGCGCGGCGCGCGCCGCACGGTTGCGCAACCAGAGCGCGACGCGCACATCCAGCGGCGCCTTCACGTCGGCCGGGATCGACTTGACGATGTCGTCGGCGTCGATCACAAGCCGGGGCCAGGCATCGCGCGGCACGAACAGCGCCAGCCCGACGTAGCGCGCGACGATCGCGTTGTAGCGTCCCTCGTGCACGATCGCGCGCACCCAGCGCCGGATCGCCAGCCGCTGGCCCAGCTCGCCGAGTGGGCCGGAGGAGCCGGGCCCGTAGAGACCACGCCTGACACGGCCGGGCTGCCAATCGGTGTCGAGCCTGGTGCGAATCGCGCGGTGGATCACCAGCGTGTCCACCTCGCCGAGCTCCAGCATCGCCTCGCGCAGGTGATGGCTGCGGATCGCGCCGCCATAGGACCGATCGTCGACGTCGGCCATGGTGAGGTAGAGCAGGCGCATCCGGGCGCTCACCGCGCGCGCGGGCGCACGGCGCCGCTGCCGGCCGTGCGCGCGGGCGCGGCGTTCAACCGTTCTTCGCCAGCCACGCCACCATCGCGTCGAGCGCGGGGCGGCCGGCGGCGGGGTCGGCACTGTTGACCATCAACGCGACCGCGTACATCTTGCCGCTGGCGCCGTGGACGTAGCCGGCAAGCGCGCGTGTGTCGTTCAACGTGCCGGTCTTCAGGTAGGCCTGGCCGGCCGCGCGGCTGCCGATCAGGCGGCCCTTCATCGTGCCGTCGACGCCGGCGATCGGCAGCGAATCGAAGAAGGCCTGCGCCTGGGCCGCGCGCCACGCCTTGCGCAGCAGCTGCACCAGCGCGCGCGGCTTGGCGCGCTCGGTGTGCGACAGGCCCGAGCCGTTCTCGACCTCGACATCCCCGTCGGCCAGGCCCTGGTCGCGCAACCACAGGGTCATGGTGCGCTGCGCGCCCGACAGCGTTGCCGGCCGGGACGGAAAGCCCGGCGACAGGGACAGCATCAGGTTGCGCGCGCCGACGTTGTCGCTGACCTTGTTGATGTCGCGGACCAGCTCGGTCAGCGGCTTCGAGCGGTCGAACGACAGCGGCTGCACCGGCTCGCCGTCGGGCCCCAGCGGGATCGGGCTCACGCCCGGCACGACCGCCGCGGAGACGACCCGGCCGCGCAGCACGCCGCCGGTGGCCGCCCACATCGCCGGCAGCGCGCGCGCGGCGATGCCGCTGTCGGGCGGGGGCACGAAGCTCACGGTGCGCGTGCCGCAGGCGGCGCCCCAGCTGCCCTGCACGATCACGGTGGCGCGGCCGTCGCGGCCACCCTGCCAGATCGGCACGACGCTGCACCCCCCGCCCATCGTCACGCGGTTGTCGATCCGCACATCGCTGAGGGCCGGGCGCAGCGCGAGCGCCGCGCGCCCGCCGCGCGAGGGCTGCACGACCACGTCGACCTGGCCTTCGTCGAGCGTCATCGCATCGGGCCACACGTGGCGCGGCTCGCCCGCCGACTGCAGCGGCGTGCCGCGGTGATCGGCCGGCGTGAGCTGGAAGGCGTAGCGGTCGAGGACGATGTCGCCCTCGATCTCGCGCAGGCCCTGCTCGTGCATGCGCTTGAACCAGGCGGCCAGCCCCTGCGAGGTGAGCTGCGCGTTGCCGCCACCGACGATCAGCAGGTCGCCGACCAGCTTGCCCTCGGCCAGGGTGCCCAGCGCGAAGGCGGAGGTGCGCCAGCGGTAGTAGGGGCCCAGCAGGTCGAGCGCGGCCAGCGAGGTCACGATCTTGGTCGTCGACGCCATCGTGTACGGCTGCTCGGCGTTCAGCGCGAACGCGGTGCGCTCGCCGACGACCTCCTGCGCGTACAGGCCGAAGCTCTTCGGCGGCAAGCCGGAAGCCCTGATCGCATTCGCGACGGCGGCCGGCAGGCTGTTGCTCGCCGCCGCCGCGCGCTTCGGCGCCTCGCGGCCGTGCGCCGGGCCGGCGCTGGCGACGAGCGCCAGCACGAGGCTCGCGAGGGTGAACGGCAGATGCAACGACATGGCGCGAGCCTATCAGCCCCGCCGCGTGCCCGCATCCCGCGGCTGGGTGCCGATCGGCGGTCGGCCGGTGCCGCGTCTTGCACAATCCGGTCGCCCTGCACTCCTGCCAGCACGATGACCGACGCCAACGCCCCCGCCCCCGCCGAACGGCCTGATCGCCGCAGCATCCGCAGCTTCGTCGTGCGCGCCGGCCGCATGGGGCCGGGGCAGACCCGCGCGCTGGCGGACCTCGGGCCGCGCTTCCTGCTGCCGTACGCGGCCGCGCCATTCGACTTCGCGGCCGGCTTCGGCCGCCGCGCGCCGCTCGTCCTCGAGATCGGCTTCGGCATGGGCGACGCCACCGCGGCGATCGCACAGGCGTTGCCCGGCACGGACTTCGTCGGCGTCGAGGTGCACACGCCAGGCGTCGGCGCGCTGCTCAAGCAGATCGGCGAGCGCGGCCTGACGAACCTGCGGCTGATCCAGCACGACGCCGTCGACGTGCTGCAGCAGATGATCGCGCCCGGCTCGCTGGCCGGCGTGCACGTGTTCTTCCCCGACCCCTGGCACAAGAAGAAGCACAACAAGCGCCGGCTGATCCAGGCCGAGTTCGTCGCCTTGCTGGCAAGCCGCCTGGCGCCGGGCGGCTACCTGCACTGCGCGACCGACTGGCAACCCTATGCCGAGCAGATGCTGGCCGTGTTGAGCGCCGAACCGGCGCTGCGCAACACCGCCGAAGGCTATGCGCCGAAGCCGGACTACCGGCCGCTCACCAAGTTCGAGAACCGCGGCCTGAAGCTCGGCCACGGGGTCTGGGACCTGGTGTTCACCAAGACCTAGTCGGACCAGCTCACGAGGCCGGAGTACGCGGTCACCAGCACCACGAGGCCGAACGCGATCCGGTACCACGCGAACACCACGAAGGTGTGGGTCGAGATGTAGCGCAGCAGCCAGCGCACGCAGACCCACGCCGACAGGAACGAGAACAGCAGGCCGACGCCGAACAGCGGGATGTCCGCCACGGACAGCAGCGCGCGCTCCTTGTAGAGGCTGTACAGGCCCGCGCCCACCAGCGTCGGGATCGCGAGGAAGAAGCTGAAGTCGGTCGCGCACTTGCGGCTCAGGCCGAGCAGCATGCCGCCGATGATGGTGGCGCCGGAGCGGCTGGTGCCCGGGATCATCGCCAGGCACTGGACCAGGCCGACCTTCAGCGCGTCGAGCCGGGTCATGTCGTCGACCGTCTCGACGCGGGTGGCGACGGCCGCTCGGCGCTCCGCCCACAGGATGATGAAGCCGCCGACGATGAAGGTGCTCGCCACGACGATCGGCGTGAACAGGTGCGCCTTGATCGCCGCGCCGAACAGCAACCCCAGCAGCACGGCCGGCAGGAACCCGATCGCCACGTTGACGGCGAAGCGCTGGGCCTTGACGTCGTTGCCGAGGCCGGCCATGGTTTCGCGCAGCCGCTGCCAGTAGACGATGATCACCGCGACGATCGCGCCGGTCTGGATCGCGATGTCGAACACCTTCATCTTGTCGTCGTGGAAGCCGAGCAGCGAGCCGGCCAGGATCAGGTGGCCGGTGCTGGAGACCGGCAGGAACTCGGTCAGGCCCTCGACCACGCCCATGATGGCGGCCTTGAACAACAGGATCAGATCCAACGACGACTCCGGCGAATGAGGGACGCGCGATCTTACCGATGCGCCCCGCCGCTGCTCCACGGCAGCGCCCTTGCCTTGACCCTGTGTGTCCCGGCGGATACATTACTGACTGCTCGGTCAGTATGAAATCACCCGCCTCCGCCCGCACGACTGCGACCGGCCCCGCCTCCGTGCGGCAGCGCCGCAAGGAAGACCGACCGCAGGAGCTGCTCGCCGCGGCGCTCGAGCTGTTCGTCGAGCGCGGGTTCAAGGCCACCCGGTCCGAAGACGTCGCCGCGCGCGCCGGCGTCTCCAAGGGCACGCTCTACCTGTACTACCCGAGCAAGGAAGAACTGCTGAAGGCGGTGGTGCGCGAGAACCTCGGCGCGCTGATCCGCGAAGGCGCCGACATCGCCGACGGCTTCGAGGGCGACACCCAGGCGCTGCTGTCGCTGCTGATGCACACCTGGTGGGAGCGCATCGGCGAGACGCCGGCCTCGGGCATCTTCAAGATCATCCTGACCGAGATGGGCAACTTCCCCGATTTCGCGCTGTTCTACATGGACGAGGTGATCGAGCCCGGCCGCGCGCTGTTCACGCGCGTGCTCCAGCGCGGCATCGACGCCGGCGAACTGCGCCAGGTCAACCTGTTCGAGACCGTGCACCTGCTGATCTTCCCGACGCTGATGATGTGCCTGCACCGGCACTCGATCGGCCCGTGCCACCTGCCCAGCCGCGAGCTCGATCCGCACCGTTTCATCGACACCCACATCGACACCGTCGTCAACGGCCTGCGGCGCCCGGCCGCGGCCCCCGCCTCCGCCACGCGCAGGAAGGCCCCGCCCCACCCATGAAGCCCTGGATGAAATGGACGCTCGCGCTGGTCGCGCTCGCGTTGATCGTGGCGCTGGGCGCGCGCATCGTCGCCGGCCGGCGCCTGCAGGCGGTCGCGAACGCGCCCGCCGCCGCCGCGCAGCCACTCGAGCTCGGCGCGGCGGACGTGAGCACCGCGCGCGTGCTGCCGCTGGCGCGGACGCTCGCCGTCTCGGGCGGGCTGAAGGCGGTGACCAGCGCGGTCGTGAAGGCGCGGATCGCATCGGAGGTCAAGTCGCTGACGGTGCGCGAGGGCGACGCCGTCAAGGCCGGCCAGGTGATCGGCCAGCTCGACACCGCCGAGTTCGAGTGGCGCGTCAGGCAGGCCGAGCAGACGGCGATCGCCGCGCGCGCGCAGCTCGACATCGCCCGGCGCACGCTCGCGAACAACCGCGCGCTGGTCGAGCAGGGCTTCATCTCCGCCACCGGGCTGGAAACCTCGGTCTCGACCAAGGCCGGCGCCGCGGCCAGCTACCAGGCCGCGCTGGCCGCCGCCGAGCTGGCCCGCAAGTCGCGCGCCGATTCGCAGCTGGTCGCGCCGATCGGCGGGATCGTCTCGCAGCGCTTCGTGCAGCCCGGCGAGCGCGTCGGCGTGGAGGCCCGCGTGGTCGAGATCGTCGATCTGTCGCGCATCGAGCTAGAAGCGGCTGTGGCCCCCGAGGACGTGGGCGCGGTGCAGATCGGCCAGACCGCGCGGCTGAATGTCGACGGCCTCGCCGAAGCGGCCACCGCCACCGTGGCACGCATCAACCCGAGCACGCAGGCCGGCACGCGCGCCGTGCTCGTCTACCTGGCGCTGCAGCCTCAGCCGGGGCTGCGCCAGGGCTTGTTCGCGCGCGGCCAGATCGAGCTGCAGCGGCGCGATGCGCTGGTCGCGCCGGTCGCCAGCGTGCGGGTCGACCAGGCCCGGCCCTACGTGCTCGCGGTGCAGGGCGGGCAGGTGCGGCAGCGCACGGTCGAGCTCGGCGCGCGCGGGATCGCGTCGATCGACGGGCGCAGTGAAGCCGCCGTCGAACTGCTGAGCGGCGCCGCCGCGGGCGACGTGCTGCTGCGCGCCAGCGCCGGCGCGCTGCGCGACGGCACGGCCGTCAAGCTCGCGGCGCCCGCGGCAGCGCCGGTGACCGCGCCCGCGCCGACCGCCTCCGCGCCCGGCTGAGCCCATGTGGTTCACCCGCGTCTCGATCGGCAACCCGGTGATGGCCGTGATGGTCATGCTGGCGTTCGTCGTGCTCGGGTTGTTCAGCTACCAGCGGCTCGCGGTCGACCAGTTCCCGAACATCGACTTCCCGACCGTCGTGGTCGTGATGGACTACCCCGGCGCCTCGCCCGAGATCGTCGAGAGCGAGGTGACCAAGAAGGTCGAAGAGGCGGTCAACACCGTCGCCGGCATCAGCTCGCTGTACTCGCGCTCGTACGAGGGCACGTCGGTCGTGATCGTCGAGTTCAACCTCGATGTCGACGGCCGCAAGGCCGCCGACGACGTGCGCGAGAAGGTCGGCCTGATCCGCCCGCTGCTGCGTGACGAGGTCAAGGAGCCGCGCATCTCGCGCTTCGACCCGCAGAGCGTGCCGATCTTCAACGTCGCGCTGCTGTCGACCGACGGCAAGAAGTCGCCGCAGGAGTTGACCACCTGGGCGACGCAGGTGCTGCAGAAGAAGCTCGAGAACGTGCGCGGCGTCGGCTCGGTCAGCGTGATCGGCGGTACCGAGCGCGAGATCAACCTCTACGTCAAGCCGGCCGCGCTCGACGCGCTGGGCGTCGGCATCGACCAGGTCGTCGCCGCGGTGCGCAGCGAGAACCAGGAGCTGCCGATGGGCGCGCTGCGCTCACCCGAGCAGGAGCGCGTGGTGCAGATCAACGCCCGCCTGCAGCGGCCGGAGGATTTCCGCGAGATCGTGGTCGCGCGGCGCGGCGCCAACGGCAGCCCCGTCAAGCTGTGGCAGGTCGCCGACGTGGCCGACGGCCCGCAGGAGATCGACAGCGTCGCGCTCTACAACGGCCAGCGCACCGTGCTGCTGAGCGTGCAGAAATCGCAGGGCGAGAACACGATCGCGGTGGTCGACGGGCTGCAGCAGGCCTTGAAGGACGCCAAGCCGCTGTTCCCGCCGGGCGTGACGGTCGAGGTCAACCGCGACAACTCGCGCTCGATCCGCGTCTCGGTCGCGAACGTCAAGCGCACGCTGTTCGAGGGCGCGGCGCTGACGATCCTGATCGTGTTCCTGTTCCTGAACTCGTGGCGCTCCACGGTCATCACGGGCCTCACGCTGCCGATCGCGCTGATCGGCACCTTCCTGTTCATGTACCTGTTCGGCTTCACGATCAACAGCATCACGATGATGGCGCTGAGCCTGTGCGTGGGCCTGCTGATCGACGACGCGATCGTGGTGCGCGAGAACATCGTGCGGCACGTGCAGATGGGCAAGAGCGCGCACCAGGCCGCGCTCGACGGCACCAACGAGATCGGCCTGGCGGTGCTGGCGACCACGCTGTCGATCGTCGCGGTGTTCCTGCCGATCGGCTTCATGGGCGGCATCGTCGGCAAGTTCTTCCACGAGTTCGGCCTGACGATCGTCGCGGCGGTGCTGATCTCGATGTTCGTCAGCTTCACGCTCGACCCGATGCTCTCCAGCGTCTGGCACGACCCGCATTCGGCCCAGCATGATCCGGATGCGCCGCGCGTGACCCGCTACGACCGCACGATCGGCCGCGTCACGCACCTGTTCGACCGGCTGACGAACGCGCTGTCGCGCGGCTACCAGCGCATCCTCGGCTGGTCGCTGAAGCACAAGCTGGCGACGCTGGCGATCGCGCTCGGCACCTTCGTCGCCAGCTTCTTCGTGATCCCGCTGCTCGGCGCCGAGTTCGTGCCCAAGGCCGATTTCTCGGAGACGCAGATCAACTTCTACACGCCGGTCGGCTCGTCGCTGGAGCAGACCGAGGCCCGCGCCAAGCAGATCGACGCGGCGCTGCGCGAGCTGCCCGAAGTGAAGTACACGGTCACCACGATCAACAGCGGCCAGGCCGCGGGCAAGATCTACGGCGCGGTCTATGTGCGCATGGTCGACCGCAAGGACCGCAGCCGCAGCATCGACCAGATGACGGTGCCGCTGCGCGCCAAGCTCGCGCGCATCCCGGGCATCACGATCACCAACATCGGCACCACCGACCTGGGGGGCGGCAAGAGCCTGCAGTTCTCGGTGCAGGGCCCCGATCTCGCAGAGTTGGAGAGGCTGTCGCGCACCATCACGCCGCAGCTGCAGGCGATCCGCGGGCTGGTCGACCTGGACAGCACGCTCAAGCCCGACAAGCCCACCGTCGCGATCGACGTGAAGCGCGACGCCGCCTCCGATGTCGGCCTCAACGTCAACATGCTCGCGACCAGCCTGCGCACGATGATCGCAGGCACCACGGTGGGCAACTGGCGCGCGCCGGATGGCGAGAACTACGACGTCAACGTGCGCCTCAGCCCCGACGCGCGGGTCTCGATCGCCGATCTGGAGCGCACGCCGATCAACGTGCCCGCCGGGGCCGACGGCACGCCGCGCTCGGTGCGGCTCTCGCAGGTGGCCGACATCCGCGCCTCGACCGGGCCGAACCAGATCAACCGCCGTGACCTGAACCGCGAGATCAACTTCGACGCCAGCGCGTTCGGCCGCAGCGCGGGCGAGGTGTCGGCCGCGATCAAGGCCGTGCTGGACGGCATCGCCTGGCCGCCCGGCTACCGCTACAGCTTCGGCGGCTCGACCAAGAACATGACCGAGTCGTTCCAGTACGCGATCGGTGCGCTGGCGCTGGCGATCGTGTTCATCTACATGATCCTGGCCAGCCAGTTCAAGAGCTTCCTGCAGCCGATCGCGCTGATGAGCGCGCTGCCGCTGACGCTGATCGGCGTGGTGCTGACGCTGCTCGTGTTCGGCTCGACGCTGAACATGTTCAGCATCATCGGCGTCGTGATGCTGATGGGGCTGGTGACGAAGAACGCGATCCTGCTGGTCGACTTCGCCATCCGGTCCCGCGCCGGCGACCACGGCGAGCCGCCGCGCAGCCGCGAGGACGCCCTGCTCCACGCCGCGCAAGTCCGTTTGCGCCCGATCCTGATGACGACGCTGGCGATGGTCTTCGGCATGGTGCCCCTGGCGTTCGCGCTGTCCGAAGGCTCGGAGCAGCGCGCGCCGATGGGCCAGGCGGTGATCGGCGGGGTAATCACCTCGTCGTTGCTGACCCTGGTGGTCGTGCCGGTGATCTACTGCTACCTCGACGACCTGGCCGTGTGGGCGAAACGCCGCTGGACCGGCGCGCCGGCACGTCTCGCCGCCGAGCCCACGAAATAGAATCCCGGCGCGCCATCCTCTTCCTGCGACCACCATGAACATCGAACAAGCCCGCTTCAACATGATCGAACAGCAGATCCGCCCCTGGGATGTGCTCAATCTCGGCGTGCTGGAGCTGCTCGCCGTCGTCAAGCGCGAGGATTTCGTGCCGCCGCAGCACCGGGCGCTGGCCTTCGTCGACACCGAGGTGCCGCTGTCCAACGGACAGTGCATGCTCGCGCCCAAGATCGAAGCGCGACTGCTGCAGGAACTCGACGTCCACCGGCACGAGCGCGTCCTCGAGATCGGCGCCGGCTCCGGCTACATGGCCGCGCTGCTCGCCCACAAGGCGCAGCAGGTCACCACGCTCGAGATCGACCCCGAGCTGGCCGCGTTCGCCACCGCCAACCTGCGCCGCGCCGGCGTCTCGAACGTCACCGTCGTGACGGCCGACGGCAGCGGCGGCCTGACCGGCGACGGCCCGTTCGACGTGATCCTGCTGTCCGGCTCGGTGGCCGAGGTGCCGCAGGCGCTGCTGTCGCAGCTCAAGGTCGGCGGGCGGCTGGCGGCGATCGTCGGCAACGAGCCGGTGATGCGCGCGGTGCTGATCACGCGCACCGCCGACCAGGGACTGGAGCGCCGGGTGCTGTTCGACACGGTGGCGCAGCGCCTGCGCGGCTTCCCCGAGCCGACGCGGTTCCACTTCTGATGAAGGAACTCTCGGCACGCGACCTTGCCGCCATGGGCACGGCCGCCGGCGCGCCGGTGCCCCTGCTGCTGGACGTGCGCGAGCCCTGGGAGTTCGAGCACGCCGCCATCCGCATCGACGGCCTCGAGACGCGGCTGATGCCGATGAACAGCATCCCGGCGCGGATCGACGAGCTCGATCCGGTGCAGCCCGTCGTCTGCATCTGCCATCACGGCGCCCGAAGTGCGCAGGTCGTCGCATTTCTCGAGCGCCAGGGCTTCGAAGCGGTCTATAACCTCGCGGGCGGCGTCGACGCCTGGTCGCAGCAGATCGACCCGCGCGTTCCACGCTACTGAACACCAAAGACAAGAACCCGAAACCGTGTTGGAGAGGTCCATCCCATGCCGCTGAGCCACCGTTTCCCTTCCCTGCGCCACGCCCGTCCGCGTGCGCTCGCGGTGGCGCTCGCCGCCGCGTTGCCGCTGGCGTTCGCGACGCTGGGCGCCCGGGCGCAGAGCCTGCAGGAGCTCTACCAGACGGCGTACGGCTACGACGCCGCCTTCCTGTCGGCACGGGCGAGCCTGGACGCGGCCCAGTACCGCTACGACCAGGCCCGCGGCCTTCGGCTTCCGCAGGTCGGCCTGGGCGTCACCGCCGGCCGGCAGCTGAGCAGCACGCCCGACGCGCCCTCGACGCAAACGGCCAACAGCAACAGCTACGGCGCCACCGTCAACGGCTCGCAGACGCTCTTCAACCGCGCCAACGACGCGACGATCGCGCAGTCCGCCAAGGCCGTCGATGCGTTCCGCGCCGACCTGGAAGCCTCGGAGCAGGACCTGATCCTGCGCGTTTCGCAGGCCTACTTCGACGTGCTCGCCGCGCAGGACAACCTCGCCACCGCGCGCGCCAGCCTGGCGGCCATCTCGGAGCAGGTGGCCTCGGCCAAGCGCAACTTCGAGGTCGGCACCGCCACCATCACCGACACCCGCGAGGCCCAGGCTCGCTACGACCTGGCGCGCTTCACGCAGATCCAGGCCGAGAACGACCTGACCACCCGCCGCATCCTGCTCGACCAGACCGTCGGCCGCAGCGGTGTCGTGCCCAAGCAGCTGGCCGTGCCGATCGCGCTGCCGCCGCTGGCGCCGGCCAACATCGACGACTGGGTCGCGCGCGCCGACGCCGAGCACCCGCTGATCCGCAAGGCCCGCACCGCGCTCGAGATCGCCCGGCTCGACACCGACCGGGCCAAGGCCGGCCGGCTGCCGGTCGTCACGCTGAACGCGAGCTACGGCCGTGGCCGCACCGACGTGGCCGGGCAGCTCACCTCGTCAAACCCGCTGGTGCCGGGCTCGAGCCCGTTCTCGTACGGCACGCCGACCACCTCCAGCCAGATCGGCGTGACGCTGAACGTGCCGCTGTTCTCCGGCTTCCAGATCCAGAACCGGATCAAGGAGACGCTGGTGCTCGAGGACAAATCGCTGAGCGACCTCGAGAACGCGCGCCGCAGCGTCACGCAGCTGACGCGCCAGCTCTACTACCAGGTCGGATCGGCCGCAGCGCAGGTCGCCGCGCTCGAGGCCGCCGAGTCGTCCAGCAAGCTCGCGCTCGAGGCCACGCAACTCGGCTTCAAGGTCGGCGTGCGGGTCAACATCGACGTGCTGAACGCGCAGGCGCAGCTGTTCAACACCCAGGCCCAGCTCGCGAAGGCGCGCTACGACGCGATCATGGCCAGCCTGCGGCTGCGCCAGGCCTCAGGCCGCCTGACGCCGCAGGACGTGGCGTCGGTCGACTCGCTGCTGATCCGCTGACGCCGGCCGCGCGTGCGGCTGTCGCCTACGACGTCGCCACGCGCGTCGACAAGCCCGGGCCGATGACGAGCGGCCGCATCCGCCGCGCCATGCGCGCCGCCGCGCCGCGATGGCGCGACGCGAACTCCAGCGCACGCGTCGACACCGCTTCCAGCTCGGGCGGCGCTTCCAGCAGGGCCAGCGCGAGCGCGACGCCCTCCTCCATGTCGGCCACCCGCAGCGACGCACCCGCCGCGAGCGACAGCTCGGCCGCCTCGCTGAAGTTGAACGTGCTGGGCCCCATCACCAGCGGGCAGCCGCAGGCCGCCGCCTCGATCAGGTTGTGCCCGCCCAGCGGCGCGAAGCTGCCGCCCAGCAGCGCGACGTCGGCGGCCGCGTAGTACAGCGCCATCTCGCGCATCGAATCGCCGAGCCAGACCTGCGCCTGGAGCGCGTCGTCCGGCGGCGCGTCGGCCCAGCCGCTGCGCCGCGCGAGCGTGAGGCCGGCGCCCCGCACCAGCGCCGCGACTTCGTCGAAGCGCTGCGGGTGGCGCGGCACGATCAGCAGCAGCGTGTCGCCGTGGGCGGTGCGGCGCCAGGCGTCGAGCAGCAGCGCCTCCTCGCCCTCGCGGGTGATGGCGGCCAGCACCACATCGCGGCCCAGGCGCGCGCGCCAGGCGGCACCGCGGGTGAGTTGCGCCAGGTCCGGCGTCAGGTCGTACTTGAGGTTGCCGCAGACCTCGACCGCGCGCGCGCCCGCGGCGCGGAGGCGCGCGGCGTCGTCGTCCGACTGCGCCAGCACCAGCGCGACGCTGTCGATCGCCGGGCGCAGCACCGCGTCGAAGCGCTGGCCGCGGCGCAAGCTCTTCTCGCTGAGGCGCGCGTTGGCGAGCACGACGGGCACCTCGCCGGCCTGTGCCGCCAGCAGCAGGTTCGGCCAGATCTCGGTCTCCATCAGCACGCCGAGCGCGGGCCGGAACTGCGCGATGAAGCGCCGGGTCGCGCCGGGTGTGTCGTACGGCAGCCAGGTCTGGCGGTCGCCCTCGCGCAGCAGCGCCTGGCCGGCCTCGCGGCCGGTGGCGGTGCCGTGGGTCAGCAGCAGGCGCATCGCCGGGTGCTCGGCCCGCAGCGCGTCGACCAGCGGGGCGGCGGCGCGCGTCTCGCCGAGGGAGACCGCATGCAGCCAGATCCAGCCGGCGCTCGCCGGTTCGGCATAGCGCCCGAAACGCTCGCCCAGACACGCACGGTAGAGCGGCTCGGCGCGGCCGCGCCACCACAGGCGCAGCGCGTACACCGGCTGCAGCAGCCACAGCAGCGCCGAGTACAGCGCCCGCGCGCGCGTCTCGCGCCAGGTGCTCACCGCGCGGCCTCGCGCACGCCGGCCCAGGCGGCGGCAACCGCGTCGAGCGACGGCGTCGGTTGCGCCTCGACCGACACCTGATGCCGGTGCCCGTGCGCCGGCTGCGGGCCGGTGCGCCAGGCCGTCGGGAAGTTGTAGAGCTGCACGTGCGGCAGGTCGAGCGCGACGGCGATGTGGCTCAGGCCGCTGTCCACACCGATCACGCCTTGCGTGGCGGCGAGGCGATCGGTCAGCGCATCGAGGTTCATCGCCGGCCAGACCTCCGCCGCTTCGCCGATCGCGGTGGCGATGCGCTGTGCGCGCGCCTGCTCCACCGCGCCGGCGTGCGGCAACGTGATGCGCCAGCCTTCGGCCACGACGCGCCGGCCGAGTTCGATCCAGTGGTCGTCGGGCCAGAGCTTGTCGTCGCGTGAGGTGCCGTGCACGAACACCACGGTCGGCGGCGCGCCGTCGCGCGCGATCGGCGCTGCGCGCAGGCCGAACACCGGCGACCCGGCGGCGGTGTAGCCCAGCGCCTGCGCCGCCAGCACGCGCGAGCGGTCGAGGGCGTGGATGTGCGGCTCGACGCGGATCGCGGTGTCCACCAGCCAGCGCGCGGGCGGCTCGTGGCTGGCGCCATCGGTGCGATTGGCCAGGCCGTAGCTGCGGCCGGGCGCGAGCCGCGCGATCACCGCCGATTTGGTCAACCCTTGAAGGTCCAGCACCGCGTCGTAGTGCGTCGCTTGCAGCCGGGCCTTGAACGCGCGCCACTCGGCGCGCACCGCGCCGGTCCACCACGCCTTGGTCCAGCGCCGCAGCGCGCATTCGACGACCGTGTGCACGCCGTCGACCCGCCGCACCAGCGGTGCGAAGCCGGGTTCGACGACCCAATCGATCAGGGCATCGGGAAACGCGACTCGAATGTCATGGACGACCGGCATCGCATGCACCACATCGCCGAGCGACGAGAGCTTGACGATGAGAACGCGCAAGGCGACGTGGACTCAGTGCGCCGCCGCGGCGACCTGCGCGTCGGGCTTGACGACGCGCAGCGCGGCCATGAAGTCGGTCTCGATGCGCTTGAGCGCCGCCGCGGTGTGGCCCTCGAAGCGCATCACCAGCACCGGCGTGGTGTTGCTGGAGCGGATCAGGCCGAAGCCGTCCTTGTAGTCGACCCGCAGCCCGTCGATCGTGCCGACCTCGCCCTTCGCGAAGTGCTTGGCGAGGAAGGCCTTGTCGAGCAGCTTCTCGACCACCTGCCGGGGCTCGCCCTCGGCGCAGGGCACGTTCAGCTCGGGCGTGCTGAAGCTCGTGGGCAGCGCATTCAGCACCTTGCTCGGGTCCTTGCTGCGCGAGACGATCTCGAGCAGCCGCGCGGCCGTGTAGGTCGCGTCGTCGAAGCCGTACCAGCGCTCCGCGAAGAAGATGTGGCCGCTCATCTCGCCGGCGATCGGCGCCTTGGTCTCGCGCAGCTTGGCCTTGACCAGCGAGTGGCCGGTCTTCCACATCAGGGGCTTGCCGCCTGCCTTGCGGATCAGCGGCGCCAGGCGCTGCGTGCACTTGACGTCGAAGATGATCGTGCCGCCGGGCACGCGCTTCAGGATGTCGGTCGCGAACAGCATCAGCTGGCGGTCGGGGTAGATGATCTGGCCGTCCTTCGTGACGACGCCGAGCCGGTCGCCGTCGCCGTCGAACGCCAGGCCGAGTTCGGCATCGGTCTCGCGCACGGTGCGGATCAGGTCGGCCAGGTTCTCGGGCTTGCTCGGGTCGGGGTGGTGGTTCGGGAAGTCGCCGTCGACCTCCGAGTACAGCTCGGTCACCTCGCAGCCGAGCGCGCGCAGGATGCCGGGCGCCGAGGCGCCGGGGATGCCGTTGCCCGAGTCGACGACGATCTTCATCGGCCGCGCCAGCTTGCAGTCGCCGACGATGCGGGCGAGGTACTCGGCGACTATGTCCATCGTGGCGGCGCGGCCCGGGCCGCGCACGTAGTCCTCGGCCTCGATCCGGCGGCGCAGGTCCTGGATCTCGTCGCCGTAGATCGCCTTGCCGGCGAGCACCATCTTGAAGCCGTTGTAGTTCTTCGGGTTGTGGCTGCCGGTGACCATGATGCCGCTCCTGCAGCCGCGCCGGCCGCGGGTGGCGGCCACGTAGTACAGCATCGGCGTCGTCACCGCGCCGAGGTCGACCACGTCGAGCCCGGTGGACTTCAACCCCTTGATCAGCGCCGCGACCAGGCCGGGGCCGGACAGCCGCCCGTCGCGCCCGACCGCCACCGCGCGCTCGCCGGCCTTGACGGCGGCGCTGCCGAAGGCCCGGCCGAGGTGCTCGGCGAAGGCCTCGTCGATGCCGGCGCCGACGACGCCGCGGATGTCATAGGCTTTGAAACTGGAGGCGCTGACTTGCATGGGAACGGGATGCGTGGAAGGTGCGGCGATTGTAGGGACCGCCTCACCTGCCCGACGCGCCCGTCGCGCGCCTCAGTCGACGCTCAGTTCGACTCCGCCAGCTGGTCGAGGATGGCGGGGTTCTCCAGCGTCGACGTGTCCTGCGTGATCGCCTCGCCCTTCGCGACCGAGCGCAGCAGGCGCCGCATGATCTTGCCGCTGCGGGTCTTGGGCAGGTTGTCGCCGAAGCGGATGTCCTTGGGCTTGGCGATCGGGCCGATCTCCTTGCCGACCCAGTCGCGCAGCTGCTTGGCGATCGCCTTGGCCTCATCGCCGGTCGGGCGCGAGCGCTTGAGCACGACGAAGGCGCAGATCGCCTCGCCGGTGGTGTCGTCCGGCCGGCCGACCACCGCGGCCTCGGCGACCAGCTCGGTGCACGAGACCAGCGCCGACTCGATCTCCATCGTGCCCATGCGGTGGCCGGAGACGTTCAGCACGTCGTCGATGCGGCCGGTGATCGTGAAGTAGCCCGTCTCGGCGTCGCGGATCGCGCCGTCGCCCGCGAGGTAGTACTTGCCCTTGAAGTCTTCCGGGTAGTAGCTCTTCTTGAAGCGCTCCGGATCGCCCCAGATCGTGCGGATCATGCTCGGCCACGGCTTCTTGACGACCAGGATGCCGGCGGTGCCGTTGGGCACGTCGTTGCCCGTCTCGTCGACGATGGCGGCGGCGATGCCCGGGAACGGCAGCGTGCACGAGCCGGGCACCAGCGGCGTGGCGCCCGGCAGCGGCGTGATCATGTGGCCGCCGGTCTCCGTCTGCCAGAAGGTGTCGACGATCGGGCAGCGGCCGCCGCCGATGTTCTTGTGATACCACTCCCACGCGGCCGGGTTGATCGGCTCGCCGACCGAGCCGAGGATGCGCAGGCTGGTCAGGTCGTAGCGGTCCGGGTGCACCGCGGCGTTGCCTTCGGCGGCCTTGATCAGCGAGCGGATCGCCGTCGGCGCGGTGTAGAAGATCGTGACCTTGTGGTCCTGGATCATCTTCCAGAAGCGGCCCGCATCGGGGTACGTCGGCACGCTCTCGAACACGATCTCGGTGCCGCCCAGCGCCAGCGGGCCGTAGGTGATGTAGGTGTGGCCGGTGACCCAGCCGATGTCGGCCGTGCACCAGAACACATCGTCCGGCTTCAGGTCGAAGGTCCACTTCGTCGTGAGCGCGGCATGCAGCAGGTAGCCGCCGGTCGAGTGCTGCACGCCCTTGGGCTTGCCGGTCGAGCCCGAGGTGTAGAGCAGGAACAGCGGGTGCTCGGCGCCGACCCACTCCGGTTCGCAGGTGGCCGGCTGGTTCGCGACCTCGTCGTGCAGCCAGTGGTCGCGCGCGTCGTTCCAGGCCACCTTGCCGCCGGTGCGGCGGTAGACGATCACGTCCTTCACCGTCTCGCAGCCGGGCATCGTGAGCGCCTCGTCGACGATGGCCTTCAGCGGCAGCTGCTTGCCGCCGCGCAGCTGCTCGTCGGCGGTGATCACCATCACCGCGCCGGTGTCGGCGATGCGGTCACGCAGGCTCTGCGCCGAGAAGCCGCCGAAGATCACCGTGTGGGTGGCGCCGATGCGCGCGCAGGCCTGCATCGCGACGACGCCCTCGACCGACATGCCGAGGTAGATCGCGACCCGGTCGCCCTTCTTGACGCCGCGCTGCTTCAGCGCGTTGGCGAGACGGCAGGTGCGCTCGAGCAGCTGGCTGTAGGTCACCTTCGTGACCGCGCCGTCGTCGGCCTCGAAGATCAGCGCGACCTTGTCGCCCAGGCCGGCTTCGACCTGCCGGTCGAGGCAGTTGTACGAGGCGTTGAGCGTGCCGTCCTCGAACCACTTGAAGAACGGCGCGTCGCTGTCGTTCAGCACCTTCGTGAACGGCGTCTTCCAGCTCAGCAGTTCGCGCGCCTGGCGGGCCCAGAAGGCCTGGTGGTCTGCGTCGGCCTCGGCGACGAGCGCGCGGTAGGCGTCCATGCCGGACACCCAGGCGTCCTTCATCGCCCCGGCGGAGGGGTTGTAGACGGTGGTCTCGGTCGTGCTCATCGTGTCTGTCTCCAATGTGTTGAGGTCGGCCCCAGCCTGCTTTGCCGCGGAGGTTAGGCAGCGGCTCTTACGAAGGCCTTACTCGGGGCGCCCGGGTGCGACAACTACAATTTCGCGCAGTATCCCCCCAAGTGTCAGCACCTGAGAAACCCGCATGGTCCAGCTCCCCGATCCCTTGAACCCGAAGCCCGGCGCCCGTTTGCGCCCCCTGCCCGCGTTCATCTTCATGAGCCGCTGGCTGCAGCTGCCGCTGTACCTCGGGTTGATCCTGGCGCAGTGCGTGTACGTCTTCCACTTCTGGGTCGAGCTGGTCCACCTGATCGAGGCCGCGTTCGGCAGCACCCCGGCGCTGACCGCGCTGACCGACAGCATGGGCTACCAGTTCCCGGACGGCCAGGGACCGAAGCTCACCGAGACCGTCATCATGCTGGCCGTGCTGGCGCTGATCGACGTGGTGATGATCTCGAACCTGCTGATCATGGTGATCGTCGGCGGCTACGAGACCTTCGTCAGCCGCATGAACCTCGAAGGCCATCCGGACGAGCCGGAATGGCTGAGCCATGTCAACGCGTCGGTGCTCAAGGTCAAGCTGGGCACGGCGATCATCGGCATCAGCTCGATCCACCTGCTCAAGAGCTTCATCAGCGCCGCCAACATGCGGCCCGAGGTGCTGATGTGGCAGACCATCATCCACGTCGCGTTCCTGCTCTCGGCGATCGCGATCGCCTACACCGACAAGCTGCTCAACGCGTCGGAGCCCGCCGTCCACCACTGACCGCGGCGGTCAGTCCTTTGGCAGGTCGTCGGGCACCGGCGCGGTCGAGCCGACGCGCAGGTGCAGCGCCGCCTTGGCCATCAGGTTGGCCGACACCGGCGCGGAGACGAACACGAACAGCGTGATCAGGACCTCGTGCCAGCCGAACTCGCCGCGCGCCCCATGCACCACGATGCTGGCGAGCAGCACGCCGCCCACCCCGAGCGTCGAGGCCTTGGTCGGCGCGTGCAGGCGCATGAAGAAGTCGCGGAAGCGCAGCAGCCCGATCGCGCCGACCAGCGCGAACACGCCGCCCGTGACGAGCAGCACCGAGGCCAGCAGCTCGGCCCAGAAAGGCAGTTGGGGGTCCATCACCCGCTCCTCATTCGATGACGTCGCCGCGCGTCAGGTAACGCGACAGTGCGACCGTCGAGACGAAACCCAGCAGCGCGACGATCAGCGCGGCCTCGAACAGCAACTCGCTGCGCCACTGCAGGCCCAGCACGATGACCAGCGCCACGACATTGACGTACATCGTGTCCAGCGCGAGCACGCGGTCGACGATCTCCGGCCCGCGCAGCAGCCGCCAGCCGCAGAGCAGCGTCGCCAGGCCGAGCAGGACGGCCGCCGCATCGAGTGCCCAGGCGATCATCCGAACACCTCCTGAAGCGGCTCTTCGTAGCGCGCCTTGATCTGCGCCGCCATCGCGGCGGCATCGTCGCAATCCAGCGCGTGGACCAGGATCTCGCGGCCCGCCTCGTCGACGACGCAGGAGACCGTGCCCGGCGTGGTCGTGATGATGGCCGCGAGCAGCACGATCGCCAGCGGGTCCTCGACCGACAACGGCACGCGCACCCAGGCCGGGCGGGGGCGCGACCCCGGCCACAGCACGATCCGCGCGACGGTCAGGTTGGCGGCCACGATGTCCCACAGCACCACGACGACCAGCCGCACCGCCGCGCCGACGACGCGCAGCGCCGAGCGCTGCGGCCGCGGCGCCGTGGCCGGCCGCAGGAAGCCGCGCACCAGCCGCGGCACGGCCAGGCCGATCAGCGCCGCCGCGATCAGCTGCGGCAGCGTCACGCTCTGCTGCAGCAGCAACCAGACCGCCGCGAGCAGCACCGACAGCAGCGGGTGCGTGAACCAGCGGCCGGCGCGGACCTGGGGATCCTGTTTCATCGGGGCGGCTCCGGTGGGGTGGCGCGGTAGGGTCGCACGGTCTCGCGCTCGGCGCCGAGCACGGCGCGGGCGTAGGCCTCGCGGTCGAGCAGCTGTGCCGCCGCGGCATCGGTGTAGCGCTTCAGGGGAGCGGCGAACACGGACATCGCGATGCTCGCGACCAGCAGCGACAGCGTGGCCGCGAGCATGCGCGGGCTCGCGCCGGAGGCGCCGGTGTCGCTGTGCTCATCGCGCACGGCCCAGAACAGGATGCTGCCGGCCCGGGCCAGCCCGATCAGGGTCACGAAGCCGACGCCGAGCACGACCGCCCAGACCGCGACCGCCCACGGGTGCGGGCTGGCCGCCTCCAGCACCATCAGCTTGCCGATGAAGCCCGGCAAGGGCGGCAGCCCCGCCATCGAGGCCGCACCGAGCAGCAGCATCGTGCCCAGCAGGGCCGGTTGCGCGAGTTCGCTGGCGGGCACCAGCCGCCCGGCGACGTCGCCGCGCTGGGCCGCGACGAGCTCGGCCAGCAGGAACAGCCCGGCGATCACCAGCGTGCTGTTGGCCATGTAGTAGAACGCCGCCGACCACGCCGCGGCCCCGAACAGGCCGATGCCGGCCAGCACCGTGCCGACCGAGGACACCGTCAGCCACGCCACCATGCGCGGCAGCGAGTGCGCGGACAGCGCCCCCAGCACCGCGACCACGCTGGTCACGAGCGCGAGCGGCAGCAGCAGCGGCTGCACCGTGTAGGCCGAGGCGCCCGCATCGGCACCGAACACCACGCCGTGCACGCGCACGATGGCGTAGACGCCGACCTTGGTCATGATCGCGAACAGCGCCGCCACCGGCGCGCTGGCCGCGGCGTAGGTCGCCGGCAGCCACATCGCGAGCGGCATCAGCGCCGCCTTGAAGCCGAAGACGACCAGCAGCAGCAGCGCGGCGGCCTGCAGCACGGCGGCCTCCGGCCCGGCGACCTTCGGCACCCGCAGCGCCAGGTCGGCCAGATTCAGCGTGCCGGTGAGCGCGTAAATCAGTGCCACGCCGACCAGGAACAGCGCCGAGGCCGCGAGGTTGAGCACCACGTACTGCAGCCCCACGCGGAACCGCTCGCGCCCCTGCCCGTGCACCACGAGCACATAGGAGGCGATCAGCAGCACCTCGAAGAACACGAACAGGTTGAACAGGTCGCCGGTGACGAACGCGCCGTTCAGCCCCATCAGCTGAAACTGGAACAGCGCGTGGAAGTGGCGCCCGTGCGAGTCCCAGCCGCCGCTCGCGTACCAGAGTACCGGCAGCGCCAGGCAGGCGGTGAGCACGAGCATCAGCGCGGCGAGCCGGTCGACCACGAGCACGATGCCGAAGGGCGCCGGCCAGTCGCCGACGCGGTAGACGAACGGCGCGGCGGCGTGGCTGCCGGCGTGGACCTCGAACGCCAGCACCCCCGCCAGCGCCAGGCCGAGTGCGGCCGACCCCAGCGCGATCCAGCGGGCCCACAGGAGCCGGCGGCTGCCGTGGCTGCTGGTGCCACCGCCGTGGTCGCCGATCAGCAGCAGCGCCATCGCGCTGAAGGCCGGCAGCAGGACGGGCAGGATGGGCAGGTGGGTCTGCAGCCCGATGGATGCGCTCACGCGTCGCCTTCCGGGCGGGCTGCGCGGTGGTCCCGCTGCCCGTCGACCTGGTCGGTCCCGGACTCGTGGCGGCTGCGCAGCGCCAGCTCGATCACGAAGCCGGTGGTGGCGAAGCCGATCACGATCGCGGTCAGCACCAGCGCCTGCGGCAGTGGGTCGGCGATCGGCGTGCCCTGGCCGAGGATCGGCGGCGCGGCGCTCCAGAGCCGCCCCATCGCGAAGATGAACACGTTGACCGCGTAGCCCAGCAGGGACAGCCCGAGCACGACGGTGAAGCTGCGCCCGCGCAGCATCAGGTAGATGCCGCAGGCGGTGACCCAGCCGATGCCGGTGGCGACGAGGAATTCCAGGCTCGGCATCAGGCGTGCGCCCCTCTGCCCGCCTGCGCCAGCGCCGGCCGGATGCCCGGCTTGCTGGCCGCGCCCAGCACCGACAGCATGAGCAGCGTCGCACCGACCACGGTGACGTACACGCCCAGGTCGAACAGCGCTGCGGTCGCGAGCGGCAGCTCGCCCAGCAGCGGCACGCTCGGGTGGCCGTGCGCGCTGGTCAGGAAGGGCCGTCCGAACAGGAACGCCCCGAGCCCCGTCAGCCCGGCTGTCGCGAGGCCGCCGCCGATCCAGCGCGTGTAGCGCACGCCGCCGGCGGCGTGCAGCACGGCGTCGGCACGGGTCTGGCCGTTCGCGGCGTACTGCAGCACCAGCGCGACCGCCGTGATCAGCCCCGCGATGAAGCCGCCGCCGGGCAGGTTGTGGCCGCGCCAGAAGATGTAGCCGCTGACCACCAGCGCCAGCGGCAGCACGATGCGCGCCGCGACCCGCAGCATCAGCGGCTCGCGCGTGAAGGTCCATGCCCGCCCGGCTGCGTCCGCAGCGGGCCGGCGCACCCGGAACCCGTCGAGCAGTGCGAGCACGCCCACCGCGGCGATGCCCAGCACCGTGATCTCGCCGAAGGTGTCGTAGCCCCTGAAGTCGACCAGGATCACGTTGACGACGTTGGTGCCCCCGCCCTCACGCAGCGCCTTGTCCAGGAAGTACCAGGAGATCGAGTCGTGGTCGCGGGTGAGCATCATCCAGGACAGCCAGGCGATGCCGCCGCCGCCCGCCAGCGCCAGCCCGGCGTCGCGGCTGCGGCGCAGCACGCTCGATTCGACCGGGCTGGTCTGCGGCAGCAGCGCCAGCCCCATCAGCAGCAGCACCGTCGACACCACCTCGACCGACAGCTGCGTCAGCGCCAAATCGGGCGCCGACAGCGCGACGAAGGTCAGCGAGGTCACCAGCCCGATCACGCCGGTCAGCACCACGGCCCGGAAGCGGTCCCGGTGGGTCAGCACCAGCGCGGCCCCCGTGGCCAGCAGCAGCGCCCAGGCGATGAGCGCCACCGGCGAGGCGGGCAGCAGCTCGCGCCCGCCCGTGGCCAGGCCGTTGCCGTGGCCCTGCAGGAAGGGCAGCATGCCGGCCAGCACCGCGCAGCCGACCATCCAGGCCGCGTAACGCTGCAGCGAGCCGTTCTCGAGCCGGTCGGTGAAGCGGCCGGCGAACTCGAACAGGCCGTCGATCGCCTTGGTGAAGATCAGCCGCCCGGTCCAGCCGCGCGGAAGGTGCAGGTGCAGGTCGAACTGGCGCTGCAGCAGCACGTACATGAGCGCGCCGAACGCCAGCGCGATCGCACTCATCAGCAGCGGCAGGTTGAAGCCGTGCCACAGCGCCAGGCGGTACGGCGGCGGCGGGCCGCCGAGCACCGCGGCGGACGCCACATGCACCAGCGGGCCGAAGGTCGCGGCCGGGAACAGGCCGACCGCCACGCAGGCCAGCACCAGCAGCGCCACCGGCGCCTTCATGAACAGCGGCGGCTCGTGCGGCGCCGGGTTCGGCAGGCCGCGCGGCGCGCCGTTGAAGAACACATCGTGGATGAAGCGCAGCGAGTAGGCCACCGAGAAGACACCGCCCAGCGTCGCCGCGATCGGCAACAGCACGCCCCAGGCGAACCGGCCCTCGCCCGCGACGGCCTCGGTGAAGAACATCTCCTTGGACAGGAACCCGTTGACGAGCGGAACGCCCGCCATCGACGCCGCGGCCACCATCGCGAGCGTGGCGGTCCAGGGCATGAAGCGGTACAGGCCGCCGAGCTTGCGCATGTCGCGCGTGCCGGTCTCGTGATCGATGATGCCGGCCGTCATGAACAGCGAGGCCTTGAAGGTCGCGTGGTTCAGGATGTGGAACACCGCGGCCACCGTGGACAGCGGCGACGACAGCCCGATCAGGAACACGATCAGCCCGAGGTGGCTGATCGTCGAGTAGGCCAGCAGGCCCTTCATGTCGTGCTTGAACACGGCCACGTAGGCGCCGAACACCATCGTCGCCAGGCCCACCGGCGCGACGATCGCCTCGAACAGCGGCGTGCCGCCGAGCACCGGGAACAGGCGGGCGAGCAGGAAGATGCCGGCCTTGACCATCGTCGCGGAATGCAGGTAGGCCGACACCGGCGTGGGCGCGGCCATGGCCTCGGGCAGCCAGAAGTGGAACGGCAGCTGCGCGCTCTTCGTGAAGCAGCCGACCAGAATCAGCCCGAGCGCGAGCGGATAGCGCGGGTCGGCCTGGATCAGCGCGGCGCGGCCGAACATCACCGACAGGTCGAAGCTGCCGGCGATCTGCCCCAGCACGATCACGCCGGCGAGCAGCGCGAGGCCGCCGCCGCCGGTGACCGCGAGCGCCATGCGGGCGCCGGCGCGCGCATCCGCCCGGCGCCGCCAGTAGCCGATCAGCAGGAACGACGACACGCTGGTCAGCTCCCAGAAGACGACCAGCAGCAGCAGGTTGTCGGCGAGCGCGATGCCCAGCATGGCCGCCATGAACAGCATCAGCTGGCCGAAGAACTTGCCGGCCGGATCGTCGCTGCGCAGGTAGTAGGCGGCGTACAAGATCACCAGCAGGCCGATCACGATGATCAGGCCGGCGAACATGAACGCCAGGCCGTCGAGCCGGAAGTTCGCGTTCATGCCGATCGACGGCACCCACTCCACCCCGGCCAGCACCGTCTGCCCGGCGAACACGGCCGGCGCCTGGCCGAGCAGCAGCGCAAGCGACGCGGCAGTCACGCCGGCGGCGACCCACGCGCTCGCCGCCCGGCGCGCAGGGCTGTTGACGCTCCCGCACCACAGGCACAGCGTGGTGCCGAGCAGCAGGGGCAGCAGAACCACGAGGGCGAGAACGTTCATGCGGGGCGAAGCGGGGCAGGCGGCGGGAACGAGCGGACCCGGCGCATTCTAGGGACGCCGCGCGCCGCCTCGCGCGAGGGCGTCGCAGGGCACGGGGCGCGTCCGGACGCCTTCAGTAAACTGGGCACCCGCGCACGGGGCAGCGGCCACGGCCCGGCACCGTCCCTCATTGACTCACCGAGCCTGACCATGACCACGACCATCCGCTACGCCGACCTCGTCGAGAGCGTCGCCGGCGCGCTGCAGTACATCAGCTACTACCACCCGGCCGATTACATCCAGCACCTGGCCCGCGCCTACGAGGCCGAGCAGAGCCCGGCGGCCAAGGACGCGATCGCGCAGATCCTGACCAACTCGAAGATGTGCGCCGAGGGCCGCCGCCCGATCTGCCAGGACACCGGCATCGTCAACGTGTTCCTGAAGATCGGCATGGACGTGCGCTTCGAGGGCTTCCCGGCCGGCATCGAGGAGGCCGTGAACGACGGCGTGCGCCAGGGCTACCTGAACCCCGACAACGTGCTGCGCGCCAGCATCGTGGCCGACCCGCACTTCGAGCGCAAGAACACCAAGGACAACACGCCGGCGGTGATCCACATGACGCTGGTGCCCGGCAGCACGGTGGACGTGCAGGTCGCGGCCAAGGGCGGCGGAAGCGAGAACAAGTCGAAGTTCGTGATGATGAACCCGAGCGATTCGCTGGTCGACTGGGTCATGAAGACGGTGCCGACCATGGGCGCCGGCTGGTGCCCGCCGGGCATGCTGGGCATCGGCATCGGCGGCACGGCGGAGCGCGCGATGCTGATGGCCAAGCAGAGCCTGATGGAAGACATCGACATGTACGAGCTCAAGGCGCGCGGCCCGCAGAACAAGCTCGAGGAACTGCGCATCGAGCTGTGCGACAAGATCAACGCGCTGGGCATCGGCGCGCAGGGCCTGGGTGGCCTGACGACCGTGCTCGATGTCAAGATCTCGACCTACCCGACCCACGCCGCGAGCAAGCCGGTCGCGATGATCCCGAATTGCGCCGCCACGCGCCACGCGCACTTCGTGCTCGACGGCTCCGGTGCCGCCTACCTCGAGCCGCCCAGCCTCGATCTGTGGCCCGACGTGAAGTGGGCACCCGACTACAACCGCTCGAAGAAGGTGGACCTGAACACGCTGACCAAGGAGCAGGTCGCCGCCTGGAAGCCGGGCGACACGCTGCTCCTGAGCGGCAAGATGCTGACCGGCCGCGACGCCGCGCACAAGCGCATCCAGGACATGCTGGCCAAGGGCGAGAAGTTGCCGGTGGACTTCACCAACCGGGTGATCTACTACGTCGGCCCGGTCGATCCGGTGCGCGACGAGGTCGTGGGCCCGGCCGGCCCGACCACCGCGACACGGATGGACAAGTTCACCGAGATGATGCTCGCGCAGACCGGCCTGATCGGCATGATCGGCAAGGCCGAGCGCGGCCCGGCCGGCATCGAGGCGATCAAGAAGCACCAGAGCGCGTACCTGATGGCGGTGGGCGGCGCGGCCTACCTCGTCTCGAAGGCGATCAAGCAGGCCGAGGTGGTCGGGTTCGCCGATCTGGGCATGGAAGCGATCTACGAGTTCGACGTGACCGACATGCCGGTCACGGTCGCGGTCGATTCCCACGGCGTCTCGGTCCACGAGACGGGGCCGAAGGAGTGGGAAGCGAAGATCCGCTCCAGCATCGGCAAGATCTCGGTCGCGGTGGTCTGAGCGCGCATCCCCGGCGATGTTGATCGGGCCGGCCACGGCGGAAGACGCGCGGGCGATCGCGCAGATCCAGGTCGACGCGTGGCGGGCCGCGTACGTCGGCATCGTGCCCGACGAGTACCTCGCGGCCATGTCGGTCGACGAACGCGAGACGACGTGGCGCGAGGCGATCGCGGCGGGTCGACCGGAACTGCTCGTCGCACGCCGCGACGACCGCGTGATCGGCTGGGTCTCGTTCGGCGCCTCGCGTGCCAAGGACGCGCCGCCCGAGGTGGGCGAGCTGTGGGCGATCTACCTCGACCCGCAGCACATCGCCACCGGCACGGGCCGCGCGCTGTGGGCGGCCACGCGCGCGCGCCTGGCAGAGCGCGGCTTCACCTCGGTGATCCTGTGGGTGCTGACCGGCAACGCGCGCGCGATCCGCTTCTATGAAAAGGCGGGGTTCTCGCTCGACGCCGGATCGGCACAGCGATTCACGCTGGGCGGTCGCGAGATCGAAGAGCTGCGTTACGTGACGACGCTTTAGCGGCCCCAGCGCACGAAGCCGCCTGGGGCGCTGTGCTGCGCTCATGTCCCCCGGGACGGGCTGCGCCCGCCCCTCCTCCTTTACTTCGCTCCGCACAACGCCCCAGCCGGCTTCGCACCACCGTCGGCGGCTTGTTTCGGTCGAACGCGACGACGGCTGACGGCCGAGCGCGGGGGGTGACCGGCGGAGTGAAGTAAAGGGGGAGGACGGGCGCAGCCCGTCCGGAGGACATGAACGCAGCCGGTCGCCCGCCGCGCTCGGCGCGCTCCAACCGCGAACCGTCAAGCCCACATCAAGGTTGTTTGCCGATCTCGGTCAATAGCCGCGTCACGAGATACAAGCGCGGCACGATCGAATCGAGCTCGATGTACTCGTCGCGGGCGTGGTAGCCGAAGCCGGCGAGGCCGAAGCTCTCGACGACGGTCGCCTTGCCGGAGCGGCGGGCGAACGCGGCGTCGGTCCCGCCACCGGTCATCGGCACGAGGCCGAGGTCGCGGTCCATCTCCTTGTAGATGGCCTGGGCGCGCTCGGCGAGTGCGCGCCCTGAGGCGCCCGCGAGGAAGGCCGGGCGGCCGACCTCGAGCTTCGCGGTCGTCACCGTGTCGGGCACCAGCCTGCTGCTCACGATCTTCGATTGCAGTGCGTCATTCAGCTTCACTTCGGCACCGGGCACGGTGATGCGCACGTCGCCTTTCGCGACGGCGAGTTCGGGAATCTGGTTGGTGGCCTTGTTCGAGACCACGTTGGTCCAGTTCAGCGTGGCGCCGGGGATGTCCTTCGCGATGTCACGCGTCTGCAGCATCTGGTGCGAGATCTCGAGGATCGCGTTGCGGCCCATGTCCGGCGCGGCGCCCGCGTGCGCGGCGCGACCCTTGACCTCGAGCGTGACGGCGGCAATGCCGGCCGCGCCGAGCAGAAGCGACTCGCCCTTGGCGACGGCCTTGGCCGCGGTCGGCTCGAACGACAGCACCACGTCGGCCTGATCGGCGGTGGCGGAGATGAACTCGCCCGATCCGCGCGAGCCGATCTCCTCGTCCGGGTTGAACAGCACGGTGAGCGTGGCGTAGTCGGTCCAGCCGGCGTCCTTGAGGATCTGCAGCGTGTGCAGGATGACCGCGATGCCGCCCTTGTCGTCCGCGATGCCGGGGCCGTAGAGCTTGTTGCCGTCCTGCTTGTAGGGCTGCGATTGCAGGATGCCCTTCTCGTAGACCGTGTCCATGTGGGCCTGCAGCACGATCCGGCGCTTGCCGCTGCCGGTCAGCGTGCCGAGCACGATGTCGGCGCCGACGCCGGGCATCGCCTTGCGGCGCTCGGTCTTGAAGCCGAGCGCCTTCAGGCGGTCGTCGAGCAGCGTCGCCAGCTTCGCCAGGCCCTCGACATCGTTGCTGCCGCTCTCGATCATCACGAGGCTCTTCAGCGTCTCGACCACCGCCGGTTGCGCGGCGGTGGCCGCGGCCATCACCTTGGCATCCGGTGCGGCTCGGGCGGCGGTGCCGCCGAGTGCGAGGGCCGCGGCAATCGCGAGCCCGATGCGGGGGATGGACATGGACACTCCGATCAATGAATCAGGCCGTCGTCGCGCGCTGGCGGGCGCGCGGCTTGGCCACCGGTTTCGGGGCGGCACGCGCGGCGGCTTTCACCGCCTTCTTCGCGACGGGCTTGACCGCGGGGCCGGCGCTCGCCGCCTTGCGCCGCGGCGCGCGTGCCGGCTTGGCTGGAAGCGATTCTGGCGCCTGCGCCGCGACGGGCTCTGCCACCTCGGCGACAGCCTCCACGGGCTCCAGCGCCTCGATCTCCTGCAGGCCGACCTTCAGCAGCTCGATCAGCTCATGCGCCTCGGCCTGCGACAGCACGCGGCGGCACGCGGTGATGCCGAACTCCATCCGCCCGGCGTAGCTCTGCACCGTGATGTTCAGCGCGGCGGCGTGGTACGGGATCGAGACCGGGTAGTAGTGCAGCATCCGCGCGCCGGCCATGTAGAGCTCCATCGGCAGGCCGGGCACGTTGGAGATGGTCACGTTGCCCATCGCGGGCAGCCGGCTGGCGAGGCCCGAGCGGCCGAACAGCGACGCCAGCCCCGTCATCAGCCAGGGCGAGCCGGTGATCGGCACGTCGGTGCCGAGCACCGGCTTGAGCGTGCTGACCACGGCCTTGGCGTCTTCGGACGAGGCGTGGATGGCCTTGAAGCGCTCGGCCGGATCGGCCAGGTCGGTGGCCAGGTCGACGCGGATCATCGAGACCTGGTTGTTCATGGAACTGTCGTCGGCGCTGCGCAGGCTGACCGGCACCGAGGCGATCAGCGACTTGGCCGGCAGCAGGTCGCGCTCGAGCAGGAACTGCCGCAGCGCGCTCGCGCACATCGCCATCACCACCGTGTTCACGGTGCCGCCGACGCGCTTGCCCAGCGCCTTCATCTCGCCGAGCGGCAGCGACAGGGTGGCGTAGGAGCGCTGGTTGGTGATCGACGCGTTGAAGATGGTCTTCGGCGCCATCCCCAGGCGCAGGCTGCGCGCGCCCGGAGCGGTCTTGCGGGACGCGACGATCTTCGCGCCGGCGCCGATCGCCCTGGCGGCCTTGGGCAGCATCTTGGCGGCCTTGAGGTACTGCTTGGCGGTGTTCGTGACGGCGGCCTGCAGCAGCTCGGCCACGCCCAGCTGGTAGTTGGCGGCGGCGCGGGTGTGGCGCGGCGGCTTGACCTCGCGCAACGCCGGCGACATGTCGTAGAACACCTTCGCGAGCTCGACGCCGGCCTTGCCGTCGATGCCGCTGTGGTGGGCCTTGGTGTAGTACGCGATCTGCCCATTACCGAGGCCCTCGATCACGTACACCTCCCACAGCGGGCGGCTGCGGTCGAGCAGCGTGGCGTGCAGGCGCGCGACCAGCTGCTCGAGCTGCGCCATCGAGCCGGGCTTGCGCAGGGTGACGCTGCGCACGTGGTAGTCGAGGTCGACGTCGTCGTCCTCGATCCAGACCGGGTCGGTCAGCTCGAACGGCATCTGCGCGAGCTTGCGGTGGAAGATGCTGCACAGGTGGAAGCGCGCGGCGATCATCGCCTTCACGTCCTCGAAATAGTCGCCGTCGTAGCCTTCGGGCAGCTCGAACAGCATCAGGCTGCCGACGTGCATCGGCGTCTCGGGGGTCTCGAGGTGGAGGAAGGAGGCGTCGACGCTGCTGAGGTGGTCCATGGTTCGATCCTGGGTCAGTGAAGCTGGGTGTGGGAAGCGATGGCGTCGATGATGCGAGGCCACATCGAGATCGGCAGCGCGTGGCCCATGCCCGGCAGGATCTCGAGGCGCGCGCCGGGCACCGCGGCCGCCACGTCCTGCCCGTGGGCGAGCGGCACCAGCGGATCGGCGTCGCCGTGGATCACGAGGGTCGGCGTGCGCACTGCCGTCAGCGCGGCACGGCGGCTGCCGGAGGCGAGGATCGCGGCCAGCTGGCGCGCCACGCCGGCCGGGTTCAGGCCGCGGTCGAACGCCGCCTTCGCGCGCGCTTCGTCGCGGGCCTCGTCGAGCGGGAAGTCGCCGGCCCGCAGCAGCTTCCAGGTGGCGAAGTAGCGCGCCAGGTAGCTGGGATAGTCGGGCGGCGTGGGCGTGAGCAGCGCCTGCATGGCCGCGGGCGTGGGCGGCGGCAGCGTGGGGTCGCCGCTGGTGGCCATGATGGAGGTCAGCGTGCGCACGCGCGCCGGGTGCTCGATGGCCATGGTCTGCGCGATCGCGCCGCCCATCGACGCCCCGACGACATGCGCCGCCGGGAGCTGCAGCGCGTCGAGCAGGCCGACCGCGTCGGCCGCCATGTCGGTGAGCAGGTACGGCACCTTGACCGGCTCGCCGCGCATCAGCGAGAGCATCAGCTGGCCGATGTCGGGCACGCCGGCTGCGGGGAAGCGGGTCGACAGGCCGATGTCGCGGTTGTCGAAGCGCACGACCCAGCGGCCACGGCCGGCGAGTTCGGTGCAGAAGGCGTCGTCCCAGGCGATCATCTGGGCGGCGAGGCCCATGATGAGCAGCACCGGCGGATGCCCAGGCTCGCCGAAGGTGTCGAAGGTCAGGTCGATGCCATTGGCACGGATGGAGCGGGCGGCAGAGTGCATGGCGCGGGCGCGGATCGGGGCGAGAGCCCGTCAGGCTACGCGCTCGCCCGCGCCACCGGCCGTAGTGGAAACGCTCAGATGCCCCGCGGTAGAACCCGCATGGCAGCCGTCCCGCACGTGACAACGGCGACCGCAGCTTGCGCCGCGGTCGCGGTCAGGTGAAGCCCGGGAAGGTCAGCGGGCCGTGCCGCGACGCACCAGGTTCACGATCGCCAGCAGGATGACGGCACCCAGCAGCGAAACCCCGAGGCTGGCCAGACTGAAGTCGTTCTGGTTGATGGTGCCCGTGCCGAACATGGGCGCCAGCAGGAACCCGCCCAGCAATGCCCCGATCACGCCGACAACGACGTTCAGGATGACGCCTTGCTGTGCGTCGGTACGCATCAGCATGCTGGCCACCCAGCCGATCAAGCCTCCTACTACCAGCCAAATGATGATGTTCATGGTTGCTCCGTTTTTGAACGACCGCCCGATTGCCGGTCGAAGCAAAGAGTACGCAGCGGACCCGGTGCGCGAAGCCGGCCAGATGGCCGACCGCGGGTCGGCGCAGTCCTACTCGCTCGGCAGCGCCGCGGCGCGGCCGGGAGGGACGCTCAGGCCAGCAGTTGCCAGGACAGGCTGTACACGCCGACCAGCAGTGCGCTGACGGCCACGTTCGCCACCACATGGCGGGCGCCGCGGTCGGGTCGCACACCGGCGCGGGCGGCCACGCAGCCCCATTCGATGACCAGCAGCAGCGCGCCGGCGTCGAAGGCGTTCAGCCCCGCCCCCAGGCGGAACGCCAGGCCGACGACGAGCACCCAGAGGCCGACCGCCAGCACGGTGACGGCGGTGAACTCGTTCCAGGTCGGCTTGCGCAGGTCGATGCCGAACAGGTTGACGTTGGCGGTGGTGTCGGTGCTGGTCTTCATGGAGACGATTCTGGGTCGGCCCGGGCGGTGCCGATGGGCCGAACAAGGCGCCTATCGGGGCGCTTTTCCGACCCGCCGGGCGCGTCAGCCGCGCGGGTGGTGCCGGGCGTGCAGGGATTTCAATCGCTCGCGGGCGACGTGGGTGTAGATGGTCGTCGTCGAGATGTCGGCGTGGCCCAGCAGCAACTGCACCGCCCGCAGGTCGGCGCCGTGGTTCAGCAGGTGCGTCGCGAACGCATGGCGCAGGGTGTGCGGCGACAGCGGCACCTGCACGCCACCCTGGCGCGCATGCGCCTTGACGAGCTTCCAGAACATCTGCCGGGTCATCGGCCCGCCGCGGCCGGTGACGAACAGCGCGTCGCTCGCCTGCCCCTTGAGGATCACGGCGCGGGCCTCGGCCAGGTAGCGGGTCAGCCAGGCGTGGGCCTCCTCGCCGAACGGCACCAGCCGCTCCTTCGAGCCCTTGCCGGTGACGCGCAGGGCGCCGTCGGACAGGCTGAGGTGCACGCTCTTGAGCGTGACGATCTCGCTGACGCGCAGCCCGCTCGCGTACATCAGTTCGAGCATGGTGCGGTCGCGCAGGCCGAGCGGCGTGTCGACATCGGGCGCGTGCAGCAGCGCCTCGACCTGCGCCTCGCTGAGCGTCTTGGGCACCCGCAGCGGCTGCTTCGCGCTGACCAGCCGCAGGGTCGGGTCGGCGCTCAGCCGGTGCTCGCGCAGGGCCCAGCGGAAGTAGCGCTTGAAGACCGTCAGGCGGCGGTTGCCGCTCGAGGCCTTGCTGGTGGGCGAGTGGCGCGCGACCGCGTAGCCCTCCAGGTCGATCTGGCCGGTCGAATCAATCGTGCGGCCGTGCTCGCCGGCGAGCCAGTCGGCGTAGAGCGTCAGGTCCCGCCGGTACGCGACGATGGTGTTCTGCGCGAGGCCGTCCTCGATCCAGAGCGCGTCGACGAAGCGCTCGATCGAGGCCCGGCTCTCCTCCCGCGGGCTCAATCCAGCGTCAGCTTCTGCAGCGAGACGACCTTCTTGTAGACCTCGTACTCGGCCGCGATCTGCGCCGAGAACTCGCTCGGCGAGTTGGCGACGATCAGCGAACCGGTCTCCTCGATGCGCTTCTTCACCGCCGGGTCCTCGAGCGTCTTCTTGACCGCGCCGCTGACCTTGTCGACGATCTCCTTGGACAGCCCCTTCGGCCCGTAGATGCCGTAGTACGCCATGCGGTTGACCGGCTCCAGGCCCACCTCCTTGAAGGTCGGCACGTTCGGCAGTTGCGGCAGGCGCTGCGGCGCGGCCACGACGATCGCGATCAGCCGGCCGTCCTTGATGAACGGGAGCGCCGACGGCAGGTTGTCGAACAGCATCGGCACCTGGCCGGCGACCGTGTCGTTCAGCGCCGGGCCGGCGCCGCGGTACGGGATGTGCGTGATGAAGGTGCCCGACAGGTTCTTGAACAACTCCATCTGCAGGTGGCCGATGCCGCCCGCGCCCGAGCTGGCGAAGCTGTACTTGCCCGGGTTCTTCTTGATCTCGGCGAGGAAGCCCTTGTAGTCGCGCGCCGGGAAGCTCGGGTGCACCGCGATCACGTTCGGCGTGGCGGCCACGTTGATGATCGGCGTGAAGTCGGTCAGCGGGTTGTACGGGATCTTCGGGTTGATCGCCGGGTTCGCGGCGGTGGTCGAGACCGTGGCCATGCCGAGCGAGTAGCCGTCGGGCGCCGATCTCGCCGTCTCGGTGGCGCCGACGGAGCCGCCGCCGCCGGCCTTGTTCTCGACGATCAGCGTCTGGCCGAGCGGGCCGCTGATCCGCTCGGACAGCACCCGCGCGACGATGTCGGTGGTGCCGCCCGGCGCGAACGGGACGACCAGCTTGACGGGCTTGTTCGGGTACGCCTGCGCCCAGGCGCCGGTGCTGGCGGCAAGACAGGCGGCGGAGCAGGCGGCGATCAGGAATCTGCGTTGCATCGGGTGAATCTCCGGTGGTGAGGCTGGAATGGCGGCGAGTTTAGGGCCACCCCCAACACCCGGCCAGAGCGATCACCCTGCCCCCGCAGAGGCCGGGGTCCGCGCCGCGCCGCCGGGTCAGAACTGCGTCTTGAACTGGATGCCGAGCGTGCGCGGGTCGTTGATGAAGCCGGTCAGGTTGTTGAAGTCGATGCCGCCGGTGGCGACCACCTTGTTGGTGATGTTGCGGGCGAACGCGGCGACCTCGTACTTGCCGTCGTTCCACAGGTAGCCGATGCGCAGGCCGCCTTCCACGTACGCCTTGCCGGTGAACTCGACCGACTCGTACAGGAAGAAGTTGACCTTGCTGCGGTAGCTCCAGTCGGTGTAGATGTACCACTCGCCGCCGCTGGCCGTCGGGATCGCGTAGCGGCCGGTGACCGTGCCGATCCACTTGGGCGCGTTCGGCAGCGCGTTGCCGTCGATGAAGTAACTCCCCGTTCCGTTGGATGGGTTCGTTACCGTGCAGCCGCCGCCACAACCCGCGACAACCAGATCGGGGTCCTTGATCTTCGTGGCGTTGTAGCTGGCGCTGGCTGTCAGCAGCAGCGTCGGCGTGGCGTAGGCGTCGAGGTTCAGCTCGAAGCCCTGCCCGGTCGCCTTCTTCGCGACCTTCAGCGCGTTGCTGTTGACTCCGCCGCCGACTTCCGTCAGCTGCAGGTTCTTGACTTCGTAGCGGAAGACGTTGAACGAGATCCGCGCGCGCCGGTCGAGCAGGTCGGACTTGACGCCCGCCTCGTACGAGATCGTGTCCTCCTGACCGGCCAGCGACTGAGGGCCGAACCCGGACGCCGGCTGAACGCTCGCGCCACGGTAACCGGTGGCCAAACGCGCATACACATTCGTCGACGGGCTGAGCTTGTAAAGCACGCTGACGTCGCCGCTCGGCTTTGAATTGCTCAGGCTGGCCGAGGTCCCATTGACTAACACGGCTGCCGCACCGGGCCCTCCGGGCGCATTCGCCGCAGCAGCCACTGCGGCGGCGTCGCTCGACAGATCCTTCTTGTCACTCGTATAGCGCAATCCTGCACGCATGCTGAGCGCCGGGGTCAGGTCGTACTTGATGGATCCGAACACTGCCCATGACTTGCTCTTCTGCGTATCGGTGAGCAAGCTGCTCTGCGCGCCGCCACCCAGGCTGTTGTACCCGTAGGTGTCGGAGATGAATTTCTCGTCGAAGTAGTACACGCCCGCCTGCCAGTTCAGCGGCGCGGCGTAGCGCGACTCGACGCGGAACTCCTGCGTCAACTGGCGGTGCCCGTGCAGTGCGCCGGCGGTCTCGCTCGGGAACGGGATGAAGCCCGGCCCGTACGGCGGCGCGAACGACGCGCCGTAGCCGCCGTCGATGTCGCCGCGGCTGTAGCTGCGCACGCTCTCGAGGCCGGTGATCGAGTTGAGCGCGTAGTCGCCGAAGATCCAGCGCAGCCGGGCGCTGGCGCCGTAGCTGGTGATGCGCTGCCGGTTGCGTCCGTCGGTCGAGAACTGGCGCGGCTCGAAACCGTCGACCAGGTCGTTGGTGCCGGGCTCGATGATGTTGGCGCGGAACACCCGCGCGCTGCCGTCGAGGCGGCGGCCGTGGGCGTTGAACAGCGCGCTGAAGTCGCTGCCGGGCTTGTAGAGCAGCTGCACGCGCGCGGCGCGGTCGTCGTAGCCCTCGGTCTGGCGGGTCGGGCCCGGCGCGTAGGTGTTGGTGATCCAGTCGTCGCGGTGCTGGTAGAGCATCGAGACGCGCGCCGCCCACTGCGGGCCGAGCGCGAAGCTCTTGGCCGCCTCGACGTTCATGGTGCCGAACGTGCCGTACGACAGGCTGCCGTAGCCGTCGACGGCGCCGATCTCGGGCGCGGCCGAATCGAGCTTGACCACGCCGCCCGGCGTGTTGCGGCCGAACAGGCTGCCCTGCGGGCCGGCCAGCACCTCGACGCGCGCGATGTCGAAGATCGGGAAGCCCTTCAGCAGCGGGCTCTCGAGCACCACGTCGTCATAGACCAGCGAGACCGGCTGCGACGCGTTCGCACGGAAATCGGGGTTGCCGTAGCCGCGGATGTAGAAGCGCGGGAAGGCCCGTCCGAACGACGATTCGATGTTCAGGCTGGGCACCCGGCCCGAGAGCAGCCGGATGTCCTGCCCGCCCGAGGTGAGCACATCGAGCTTCTCGCCGGACAGCGTGGAGACCGAGCTCGGCACGTCCTTGATGTTCTCGGCGCGGCGCTCGGCGGTGACCGTGACCGTCTCCAGCACGCCCGCGCCGCTCGCCGGCGAGGCCGGCGGGCTGACGGCCTGGGCCATCGCGGCAGGGACCGCCAGCATCAGCGACGAGGCGGCGAGGCCGGCCTGGCACAGGCGGCGAGCGGGTTGGCGGCGGGCGCGATGGGCCATGGAATCTCCACTGAAAGTTGTTCGACAGGCGAAGCAAGCGATGTGCCACGCGTGAACGAGTGTGAAGACCGCCGGGCCCGACCCGCCCTCAGACAAACCCGCGAAACGGCGGATCGTCGCGCGAACGCTGAATCCAGTTGCCCGCCGGATAGCGCGCGCCGCCGCCGACCGCGTGGAGCGTGTAGGCATGGCGCGATTGGGCCGAGCGGTTCGGCTCCGACAGGTGCGGGAAACCGCCGTCGAAGATCACCAGCGAGCCGCGCGGCACCTCGATCCACTCGAGCGCGGCCATGTCCCAGACCGGTGGCGGCTGCAGCGTCTCGAGCGCGAGCGCGCCGTCGGCGCCGCGACTGAACAGCTCCTTCAGCCCGCGCCGGTGCTGGCCCGCCAGGCCGCCCAGGCAGCCGTTGCCGCGGTGCGCGTCGTCGATCGCGAACCAGAAGCCGACCACCGTCTCCGGCTCGGTGTGCAGGTAGGTCGCATCCTGGTGGCAGTTGACCTCGCCGCCGATGCCCGGCGGCTTGAAGATGTACATCGACTGCACCAGCTTCGGATCGGCCAGGCCGATCGCCTCGGCCACGGCCTGCAGCCGCGGCCCGCGCGAGAACGCGTCGAACACCGGATCGAGGTCGTGCATCGCGTGGCCCAGCTTGTTGACCGCATGGTCGAGCGGCACGCGCAGCCCGCCGTGGGCGTCGAAGGCGCCCTCCTCGAAGAACACGCCGATGCGGCTGGCCGAGGCCTCGAAGTAAGCGTCCTTGGCGTGGCGCTGGTCGCGGGTCGAGAACACCGTGCCGCTGGCCTGCGGTGCGTGCTCGGCGACCAGCGCGCGGGCCCGCTCGCGCAGCGCTTCGCAGCGCTCGACCGGCATGAAGTTCTCGATCACGAGCACGCCGTCGCGCTCGTAGGCGGCGCGCGCCTCGGCGTTCAGCCCGGTGGCCTCGTCGAACGTGCAGCGGTGGATCATGGTGAAGGCAGTTCCTCGGGTTCGGGCGCCTGGGCGAGTGCCCAGTCGATGTGCTCGCGCACCAGCGTACTGCAAGAGTCGCGCCGGCTGGCGAGTGCCTGCCGCACGTCGGCCGAGCCGCCGGCTCGCAGCGCATTGCCCAGCGCCACCGCCAGGTTGCGCTGCCAGCGCTCGAAGCCGATGCGGCGGATCGCGCTGCCCTCGGTGCGGCGCAGGAACTCGGCCTCGTCCCAGGCCCACAGCTGCAGCAGCGTGGCGTGGCCGACCGCCTCGCGGACGTCGAAATCGGGCAGCACGCTGCGCTGCGCGAACTTGTTCCACGGACAGGCGAGCTGGCAGTCGTCGCAGCCGTAGATGCGGTTGCCGATCGCGGCGCGGAACTCGACCGGGATCGCGTCCGGCGATTCGATCGTCAGGTACGAGATGCAGCGCCGCGCGTCGAGCCGGTACGGCGCGACGATGGCCGCCGTCGGGCAGGCATCGATGCAGGCGCTGCAGCTGCCGCAATGCGGCTCGGCCGGCTCGGTCAGCGGCAGCGGCAGGTCGAGGTAGATCTCACCGAGAAAGAACATCGAGCCCGCATCGCGGCTGAGCACCAGCGTGTGCTTGCCGCGCCAGCCGATGCCGCTGCGCGCCGCCAGTTCCACCTCCAGCACCGGCGCCGAATCGGTGAACACGCGGTGGCCGAACGGGCCGACGAGCGTCGCTGCGTGATCGGCCAGCTGCTGCAGCCGCGCGCGCAGCACCTTGTGGTAGTCCCGGCCACGCGCGTACATCGACAGCGCGGCCTGCGCCGGGTCGCCGAGGCGCTGCCACTCGATCGCCTGCCAGCCATCGGCGAGTTCGCGCGGCAGGTAGTCCATGCGCGCCGTGAGAACGCGCACCGTGCCCGGCACCAGCTCGCTCGGCCGCGCCCGCCTCAGCCCGTGCGCGGCCATGTAACTCATTGCACCGTGGAAGCCGTTGTCCAGCCAGTGCAACAGTCCGGGCTCGGCGTCGGACAAGTCCACATCGGCGACGCCGATCTGTGAAAATCCGAGCGACGCGGCGTGCGCGCGCAACTGCGCGAGCAGTGCGTGAAGCGCTTCCGAATCCAACCGACGAGTGCCCGACATTTGCCGATTCTAGAAACCCGCCTGCAGCAGTGGCCCGACGAGGCCGCTTGCGCCGCCGCCGCCGAAGCGCTCGCCCGCCATGCCGGGCTGGGCGATGCCTTCATCGAACTGCACGGCCCGCTGGGCGCCGGCAAGACGACCTTCGTGCGCCACCTGCTGCACGCGCTCGGCGTCGAGGGCCGCGTCAAAAGCCCGACCTACACCGTGCTCGAGCCGTACGAGGTGCTGATCCGCGGCACGACCAGCGCCGCGTCGCACTTCGACTTCTACCGCTTCGACGACCCGCAGGAGTGGGAGGACGCCGGCTTCCGTGATGTCTTCGCCGCGCCCGGCCTGAAGGTCGCCGAGTGGCCCGAGAAGGCCGAGGGCCTGCTGCCCGAGGCCGATTTGCAGATCCACATCGATCCGCTGGCCGGCGATGCACGCCGCGCCCGCTTCGTCGCCTGCACGCCGCTCGGCGTGTCGCTGCTCGCATGAGCGCTACGCGCCGCGACGCGCTGCGCTCGATGGGCGCGCTCGCACTCTCGCTCGGCGCGGGCGAGATCGCCTACGGCGCGAGCATCGTCGCCGTGCGGGTCTGGCCGGCGGCCGACTACACGCGGGTGACGATCGAGTCCGACCGGCCGCTCGCGCAGAAGCACTTCCTCGCCGACAACCCGGGCCGGCTCGTGATCGACATCGACGGCCTCGAGCTCAGCCCGGCGCTGCGCGACCTGGTCGGCAAGGTGCGCGCCGACGATCCGTTCATCGCCGGCGTGCGCGCCGGCCAGAACCAGCCGCGGGTCGTGCGCCTGGTGATCGACCTGAAACAGCCGACCGCGCCGCAGCTGTTCACGCTCGCGCCGGTCGCGGCGTACCAGCACCGGCTCGTGTTCGACCTCTACCCGACGCAGGAGCGCGACCCGCTGCTCGCGCTGATCCGCGAGCGCGAGGTCTCCGAGAAGCAGGCCGCCAAGTCGGTGCAGGACGCGCTCGGCGAGTTCATCGGCAAGATGGAGCAGCCCGGCACCGGCGCGAGCCCGCCGGTCGCGCAACTGCCGCCGCCACCCGGCGCGGCGCTGCCACCGCTGGCCGGCACGCCGATCCCGCCGCCGCAGGTGCAGACGCCGGCGCCGCTGCCGCCATCGGTGCAGGGCAAGATCGACCGGCTGATCGTCGTCGCGATCGACCCGGGCCACGGGGGCGAGGACCCCGGCGCCGTGGGGCAGAGCGGCCTGTACGAGAAGGACGTCGTGCTGCAGATCGCGCTGCAGCTGCGCGACCGCATCAACGCGATGCCCAACATGCGCGCGATGCTGACCCGCGATTCCGACTTCTTCGTGCCGCTTCACGAGCGCGTGCGCAAGGCGCAGCGGGTGCAGGCCGACCTGTTCGTCTCGATCCACGCCGATGCCTTCATCACACCGCAGGCGCGCGGCGCATCCGTGTTCGCGCTCAGCCAGGGCGGCGCAAGCAGCGCGGCGGCGCGCTGGATGGCGAACCGCGAGAACGCGGCCGATGCGATCGGCGGCGTCAACATCAAGGCCAAGGACGCGGCCGTGCTGCGCGCGCTGCTCGACATGAGCACGACGGCGCAGATCCGCGACAGCCTCAAGCTCGGCGGCGAGGTGCTCGGCCAGATCGGCCGCGTCGGCAAGCTGCACAAGCGCAACGTCGAGCAGGCCGGCTTCGCGGTGCTGAAGGCGCCGGACATCCCGTCGATCCTGGTCGAATCGGCGTTCATCTCCAACCCGGAAGAAGAAGCCAAGCTGCGCGACCCCGACTACCAGGCCCAGCTGGTGCGGGCGCTCGGCGTCGGCATCCAGCGCTACTTCGCCAAGAACCCGCCGCTGGCGCGCTCGCGCCAGTTGTGAACGACAGGAAGCCCACCCCATGCTGCACCCCCAAGCCCGCGCCCTGCTCGACCTGATCGAGCAGCGCCAGATCCCGCCGACCCACACGCTTAGCGTCGCCGAGGCACGTGCCTTCTACCGCGAGCGCCGCGGCGTCACGCAGCCGGCGCCGCCCGAGGTCGCGCAGGTGCGCGAGCTGCAGGCCAGCGGCCCGCACGGCACGATCCCGCTGCGCGCGTACCGGCCGCTCGGTGCGGCCGACGACACCGTGCTGCCGGTGCTCGTCTACTACCACGGTGGCGGCTGGGTGATCGGCGATCTGGACACGCACGACACGCTGTGCCGCGAGCTGGCCAACGGCGCCGGCTGCGCGGTCGTCGCGGTCGACTACCGGATGGGGCCGGAGCACCCGTTCCCGGCGGCGGTGGACGACTGCGTCGCCGCGACGCGCTGGGTGCATGCGCACGCCGGCGAGCTGCAGGTCGACGCGGCGCGCCTGGCGGTCGGCGGGGACAGCGCCGGCGGCAACCTCGCCGCGGTGGTCTCGATCACCGCGCGCGACAGCGGCGACCTGCCCATCGCGTTCCAGCTGCTCATCTACCCCGCGACCGACCAGCGCCGGGGCCACGCCTCGCACACCGAGAACGCGCAGGGCTACCTGCTGACGCGCGACACGATGGACTACTTCACCGGGCACTACATCAAGGACCGTGCGCAGTACACCGACTGGCGCGCCTCGCCGCTGCTGCACGAGGATCTGGGGCGCCTGCCGCCCGCGCTGGTAATGACTGCCGGCTTCGACCCGCTGCGCGACGAGGGCCGGGCCTACGCCGAGCGCCTGACCGCGGCCGGAAACCGCGCCAGTTATGTCTGCTTCGACCGGCAGATCCACGGCTTCGTGACGATGGGCAAGGTGCTGGACGAGGCCAACACCGCAGTCGCGTTGTGCGCGGCCGAGCTGCGGCGCGCGCTCAGGGCGTGAGCGCCGCCTCGCGTCGCGTTTTCAAGGCGTGAGCGCGGCCTTGCGGCGCGCCCGCCAGGCGCCCGCGATGACGAGCAGCCCCGGGATCAGGATGGCGCCCCAGATGATCTTGTCCAGGTTCGTCTGCACCCACGGCATGTTGCCGAACAGGTAGCCGGCGAGCGTCAGGCCGACGACCCAGAGAAAGCCGCCGGCCACGTTGAACAGCGTGAACTTGGCGCGATTCATCTCGGCCACGCCGCCCACGAAAGGCGCGAAGGTCCGCAGGAACGGCAGGAAGCGCGCCGTGACGATCGTCACGCCGCCGTATTTCTCGTAGAACGCATGCGCCTGGTCGAACGCCTTCTTGTTGAAGAAGCGCGAGCTCTCCCACTGGAACACGCGCGGTCCGAAGTAGCGGCCGATCGAGTAGTTGAGCTGGTCGCCGAGCACCGCCGCGATGAACAGCAGGCCCATCGCCAGCGGCAGGCTCATCAGCCCCGCGCCGCACAGCGCGCCGACCACGAACAGCAGCGAGTCGCCGGGCAGGAACGGCATCACCACCACGCCGGTCTCGACGAAGATGATCAGGAACAGCAGCGCGTAGACCCAGGCGCCGTAGGCCTCGACGAAGGTGCGCAGGTGCACGTCGACGTGCAGGATGAAGTCGAGCAGTTGGTGAAGGATTTCCATGCGGCTCGATTATCGCGGTGCGCCGTGACGCCGATCCCGACCGAGATCAGTCCTCGGTGCCCTGCCCTTCGACATCGTCGAGCCAGGTGGCCACGGCGGGCGGGAACGGCTGGCCGCCCGCGCCGGAACGCCAGCGGCGGCGCAGCTGGTTCGCGCTGGCGCGCAGGTTCCAGCGCAGTTCGTTCTTCAGCGCCCACAGTTCGGCGCGCAGCCGGCTGTCCGGCTCGGTGAGCTGACTCAGGAAATCGAGCTGTTCGGGCGTGATGCCGGCACCGAACAGCATGCGCTGCAGGCGCGCGGCCTGCTCCGCCATCGTCTCGAGGACCGCGCGGCCCGGCGCGTCGAGCGCCGGTGCGGACGCCGCGGCCGCCGCATGCCACTGGCTCAGCAGGCCATCGAGCACGCGCAGTTGCGCGACCGATTCCGGGATCGTCGCGTCGACCTCGCCGTCGGCCGGCGGCAGCGCGCGCAGCAGGCGGTGGATCGACGGCACCAGGCTCGGGTCGAAGCCCTTGGGGTTGACGCGCAGCAGCAGCGAGACGCGCTGGTCGGGGCGCTCGCGGTCGCCGTCGAACATCGCCGTGACGACCTCGCACAGCGACAGCAGGCGCCCGAGCGGGCTGATCGATTCGCCGGACAGCCCGCGCGGGTAGCCGGCGCCGTCGAGCATCTCGTGGTGCTCGAGCACCGCGCGCGCCACCTGCGTGGGGTACTCGTGGAAGCGAGCGATCAGCATCGAGCCGGTCACCGGGTGGGCGTAGAGCGGGCGACGTTCGTCGCCGCTGAGCGTCTGGCCGCCGTCGAGCAACTCGGCGTCGATGTGCAGCATGCCCAGGTCGTGCAGCAGGCCGGCGCTGGCAGCCACGGTCATGTCGTGGATCGGCGCCCCGCCCTCGCGCACCAGGTGCGCGCACAGCAGCGCCATCAGGATGCCGTGCTCGAAGATCGTCGGGCGCGTCTCGCGCGCCAGCGTCAGGTGGAACGCGACCGGCCGTGGCAGCGGGATCGCCTCGATCGACTGCAGCAGCATGCTGCGCACCCGCCCGGGCGGGCCCATCAGCGCGAAGAACGGCCAGCGCGCCATCGCGGCCTCGGCCGCCTCGCGCAGCGCGGCGCCGTTGACCAGCGGGCCGCTCTCGATGCTCTCGTCCAGCGGCGCCGACAGGCGGTGCACCAGCAGGCGGTCGTGCAGCGTCGCGTCGATCTGCACCCCGCCCTCGAGCAGCTTGATGCCCTGGTGGTTGTAGATCGCGCGCGACGTGGTGACCGGACGCTTCTGGCCCAGCTGCGTCACCGCCCGCAGAAACGCGGGGCTTTCGGCGGGCACGGCGGACATGGTCGGGGTGGGCTGTTCAATCATGGAGTACTGCGGATGACTGCTCACCCCATTGTGGTGGCAGGCCGGCGCAGGCCGATCGGCGGATTAGGCGCCGCATCCCGGCCTTGTTGGCGGCTTGGGCGGGTCGCTGGGTGTCGCGCTTCCTACAATGCGCCGATGAACGCCGTGCTCCAGCCTTCGCCGCGCCGCCCCATCCGCGAGCTGCCCGACGAACTCGTCAGCCAGATCGCCGCGGGCGAGGTCGTCGAGCGGCCCGCCTCGGTGGTGCGCGAGCTGGTGGACAACGCGCTCGACGCCGGCGCGACCGAGATCACCGTCAAGCTGGTCGCCGGCGGCATCCGCGCGATCGTGGTCGAGGACGACGGCGCGGGCATCCCGGCCGACGAACTGCCGCTGGCGCTGCGCCGCCACGCCACCAGCAAGATCGGCTCGCTGGGCGAGCTCGAAGGCGTCACGACGATGGGGTTCCGCGGCGAGGCGCTGGCGGCGATCGCGTCGATCGCCGAGGTGTCGATCGCCAGCCGCACCGCCGAGGCCGCCCACGCCCAGCGGCTCGACGCGCGCTCCGGCGAACTCGTGCCGGCGGCGCGCGGCACCGGCACCAGCGTCGAGGTGCGCGAGCTGTTCTTCGCAACGCCGGCGCGGCGCAAGTTCCTGAAGACCGAGGCGACCGAGTTCGCGCACTGCCTGGAAGCCGTGCGCCGCCATGCGCTGGCGCGGCCGGCGGTGGGCTTCACGGTCTGGCACGACGGCAAGCTGAGCGCGCAGTGGCGCCGCGCCGGCGCCGAACAGCGCGTGATCGACGTGCTCGGCGACGACTTCGTCGAAGGCAGCCGCGCCCTCGCGATCGAATCCGGCGTGCTGCGGATCACCGGCCGCAGCGGCACGCCCGAGACCGCGCGCGCGCGGGCCGACCAGCAGTACGTGTACGTCAACGGCCGCTTCGTGCGCGACAAGCTGATCGCCCACGGCGTGCGCGCCGCCTACGAGGACGTGCTGCACGGCGGGCGCCAGCCGGCCTACGTGCTGTTCATCGAGATCGCGCCGGACCGGGTCGACGTGAACGTGCACCCGACCAAGGTGGAGGTGCGCTTCCGCGAATCGCGCGAGGTGCACCAGGCGGTGCGGCGCGCGGTCGAGCAGGCGCTGGCGATCCCGCGCGCCGGTGCGGTGGCGATGAGTGGCGTGGCCGACGCGGTCGATGCGGCTGCGCCGCGCACCGCCCCGTTCTTCGGCACGGCACCGCAGCGCTTCGACGGCGCGCAGCAGGCGTCGCTCGGGCTCCAGCAACTCTCCACGCTGTACGCGCAGGAACTCCCGGCGCGCTGGAACGGCCAGCCGGCGCCGGCGCCCACGGTGTTCAGCACCGGCGCTGCGCCCGTGCATGCCCTGCCTGCCGTGGCCGCCGACGCCTGGCCGCTCGGCAAGGCGATCGCGCAGGTCGCCGGCATCTTCGTGCTGGCCGAGAACGCGCACGGGCTGGTGATCGTCGACATGCACGCGGCCCACGAACGCATCGTCTACGAGCGGCTCAAGGCCGGGCTGGGCAGCGCGGCGATCGAGTCGCAGCCGCTGCTGATCCCCGCGACCTTCGCGGCCACGCCGGCCGAGATCGCGACCGCCGAGGCGCAGGCCGACAACCTGCGCGCGCTCGGCCTCGACGTGGCGCCGCTGTCGGCCGCCGTGCTCGCGGTGCGCTCGCAGCCGGCGGCGCTGGCCGGCGGCGACGTGGTCGAACTCGCGCGCAGCGTGCTCGCCGAACTGGCGCAGTTCGGCGCGAGCACGGTGATCCAGCGCGCGCAGCACGAGATCCTGTCGACAATGGCCTGCCACGGCGCGGTGCGCGCCAACCGCCAGCTCACGCTCGACGAGATGAACGCGCTGCTGCGCGACATGGAGCGCACCGACCGCATCGACCAGTGCAACCACGGCCGGCCGACCTGGCGCCAGATCACGCTGAAGGAACTCGACGGCCTGTTCTGGCGCGGCCGTTGAACTTTTCTCGGACGGCCGCACTCTGTTGCCGATGCCGAATTTCCTGAGGACGATCCGCTGGCGCTGGCCGGCGCTCGCGCTGTTCGCCCTGGCCGCACTCGGCGGCTGCGTCAGCCTCGACACCCAGCAGCGCAAGTGGATCTTCCAGGCCAGCGTGATCGCTGTGAGCGACGAGGTCGCGCGCATCGACGGCTTCGACGACATTTGGATCGACCTGCCCGGCCCGGCCGGCGCCGCCACGCGCCCCAAGATGCACGCGCTCTGGCTCGACGGCCCCACGCCGGACGCCCCGGTGCTGCTCTACCTGCACGGCGCGCGCCGCAACGTGGCGAGCAGCGTGTTCCGCATCCGCCGCATGCAGGAGCTCGGCTTCGCGGTGCTGGCGATCGACTACCGCGGCTTCGGGCGCAGCACCGACGAGCTGCCCTCCGAGGCCAGCGTCGACGCCGACGCGCGCGCCGGCTGGGCCTGGATCGAGGCCCGGCATCCGGGCCGCGACCGCTACATCTTCGGCCACTCGCTCGGCGGCGCGATCGCGGTGCGGCTGGCGAGCGAGGTGGCCGATGCCAAGGGGCTGATCGTCGAAGGCACCTTCACCTCGATCCCGGCGGTGTTCCAGAGCATGAAGTGGGGCTGGCTGCCGATCACGCCGCTGATCACCCAGCGCTTCGATTCGGCGGCCCGCATCGGCCGCGTCAAGGCGCCGGTGCTGGTGGTGCATGGCGCGAACGATTCGCTGATCCCGCCCTCGCTCGGGCGCGCGCTGTTCGAGCGCGCCACCGCGCCGAAGCAGTTCGTGCTCGTCGAGGGCGGCACCCACTACAGCACCAACGGCCGCGGCCAGGCGCAGTACCGCGAGGCGCTGCGCGCCCTCTACGGGCTGGGCGCATGAGCGGCAGGTCTCACCAGCACTCGGCCGGTGTCTTGGGACCGCTGTTGCCCTGCACGCCGAGTTCGTTGAGGGTGTAGGTGCCGCACTTGTCGACCGCCTGCGCCCCCAGCGGCACGGCGCTCATCGCAAAAGTCGGCAGCGCGCCGGCCGCCGGCGCCGGGGCGGACACCGTCAGCTGGTAGTAGGCCGCGTTGCCGGTCTGCACATTCACCGGGAACGCCGTGCCCGCATAGCCCAGCTGGCTCGGCGTGGTGCTGTAGCGGTTGTTCAGGCTGTAGTGGCGCTCCTGGCGCGCGGCCAGGTCGAGCAGCGCGTTCTTCGCGTCGGTGCGGCGCGCCTTCAGGATGTACTCGTTGTAGGCCGGGTAGGCGATCGCGGCGAGGATGCCGACGATCGCCACCGTCACCATCAGCTCGATCAGCGTGAAGCCGGCGGCGCGGCGGAGGGTTTGCAGTCGCATCGTGGTGCCCACGGGTCAGCGCAGCTGCGCCCAGTTGACGCGCGAGCCGACGCCGGTGGCGCCGGCGTTGACCTCGATCACCGCCTTGTCGCCGTCCTTGTCGGCGGAGATCAGCACCGTCCGCGGCTGGTAGGCCGCCTGACCCTGGGTCGACAGCGGCACCAGCCCGCCGACGCCGTCGATCGCGATGCCGCTGGCCAGCGGCGAGTTGACGAAGAACGACTTCGGCGTGGCGCCGCCGTTCGCCACCGAGACCGCCATCGTCCAGCCGGCGGCCGCCTGGGCGTTGCACGACAGCGGGTTGTCGATGCCCGGGATCACGGTGTTCACGATGAACACGCCGTTGACGAACGTGGGGTTGTAGACGGTCTGTTCCGCCGCGCTCGGCAGCGGCAGGGTCCAGCCGTAGCGCGCGCTGATCCCCGTGCAAACGGCCATGTCGGCCCAGCAGATCGGCTTGCTGCTGACGGAGCGCGTCGCGGGGGTGCTCGCCGTGTTGCTGGAGATCACGCTCTGGGCCGTCAGCCCGGCGGCGGTGATGGTCTGCGGTGCGACCAGGCTCGCGTACTTCGCGGTCGCCGGTGCGACGGCATTCCAGGCGCCCAGGTTCCAGTCCCAGATGCCGTACAGCGCCTGGCTGCCGCTGGCGTAGCTGGCGGCGCTGGTCAGCGTCTGCGGAAACTGCTGGCCGGTGCCGAAGCTGACGATCAGGCGCGGCTTCGAGTTCGGGCCGGACGACGGCACCGCGCTGATCTGCGGCTTGGTCGTGATCGGGCGGCCGCTGGCGGTGCGGAACATCGGGCCGGGCGTCACGGCCCAGTTGGCCGGGAGGTTGCTGGTCAGGTCGAAGCGCCAGAGGTTGCCGAACACATCGCCGGCATACACGTAGTCGGTGATGCGGTCGCCGTCGAGATCGACCGAGCTCAGGTGGGCGATGCCGTTGCGCGTAGTGACGCCGCCGGCCGTGGTGGGCCCCGCGCCGGTCGGCAGGTAGCGGAAACTCCGGGCACCGCTGGCGCGATCGACCAGCATGACGTACAGGCCGGCGTCGCCGCTGGCGCTGTTCAGGCCGTTGCCGAACAGCACGGCCCAGTCGCCGTTGTGCAGCCGGCGGATCAACGGCGTGCCGACGGTGCTGCCGAGGTGGCTGCCGCAGGCACCATCCACGCAGGTCAGGGTGCTGCTGGTCCACTCGCCGATCACGAGCGACGCGGCGTTCGTCTGGCTGAACTGGGCGGGATCGGTGACGTCGAGCGCGAACAGGATGCCGTTGGCGACCGAGGTGTTGTTGCCGATCGGGCCGGTGGCGTTGCCGCCATGGCCGGCGCCGCCGACCAGCCAGGTGTGCCAGGCGCCGTTGTAGAACAGGTCGCCGGTGGCGGGCGTCGCGTCGACGTAGAAGTTGTGCGAGTACTGGGGGCTCGAGAAATCGAGCGCCGGCGTGGTCGAGTGGATCGTCGACAGCACGGCCGCCGGCATGTAGGCGATCAGCTCGCGGCCGTCGTTCGGGGTCGTCGTCGACGCTTCCTGGAACACGCCGCCGCTGTAGACGCCGGCGCGGAAGCCGTGCAGGAACCCGTCGTTCGCGCCGGCGAAGACGAGGTTGGTGCGCCCGGCATTGGTGCTCGCGAAGGTCGCGTAGCTCGTTTCCAGCGCGGTGGCCGCCGGGTAGAGGGCGTCGGTCCAGGTGTTCGGGTACTTCGCGCTCGGCGGCCCGACCCAGGTCGGGCTCGAGTTGACGATGTCGCCGAGCACCCCCGTGCGGGTGCGCAGCGTGCCGGCATTGGCCACCTCGTTGCTGCGGTCGCCGCGCAGGTAGCGCAGCCGCAGGTCGGTGGACGCCGCATCACCGGCCGTCAGCGAGGCCTGCTGCGGGGTGGTCAGGTTGGCCCACTCGAACGGGGCGCCGGCCGTACCGTTCCAGGTCAGCATGGCCCGAGCGCTGGGTGCCTGCGCCGTGACGGACGCGGCGCCGGTGGTCGCGCACGCGCCGCCGGTCAGCACGCAGCCCGCATCCCAGTTGGGGGTGGGCGCGAGCGAGAGCGCCCCGGTCGTGGTGTCGACGTTGACGGTGGTCGAGGTCAGGCCGCCCGAGGAGCTCAGCGGCTGGTAGTAGGCCGAGTAGGCCTGGTTGCCCTGCTGGGTGCGACCGGTCGGCGGGCTGTTGGCGCCGGCCGAGCTGTTGGCGGCGGCGGCCGGTGCGGCCTTGAAGCAGGTGACCTCGTGGACGTTGCTGCCGTCCCCGGTACTGGCCGAGAAGCCGAACCGGAAGTTCGCCGGCAGCGGGCCGTTCGACGCCGTGATCTGCCGATCCGTGAGCACCGGGTTGATCGATCCGCCGTTGATGCTGTAGCCCAGGTTCAGGATGCCGTTCTGCGTGATCTTCAGCGTGTAGGTGACCGGCGTGGCGGCTCCGCGTTTCGGGCTGTCGATCCCCTGCTGGCTGTAGAGCGTCACGTTCGACGGCAGCAGGCTGGAGGCGATGTGGGGGTAGTTGAACGGCACCGGAACGCCGGTCTTCTGCAGGTTGGCGACCGTCGCGCCCGTGGCGTCGACGACGTTGCCGCCGCTGTAGTTCCACAGGAGCCCGGTCTTGCAGGTGTTCTGCACCGCAGCCAGCTTGTTGGCGGCGGTGGCACTGGCCGGGTAGAGCGTCGGGTACGCGGCATTCAGCGACGCCCACGCCACGTTGCCCGCACCGCGCAGGCTGATGCGGCCCGGCTTGTAGCCGTCGCCGGTATGGGTGCTGTCGGCGGCGTTGGCGAAGTTGCCGAACTCGTCGATGCCGATGCCGATGTAGCCGCCGGCGACACCGTCGGAGTAGACCATGTTGCCGTTCGAGCAGGCGTACCCGAGGCTGCCGCCCGGCGCGCCGACGGTCGGGGCCTTCGGCGCGGCGAGCGTGCCCGCGTCCGCCAGGAAGAAGCTGATGCCGTCGGCGCCCGACTGCACGCCGGTGTAGCCGCCGTACGCGTTGCCGCCGTAGGTCACGGTCGTGAACGTGACCTGCAGCCCCTGGGTGGAGGGGAACATGAAGTTCGAGACGACCGCGCCGGTCTGGTTGTTGCCGTTGGTGCCCTTGCGGAAGTCGCCGTTGGTCAGGCGCAGCGCGCCGTAGCCGGGCGCGTCCGGGAGCCGGCCGGTCGTGCCGCCGACGTGCGTCTTGCCGGCGTAATACGGCAGGCCGACGCAGGCCGGGATGGTGCCGGTGTTGTCCCCGGCCGTCAGGCAGGCGCCGTTGAGGGCGCGCCAGTCGTAGCTCGACGAGGCGCCGTTCAAGGTGTCGTTGATGACGAGCTGGGCGGCGGCCGGCGCGCAGGCGCCGAGCGCCCACAGCGCCGTCATGCAGTAGCGGAAATGGTGAGTCATTGCGGTTCCGTCACGTTTCTGATGGCTGTCTGCAGCTTGTAGGTGCTGTGCACCACGCTCATCGTGTCGGCGCTGCCGCCGGCGCTGAACGCGGTGACACGGAAGAGCAGGCCGGGGGTGGTGTCGTCGGGCGTGGGGCCGATGTAGGCGATGTGCAGGCCCGGGGCGGCCTGGTAGTTGATGTCGCCATTCGTGCCCACGCCGCCACCGGCCAGCACGTTCATGCTGGTCGAGGGCTGGTAGGTGGTCCAGGCCGGCCACGGGGTCTGGGCCGGTGTGGCGAGCTCGTCGTTGCAGACCTTGAGCGCGCCGACGGCGGCGCCCTGGGTCGTGCAGGCGACGGAGATCGCGCCGCCGCCATTGCCCTCGAGCCACCATTCGCCGTACTCCAGCGCGCTCTGCGCCGCAGCGACCGAGCGTTCCTTGTCGAGCGTGTTGCCGGCCGTCTTCTCCTGCAGGCCGACACCGCGCACCATCGCCAGCGACAGCAGGATGATCGCCAGCAGGAACAGCAGGCCGACGATCAGGATGACGCCGCGCTGGCCGCCGCGGCGACGGAGGGTCCGGTTGCGCATCACAGGGCCCCCATCACGCCGATGTTCTGCACCCAGGTGACCGCCGTCGAGGCGCCCGGGCCGACGCGGCTCGCGTCGAACTGGCTCGCGAACGTCAGCCGGACCTGCACCGACCTGACCCGGCCCCAGAGAGACCCGGCCGAGACGGCCGAGGCCGACAGGTACTTGTCGATGTTGCCGCTGGCCGCGCTGTCGGTGCCGTACAGCACGGTCATCGCGGAAACGTTGGCCACCAGCGGGACCGGCGCGTTGTCGTTGACCGCGCACTGCAGTTCGTTCGCGGCGCTGATGCTGAAGACGTTGGTGACCAGCTGGTTGCTGCCGCTCGTGTTGACGCTGCCCTGGCAGTTCAGGAGCCCGTCGCCGCTGGCGCTGACGAAGCGCACCGCCAGCGTGTCGCTGGCCCCGCCGCTGCCGCTGATGCCGGCCACGCCCTGCCCGGCCGCGAACTGCACGGTCGACTGCGGCGTGCCCTGCACCGGCAGCGCGTCGGCGACCAGACGGAGCTCCGGGTCCGGGAAGTAGCCGGCGAGCTGCACGCCGGCTGTCAGCACCGAGATGCCGAGCCGTTCGCTGTCGTGCAGGCTGGCCAGCTTGTCCTGCGCCTGGAAGGCCGACTTCGCGTTGACGAAGATCGCACCGAGCGCGAGCGCGATGAACAACCCGATGGTCAACGCGACCATCAGTTCGACCAGCGTGACGCCGGCCTGGTCCGCGACCGGCGTGACGCGGCGTTGACGTGGCGCGCTCATGGTGCGACGAACAACGTGAAGGCCGGCGTGCCGGTCTGCGCGACCTGCGCCGCCTGCGCGGTGGACGAATTGGTCGCGACGTACTTCTCGCTCCAGCGCAGGCTGATCTGGCAACCCACCGGCACCGTCGCCGAACACGTCACGGTGCCGGAGTAGGTCGGCATCTGCGCATTCAGGTTCGTGGCCCAGTTCTGCACATCGAGTGCTGCGATCTGGCCAGGCGAGCACGCGGTCGCATCCGTTCCGGTGCAGGCGCCTGTGCCCAGGGCGGCGTTCAGCACGCCGGACGAATCGGTCACCCGGGCGGCGCTCACGGTGAAGCTCGCCGGCGCCATGCCGCTGGCCCAGAAGGCCGGATTGGCGTGCATCGCGGCGGCCAGGCTGCCGGCCTGCAGCGACAGCATCGCCCGCACCCTCGAGACCTGCGTGTTCGAGACCGAGGCCGCCTGCAGCTTGGAGACGCCGAGCAGCCCGAGTGCCACGACCAGCAGCGTCACCATCACCTCGATCATCGAGAAACCGCGCTGCGCCGCGCGGCGCGCATCAGTTGGTCGAGACATCACAGCCGCTCCCCGGAGTCTGGAGGGTCTGGTTGCCCACCTGGTTGAGCACCACGCATTGCGTCGATGCGGTCCTGGCCGGCGAGGTGCTCGCCACCAGCGTGAACGGCCCGTCGGCCAGATTGGACGCCATGCCCATTCGCCCGAACGTGACCGCCGTCAGCTCGGACGGGCTGACGAAGGTGTCGCCGCCGGTCCAGGCCGCCCGGACGCGGATCACCGCGTCGCCGGAATCGACCGTGCCCGAGGAATCGACGTCGTTGAAGACGATCCATCCCAAATGCCACTGGTTGCTATCCAGGCACGTCAGGCCGTCGCGCGAGGCGCAGACCGTGACCGCCTGTCCACGTTTTATCGCGGTTGATTTCGCGAATTTGAGATCCATCATGAACGTGGCCACGCTGCTGCTGACCCGGTTTCTTTGGATCATGTCGGTGAGCGACGGCGCCGCCAGTGTCAGGAACACCGCGACCAGCGCCAGAACGACCAGCAGTTCGATCAGGCTGAAGCCGACGGATAATGGTTTTGCGCGGCGTCTCGCGCCATTCAATTTTTGGTTCTTGCTCATCGATCACCGACCTTGAGTCCAGGAGTGTTCAAATCGTGCCACGGGCGTAACCAAATCTGTACGTGCTAAATCCACGCCGTACCGGGCACCTCCGACCGGAGGTTGTGCGAATCCGACGACTGGCAATCGTTGAAGATTGGTGACAATTCATAATTTGCAGTTGTTGTCATTTGCGGTCGCGCCGCGCGGCCGACCCGCCTGCCGAGACGGCTTCTCGTCCATCGGGACGGACATGCTCCAATCGCCACATGGCCACGATCAAACTGAAAAAGTCCCCGGAATTCGCCGCGCCGCGCCCGGCGCCGGACCGCCCCCCCGTGCGCGGCATCGGCGCGGGCGCCAAGGGGGCGCGACCGACGCTCGCGCAAGCCCAGGCGCAGCGCGCCGAGCGCGAGGCGCTCTATCAGGAGCAGCTGCGCCAGCGTTTCGGTGACCGCCCGCCCGAGGGCTTCACGCAGCGGCGTGGCGATGCGCCGCCGCCGCGCCCTGCCCGTGCCGCGCCGGCGCCGGCGCGGCCGGGCCCCGCACCCGCTCGGCACGGCTCGGCACCCCCCACCCGCGGCCCCAACACCGCGTTCGGCGGGCCCGCGAGGCCGCAGCGAGACGCACGCCAGCCGCCACCCCCGCACCGCGCGCCGAAGGCCGATCCGCGTGCCGCCTCGCGCAGGCCAGCCCGTGACGATGACGACGACGACCACTTCGAGCACACCGAGCACCCGCCCGGCAGCATGCGGCTGTCCAAGCGCATGAGCGAGCTCGGCATCGCCTCGCGCCGCGAGGCCGACGAGTGGATCGCGAAAGGCTATGTACGCGTCGACGACCAGATCGTCAGCACGCTCGGCTCGCGCGTGCTGCCGCACCAGCGCGTGACGATCGACGCGAAGGCCAAGTTCCAGCAGGCCCAGCGCGTGACCGTGCTGATGAACAAGCCGGTCGGCTATGTCTCGGGCCAGGCCGAGGACGGCTACGAGCCCGCCGTCGTGCTGGTCACGCCCGACCGGCTGTGGCGCGATGACAAGTCGGGCACGCGCTTCCTGCGCTCGCACCTGAACCACCTCGTGCCTGCCGGCCGGCTCGACATCGATTCGGTCGGCCTGCTGGTGCTGACGCAGGACGGCCGCATCGCCAAGCAGCTGATCGGCGAGGACAGCGCGATCGAGAAGGAGTACTTGGTGCGCGTTGCGTCGGTCGATCCGCGCGGCCTGCCCGATTCGGGTCTGGCGCTGCTGCGCCACGGCCTCGAGCTCGATGGCGAGGCGCTGCGCCCCGCGCATGTCGAATGGGTCAACGACGACCAGCTGCGCTTCGTGCTCACGCAGGGCAAGAAGCGCCAGATCCGCCGCATGTGCGAGGCCGTCGGGCTGCAGGTGCTCGGGCTCAAGCGCGTGCGCATCGGCAACGTCATGCTGGGCGACCTGCCGACCGGCCAGTGGCGCTACCTGCGCGCGGACGAGCGTTTCGAATGAGCGGCGGCGACACCGCGTCGCGCTGGGCGGTCCCGGCGCTGATCGTGCTCGCCACGGCGGCCACGGCGGCCCTCGGCGCGGCCGCGTCGATCGACGCGCAGGCTTACTACGCGAGCCTGAAGCAACCCGCGTGGGCGCCACCGGCGTGGCTGTTCGGCCCGGTCTGGACCACCCTCTACGTGATGATGGCCCTCGCCGCCTGCCTAATCGTGCGCCGGCTCGGCCTGCCGGCGGCGCGCCCCGCCCTCGCGCTCTACGCCGTCCAGCTGGTGCTCAACGCGCTGTGGACCTGGCTGTTCTTCCGCTGGCACCAGGGCGCGCTCGCGAGCGTCGAGGTCCTGCTGCTGCTCGCCGCGATCGTGCTGACGGCCCGCGCGTTCTGGCGCGCCGTGCCGCTCGCCGGCTGGCTGCTGGTGCCCTACATGGCCTGGGTGACGTTCGCCAGCGCGCTGACGATCGCGGTGTGGCGGCTGAATCCGACGATGCTGTGAGCCTTGCGCGGGCGCGTCGCCCTGCGCGGCGCGCTACTTCGGGCTGACCGCGTCGCCCGCCGGCCAGGTGGTGTCGCCGATGCGCTTCAGGCGCATCTCGAAGATGCGCAGCGGCGGCTGCCCGGCGACGATCCGATCGCCGAATTCGACGAAGTCGTCGCCCTTGATCGTCGCGCTGTAGCGGATCGTCGTCTGCGGCCCGGCCGGGATGTCCCACACGTAACCGTCCGGCGCGGGCGTGATGACGAAGTCGCCCGCCCTGCCCTGCGCGTGCGAGCGGAACCGGTAGATCCGCGCCTCCACATCGAACGAGATCGTCGCGAAGGCGTTGAAGCTCGGGCGGCCGTCGGCCTCGTAGCCCTTGCCTTCGATCACCTTGATCGAGCCGTCGAGCATCGGGCCGATGCGCTCGGTCTGGGTGATCTCGTGCCGGACACCGGACGGCAGCAGCGTCCAGGCCGGGCCGCGCCAGATGCCGTCCATGAACGACAGCGCCTTCATCGCCGCGCGCTGCGCGGCGATCAAGGTGGCCGCATCGGGCCGGCCCTGGGCCGACGCGGAAGAGGCGATGCCGAGCGCGAGCAAGGCGACGAACAGGTGCCGATGAAGGGAGCGCATGCGAGATCTCCGCAGAAGTGGCGTTGCCAATGATGCCAGCGCAGCGGCCTGCTACCCTCGCCCGATGGCTTTCGACTCCCCCCTGCGCGCCCGATGAGCGGCTTCTCCTACCTCTGCCTCGCCGGACCGACCGCCTCGGGCAAGACCGCCGCAGCGCTGGCGATCGCGGCCGCCTGGCAGCCCACGCGTCCGGTCGAGATCGTCAGCGTCGATTCGGCGCTGGTCTACCGCGGCATGGACATCGGCACCGCCAAGCCGAGCGCCGCCGAGCGCGCGCTCGTGCCGCACCACCTGATCGACATCATCGAGCCGAGCGAGGCCTACTCGGCCGCGCGCTTCGTCACCGACGCGCAGCGGCTGATCGGCGAGATCACTGCCCGGGGCAAGTTGCCGCTGCTGGTCGGCGGCACGATGCTCTACTTCAAGGCCTTGTTCGACGGGCTCGACGCGATGCCCGCCGCCGACCGCGACGTGCGCGCGGCCATCGCCGAGCAGCTCGAGCGGCACGGCCTGCCGGCCCTCTACCGCGAGCTGCAGCGGGTCGATCCGGTCACCGCGGCGCGCCTGAAGCCGGCCGACCAGCAGCGCATCCAGCGCGCGATCGAGGTGTATCGCGTCAGCGGCCAACCCATGTCGTCGTTCCACACCGAGAAGGCCGCGCTCGCGCACGCGCCGCTGATCTCGCTCGAGCCCGACGACCGCGCCTGGCTGCACGCGCGCATCGAGACGCGCTTCCACCGGATGCTGGACGACGGGCTGGTCGACGAGGTGCGCGCGCTCGGCGAGCGCGGCGATCTCGACGCGGACATGCCGTCGATGCGCTGCGTCGGCTACCGCCAGACCTGGGAGGCGCTGGTGGCGGGCGACCTGTCCGACCTGCCCGAGCGCGGCGTGGCGGCGACGCGCCAGCTGGCCAAGCGCCAGCTCACTTGGCTGCGCAGCCTGCCGCAGCGCCACCGCATCGCGTGCGACGCCGCCGATGCGACCGACCACGCGGTCGCGCTCGCGACCCGGCTGGCGGCCGACCTCGATCGCCCATGAGCACCGGATCGACCGCCGGCATCGACGCGGGCGCGCCGCTGCTCGAGGTAGAGTCGCTCGCCAAGCGCTACGGCGACAGCGCGATCTTCGAGAACGTCGATCTGCAGGTGGCGCGCGGCGAGTTCGTCGCGATCCTCGGTGAATCGGGCGTCGGCAAGTCGACGCTGCTCAACTGCATCGCGGGCCTCGACACGCTGGACGCCGGCCGCGTGCGGCTGGCCGGCACCGAGGTCTCGGCGCTGGCCGAGCCCGAGCAGGCGCTGTTCCGGCGCGTGCAGCTCGGCTTCGTGTTCCAGGCCTTCCACGTGCTGCCGCACCTGAGCGTCGCCCACAACGTCGGCCTGCCGCTGCTGCTGCAGGGCCGGCCGGACGATGCGCGCGTCGAATCGGTGCTGGCGGCCGTCGGCCTGGCCGGGATGGGCGCGCGGCTGCCGCAGACGCTCTCGGGTGGCCAGCTGCAGCGCGTCGCGATCGCGCGTTCGCTGGTGCACCGGCCGGCGCTGATCCTGGCCGACGAGCCGACCGGCAACCTCGACCCGACGACCGCCGAGCGCGTGCTGGACCTGCTGAGCGCCGAAGTGCGCCGCGAAGGGGCGGCGTGCGTGCTCGTAACCCACTCCCGCGCCGCCGCCGCGCGCGCCGACCGGGTGCTGACGCTGACCGCGACCGGCATGCAACCGGGCCCCCTCGCCCCTGCGGGGAGAGGGTTGGGGTGAGGGGCGATCGGCGATGCGCTGGCACGGTGCGCACCCTCACCCCCGCCCTCTCCCGGAGGGAGAGGGAGTGACACTCTCGCTGCTGCGCCAGCTCTCGTGGCCCGAACTGCGCCACCACCCGTGGCGCAACCTCGCGGCGCTGCTCGCGGTGATGCTCGGGGTCGCGCTCGCCTTCTCGGTGCAGCTGATCAACCAGTCCGCGCTGAGCGAGTTCAGCGCGGCGGTGCGGGCCGTCAACGGCGTCCCGGATTTCGAACTGCGCAGTCAGCGGAACGGCTTCGACGAAGCGCTGTACGAACGCGTCGCCCGCCACCCGCAGGTGGCCGACGCCAGCCCGGTGATCGAGATCGACACCTACGCCTTCGACGCCCAGGGCCAGCGCGTGCCGCTCAAGATCGTCGGGCTCGACGCGCTGGTGGCCGGCCCGCTCGCGCCCGCGCTGATGCCGCGCCCGGCGGCCGGCGCGGACCGGCTCGCGCTGCTCGCGCCCGATGCGCTGTTCCTCAACGGTCAGGCCCGGCGCCGCCTCGCCGGCAGCACGCTGCGGGTGCAGACGCCCGCCGGCAGCGCGACGTTCCGCGTCGCCGGCGACATCGCTGCCGAGGGCGCCCCGATCGCGGTGATGGACATCGCCGGCGCGCAGGCCGCGTTCGGCTGGCTGGGCCGCATCGGCCGCATCGACGTGCGCCTGCGCAGCGGGGCCGACCGGGCCACGGTGCTGCGCGAACTGGCGCTGCCGCCCGAGCTGCGCGCCGCGGCGCCGGACGAGGCGGCGCAGCGCGTTTCGAACGTCTCACGCGCGTACCGCGTCAACCTGACCGTGCTGGCGCTGGTGGCGCTGTTCACCGGCGCGTTCCTGGTGTTCTCGATCCTGTCGCTCTCGGTCGCCAAGCGCCAGCCGCAGCTCGCGCTGCTCGGCGTGCTGGGCCTGAGCGGGCGCGAGCGGCTGACCCTGGTGCTGGCCGAATCGGCGCTGCTCGGTGCGCTCGGCAGCGCGCTCGGGATCGTGCTCGGCACCGCGCTCGCGACCCTCGCGCTGCGCTTGCTGGCCGGTGACCTGGGCGGGGGCTACTTCCCCGGCGTGGCGCCGGCCCTGCAGTTCGATGCCGGCGCGGCGCTCGTCTACGGCGCGCTCGGCATCGCGGCGGCGCTGGTCGGCGGCTGGCTGCCGGCGCGCGACGCGCAGCGCCTGGCGCCGGCGCAGGCGCTGAAGGGGCTGGGCGCGGGCGGCGGGCCGGCCGGCTCGGCGTGGCTGGGCCCGGCGCTGCTGCTGATCGGCGTAGCGCTCGCGCTGCTGCCGCCGATCGCCGGCATCCCGCTGGCCGCCTACCTCGGCGTCGCCTGCCTGCTGCTGGGCGGCATCGCCTGCGTGCCGGGCAGCGTGGCGGCGCTGCTGCGCAGCATCGCGCCGCCGCGCAACGCCCTGGCGCTGCTGGCCGTCGAACGCGCGCGCCACCAGCGGCAGACGGCCACCATCGCCGTCGCCGGCGTGGTCGCGAGCCTGAGCCTCGCGGTGGCGCTGACGGTGATGGTCGCGAGCTTCCGCGAGTCGGTCACGCAGTGGCTGGACACCGTGCTGCCGGCCGACCTGTACGTACGCTCCGCCTCGTCGCTCGGCGCTGGCGATGTCGCCACGCTGCCATCCGACCTGCCGCGCCGCAGCGCCGCGATCGGCGGCGTCGACCGCGCCGAGGCGCAGCGCGTGCTGCCGCTGCAGTTCGATCCGGCCCGCCCGGCCGTCGTGCTGATCGCGCGGCCGCTCGACGACCCGTCGCGCCGCCTGCCGCTGGTCGGCGAGCTGGTCGATGCGCCGCCCGGCGCGACCGCGGTGTTCGTCAGCGAGGCGATGGTCGATCTCTACGGCGCGCGCCCCGGCACGACGCTGCGCCTGCCGCTCGCCGGCCGGCCGGAGGTGGTGGTGCGCGGCGTCTGGCGCGACTACGCGCGCCAGCACGGCGCGCTGGCGATCGACGCGGCCGACTATCGTCGGCTCACAGCCGACGAACGCGTCAACGACCTGGCGCTGTGGCTGCGGCCCGGTGCCGATGCGAGCGCCGTGCAGCGCGAACTGCGCGCGCTCGCGACCACGCTCGGGCTCGACGGCGCGCTGCTGGAGTTCGCGTCGGTCGGCGAGATCCGCACCACGTCGCTGCGCATCTTCGACCGCAGCTTCGCGGTCACCTACTGGCTGCAGGCGGTGGCGATCGCCATCGGGCTGTTCGGCATCGCGGCAAGCTTCTCGGCGCAGGTGCTGGCGCGCCGCAAGGAGTTCGGCCTGCTCGCGCACCTGGGGCTGACGCGGCGCCAGGTGCTGGCGGTGGTCGCCATCGAGGGCGCCGTCTGGACGGCCGCCGGCGCGCTGCTCGGGCTGCTGCTCGGGCTGGCGGTCAGCGTGGTGCTGGTCAAGGTCGTGAACCCGCAGAGCTTCCACTGGACCATGGATTTGCTGCTGCCGTGGGCGCGGCTCGGCGCGCTGTGCGCGGCGGTGGTCATCGCCGGCACGCTGACGGCGTGGCTCGCGGCGCGCCGCGCGGCCACCCGCGACATGGCGCTGGCGGTGAAGGAAGACTGGTGACGCGGCTTCGACCGCGCGCATAGACTGTCCGCTTTCAACCTCGCAGGAGCAGCGCGATGGCCAGCGTGCGCGAAGGCAGCAAGAGCGTCCTGATGGTCGTCGACGTGCAGGTCGGCGTGGTCGCCGAGGCGTGGGAAGCGCCGCGGGTCGTCGCCAACGTGGCGCGCGCCGTCGAACGGGCGCGGGCGCAGCAGGTGCCGGTGATCTGGGTGCAGCATGCCGACGACGAACTCGTGCACGGCAGTGCGGCGTGGCAATGGGTACCCGAGCTGGTGCCGGCCGAAGGCGAGCTGCGGATCCACAAGCACTTCAACTCGTCGTTCGAGCAGACCGGCCTCGACCGCGAACTCGAACGGCTGGATGCCGCCCGCATCGTGCTGGCCGGCGCGGCCACCAACTGGTGCATCCGGGCCACCGCCCACGCCGCGCTCGAACGCGGCTACGACCTGACGCTGGTCAGCGATGCGCACACCACCGGCACGATGGCGCTCGACGACGGCACGACGATCGAAGCCGCCACGCTGGTGCGCGAACTCAACCTGGCGATGACCTGGCTGAGCTACCCGGGCCGCACCAACGGCACCGCCACCGCCGAGTCGGTCGACTTCTCCACCGCGGCCGACCACAGCGGCTGACCGCCCGCCTCCGCCTGCATCAGCGCGAGCCGCAGGTCGAACTCGAGCTGGTGGTACTCCGGCGCCATGTGCGTGCACAGCGCGTAGAACGCGCGGTCGTGCTCGCGCTCCTTCAGGTGCGCGAGCTCGTGCACGACGATCATCGTCAGGAACGCCTCGGGCATCGTGCGGAAGATCCCGGCGATGCGGATCTCGCGCTTGGCCTTCAGCTTGTTGCCCTGCACCCGCGCCACCGTCGTGTGCGTTCCCAGCGCGTTGGCGATCACGTGCAGCCGGTTGTCGAACACCACCTTCGACAAGGGCGCGGCGTTGCGCAGGTAGCGGCTCTTCAGCGCGCTCGTGAACTCGTACAGCGCGCCGTCGGTGCGCACCCCGTGCGGGCCGCCGTAGCGGCGCTGCAGGCGCTCGGCCAGCACGCCCTGCGCGATCAGCTCGCGCGCCTGCGCCTGCAGCTCGGCGGGGTAGCCGGAGAGGTAGTTCGGAGGCGGCAGCGGCTTCATCGGGGCGCCAGCATACCCGCGCACCGCGCCGCATCATGGACACTACGCACCCACAACAACCAAGGAGGGGTGATGTCGATGATCGCGAACGTGCTCGTGGGGCTGGTGGTGCTGATCCACCTCTACATCGTCGTCCTCGAGATGGTGCTGTGGGACAAGCCGTTCGGCCGCAAGGTGTTCGGCAACAGCCAGGAGTTCGCGACCGCGTCGAAGGTGCTGGCCGCCAACCAGGGCCTGTACAACGGCTTCCTCGCCGCCGGCCTGATCTGGGGCCTGAGCATGGGCGTGGCCGGGCAGCCGGTGCAGCTGTTCTTCCTCGGCTGCGTGATCGTCGCCGGGCTCTACGGCGCGATGACCGTCGGCATCAAGATCCTGTTCGTGCAGACCGTGCCGGCGGCGCTGGCGGTGGCGGCGATTCTGCTGTCGCACTGACGACGCAACGATGGCCCGCCGCGCGCGCAAGTCACCGTGGGCGGGCGTGTTCCAGCGCTCGCTGAATTCGATGACTCGCGCGATGACCCGCGCGACGCTGCGTGCCAGCCGGCGTGCCGTCGTGAAGGCGACGACGCAGGCGGTGCGGGCTGCTGCCAAGCCGGTGACGGTGCGGCGCGTGGCCGCCAAGCCGGCCAAGGTTCGGCGTGTCGCGTCCAAGGCGGCCACGAAGCGCCCCGCAGCGGCGCCGGGCAGCACCTGGACCACCGGCGTCGCGCTCGGTCCGGCCGGCGGGCGCCGCTATCGGTTGTGGCGCCCGCCCGGCGTGCCGCGCACGGTTGCGATTCCATTGCTGGTGATGCTGCACGGCTGCGACCAGGACGCGACCTCCTTCGCGCGCAGCACGCGCCTGCAGGCCCTGGCGGCGCGTGAAGGCTTCATGCTGCTGTTCCCGGAGCAGGACCGGCTCGCCAACGCGCACGGCTGCTGGAACTGGTTCGACACCCGCACCCGGCGGGCGCAGTCCGAGGCGGCGAGCATCGTCGCGGCCGTCGATCAGGTCTGCCTGCGGGAAGGCGCCGATCCGGCGCGGGTGGCGATCGCCGGCCTCTCGGCGGGCGCGGGAATGGCGTCGTTCGCGGCGCTCCAGCATCCCGGGCGCTTCAAGGCCGTCGCGATGCACTCGGGTGTCGCACCCGGCGCCGCGCACTCGACCGCGACGGCGCTGAACGCGATGCGCGGCCGGCGTCGGCCCGGGCCGTGGCCGGACGGTGCGCTGCTGCCGCCGCTGCTGGTGATCCAGGGGTCGGCCGACCACGTCGTCGCGCCCTCGAACGGCTTGGCCGCTGCACAGGCCTGGGCCGAGGCCCTGGGCGCGACGGCCGGCGCACCGCGCACCGTGCAGCGCGGCCAGCGCCGCGCCATGGACGTGACCGACTTCAAACGATCAGGCCGCGCCCTCGTCACGCTGTGCGAGGTGCGCGGCCTGGGGCACGCATGGAGCGGTGGTGCGGCGGGCCAGCCCTACAGCGATCCGTCGGGGCCCGATGCCGGGCGGATGTTCTGGGCCTTCGCCAACCGCTGCTTCGCTCAGTCGGCCGCGAAGCAGTAGTACAGGCCGCCGCCACCGGTCGCCTTCAACGCGTCCGGGCTGCAGCCGCGGGTCATGTGCGAGGAGTTCCAGGACTTGGCCGGCACGCTGTCGTCCAGGCCGGTCTTGTCGTGGTGGCCGACCATCGCCGAGCCCTCGCCGCTCTGCGTCCAGTTGCCGCAGGTGCTGTTGACGTTGCCGGCGATGAACGTGCCGTCGGGCTGCGAGCCGGTCAGCACGTCGTGCAGGTTCGGAGTGTCGCCGCGGCCGTTGACCACGGCACCCTTCTCGGTCACCGCCGTCTGCTTGTTCAGGTTGTTGGCTGCCCCATGCAGGTTGGCCACGTCGGTCGCGACGACGACGCCCTTGGCGTTCGTCCACGGGCCCTTGCCGATGCGGTCGCGGGCGTTCACGCCGGGCACGTTGGCGGTCGGCTGCTGGCTCAGGTAGGCGCGCCAGGTGCGATTGCCCGCGCCGGCAGCGGCTGCGAGCTTCTGGCACTGCGCATCGGCACCCGCCAGGCCACCGAGGTTGGCGCCCTGGCCCGGGCCGGCGCTGGTGACGAAGAAGCTCATGCCGGTCTTGCCGCCGGACGACATGGTGCCGCAGGCCGCGAGCACCGAGACCGCGACGGCCCCGGCGGCGATGGCCCACTTGCGGTTGGACTTGTTCGTTTGCAGCACTTTGTTTCTCCTCTGGGGGTGATGGATTCGAGCGGTGAAGTCTGCCGCAATGCGGCGCGCCCGCAGACTAGGGCAAAGACCGACGCGACTCAAGCGCGCGGGCCGGGACTTTAGCGTCCTCGCGCGCGTACGCTCCAGGTGCGAAAGGCGTTGGGGGTCAGGACGCGCTTGAGCAGCGCGACGAGCTGGCCTTCAGTGAGTCCGTGCGCCATCAGCACCGCGTTGAACGGTGGGCGGTCGTCCCAGGCGGTCGCGATCACGCGCTGGATCTCGGCGGGGGTCAGTCGGGGAGCGGGTTTGGCCATGCGCCGCATTGTGACGCCGGCGCTGTGCGATGCTCGCCCGATGGACCGACGTTCCCTGCTGCTGTGGCTCGCCGCTTCGCCTGCGCTCGCCACTGCCGGCGAGCCGCTCGATGCACTGCGCTTCCCGGCCGACTTCGGCGCGCACCCGGCGTCGCGCACGGAGTGGTGGTACATCACCGGCAGCCTGCAGGCCGGCGCGCGGCTGTGGGGCTTCCAGATCACATTCTTCCGCTCGGCGACCGGCATCGGCGGCGCCACGACCAGCCGCTTCGACCCGGCGCAGCTGCTGTTCGCGCACGCCGCCGTCACCGACCTGGAAGGCCGCCGCCTGCGGCACGACCAGCGCATCGCGCGCGCCGGCTTCGGCATCGCGCAGGCGCGCACCGACGACACCGACGTGGTGCTGCGCGATTGGCGCCTCGCCCGCACGCCCGCGCCTGCCGACGCCTCCCTCAGCCGCTACGCCGCCTTCGCCAAAAGCGAGAGCGCCGGCTTCACGCTCGACCTGCAGATCGACGCGACCCAGCCGGTGCTGCTGCAGGGCGACGCGGGCCTGTCGCGCAAGGGCCCCGCGCCGGGCGACACCAGCCGCTACTACAGCGAGCCGCAGCTGGCCGCGAGCGGCACGCTGACGCTCGACGGCCGCCCGACCGCGGTGACCGGCCGCGCCTGGCTCGACCACGAATGGAGCGACGCGTTCGTGCCGGCCGGCGCCGTCGGCTGGGACTGGATCGGCATGAACCTCGACGACGGCAGCGCGCTGACCGCCTTCCGGCTGCGGCGCGCCGATGGCGGCAGCGTCTACGCCGGCGGCAGCCTGCGCCGTGCCGGCGAGTCGGCGCGCGCGTTCGCATCGAACGAGGTGAGCTTCACGCCCGGCCGGGTCTGGGAGAGCGCGGGCTCGCGGGCTCGCTACCCGGTCGAATGGACGATCGCGACACCGGCCGGCCGCTACACCGTCGCCGCGCTGCTCGACGACCAGGAGCTGGACAGCCGCGGCAGCAGCGGCGCGATCTACTGGGAAGGCCTGAGCGACCTGCGCGACGAATCGGGCCGGCGCGTCGGCCGCGGCTACCTCGAGATGACCGGCTACGCCGCCGCCCTTCGACTCTGACCCTCGACGCTGAGCGGGCCCAGCGCCGGGCCGCTCCCAAGCGGGCCCGCATCCCCCCGGGGGATCGGCCGGCGTACCCGCCGGCCGAGGGGCTCCGTCAGTGGGCCCCGCCCCCACCGGCCGCGCCGCCGGGCTTGGGCTTCGCGAACCAGATCACCGCGATCAGCGCGAAGAAGAGCAGCGAGGACATGTAGAACACGTCCGTCACCGCCATCGTGTAGGCCTGCTGGTCGATCAGCCGGTTGATGTTGGCGGCGGCCTGCTCGGTGCTCAGGCCGCTGGCCGCCAGCTGCGCCGCGAACTGCGTGGCCGCCGGGTTGGTCGTGCTGATCTGCTCGGTGAGCTGCGCGTGGTGCAGGATCGCGCGGTTCTCCCACAGCGTGGTGAACAGCGAGGTGCCGACCGCGCCGGCGGTGATCCGCACGAAGTTCGACAGGCCCGCGGCCGAGGGCATGCGGTCCGGCGTCAGCCCGGAGAACACGATCGCCTGCAGCGGGATGAAGAAGAACGCCATCGCCGCGCCCTGCAGGATCGTCGGGATCAGGATGGTGTTGAAGTCGGCCTGCGTGTTGAAGTTCGAGCGCATCCACAGGATCGCGCCGAAGCCGACGAACGCCACCGTCGCGAGTTGGCGCGGGTCGATCCGGCTGACGTTCTTGCCGACCCACGGCGACAGGATGATCGCCAGGATGCCGACCGGCGCGGTCGCGAGGCCGGCCCAGGTGGCCGTGTAGCCCATGTACTGCTGCAGCCACAGCGGCAGCAGCACCACGTTGCCGAAGAACAGGCCGTACGCGACCGACAGCGAGACCGTGCCCATCGTGAAGTTGCGGCGCGCGAACAACCGCAGATCGACGACGGGGTGCTTGTCGGTCAGCTCCCAGGCGAGGAAGAACAGGAACGCGACGACGGCCGTGACGGCCAGGAGGACGATCTCGCCGGAGTTGAACCAGTCGAGCTCCTTGCCCTTGTCGATCATGATCTGCATCGCGCCGACGAACAGCACCAGCAGCCCCAGGCCGATGACGTCGAGCGGCACCTTGCGCGGCCCCGGGTCGCGCTTGTGATAGATCGACCAGGTCAGGCCGGCCGCGACGATGCCGACCGGGATGTTGATGTAGAAGATCCACGGCCACGAGATGTTGTCGGTGATCCAGCCGCCCAGCAGCGGCCCGGCCACCGGCGCGACCAGCACGGTCATCGCCCACATCGCCATCGCGGTGCCGGCCTTCGCGGCCGGGTAGCTCGCCAGCAGCAGCGTCTGCGACAGCGGGATCATCGGCCCGGCGACGAAGCCCTGCATCACGCGGAACGCGATCAGCATCGGCATGTTCGGCGCCAGGCCGCACAGCCATGACGCGATCACGAACAGGATCACGCTCGCGGTGAACAGCCGCACCTGACCGAAGCGCTGCGTCAGCCAGCCGGTCAGCGGGACCGAGATCGCGTTCGCGACCGCGAACGAGGTGATGACCCACGTGCCCTGCGAGGGGCTCACGCCCAGGTCGCCCGAGATCGCCGGGATCGAGACGTTGGCGATCGAGGTGTCGAGCACGTTCATGAACGTCGCCAGCGACAGCGCGATCGTGCCCAGCACCAGCTGGCTGCCGGTCAGCGGCGGGAACGCGCCCGGGGCGGGCGGCGGCGCGGCGGGCGGCGATGCCGCGGCGTCCGCGGAGAGCGCGGCTGAAGTCGACGACATGGGCGGACGCTCCGCGGATCAGACCGGCGCGCGCGAGGCGCCGCGGGCGACGACCGGGGCGCTCACCTTGCCGCCGTTGGCGGCGATGATGCGGCGCACTTCGGCGTCGGCGGCGCTGTTGTTCTGCTCGAAGACGCTGGTCTGCGCGACGGCGGCGCTGCGCGACGCATCGGCCAGCATGCGGCCGCCGGTCTGGCTGATGTCGACCTTGGCGTCCATCGACAGGCCGACGCGCAGCGGGTGCTCGACGAGCTGCCTCACGTCGAGCTTGATGCGCACCGGCACGCGCTGCACCACCTTGATCCAGTTGCCGGTCGCGTTCTGCGCCGGCAGCAGCGCGAAGGCCGCGCCGGTGCCCGCACCCAGCCCCTCGATGCGGCCGCTGTACTCCACCTTCTTGCCGTAGACGTCCGCCGCCAGCGTGACCGGCTGGTCGATGCGCAGGTTCTGGAGCTGGCTCTCCTTGAAGTTGGCCTCGACCCACACCTGATCGAGCACGATCACCGACATCAGCGGCGCCCCGGCCGGGACGCGCTGGCCCAGCTGCACGCTGCGCTTGGCGACGTAGCCGTCGACCGGCGCGAGCAGGTCGGCGCGCTTGAGGGCGAGGTAGGCCTCGCGCACCCGGGCGGACGCGCGCAGCACGTTCGGGTGCTGCTCGACGGCGATGCCGTCGGTCAAGGTCTGGTTGGAATTCAGCTGCTCCTTCGCGGCGAGCACGGCCGACTGCGCGGCGACCACGCCACTCTTCGCGGCCGTGAGCTGCGAGGTGGCGTGGTTGAACTCCTCCTTGCCGACGGCGCCGGTCGCGACCAGCGGCGCGCGGCGCGACACGTCGTCCTGCGCACGCGCGACCTCGCTCTGCGCGCGGGCCAGGTCGGCCTGGCGCAACGCGATCTGCGCCTTCAGGGTGCTGTTGTTCGCGTAGAGCGTGCGCACTTCGCGCACCGTCTGCGCCAGCTGCGCCTCGGCCTGGTCGAGCGCGACCTGCGCGTCGGCCGGGTCCAGCCTGACCAGCACCTGGCCGGCCTTGACGTGGTCGGTGTCGTCGGCGTTGATCGCGACGACGGTGCCGCCGACCTGCGGCGTGAGCTGCACGACATTGCCCTGCACGTAGGCGTTGTCGGTCGATTCGAAGTGGTTCAGCACCAGCGCCCAGTAGGCGCCGTAGGCGATGCCCGCGACGACGACGGCGGCCGTGACGGCCGTCAGCGCGCGCTTGCGGGCCGGGTTGCCGCGCTGCGGGGCGCCGGGGACGGCGGCATTGGATTCGGGGGCGCTCATGGTTCGTACTCCGGGAGATTCGTGCAGTGTGGGTGCTTGCGCTCGGGTGCGGTGTCGCTTACCGGACGGCGGCCGCGGTCTGCATGACCAGCTCGGCGTAGCCGCCGCCGAGCGCGCGGATCAGCGCGATCTGCACGTCGAGCGCGCGCGCCTTCAGGTCCGTCGCGAGGCGGCGCTGGTTCAGCACCGTCGACTCGGCGTTCAGGACGGTCAGGTAGCTGCCCAGCCCGGCGCGGTAGCGCTGCGTCGCGAGGTCGTAGGCCGATTCGGCGGCGGCCTGCGCCCGCGCCTGCTCGACCTGCTGACGCTCGATCGAGCGCACCGAGCTGATCTGGTCGGCCGCGTCGTGCACGGCGTCGAGCACGGCGCCGTTGTAGCTCTCGATCGCGGCGTCCAGATCGGCGGTCTTGCCGCGCAGGTTGGCGCGCAGCCGGCCGGCATCGAAGATCGGCAGCGTCAGCGCCGGGCCGATGCCGTACTGCTCGCTGCCCGAGCGCACCAGCCGGTCGAGGCCGATCGCGTTCAGGCCGACGAAGGCCGTCAGGTTGATGTTCGGATAGAAGCTCGCCTTCGCGTTCTGCACGTCGCCGGTCGCGGCCTCGATGCGCCAGCGCGCGGCGGCGATGTCGGCGCGGCGGCCGAGCAGGTCCGCCGGCAACGCGGCGGGCATGGCGACGGCCTGCACCGTCTTCAGTGGCACGACGAGCGTGTCCAGCGCGTTCGGCGCCTGCGCGGTCAACGCGGCCAGCGCATGGCGCGCCAGCGCGATCTGCTCGTCGAGCTGCTCGATCTGCTGGCGCGATTCGGGCAGCAGGCCTTCGCCCTGGCGCAGCTCCACGTTGGTGTCCAGCCCGCCGGCCACGCGCTGGCGGATCAGCGCGAGCGTCTCGTCACGCTGCTTCAGCGCGCGCGCGGCGACCTCCCGCTGCTCGAACAGCCGGCCGAGCTGCACGTAGGTGCGGGCGACGTTGCTCGCGAGCGCGAGTCGCGCGGCCTGCGCATCGGCCTGCGCCGCCCGTTGCGCGCCCACGGCGGCCTCGATCGCGGCGCGGTTGCGGCCGAAGAAGTCGAAGTCGTACGACGCGCCGATCTGCGCGGTGCCGATCGTGAAGATCCCGCCGCCCAGCGGTGCGGGGTAGATGCCGTTGCGGCTGAAGCGCTGGCGGGTCGCGTCGAGCGAGCCGTTCACCTTCAGCCCGTCGGCCGACTCGGCGCCGGCGATCGCCGCCTGCGCGCGTTCGACACGCGCCTGGGCGACCTTCAGGCTCGGGCTGCCCGCCAGCGCGCGTTCGACCAGGCCGTCGAGCGTGGTGTCGCCGAAGGCGTGCCACCAGTCGGCGGCGAGAGGCGCCACGATCGTCGAGGTCGCCGCGTTCGACTCCAGGCCGACGCTGGCCGGCGCGATCGGCTGCGCGACGGGCGCGATGCCGGCGCTGCTCGCGCAGCCGCCCAGCGTCAGCACGATGCTGGAGGCGATGGCCAACGCGATCGTGGTCAGCGTGGGCAGGCTGGTCTTCGCGCAGCGCAGGTGGCCCTGGACGGCCTCCAGCACGTGCTGGAGGGTCGATTCGTTCGATAGTTGTTGTGGCTTCATTTGCTCAGGCAATCAATTGGGTGCGGCTGGTCGCAACAAGCGCCGTCCGGCTTCAGCCGGCCTCGCGCATCGCGTCACCGGCCTCGACCATGCGCTCGAGGTAGTTGCGAAGGGCCAGCCATTCGGACTTGGAAAAGCCGGCCAGGTGCGCGTTCAGCACCTCGGCGAGCACCGCGGGCACCTCGGCGATGGCGGCCTCGCCGTCCGGCGTCAGCTCGACCTGCACGACACGGCGGTCCTCAGTGGAACGGACCCGCTTGCACAGGCCCTTCTTCTCGAGCCGGTCGAGCAGGCGGGTCATGGCGCCGGGATCCTGGTTGAGCCAGCGCGCCAGTTCGGCCACGGTGGCCCCGCCGGTGGCCTGCAGCCGCATCAGCGGGCCCCACTGGGCGCTGGTGAGACCGTGCGCGTCGAGCCGCTTGTCGGCCTGCGAGACGATCGACAGCATGATGCGCTTCATCAGGTAGCCGACGCTCTCCTCCGCGCAGTAGCCGGCGGCGCGGTAGAAGTCTGCAGGGGGGGCGGTGCGGGTCACGGCGGTCTCGGTTCGACAGGTTGACGTGAATATAACTGCCTAGTCAATTATTGTCAAGGCTGTATCTGCCGGCGCACGGGACGGCGCGGGCCGCCCTACACTTCCGGGATGGCCCGTTCCTCTTCCACGATGCCGGCGACCGCGTCGGCACCAGTCCGCAGCAGCACGCCGGAGCCCGGACGCAACGTCCGCTCGCTCGGCGGCCTGCGCCCGTTCCTGCGGCCGTACCGCGTCCGCATCGGCCTGGCGATCGTCTTCCTGGTGATGGCGGCGCTGAGCACGCTGGTGTTCCCGGTGGCGATGAAATCGCTGATCGACCAGGGTTTCGTCGCGGCCGAGCCGGGCGAGCGGGTGATGGCGCTGCGCCAGCACTTCTTCGCCCTGTTCGCGGTCGGCGCGGCGCTCGGGCTGTTCTCGGGCCTGCGCTTCTACATGGTCACCTGGCTCGGCGAGCGCATCACCGCCGACCTGCGCAACGCGGTCTATGCGCACGTGGTGACGCAGAGCCCCGAGTTCTTCGAGACCAACCAGACCGGCGAGGTGCTCTCGCGCCTGACGACCGACACGACGCTGGTGCAGACGGTCGTCGGCTCCAGCCTGTCGATGGGCTTGCGCAACGCGGTGATGGGTGTCGGCGCGATGGCGATGCTGATCGCCACCAACCCGGTCGTGATGACCCAGGTGCTCGGCATCCTGGTGATCGTGGTGCTGCCGAGCCTGTACTTCGGCCGGCGCGTGCGCAAGCTCAGCCGCGCCAGCCAGGACCGCGTGGCGGATTCGAGCGCGATCGCGGCCGAGGTGCTGAACGCGATCCCCGTCGTCCAGAGCTACACGCAGGAGGCGCGCGAGGCGAAGCGCTTCGATGTCTCGACCGAGAACGCGTTCGCGACCGCCGTTAGCCGCACCCGCATGCGCGCGCTGCTGGTCGCATTCATCATCACCGCCACCTTCGGCGCGCTGCTGTGGGGCCTGTACCAGGGCACGCAGGCGGTCGAGCGGGGGCAGATCAGCGCCGGGCATTTGGGGCAGACCGTCATCTACGTGATCATCCTCGTCAGCAGCGTGGCGGTGCTGTCGGAGGTGTACGGCGACCTGCTGCGCGCGGCCGGCGCGACCGAGCGCCTGATGGAACTGCTGCACGTGAACTCGCCGATCGCCTCGCCGGCGCGGCCGACCGCGCTCGCCGCGACGGCCGGCGGCTCCGCGGTCGCGCTGCGCGACGTGACCTTCCGCTACCCGTCGCGGCCGCAGCACGCGACCTTGTCGCACTTCAATCTGCACGTGGCGCCGGGCGAGACGGTGGCGCTGGTCGGCCCGAGCGGCGCCGGCAAGAGCACGGTGTTCCAGCTGCTGCTGCGCTTCTACGACGTGAGCGCCGGCAGCGTGACAGTGGACGGCGTGCCGGTGCGCGACGTCGACCTGCACGCGCTGCGGGAGCGCATCGGCATCGTGCCGCAGGACAGCGTGATCTTCTCGACCGATGCGATGGAGAACATCCGCTACGGCCGGCCGGGCGCCAGCGACGCGGAGGTGATCGCCGCGGCGCGCGCCGCGTTCGCGCACGACTTCATCACTGCGCTGCCGGACGGCTACCAGACCTTCCTGGGCGAGCGCGGCGTGCGCCTGTCGGGCGGGCAGCGCCAGCGCATCTCGATCGCCCGCGCGATGCTGAAGAACCCGCCGCTGCTGCTGCTCGACGAGGCCACCAGCGCGCTCGACGCCGAGAGCGAGCGCATGGTGCAGGCGGCGCTCGAATCGGCGATGCAGGACCGCACGACGCTGGTGATCGCGCATCGCCTGGCGACGGTGCAGCGCGCCGACCGCATCGTCGTGATGGAGGCCGGCGAGATCGTCGAGACCGGCACGCACGCCGAGCTGGTCGCCTCCGGCGGGCTGTACGCGCGCCTCGCCGCCTTGCAGTTCGATCGCTGAGCGGGCCGCTCGCCGGGGCCGGATCCGGCCGGGTTGCAACTCGACACCAACCGTTGCAGCCCTGCGCGAGCGCGGGCATCGCGCGATTCGCGAGAATCGCGCCACGCGCGGCCCTTCGGCACGCCATCGAACAGGAGTCAACCCATGAACCACAACACCTCGAGAAGCACCCGCACCGCGACCCGCCTGGGCGCCCTCGCCCTGGCCGCCCTGCTGGCGGCCGGCTGCGCCGACATGAGCGAGCGCCAGCGCGGCACGGCGGTCGGCGCCGGCGTGGGCGCCGGGGTCGGCGCGGTCCTCGGCTCGGCCACCGGTGGCAAGGCCGGCACCGGCGCGGTGATCGGCGGCGCGCTCGGCGCCGTGGCGGGCAACCTGTGGTCCAAGCGCATGGAGGACCGCCGCAACGCGATGGAGCAGGCCACGCGCGGCACCAACGTCGAAGTCACGCGCACCGAGAACAACGAGCTGAAGCTGAACATCCCGAACGACATCTCGTTCGACACCGGCAGCGCCGCGATCAAGCCGCCGCTGCGCGCGGTGCTCGACCCGTTCGCGAACAGCCTGCGCGACGACCCGAGCGCGCGGCTGCTGATCGTCGGTCACACCGACAACACCGGCTCGGCGGCGATCAACAACCCGCTCTCGGTGGAGCGCGCGCAGAGCGTTCGCGAGTACCTCGTGACGCGCGGCGTCGCCGGCGCGCGCGTCGAGACCGCGGGCCGCGGCGACCGCGAACCGGTGGCCAGCAATGCCAGCGACGCCGGCCGCGCGAAGAACCGACGCGTGGAAATCTTTCTGCGCGAGCCCGCGCCGAGCTGAGCGAATGATCGGTCGGGGCCGGCATGGATAATCGCGGCTCGCTTTTGATGGACACCGCCGCGATGCCCTCCCCCGACCGCCCGATCCGCTCGCAGTACGAGGATTTCATGCGCCACGTGCGCGACCATGGCGTGCTCAAGGCCGACCGCACCGGCACCGGCACGATCAGCGTGTTCGGGCACCAGATGCGCTTCGACCTGCGCGAGGGCTTCCCACTCGTCACGACCAAGAAGGTCCACCTGAAGTCCATCATCCTGGAGCTGCTCTGGTTCCTGCGCGGCGACAGCAATGCGCGGTGGCTGCAGGAGCGCGGCGTGACGATCTGGAACGAATGGGCAAAGCCGGACGGCGATCTGGGCCCCGTTTACGGCGTGCAGTGGCGCTCCTGGCCGACACCGGACGGCGGGCACATCGACCAGATCGCGGAAGTCGTCAAGCAGCTCAAGACCAACCCGGATTCGCGCCGCATCATCGTCAGCGCGTGGAACGTGGCGGAGCTGTCGAAAATGGCGCTGATGCCGTGCCACGCGTTCTTCCAGTTCTACGTTGCCGAGGGTCGGCTGAGCTGCCAGCTCTACCAGCGCAGCGCCGACATCTTCCTCGGCGTGCCGTTCAATATCGCGAGCTATGCGCTGCTCACGCACATGCTGGCGCAGCAGTGCGATCTCGAGGTCGGCGATTTCATCTGGACCGGCGGCGACTGCCACATCTACAGCAACCACGCCGAGCAGGTCGCGCTGCAGCTGTCGCGTGCCCCGCACCCGTATCCGACGCTCAACATCAAGCGCCGACCGGCCTCGATCTTCGATTACGAGTACGAGGATTTCGAGGTGCTCGGCTACGAGCACCACGCCGCGATCAAGGCGCCGGTCGCGGTCTGACGCGACGCCACGCCCACAAGGCGCTGCCGACACGGCGCTGCGGCCTTGTCCTACAGGCGGTGTTTCCCCCGGCCGGAAGAATCGCCGGATGGAAAAAGCCCGCTCCTGCTTCCCGTGGATCGTGCGCTACTGCGAGCGCACGCTGCAGCTCGTGCCGACCCTCCCGGGCCCGGTTGCCGTGAAGTGGGCGGTCAGCGGCTTTCCGTACTGCGGCGACGCGGAGCCCGAGGAAGCGGCCGAGCGGTTCGTGAAGACCTGGTACGCCCAGGAGAAGATCCGCTCGACCGAAAGCCTGCGCCGGTTCTTCCGCGAGGACGAGCGCGAGCCGGTCCTGACGCGGCGACGCGGCTAGGCCCGCCGCCAGCCGCGCGCCTCGCGCTCCTCCGGCCGCACCTGCCGCAAGCCTTCGGGCACCGAGGCCACATGGAGCGTGCGGGTCGGAAAGGCGAAGCCGATCCCGCGCTCCCCGAGCTCCCGCATCAGCGCCAGGTTGATGCGCTGCTGTTCGTCCATGTAGACCCCGTAGCCGGGGTCGAGCACGATGTAGACGACCTCGTAGTCGAGCGAGCTGTCGCCGAACGACTTGAAGTGCGCACGGTCGAAGCGCAACCGCGGGCTCTGCTCGACGAGGCGTTGCACGATGCGCGGGATCTCCTCGGCCTGTTCGGCGCTGGTGTCGTAGCTCACGCCGAAGCCGAACACGATGCGGCGCTCCCGCAGGCGCTTGAAGTTGCTGACCGTCTGCTTCAGCAACTCCGTGTTCGACATGACGATCTGCTCGCCGCCGATGCTGCGAATGCGCGTGGTCTTCACGCCGACCAGTTCGACCGTGCCGGCGACACTGCCCAGCACGATGAAATCGCCGACCTCGAACGGTTTGTCGGTCGCGATCGCCACGGAGGCGAAGAGATCGCCCAGGATGTTCTGCGCCGCCAGTGCGACGGCGATGCCGCCGACGCCCAGGCTCGCCACGAAGGCCGTGATGTTGACGCCGAGGTTCGACAGCATCGCAAGCAGCACGATCGCCCACAGCAAGGTGCGCAAACCCCACGAGACCAGCGTGGCCGCCGCGCTGACCGGCGCGGACGGCGTCGCCGCGTGCTTGAGCGCGTGACGCCGCAAGCCGATCGACACGCACCGGTTCGCCCACAGCGCGATCTGCAGCGCGAGCGCGATGAACCACAGCTGACCGACGCGCCCGGACCAGCGGTCCGGCAGGTCCAGCATGCCCACGCCGACGAGCAGCGCGACCACGGCGATCAGCGAACGGCTGGTGCCGGCCAGCACCTTGGCCAGCATGTCGTCGGCATGGTTCGTGGTGCGCTCGGCCATGCGGGCAAGCCGGGACAGCGCCACGCGAAGCGCGAACGACATCGCGAGATAGGCGAGCACCGCAGCGAGGATGCCGATGGCCAGGCTGGCCACGGAGACGCCGGCCACCGTCGTGGCGCCGGCCCAGGCGAAAAGCGAGTGTTGATCCATCGCGCCACCGTATCACCGGTACGGTTCCGGCAAACGGCCACGGGCGATGCCGCAGTCGACAGGTGGGCCTTGTGGATCGGTTCTGGGGGCGGTTTGACGGAACCCGCGCCAGTGGTCTTTCACGGGCGCGGGGTGTCATGTCTGGTGGAGCTGGGGGGAATCGAACCCCCGTCCGAAAACCATTGCCGGGCAGATCTACACGCTTAGCTGGCTGATTTGGTTTTAGATCGGTGGGTCGCGCAGCAGCACGCTACCCACTTCTCGATTCACTAGTTTTAATCCTGTGAAGAGTGACCCAACTCAGGACGAGCCAATGTGTATGACTTCGCAGCCTTCAGGTTACCCCTCAGACCCAGCCCATCGGCCAACTGTTGCGAAGCTCACCGGTTTTAAGCGGCGAGGGCGTACGAAGAGTCGTTCGCAGTTACTTTGTTTCCAGTGGATTAACGAGCGAACTGGTGCTCGGCGTGCACTGTTCCGACTCCGTACCTTCGTCGAAGCCAGGTCAGCCCCAGAGCGGGTAGTTTAGGCCATCCCGAGCAAACTCAAGAGTTCGTGGGAATCGCGGGCCAGGTGATCGGCGCCCCACGCCTCGATCGCCTCGCCTTCGCCGAGGTAGCCCCAGTGCACGGCGATCGTGCGCATCCCCGCGGCGCGGCCGGCCTGCACGTCGCGCAGGTCGTCGCCGATGTAGACGCACTCCCCTGCAGGGACGCCGAGCCGCCGCGCGGCCTCCAGCAAGGGCGCCGGATGCGGCTTGGCGTGCGGCGTGGTGTCCCCGCACACCAGCGTGGCGGCAGGCGGCAGCAGGCCGAGCGCGCGCACCAGCGGATCGCTGAAGCGGGTCGCCTTGTTGGTCACGATCGCCCATGGAACGGCGTGGCGCGCGAGCGCGTCCAGGACGGGCTGCATCTCGGGGAACAGCCGCGTCTCCTGCGTCATGCGGGCCTCGTAACGCTGCAGGAACTCGTCGCGCAGTGCGCCGAAGCTGTCGTGGTCGGGGCCGACGTCGAAGGCCCGACCGATCATGCCGCGTGCGCCCGAACCCACCATGGGCCGGAAGTGCGCCAGCGGGTGGGCGGCGAGCCCGCGGGCGAGCCGCATGTCGTTGCCGGCGCCGGCCAGGTCGGGCGCGCTGTCGATCAGCGTGCCGTCGAGGTCGAACAGGACCCCCCGGAACAACGGGCCGCTCACGCGGCCATCCGGCAGGCGATCAGGTAGTTCACGCTCGTGTCGGCGGACAACGAGTAGCGCTTGGTGATCGGGTTGTATTCCATGCCGCGCGTGTCGGCCAGTTCGAGCCGAGCATCGCGGCACCATTGGGCGAGTTCGCTCGGGCGGATGAAGCGCCCGTATTCGTGCGTGCCCTTGGGCAGCAGCTGCAGCACATGCTCGGCCCCGACGATGGCGAACAGGAAGGCCTTGGCGTTGCGGTTGATCGTCGAGAAGAACACCCAGCCGCCCGGCTTCACGAGCGTGGCGCAGGCCCGCACGATGGACGACGGATCGGGCACGTGCTCCAGCATCTCCATGCAGGTCACCACATCGAAGCTGGCGGGCGCCTCGGACGCCAGCGCCTCGGCGGCGACTTCGCGGTACTCGATGTTCTCGGTGCCCGCCTCGAGCGCGTGCAACTGCGCCACCTTGAGCGGCTTGGTCGCCAGATCGATGCCGAGCACGCTCGCGCCGCGACGGGCCATCGAATCGGCAAGGATGCCGCCACCGCAGCCGATGTCGAGCACGCGCTTGCCCTTGATCGCCGCATGCCGGTCGATCCAGTCGAGTCGCAGAGGATTGATCTGGTGCAGCGGGCGAAACTCGCTGTCGGTATCCCACCAGCGGTGGGCCAGGTCGCTGAATTTTGCGAGTTCTTGCGGATCGACGTTGGTCATACGGGAATGGTATCGAATCGACGGCGCACCGTCGGCGGGCATCGGCCTGCGCACCGAAACGGAATCGGACATTAAAAAACCCCGCCGAGGCGGGGTTTCTGATCAGCGGCCCGCGAGGGGCCAGGCTGATTACTTGCGGATGGCGCGGGTACCGACGACTTCGATTTCCACGCGACGATTCTTCGCGCGGCCTTCGGCGGTCTTGTTGTCGGCGACCGGCTGCTTCTCGCCCTTGCCTTCGGTGTAGACGCGGTTCTTTTCGACGCCCTTCGAGACCAGGTAGGACTTGACGGCTTCCGAGCGGCGGACCGACAGCTTCTGGTTGTAGGCATCCGAGCCCACCGAGTCGGTGTGGCCGACAGCGATGATGACTTCGAGGTTGATGCCACCCATCTTGCTGACCAGATCGTCCAGCTTGGCGCGGCCTTCCGGCTTCAGGACCGACTTGTCGAAGTCGAAGAATGCGTCGGCGGCGAAGGTGACCTTCTCCGAAGTCGCGACCGGAGCAGCGGCAGGAGCCGGGGCCGGGGCGGCGGGCGCAGGGGCCGGGGCGGCGACCGGAGCCGGGGCCGGAGCAGGTGCCGGAGCAGCCTTCTTCAGCGCGCCGTCGCACTCGGCGATCGCAGTGGCGGGGGTCCAGAAGCCATCACGCCAGCACAGCTCGTTCGTGCCGTTCTTCCAGGGAAGGTTGCCGCTGCCGTTGACCCAATTGTCAACCGTCTGCGCAAACGCGCCAGACATGGAAGTTGCGAGGGCAGCGGTTGCAAAGAGCGACGCCACCTTGTTCAGTTTCTTCATGATTCTCCTCTCGAGGGAAGGCGCAGTAGTGTTCTGCAAAACGTCCGAACCGGAATCGGAAAGTACTGGTAAACCCCCGTGCGTTGAACACGTACCCGGGCGCTGACCACCGACCGAGTTATTGTGCCATAGGGCTTTCGCGCAACCTGTTTTTGGCCCGTCGGCACGCGCTCGGGCCCGTCGATGTTGCATCAGCGCGACAGGGAACGCCAATTACAATGATGGGCTGCACTGCACGCTTGTTCAAGCGCGCGTCACCCCCGGCATTCAAGAAAACAACGCATGACCCAGTTCGCCAAGGAAACCCTGCCGATCAGCCTCGAAGAGGAAATGCGGCGGTCATACCTCGATTACGCGATGAGCGTCATCGTCGGCCGAGCGCTGCCGGACGCGCGCGATGGCCTCAAACCGGTGCATCGGCGTGCACTGTTTGCGATGCACGAGCTGAACAACGACTGGAACCGGCCTTACAAGAAGTCGGCCCGCATCGTCGGCGACGTGATCGGTAAGTACCACCCGCACGGCGATCAGTCGGTCTACGACACGATCGTGCGGATGGCGCAGGACTTCTCCATGCGCCACATGCTGGTGGACGGACAGGGCAACTTCGGCTCGGTCGACGGCGACAACGCCGCGGCGATGCGCTACACCGA
>JAZKIO010000017.1:0-50837 GCA_040384825.1 Pseudomonadota bacterium
CCATGGCCCATCGCACCGTGTTCTTCGTCTCGGACGGCACCGGCATCACCGCCGAGACCTTCGGCAATTCGATCATGTCGCAGTTCGCGATCAAATCGCGCCACGTGCGCCGGCCGTTCATCGACACGCCCGACAAGGCGCACCAGGTGCTGCGCGAGATCAACCACACCGCCGATGCCGAGGGCCGCAAGCCGATCGTCTTCATCACGCTGGTCAACCCCGAGATCCTGGCGATCCTGAAAGGCAGCCACATCGGTGCCGAGCAGAAGGGCCTGGTGCTGGACATGTTCAACACCTTCATCGAGCCGCTGGAGGCCGAGTTCGGGGTGACCTCGAACCACCGGGTCGGCCGCTTCGCCGACGTGTCCAAGAGCCAGGAGTACACCGACCGGATCGAGGCGATCAACTTCTCGCTCGCGCACGACGACGGCCAGTCGTCGAAGAATCTTTCTAGCGCCGACGTGATCCTGGTCGGCGTGAGCCGCAGCGGCAAGACGCCGACCTCGCTCTACCTGGCGATGCAGCACGGCATCAAGGCCGCCAACTACCCGCTGATCCCGGAGGACTTCGATCGCGGCGCGATCCCGTCCAACCTGGCGCCGTTCAAGAAGAAGTGCTTCGGGCTGACGATCGACCCGGAGCGGCTCAGCCACATCCGCAACGAGCGGCGGCCGAACAGCAAGTACGCCTCGATCGAGAACTGCCGCTTCGAGGTGAAAGAGGCCGAGACGATGATGCGGCGCGAAGGCATCGCGTGGTTGTCGTCGACGCACAAGTCGATCGAGGAGATCGCGACGACGATCCTGCGCGACCTGCGGCCCGACCGGCTGATGTACTAGCGGTTCAGGCGCGCTGACGCGCCGATTCGTACAGGCACACGGCGGCGGCGGCCGCGACGTTGAGCGACTCCTCGCCGCCCGGCTGCGGGATCCTCAACGACTCGATGCAACGCTGCATCAAGCCGGCCGATACGCCCTGCCCTTCGTGGCCCAGCACCCAGGCGCAGGGCCACGGCAAGGTCACCTCGTTCAACGAACGGGCGGCGTGGGAACTCGTGGCGAGCATCGGCACCTGCAGCGCGGCAAGCGCATCGCCATCGGCCACTTCGACCAGCCGCAGCGCGAAATGCGCGCCCATGCCGGCGCGCAGCACCTTCGGCGACCACAGCGCCGCGGTGCCCTTGATCGCGACGACCTGCGTGAAGCCGAACGCCGACGCGCTGCGCAGGATGTTGCCGACGTTGCCGGCGTCTTGCAGCCGGTCGAGCACCACGCTGGGCGCGGCGGCGTCGAGTTCACCGGCCCCGATCCACGGCAACGCGAAGCCGAGCGGCGCCGGTGATTCGAGCGTGCTCAGCCCCGCCATCAACGCCGCCGGGATGACGGCAACCGCCGCCGCGGTGCCGGCCAGCTCCCGCAGTGCCGGCGTCTGCCAACCCTCTTCGGTGACGACGGCCTGCGTCGCCCGCCCGCCCCGCTGCACCAGCGCCGCGCACAGGTGCTCGCCTTCGATCCAGACCTCGCCGAGCTTGCGGTAGGCAGCCGGATCGGCGGCCAGCTTGCGCAGCCGGACCAGGAGCGGGTTGTCGCGCGAGGCGACTGCGCGAACGACAGCGCGCTCGACAGCGCGATCGACTCCGGCGCTCATTCGACGACCACCCGCGCGGCCTCGCGCACGGGCGCGAAGCTGCGACGGTGCTGCACGCACGCGCCGTGCGCCTTCAGTGCGGCCAGGTGCGCCGGTGTCGCGTAGCCCTTGTGGTCGCCGAAACCGTACTGCGGATGCTGCAGGTGCAGTTCCTGGCAGAGCCTGTCGCGATGCACCTTGGCGAGGATCGACGCGGCCGAGATCGCCTTGACCTTGGCGTCGCCGCCGATGATCGCCTCGGCGGCGATGCGCAACGTGGGCAGCCGGTTGCCGTCGACCAGCACCTTGTTCGGCCGCAGCCGCAGGCCTTCGACGGCACGGCGCATCGCCAGCATCGTCGCCTGCAGGATGTTGAGCTCGTCGATCTCCTCGACGCTGGCCTGCGCGATGCAGAAGCACAGCGCCTTGGCGTGGATCTCGACGTACAGCCGCTCGCGCGCCAAGGCGGTCAGCAGCTTCGAATCGTTGAGCCCGCGAATGGGCTTGAGCTCGTCCAGAATGACGGCGGCCGCCACGACCGGGCCTGCGAGCGGCCCGCGGCCGGCCTCGTCGACACCGGCCATCAGGCCGGGCGTGTCGAACACGAGGCCGAGCTGCTCAGCCCGCGAGAACCGTTTCGATCGCATCGGTGGCCCTCTGGCCGGTGTTGCAGCGCAGCTCACGGTGCAGCGCCTCGAAGCGCGCCTGCAGCGCCGCGCAGCGGGCGGGATCGTCGAGCCAGGCCAGCGTGGCGTGCGCCAGCCGCTCGGGCGTGGCGTCGCCCTGCAGGAACTCCGGCACCGCGAAGTCCTGGAGCAGGATGTTGGGCAGGCCGACCCACGGCTGGTAGCTCATGCGCTTCATCATCTGCCAGTTCAGCGCATGCATCACGTAGGTGATCACCATCGGCCGCTTGAACAGCATCGCCTCGAGCGTGGCGGTGCCGCTGGCGATCAGCGTCACGTCGCAGGCGGCCAGCACGTCGTGCGAGCGGCCGTCGAGCAGATCGAGCTTCACGTCGGCGGCGAACTGGCGGCGCAGTGGCTCGACGACGTGACGCAGACCCGGCACCACCGGCAGCAGGAAGCGCAGCCCGGGCCGCTGACGGTGCATCACCGCGGCGGCCTGCAGCAGCCGGGGCGCGATGTACTGGACCTCGGCGCGGCGGCTGCCAGGCAGCAGCGCGACGACGACCTCGTCTTCGGCGATGCCGAGCGCGGCGCGCGCGTGCGCGCGCGGCACGTCGAACGGGATCACGTCAGCCAGCGGGTGACCGACGTAGGCGGCCGGCACGCCCTGCTTCGCGTAGATGGCCGGCTCGAACGGGAACAGGCACAGCACGAGGTCGGTCGCCTTGCGGATCTTGTCGATGCGCTTGCCGCGCCAGGCCCAGATCGACGGGCTGACGAAGTGGATCGCCTTCATGCCGCTGGCCTTGAGCTTGGCCTCGAGATCAAGGTTGAAGTCGGGCGCGTCGATGCCGACGAACACATCGGCGCGTTCCGCCGGCCCGGCCTTCAGCAGGCGCTCGGTCAGCTGGTTGCGGATGCCGGAGATCTCGCGGTAGTGGCTCAACACCTCGACGTAGCCGCTCACCGCGAGCTTGTCGTGCGGCCACCAGGCGTCGAAACCCTGCGCCACCATCTTCGGGCCGCCGATGCCGCCGGCCTGCAATGCCGGCCAGCGCGCCTTCAGGCCGGCCAGCAGCAGGCCGCCGAGCAGATCGCCCGACGCTTCGCCCGCCACCATCGCGAAGCGAGGCGCCTCCGGAACCGTCACGGTCATGGCTAGCGCGCGATGCCGCGCGTGGCGCCGGCGAGGAACTCGCTCATCATCGTGATGTCGGCCTCGGCCTCGGGCATCGCGCCGGCCAGTTCGGCGATCGCCTGGCGGGCCGCATCGAAGTTCAGCCCGTTCCGGTACAGCAGCCGGTGCATCTGCTTGACGGCCGCGAGACGCTCCGGGCCGAAGCCGCGCCGGCGCAGCCCTTCGATGTTGAAGCCGCGCACGGCAAGCGGATTGCCGTCGACCATCATGTAGGGCGGCACATCCTGCGTGACGGCGCTCGAGAAACCGAGGAAGGCGTGCGCGCCGATCTTCACGAACTGGTGCACGCCGGTCAGGCCGCCGACCGTGACCCAGTCGCCGACGTGCACATGGCCCGCCAGCGTCGCGTTGTTGGCGAGCACGGTGTGGTTGCCCACCTGCACGTCATGGGCGAGGTGCACATAGGCCATCACCCAGTTGTCGTCGCCGAGGCGCGTGACGCCCGCGTCCTGCGCGGTGCCCAGGTTGAAGGTGCAGAACTCGCGGATCTCGTTGCGGTCGCCGATCCGGAGTTCGGTCGGCTCACCCGCGTACTTCTTGTCCTGCGGCACTGCGCCGATCGAGCAGAACTGGAAGATGCGGTTGTCGCGGCCGATGGTCGTGTGGCCTTCGATCACGCAATGTGGGCCGATGGTCGTGCCCGCACCGATGCGCACGTGCGCACGCACGACGCTGTAGGCACCGACGCTGACGCTGGCGTCCAGCTCGGCGCCGGGCTCGACGATCGCGGTGGGGTGAATCGTCGCCATGCGGATCACTCGATCCGGCGCATCGTGCACATCAGATCGGCTGACGCGGCGATCGCGTCGCCGACCTTCGCGAACGCGTTGAACTTGACGATGCCGGCACGGCTGCGCTCGAGCGAGGCGTGCAGCAGCAGCTGGTCGCCGGGCTCGACCGGGCGCTTGAAGCGCGCGTTGTCGATGCCGACGAAATAGAAGACGGTCTTGTCGTCGGGCATCACGCCGATGTCGTCGAACGCGAGGATGGCCGCTGCCTGCGCGAGCGCCTCCAGCATCATCACGCCCGGCATCACTGGTCGGTTGGGGAAGTGCCCCGTGAAGAACGGTTCGTTCATCGTGACGTTCTTCAGCGCCACGATGCGCTTGCCCTTGTCGAGCTCGAGCACGCGGTCGACGAGCAGGAAGGGATAGCGGTGCGGCAACCGCTTCAGGATCTCGTGGATGTCCATGGTCATGGTGTGCCCGTCGTCTCGTTCTTGTCGGCAGCCGCTTTTTCGAGGAGCCGCACCCGCTCGCGCAGGCGGTGCAGGTTGCGCAGTGTGGCGGCGTTCTTTTCCCAGGCCGCATTGTCGTCCATGGGAAACACGCCGGTGTAGTGACCCGCCTTTCTGATCGAGTGGCTGACGAGCGTGCCGGCGGACACGAAGACGTGGTCGGCGATCTCCAGGTGACCGGCGATCATGCCGGCGCCGCCGATCATCACGTGCTTGCCGATCACCGCGCTGCCCGCCACGCCGACGCAGCCGGCCAGTGCCGAGTGATCGCCGATGCGCACGTTGTGGCCGATCTGGATCAGGTTGTCGAGCTTGACGCCGTTGCCGATCACGGTGTCGCCGAGCGCGCCGCGGTCGATGCAGGTGTTGGCGCCGATGTCGACGTCGTCGCCGATCTGCACCGCGCCGAGCTGCTCGATCTTTTCCCAGCGCCCCTCGGTCGGCGCGAAGCCGAAGCCGTCCGCGCCGATCACGACGCCGCTGTGCAGCACGCCGCGCGCGCCGATCTGGCATCGCTCATTGAACGTCACGCGCGCCGCGAAGCGACAGTCCTCGCCGATGCTGGCATCACGCCCGACGAAGCCCTGCGCGCCGATCACGCTGCGCTCGCCGACGACGGCGCCGGCCTCGATCACGGTGAGCGCGCCGATCGAGGCGCTGGGGGCAATCCGAGCGCTGGGGTCGACGATGGCGCTGGCGTGGATGCCCGGCGCGGCAGGCGCGCGGGTGCGCTTCGCCCACCACTGGGTCAGCTTCGCGAAATAGAGATACGGGTCGGGGGTGACGATCGCCGGGCCGCGCTGCAAGGCGGCATCGCGCGCCGCCGGTCCGACGATCACGCAGCCTGCACGGCATGCGGCCAGTTGCGGCAGCAGCCGCGGATTGGACAGGAAGGTGATGGTCGCGGGCGTGGCGCCGTCGAGGGGCCCGATCCTGGAGATCCGGACCGGGGCTGCGTCGCCGGTCAGTTCGCCGCCGAGCGCGGCGACGAGTTCAGGCAGCCCGACGTCGACCACGCCGGATCACTTTTGCGCGTTGAGGGCCTTGATCACCTTGTCGGTGATGTCGATCCGCGGGCCGGCGAAGATCACCTGTTCGCCCTGCAGGATCAGGTCGTACTTCTCGGTCTCGTAGATCGTCTTGACGACCTTGTTGGCCCGTTCGACCACTGCCGCGAGCTCTTCGTTGCGGCGCTGGTTCAGGTCTTCCTGGAACTCGCGGCGCTTGCGCTGCAGTTCACGGTCCTGGTCGACCAGCTCGCGCTGACGGCGGTTGCGCTCGGCCTCGCTGAGCGTGGGGGCGTCCTTGTCCAGCTTGTCGGCGGCGGTCTTGAGGCGCGTGGCGGCGTCCTCGCCTTCCTTCTGGCGCTTCGAGAACTCGTTCTCGAGGCGGGTCTGCGCGGCCTTGGCCAGCGTGGCCTCGCGCAGCACGCGATCGCTGTTGACGAAACCGATCTTCACTTCCTGCGCCTGCGCGCCGACAACGGCTGCCAGAGTCAACGCTGCGACCGCGGCGAGCTTGACGACACCGGTCTTGAGAGAAGAGCTTTTCATTAGAACGCTGTCCCGATCTGGAATTGGAGTCGCTGGATTCTATCTTCTGGCTTCTTGCGGATCGGTGCGCCGTAGCTGATCTTGAGCGGGCCGACCGGCGACACCCACGTCAGGCCGAGACCGGCGGACGCACGGATGCTGTCGGCGGTGAGCTTGTCGTTCTCGCCCCAGACATTGCCGGCGTCCACGTAGGTGAACCAGCGCAAGGTGCGGTCGTTGCCGGTGCCGGGAATCGGCAGATAAAGCTCGGCGTTCAGGTTGAGGCGCCGGTTGCCGCCGATGTAGGCGCCCGTCACGTCGACCGGGCCGAGCGAGTTCTGGTCGAAGCCGCGCACGCTGCCCAGGCCGCCGCCGTAGAAATTCTTGAAGATCGGGTACGGGCGGCCGCCCAGCCCCTTGCCCCAGGACAGGTCGGCGTTGAAGCCGAACGTGAAACGCTTCGACAGCGGGATGTACTGCTGGAACTTGGCGATCGTGCGCAGGTACTTGGCGTCGCCTGCGAGGCCCCAGTCGAAGTTCAAGCTGGTCAGGCGACCGTCGTTGGGCACCAGCGCACTGTCGCGGCTGTCGCGCGACCAGCCGATCGTCAGCGGCACCGAGTTGCTGGTGGGGCCGAACTCGGTCACGTAGTTCCGGTAGTTGACCGGCAGGTTGGAGCCCTTGATCTCGGTGCGCTCGAACCCGATGCCGAAGAACACGGTGTCGAACTCGCTGAACGGCACGCCGAAACGGATCGATGCGCCCGGCGTGACGAGCTTGTACTCCTCGCCCTGGCTGTTGATCGGACGCTGCGTGCGGTAGAAGACGTCGATGTAGCGCGAGATGCCGTCGACCGTGAAGTACGGGTCGATCGTGCTCACGACCATGGTCCGGCTGTAGCGGCTGGTGTTGAGTTCGAGGCCGAGGTAGTTGCCCGAGCCGAACACGTTCTCCTGCTTGATCGAGCCCGACAGCGAGAGCTTGTCGGCCGAGGAGAACCCGGCGCCGATCTGCAGGTTGCCGGTCGCTTTCTCCTTGATGGTGATCACCAGGTCGACCTGGTCGGCCGAGCCCGGCACCTCGTTGGTGTCGACGTTGACTTCGCTGAAGTAGCCGAGCCGGTCGACGCGATCGCGCGACAGCTTGATCTTGCGCCCGTCGTACCAGCTCGACTCGAACTGGCGGAACTCGCGTCGCACGACCTCGTCCCGCGTCTTGGTGTTGCCGGCGACGTTGATGCGGCGCACGTACACGCGACGCGCCGGATCGGCGGTGATCGCGAGCGCCACGGTGCCGCTGGCGCGATCGATCTCGGGGCGCGCCTCGACCTTGGCGAATGCGTAGCCAAAGGTGCCGAAGCGATCGCTCATCGCGCGCGTGGTCTGGGTGACCGTCTCGGCGCGATACGGCTCGCCCGGCTTGATCTGCACCAGGGTCTTGAAGTCGTCCTCCTTGCCGAGGTAGTCGCCCTCGAGCTTGACGCTGCTGACCGTGTAGGGCTGGCCTTCGGTGACGTTGATCGTGACCGTGATGTCCTGCTTGTCCGGCGAGATCGCGACCTGGGTCGACTCGACGTTGAACTCGAGGTAGCCGCGGTTCAGGTAGTAGGCACGCAGGGTCTCGAGGTCCGCATCGAGCTTGGCGCGCGAGTAGCGATCGGCCTTGGTGTAGAAGTTGAGCCAACCACCGGCGTTCAGGTCGAACAGGCCGGTCAGCGTGCTTTGCGAGAAGGCCTTGTTGCCGTTGATCCGGATCTCGCTGATCTTGGCGGCCGAGCCTTCGGTGATCGTGAAGCTCAGGTTGACGCGGTTGCGCTCCTGCGGCGTCACCGTGGTCACGACCTCGGCGCCGTACAGGCTGCGCGTGAGGTACTGGCGTTTCAGTTCCTGCTCGGCCCGGTCGGCCAGCGCGCGGTCGAAGGGCTGGCCGTCGCTGATGCCGAAATCGCGCAGCGACTTGACGAGCTGGTCCTTGTCGAATTCCTTCAGGCCGACGAAGTCGATGTTGGCGATGACCGGACGTTCCTCGACGATCACGATCACGACGTTGCCGTCGATGTCGATCCGCACGTCCTTGTAAAGACCGGTCGCGAACAGCGCACGCAGCGCAGCGGCACCCTTCTCGTCGCTGTAGGTCTCGCCGATCCGGAACGGCAGCGACGCGAACACCGTGCCGGCGTCGCTGCGCTGCAGGCCCTCGACGCGGATGTCCTTCACCGGGAACGGTTCGACCGCCCACGCCGAACCGGCGTGCAGTGCAGCGGCCAGAGCGAGACAGACGAGGGACGGGCGAAACGGGGTCGAGCGGGAGGAGGAGCGCATGCGGTCGGTCATTGCAGGCCCAGGAGGCGGGCCACGTCGTTGTAGAGAGCCAGGGACATCATCATGAGCATGATGGCCACCCCCCCACGCTGCAGCCGGTCAAGCCACAACTCGGAGACCGGCTTGCCCGTCACACCCTCGAAAAGATAATACATCAGGTGTCCTCCATCGAGGACCGGCAGCGGGAGCAGGTTCAGCACGCCCAGACCCACGCTGACGACGGCCAGAAAGCCCAGGTAGTAAGCGAGCCCGAGGCGCACCGACTGGCCCGCGTAATCGGCGATCGTCAGCGGCCCGCTGAGGTTCTTCAGCGAAGCCTCGCCGATGAGCATCTTGCCGAGCATCTTCACGGTCATCACGGACATCTGCCAGGTCTGCGATGCGCCCTGCGCAAGCCCCTCGAACGCGCCGTAGCGCACCGTGACGGTCTCGAACGGCTGGCCCGGCACGAGCTCGACGCGACCGACGGTCTTGCCGTTGTCGGCGACGACGTTCGGCGTGACCGTCAAGTCGACGGTGCGGCCGCCGCGGTCGACCTTCCATTGCATGGGCCGCGCCACACCATCGCGGCCACTCGCCATGATCGTCGCGCGCAGCGAGCTGCCGTCGATCACGCTCGCGCCGTCGATGCTGAGCACGCGGTCGCCGGCCAGCAGGCCCGCCTTGTCGGCCGGACCACCGGCGACGACCTTGCCGAGCACCGGCTCGCTGAACGCCGAGCCCAGACCGATGCGCTGCATGGTCTTCGCATCGACCTCGCGGGTATCGATCGACTCGAGCGGCAAGGCGACGGTACGGCGGCCGTGGCCGGCACGATCGGTCACCATGACCTGCAGCGGCTCGGCGCGCAGCGCGGCCTGCGTCACGGCCCAGCGCAGGTCGATCATCGAGCGGACGTCCTGCCATTCGACGCCGTCGCGGGACGTGGCGCGCGCCCAGTCACCGGCACGCAAACCGGCCCGCTCGGCCAGGCTTCCGGCCACCGGTGCCGCCATCACGGCCTTCGGCTCGTCGGTGCCGATCCAGTACGACGCGGTATACAGAAGCACGGCGAGCAGCAGGTTCGCGATCGGGCCGGCGGCGACGATCGACGCGCGCTGCCACAGCGGCTTGCGGTTGAACGCGCCGCTCACCTGGTCCGGTGCGACCGGCGCCTCGCGCTCGTCGAGCATCTTCACGTAGCCGCCGAGCGGCAGCGCGCACAGGACGAACTCGGTGCTCTGCGGCGTGGCCTGGCGGCGCCACAGCACCCGCCCGAAGCCCACCGAGAAGCGCAACACCTTGACGCCACACGCGACCGCCACCCGGTAGTGCCCGTACTCGTGGATCACGATCAGGATGCCGAGCGTGAGAATGAAGCCGAAGACGTAGATCATGGCGCGAGGCCTTTCACGAACTGCGCCGCCTGGCGGCGCGCGCGATGGTCGATCTCGAGCAGCGCGTCGAGGGAATCGCTGCCGGACGCGCTCAGGTCGATCGCATCGAGCGCCTGCGCGATGACGCTGTGAATCTGGTCGAAGCGGATGGTTCCGGCCAGGAACGCGGCGACGGCCGTCTCGTTGGCCGCGTTGAGCACCGTGGTGCTGCCCTCCGGGCTGCGCAGCGTCTCCCACGCGAGCGCAAGGCCCGGGTAGCGCTGGAAGTCGGGCGCCTCGAAGGTGAGCGCCGAGAGCGTCGTGAAGTCGAGCTGGCTGGCGCCGGATTCGATCCGCTCGGGGAACGACAGCCCGTAGGCGATCGGCACCCGCATGTCGGGCGTGCCGAGTTGCGCCAGCACCGAGTTGTCTCGGCACACGACCATCGAGTGGACGATTTGCTGCGGGTGGATCACGACCTTGATCTGCTCGGGCACGAGTTCGAACAGCCAGCGCGCCTCGATCACCTCGAGTGCCTTGTTCATCATGGTCGCCGAGTCGACCGAGATCTTGCGGCCCATCGCGAAGTTGGGATGCGCGCAGGCCTCGTCGGGCGTGATGCTCGCCATGGTCGCCGGGTCGCGACGGCGGAACGGACCGCCGGAAGAGGTGAGCAGGATGTGGTCGATCCGGCTCGGCCAGCCGGCGCGGTCTTCCGGCAGGCACTGGAAGATCGCCGAGTGCTCGCTGTCGATCGGCAGCAGGCTCGCGCCGCCCTCGTGCACCGCGCGCATGAACAGCGCGCCGCCGACGACCAGTGCCTCCTTGTTGGCCAGCAGCAGGCGCTTGCCGGCGCGTGCGGCGGCCAGGCACGGCGCGAGGCCGGCGGCACCGACGATCGCGGCCATCACCGAATCGACCTCGGGGTGCGCGGCCACGTCGCACAGCGCCTGCGCGCCGGACAGGACTTCGGTGCCGATGCCCTGCGCCTTCAATCGCGCCCGCAGACCTGCCGCGCCGAGTTCATCGGGCAGCACGGCAAAGCGCGGCTGCCACTGTACGCACTGTGCGAACAGGTCGTCGACACGGCTGTGCGCCGTCAGCGCGAACACCTGGAAGCGATCCGGATGGCGCGAGATCACGTCGAGCGTGCTGGTCCCCACCGACCCCGTCGCACCGAGGATGCAGACGCGTTGCAGCCCGGCCGTCATACCGACATCAACGCCATCGCGATCGGGAACACCGGCAACAACGCGTCGACCCGGTCGAGCACGCCGCCATGGCCGGGCAGCAGCCGGCTGCTGTCCTTGGCACCCGCCGCGCGCTTGACCAGCGATTCGAACAGGTCGCCGAGCACGCTCATCGCTGCCAGGAACACGACCACGCCGGCCACGCCGACGATGCCGAAGCGCGCGAGCAGCCTCGAGTACAGGCTGAGCGAATCCATCGTGAACGCCCGGTCGAGCCAGAGCCAGAAGGCGGCCAGCACAAGCGCGCCCAGCATGCCGCTCCACACGCCCGCCCAGCTCTTGCCGGGGCTGATGCCGGGCGCGAGCTTGCGCTTGCCGAACGCCTTGCCGCCGAAGTACGCCGCGATGTCGGCCGCCCAGACGAGGCAGAACACCGAGAGGATGAAGTTGACGCCGATGGTCTTGGCCGCGGCCAGCGCCAGCCATGCCGTCCACAGGAGCAGCAGGCCGATCACGGCCCGCAGCACCGCAGGGATCTTCGGCCAGCCCGCCACGCCGCCGCGCAGCACGTACGTGCCGCCCAGCACCCACACGAGCGTCGCGAGCCACCACACCAGCGGCGGCGGCGCTTCGCCCCAGCCGGCCCACAGCGCCGCGGCGCAGGCTGCGGCGAGCAGCAGGCCCATCGCGATCGCGACGCCGCTGGCGCCGTTGAGCCGGCCCCACTCCCACCCCGCCGCCGCGATCAGGACGAGCGACAGCAGCGCGAAGGGCCACGCCATCGGCGCGAACAGCGCGGGCAGCAGGATCGCGACGAGCACCAGCGCGGTGATGACCCGCTGCTTCAGCATGTCAGGTCTGGACCGCGACGGCGCGGGCAGTGTCCACGCCACCGAAGCGCCGATCGCGGCGCGCGTACTCGGCCAGTGCGGCATCGAGTTCCGCGTCGCCGAACTCGGGCCACAGGCAGTCGCTGAAGAACAGCTCGGAGTACGCGGCCTGCCAGAGCAGGAAATTGCTGATGCGCACCTCGCCGCCGGTGCGGATGAACAGGTCGGGGTCGGGCGCGTGACTGAGCGCCATGTACTTGTTCAGTGCGGCCTCGTCGAGCTGCTCGGGGGGCACGCCGTCGGCGATGGCCTGACGGCAGGCCTGCACGATGTCCCAGCGGCCGCCGTAGTTGAACGCCACCGACAAGGTGATGCGCGTGTTGTGCGCGGTGCTCGCCTCGGCCTGTTCCCAGGCGTCGCGCAGCTTGTCCGACACCTGACCGCGGTCGCCGATGATCTTGATGCGCACGCCCTTGTCGGCGAGCTTGCCCAGGTACTTGGCCACGGCCACCAGCACCAGCCCCATCAAGCCGGACACTTCCTCGGTCGGGCGCTTCCAGTTCTCCGACGAGAACGCGAACACGGTGACGAACTCGACGCCGCGGTCGGCGCAGCTCAGCACGGTGCGCACCAGCGCATCCACCCCCGCCTTGTGACCGAAGAACCGAGGCATGAACCGCTTCTTGGCCCACCGGCCGTTGCCATCCATCACGATGGCGACATGACGCGGAATGGCGCCGCGCGTGTCGATTGCCGCAGGCAAGGCGCTCATGGAAATCAGACCGCCATGATCTCGGCTTCCTTGCCCGCGACCAGCCGGTCGATCTCGGCAATGGTGCGGTCGGTGAGCTTCTGCAGGTCGTCGAGCGAGCGACGCTCGTCGTCCTCGCCGATCTCCTTGTCCTTCAACAGCTTCTTGGCGTGCTCGTTGGCGTCGCGGCGCAGGTTGCGCACGGCGATCTTGGCGTCCTCGCCTTCGTTGCGCACGACCTTGGTCAGCTCGCGGCGGCGCTCTTCGGTCAGCGCGGGCATCGGCACGCGCAGCAGGTCGCCCTGCGCGGCCGGGTTCAGGCCGAGGTCGGATTCGCGGATCGCTCGCTCGATCTTCGGGCCCATGCCCTTTTCCCAGGGCTGGACGCTGATCGTGCGGGCGTCGAGCAGGCTCACATTGGCGACCTGGCTGATCGGCACCAGCGAGCCGTAGTAGTCGACCTGCACCTGGTCGAGGATGCCCGGGTGCGCGCGCCCGGTACGGATCTTGTGCAACTCGCCCTTCAGCGCCTCGATGGACTTGGCCATCTTCGCCTCGGCGGTCTTCTTGATGTCGGCAATGCTCATGACAACACTCTCTTCAACAGTCAAACACTCGCCGGCTCAGACGCGAACCAGCGTGCCCTCGTCCTCGCCCATCACCACCCGCTTCAGCGCACCCGGCTTGAAGATGCTGAACACGCGGATCGGCAGCTTCTGGTCACGGCACAGCGCGAACGCGGTGGCGTCGAGCACCTGCAGGTTGCGGGTGATGGCCTCGTCGAACGTCAGCTCGGAATAGCGCGTGGCGGTCGGGTCCTTCTTCGGGTCGGCGGTGTACACGCCGTCGACCTTGGTCGCCTTCAGCACGATCTGCGCGCCGATCTCCGCGCCGCGCAGCGCCGCGGCGGTGTCGGTCGTGAAGAACGGGTTGCCGGTGCCGGCCGCGAAGACCACGACCTTGCCTTCCTCGAGGTATTGCAGCGCCTTCGGCCGCACGTAGGGCTCGACGACCTGCTCGATGCCGATCGCCGACATCACCCGCGCCGTCATGCCCTCCTGACGCATCGTGTCGGCCAGCGCCAGCGCGTTCATCACGGTGGCCAGCATGCCCATGTAGTCGGCGGTCGCGCGGTCCATGCCGACCGAACCGCCCGCCACGCCGCGGAAGATGTTGCCGCCGCCGATGACGACGGCCACCTCGACGCCCAGCTGCGTCACCTCCTGCACCTCGCGCACCATGCGCACGATGGTGGCCCGGTTGATGCCGTAGGCATCGTCGCCCATCAGGGCCTCGCCGGACAGTTTCAGCAGGATGCGCTTGTAGGCGGCCATGGTTCGGACTCCGGATATTGTGGTTGCGCTCGTGGCGCAGGTTTGGCGCGAAGTCTAAGTCTTAAAACCTCGAAATCGGCGCCCCGGAAAGTCCGCCAGGGCGCCTCTCGGCGCGCCGGCGAATCAGCCGCCCTTGGCGGCCGCCACCTGGGCCGCGACCTCGGCCGCGAAGTCGTCGACCTTCTTCTCGATGCCTTCACCGACCACGTACAGAGTAAAGCTCTTCACGGTCGTGGCCTTCTCCTTGAGCATCTGCTCGACGGTCTGCTTGTCGTTCTTGACGAAGGCCTGGTTGAACAGGCTCACTTCCTTCAGGAACTTGGCGACCGAGCCTTCGATGCGCTTGGTGACGATCTCGGCGGACTGCGGCGTCTTGCCGTCGGCCTTGGCCTTCTCGGCGTCCTCGGCGGCCTTGGCGGTCGCGACCGAACGCTCGGTCTCGATCAGCTTGGCAGGCACGTCGCTCGATTGAAGCGCGACCGGCTTCATCGCCGCCACGTGCATCGCCACGTCCTTGGCCGCGACTTCGTCGCCCTCGTACTCGACCATCACGCCGATGCGCGTGCCGTGCAGGTAGCTCGCGAGCTTGCTGCCCTCGTAGCGCCTGAAGCGGCGGATCGACATGTTCTCGCCGATCGTGCCGATCAGGCCCTTGCGCACGTCTTCGAGCGTCGGGCCGTAGCCGTCCTGCGAATACGGCAGCGCCGACAGTGCGGCCACGTCGGCCGGGTTGTTCTCGGCGACCAGCTTCGCGCAGGCGTTGGCCATCGCGAGGAACATGTCGTTCTTCGAGGTGAAGTCGGTCTCGCAGTTGACCTCGACCAGCGCGCCGGCGTTGCCAGCGACCGCGGCCACGATCACGCCTTCGGCGGTGATGCGCGAGGCGGCCTTGCCGGCCTTGCTGCCGAGCTTGACGCGCAGCAGTTCCTCGGCCTTCTCCATGTCGCCGCCGGCCTCGGTCAGCGCCTTCTTGCATTCCATCATCGGGGCGTCGGTCTTGGCGCGCAGTTCGCCGACCATGCTTGCAGTGATTGCAGCCATCTTCAAAACTCCTTGTGTTCAGTTGGAGAAAAGGGGCCATCGGCCCCTAGTCTCTGGTGCCCGGCGCTCGCAGCACGCGAGCCGGGCTCGGGGCATCAGGCGCCTTCGCTGACTTCGACGAACTCGTCGCCTTCGGCCGCAGCAGCCTGCACGACTTCGTTCGTCGCGTTGGCCTTGCCTTCGAGCACGGCGTCGGCCACGGCCTTCGCGTACAGCGCCACGGCCTTGGACGAGTCGTCGTTGCCCGGGATCACGTAGTCGATGCCCTCAGGCGAGTGGTTCGAGTCGACGATGCCGATGATGGGAATGCCCAGCTTCTTGGCCTCGAGGATCGCGATCTTGTGGTAGCCGACGTCGATCACGAACATCGCATCCGGCAGCGCGTTCATGTCCTGGATGCCGCCGATGTCCTTCTCGAGCTTGACCATCTCGCGCTGGAACATCAGCGCTTCCTTCTTGATGCGGATCTCGGTACCGGCCTCGACCTGCGCCTTCATGTCCTTCAGCTTCTTCAGCGAGCCCTTGACCGTCTTGAAGTTGGTCATCATGCCGCCCAGCCAGCGCTGGTCGACGAAAGGCATGCCGGCGCGGCGCGCTTCGGCGGCGATCACCTCGCGCGCCTGGCGCTTGGTGCCGATCATCAGGACCGTGCCGCGCTTGGCTGCGATCTGACGAATGAACTTCATCGCGTCGTTGAAGAGCGGCTGCGTCTTCTCGAGGTTGATGATGTGGATCTTGTTGCGATGGCCGTAGATGTACGGGGCCATCTTGGGGTTCCAGAAGCGGGTCTGGTGGCCGAAGTGGACACCGGCTTCCAGCATTTCACGCATGGTGACAGTCATGAGGACTCCAAAGGTTGGTTCTAGAATCCGGCTGGAATCGCTGCGGCACGCCTTGCGCTGTCACCAGGCACTCGGCCTGGACACTTGCATTCGGCACCGCGGCAACACCTTTTATCAGCCGGTTCGCGATTTACTTGACTCCCAGTGAGCCAAGCCAATCGATTATAGCACCCCCATGACACCTGACCTGACCGGCTCCCTCGGGCGAGGCAACGCGCGCGCGCTGCTCGACGCCTGCATCGACGCGGCGCAATCCGACGCCAACCGCCACACCTTCCTCTCGACCTCATTCGACACCGCCCGGCAGGCCGCGGACGCCGCCGACGCGGCGCAGCGCTCGGGCGCGGCGCCGCAAGCGCTCGGCGGCCTCGCCGTCAGCATCAAGGACCTGTTCGATGTGCAGGGCGAGGTCACCGCCGCCGGCTCGACCGTGCTGGCCGCAGCGCCGCCCGCGGCGGCCGACTGCCCGGCGGTCGCACGCCTGCGCGCGGCCGGCGCGGCGCTGATCGGCCGCACCAACATGTCCGAGTTCGCGTTCTCGGGCGTAGGCATCAACCCGCATCACGGCACGCCCGCCAATCCGGCGACACGCCCGCTGGATGCCGAACCGCGCATCCCCGGCGGGTCGACGTCGGGCGGCGCGGTCTCGGTGGCCAGCGGTGCAGCCTGGGCGGCGCTGGGGTCGGACACCGGCGGATCGATCCGCATCCCGGCCGCGTTGCAAGGCCTCGTCGGCTTCAAGAACACGGCTCGGCTGACACCCACCGACGGCGCCATCCCGCTGTCGACGACGCTCGACACGACCTGCGCCATCACCCGCTCGGTGCGCGACGCAGTCCTGCTGCACGAGGTGCTGGCGGACCGCCGTGTCGTCCCGGCGGACCGGCCTCTCGCCGCCCTGCGCTTCGCCGTGCCGACGACGGCGATGCTGGATGCGCTCGACACCACCGTGCAGCGCGCGTTCGAGCGCACGCTCGCGTTGCTGCGCGCGTCGGGCGCTCGTATCGACGAGATCGCGGTGCCCGCGCTCGCCGCCGTGCCGCCCAGTTTCTCCCCGCCGGAGGCCTGGGCCTGGCACCGCCATCTGCTCGCGACGCGCCAGGCCGAGTACGACCCGCGCGTCGCGGCCCGCATCCGCCGCGGTGAAGCAATGAGCGCAGCCGACTACATCGATCTGCTGCACGCGCGTCGCGCCTGGATCGCGACCATGAACGCGGCAATTGGCGAGTTCGATGCGATGCTGAGCCCGACCGTGCCGATCGTCGCGCCGCCGATCGCACCGCTGCTGGCAAGCGACGAGGCCTTCTTCGCGACCAACCTGCTGCTGCTGCGCAACCCGGCAGTCGTGAACATGCTCGACGGCTGCGCGCTCTCGCTGCCTTGTCATGTGCCCGGCGAGATGCCGGTGGGCCTGATGGTCTGGGCCGGCGCCCTGCGGGACGACGCGGTGCTCGGTGCCGCGCTGTCGATCGAAGCCGTGCTGGCCGGCGCGCAGGCATGAAGGTCGCCGTGATCGGCGCCGGCGTGATCGGCGTGACGACGGCCTACGAGCTGGCGGCAGACGGACACGACGTGACGGTGTTCGAGCGCCGTGGCAGCGTGGCGGCCGAGACGAGCTTCGCGAATGCGGGCGTCGTCGCGCCGGGCTACGTGACGCCCTGGGCCGGCCCCGGGATGCCCCGCAAGGTGCTCGGCCACCTGATGAGCCGCCACGCGCCGGTGCGCGTGCACGCCGGGTTGAGCCTCGGCGAAATCGAGTGGATGTGGCGCTGGTGGCGCGCGTGCGAGCCGGGCGCCTATCGCACCAACCGGTTGCGCATGCAGCGGCTGGCCTTCTTCAGTCGCGAGCGGCTGCACCGCCTCACCCGCGACCTGAAGCTGGACTACGAGCGCGGCACCGGCTACCTGGTGCTGCTGCGAACCGCCAAGGACGCGGCGATGGTCCGCCCCGGCCTGTCGACACCGACGGAGCTGAACACCCGCCACGAGATGCTCGACGCCGAACAGTGCCGCGCCGTCGAGCCGGGCCTGTCGGACGAGACCCCGCTGCACGGCGGGGTCTACCTGCCGGACGACGAGGTGGGCAACTGCCGCCAGTTCAGCACCCTGTTGCGCGCCGAGGCGCAGCGCATCGGCGTGCGGTTCCGCTTTCACACGCGGGTCGAGCGAATCCTCGCCGGTGCGGCACCGGAACTCGTGCATGTCTACGCACCGCCGGAGGACTCGGCCACCGTGCTCATGCATGCGAACGCGGAGAGTGCACCCAACGAGGCGCAGGACACCCAGCCCATGGCGCTCGACCCGGTGACCGAGCGCTTCGACGCGGTCGCCGTGTGCGCCGCGCTCGAATCGGTGGCCCTGCTGCGGCCGCTCGGGCTGCGCCTGCCGATGCAGGCGGTGCACGGCTATTCGATCACCCTGCCCTTGCGCCGCCTCGATGCGCACGGCGACATCGGCCCCCGGTCCGCGTTGATGGACGAGCGCTACAAGGTTGCGATCAGCCGTCTCGGCGCGCGGGTGCGCGTGGCCGGCAGCGCGGAGATCGGCGGCGCGGCCGGGCGCCACGATCCGCGCGCCATCGAGACGCTCTACAAGGTGCTGCACGACTGGTTCCCCGGCAGCACGCAGCTCAACCAGGCGCAGGTCTGGAAGGGCGCGCGGCCGATGCTGCCGGACGGCCCGCCGGTGCTCGGCCGCAGCGGTGTCGAGGGCGTCTGGGTCAACCTGGGCCACGGGTCCAGTGGCTGGGCGCTCTCGTGCGGCTCCGCGCGCGTGCTGGCGGATTCGATCGCGGGCCGCGTGCCGGCGATCGACGTGGACGGGCTCGGCATGGAGCGCCTGAAGCGCTGACCGCGATGCGCACCGTCCTGCCGCCCACCGGCGAGTGGCCGCTGCTCGATGCGCCGCAGACCCACGCGCTCGAGCAACAGGCGAGCGCAGCGCTGCCGCCGCACGCGCTGATGTCGCGGGCCGGCGAAGCCGTCGCGCGCCTGGCGCTCGCGCTGGCGCCGCATGCGTCGCGCATCTGGATCGCCGCGGGCCCCGGCAACAACGGCGGCGATGGCTTAGCCGCCGCGGTGCACCTCCGCCAGTGGGGCAAGGAGGTCGAGGTGTCGCTGCTGGGCGATCCGGGTGCCCTGCCCGCCGATGCCGCGGACGCGTGGGCCCGCGCGCGCGCGGCCGGCGTGGCGATCGTCGATGTGCCGCACGCCAGCGCGCCGCCCGATCTGGCGATCGACACACTGCTGGGCGTCGGTGCGACCCGCGCTCCGGGCGGGCCGGTCCTGCAGGCCATCCGCGCGCTGAACCGGCTCGCCTGTCCGGTGCTGGCGGTGGACCTGCCCTCCGGCCTGCACCCGCGCACCGGCCAGCCGCTCGGCGACACCTGCGTGACGGCCTCGGCCACGCTCGCGATGCTGACGCTGAAGCCGGGCCTGTTCACCGGCGCGGGGCGCGACCATGCGGGCACGGTCTGGCTCGAGACGCTCGGGGTCGATGCCGGCGCCATCGTGCCCGCTGCATGGCTGTCAGCCGTCCCGCCAGCGACCTCAAGGCGCCATGCGCAACACAAGGGCAGCTTCGGTGACGTGGCGGTGATCGGCGGTGCCCCCGGCATGACCGGCGCGGCGCTTCTCGCGGCGCGTGTGGCCCATGCGGCCGGCGCCGGGCGGGTCTACGTGGAGCTGCTCGACCGCTCGTCCGGCGCACCGCTCGTCGATGGTCAGCACCCCGAGCTGATGTTCCGCGTCGATTGGTCGTCGAGCGGCGCCGACGTGCTCGCGCGTTCGACCGTCGTGTGCGGCTGTGGCGGCGGCGCTGCGGTGCGCGCGTCGCTGCCGAGGCTGCTGAGCGGCGCCCAGCGGCTCGTGCTCGATGCCGATGCGTTGAATGCGCTGGCCGCCGATCCGATGCTCGCCGCGCTGCTCGTCGCGCGCGCGGGCCGAGGCCTCGCGACCGTGCTGACACCGCACCCGCTCGAAGCCGCCCGACTGCTCGGGACCGACACGGCCGGCGTGCAGTCGGACCGGCTGCGGGCGGCGCAGGAGCTCGCCCTTCGATTCGCCTGCGTCGTCGTCCTGAAGGGCTCGGGCACCGTGATCGCCGCGCCCGACCGGACGCCGCGCATCAACGGCACCGGCAACGCGGCGCTGGCGACTGCGGGCACCGGCGACGTGCTCGCAGGCTGGCTGGGCGGGCGCTGGGCGCAGCACCCGAAGGGGAACGAGCCGGAGCTCGCCTTCGCGGTCGCGCGCCACGCCGTCGCCGAACACGGTGCGGCAGCGGAGCCCGCACCGCCGGGTGCGTTGCGGGCCGGCGAGCTGATCGAACGCCTCGTCGCGCGTTGACGCCGGCCGGCGCGAAGCTGCGCTCAGCCCAGCGCGCGCATCGCCTTGCCGGTCTCGAGCGTGCCCTGCGCGTTGCCGCTGGCCGGCACGGTCTCGTCGGCGCGGTCGGACAGCGCCTCGAACTGCGCCGCGACCTGCTCGGCCGCGTCGTCCGGCAAACCGACGAACACGCCCTGCGTCATGGTGATGTGGGCGCGCTCGAACGAGCCCGCACCGGCGCACAGAATCGCGCGGCTCGGCGCGTCTTCGGCGACGAGCGCCAGCAACCCGGGCGTGACCGCTTCCGGCTTCAGCAGGTTCAGCACGGCCTCGGGCATCAGGTTCTCGGTCATGCGGGTGGCCGCGGTCGGCGCCAGGCAGTTGACGCGGATGTCGTTCTTCGCGCCCTCGATCGACAGCGTCTGCATCAGCCCGACCAGCGCCATCTTCGCGGCGCCGTAGTTGGATTGGCCGAAGTTGCCGTACAGGCCGCTGGACGAAGTCGTCATCACGATGCGGCCGTAGTTCTGCGCGCGCATCACGTCCCAAACCGCCTTGGTGCAGTTGACGGCGCCCATCAGGTGGACCTCGACGACGAGCCGGAAGTCGTCGAGCGCCATCTTCGTGAAGCTCTTGTCGCGCAGGATGCCCGCGTTGTTGACGAGGATGTCGACACGGCCCCACAGGTTCATCGTCTCGTCGACCATGGCCTGGACCGCGGCGAAGTCGGTCACCGATGCGCCGTTGGCGATGGCCTCGCCTCCGGCGGCGCGGATCTCGTCGACCACCGCCTGCGCGGCCTTGGGCGTGCCGCCGGTTCCGTCGAGCGTGCCGCCCAGGTCGTTCACGACCACCTTGGCGCCGCGCGCCGCCAGCGCCAGGGCATGTTGCCGACCCAGGCCGCCGCCGGCACCGGTCACGATGGCCACGCGGCCGTCAAATCGAATCGTCATCTGTCTTTCTCGGGTTGTTGAGGGTTCGCTCGCTGTCGCTCAGCGACGCGTCGATGTCTTGCCGCCGGACGCGCGACCGCCGGACTTTCGCGCCGTCGCCTTGGCTGCCCGCACCGGGTGCGTCGCCGGGCCGCCACGCGCCTTCTGCGCCTTCTTCTTCGTCACCGCCTTGACGGCGCGATCGGTCTCCTTGACATGCGCCAGCTCGCTCGCGGCCGTCGCGTTCGCCTTGTCGCGCTTGGCGCGCAGCAGCGTCGCGTCGTCCTCGCCCTCGCGGACCATCCGGAAATCGATCTTGCGGCCGTCCAGATCGACGCGGCTGACCTGCACCCGCACCCGCGAGCCGACCACGTAGCGCACGCCGCTGCGCTCGCCGCGCAGCTCCTGGCGCACCTCGTCGAAGCGGTAGTACTCGCCGCCCAGTTCGGTGATATGGACCAGGCCTTCCACATACAGCCCGTCGAGCTGCACGAACAGGCCGAAGCTCGCGACCGCGCTGACCGTGCCACCGTATTCCTCGCCGAGGTGCTCGCGCATGTAGCGGCACTTGAGCCACGCCTCGACATCGCGCGAGGCCTCGTCGGCGCGGCGCTCGTTGACGCTGCAGTGCACGCCGGCGATCTCCCACTTCTCCTCTTCGGCCGTGGCCTGACGCGCCGGCTTGGTGGTCTTGCGGTTGCTCGGCGCCGGGTTGCTCGCGCCGGTGACAAGGTGGTAGCGCTTGCCGCCGAGCAGCGCCTTGATCACCCGGTGCACCAGCAGATCGGGGTAGCGCCGGATCGGGCTCGTGAAGTGCGTGTAGGCCTCGTAGGCGAGCCCGAAGTGCCCGCTGTTGATGCCGGTGTAGATGGCCTGCTGCATCGAGCGCAGCAGCATCGTGTGGATCTGCATCGCGTCCGGCCGGTCCTTGGTGGCATGGGCGATGGCCTGGAACTCGCCGGGCTTGGGGTCATCGCCGATCGACAGGCCGAGGCCGAGCGCGCGCAGGTAGTTCTGCAGCAGCGTCTTCTTCTCGGGCGTCGGACCTTCGTGCACGCGGTACAGCGACGGGTGCTTGGAGCGCTCGATGAAATCGGCCGAGCAGACGTTGGCGGCGAGCATCGCCTCCTCGATCAGCTTGTGCGCCTCGGTGCGGGTGCGCGGCACGATCTTCTCGATGCGGCCGTTCTCGTCGCAGACGATCTGCGTCTCGGTGGTCTCGAAGTCGATCGCGCCGCGCTTGTTGCGCTCCTTCAGCAGTGCGCGGTAGACCTCGTGCAGGTTCAGCAGATCCGGCACCAGCTCCTTGCGCTTCGCGGCCTCGGGGCCGCGCGTGTTGGCGAGGATCGCCGCGACTTCGTTGTAGGTGAATCGCGCATGCGAGCAGATGATCGCGGGGAAGAACTGGTACGCATGGATCTCGCCGCTGGCGGTGATCAGCATGTCGCAGACCATCGCGAGACGGTCTTCGTACGGGTTCAGCGAGCACAGGCCGTTGCTGAGCTTCTCCGGCAGCATCGGGATCACGCGCCGCGGGAAGTACACCGACGTGGCGCGTTCGTAGGCGTCGTCGTCGATCGGCTCGCCGGGCTTCACGTAGTGGCTCACGTCGGCGATGGCGACGATCAGGCGCCAGCCGTTGTTGTTCTTGACCCGGCCGATCTTGGCCGGCTCGCAATACACCGCATCGTCGAAATCGCGCGCGTCCTCCCCGTCGATCGTGACCAGCGCGACGTCGGTCAGGTCGATGCGGCCCTTGCGGTCCACCGCGCGAATCTTGTCCGGCAGACCCGCGGCCTGCGCCAGCGTGGCGGGCGAGAACTGGTGCGGCACCTCGTACTTGCGCACCGCGATCTCGATCTCCATGCCGGGATCGTCGATCTCGCCGAGCACCTCGGTCACTCGGCCCACGGGTTGCGAGTACATCGACGGCGATTCCGTCAGCTCGATCGCGACCACCTGCCCCGCGCTCGCGTTGGCGATCGCGTTCTTCGGGATCAGGATGTCCTGCCCGTAGCGCTTGTCTTCGGGCGCGACCAGCCAGACGCCGCTCTCGTGCAGGAGCCGGCCGATGATCGGCGACTTCTTGCGTTCGAGGATCTCGAGCACGCGGCCTTCCGGGCGGCCCTTGCGGTCGTAGCGGACGATGCGCGCCTTGACGCGGTCACGGTGCAGCACCGCGCGCATTTCCTGTTGCGACAGATAGAGGTCGGCCTGGCGATCGTCGCGAACGACGAAGCCGTGTCCGTCACGATGCCCTTGCACCGTGCCCTCCACTTCGACCATCAATTCAGTGCCGACGGGGTTGTTTGTTTTCAATGTGTGTTTGTTTTGGTGATATAGTCTGAGACTTCCTGAAATGCCCAGGTGGCGGAATTGGTAGACGCACTAGTTTCAGGTACTAGCGGGTAACTCCGTGGGGGTTCGAGTCCCTTCCTGGGCACCAAGTTCGGTAAGAACGCAGAAGTCGATAATTGATGAAGGCCGCCGCAAGGTGGCCTTTTTCATTGGTGCGATCAGATGACGAATTTCTTGGCCAGCGCGTCGGGCCGCATGTCGTCGTACTCCTCGAACGGCTGATGGATCCACGGGCTTGTGGCCAGCAGCTCGACGAAGTAGTCCGGCGTGTAGCTGGAAACACCCTTGGTCCAGATCACCGCCGAGCGCAGCTCGCTGATCGACGGCATGCCGCGCAGCCGGTCGACCACCGCGCGCAGCGTGACGCCGGAGTCGGACAGGTCGTCCACCAGCAGCACCCGGCCGGCCAGTTCGCCCTTGGGCATCGTGATGTACTTCGCCATGTCCAGCCGACCCTGGATCGTGCCGGCCTCGGCACGGTAGGAGCTCGTCGACATGATCGCGAGCGGCTTGTCGAAGACCCGCGAAAGCACGTCGCCCGGGCGCATGCCGCCGCGCGCCAGGCACAGGATCTGGTCGAACTCCCAGCCGGAGCCGGCGATCTTGAGCGCCAGGCGCTCGATGAGCATGTGGTACTCGTCCCAGCTCACGTAAAGGTGTTTGCCGTCGTCGGTCAGCATTCGTCGGGTCCTTCAGACTGAGGTTGGTTCGTTGGCAGCATAAGGGGTGCGAATCAGTCCTTGTACGGATGCCGCAACAGGATCGTGTGCTCGCGGTCCGGGCCCGTCGAGACCATGTCGATCGGCGCGCCGATCAGGCCCTGCACGCGCTCCAGGTAGCGGCGCGCGTTCTCCGGCAGCTTGTCCCATTCGGTGATGCCGAAGGTGGTCTCGGTCCAGCCCTCGAAGGTGTCGTAGACGGGCACGCAGGCGACGATGTCGTCTGCGTCCAGCGGCAGGATGTCGATCCGTTTGCCGTGCAGCTCGTAGCCGACACAGACCTTGATCTCCGGCAGGCCGTCGAGCACGTCGAGCTTGGTGATGCACAGCCCGGAGATGCCGTTGATGATGACCGAGCGCTTCAGCAACGCGGCGTCGAGCCAGCCGCAGCGGCGCGGCCGGCCGGTCACGGTGCCGCGCTCCTGGCCCACGGTCGACAGGTGGTGGCCCACGGTGCCGGGCACGTCCATGTCGAGCTCGGTCGGGAACGGCCCGCTGCCGACGCGTGTGGTGTAGGCCTTGGTGATGCCCAGGATGTAGTGCAGCAGGTCCGGCCCGACGCCCGCCCCCGCCGCCGCGTTGCCGGCCACGCAGTTGCTCGACGTGACGTACGGGTAGGTGCCGTGGTCGATGTCGAGCAACGTGCCCTGCGCGCCCTCGAAAAGGATGTTCGCGCCGTTGCGGTTGGCGTTGTGCAGGATGTAGCCGACGTCGGCCATCATCGGCTTGAGCTGCTCGGCGACCGACATCGCGTGGTCGAAGATCGGCTGGAACTCGAGCGGCTTCGACTTCAGGTAGCCCGACAGCGCGTAGTTGTGCAGCTCGACCAGCTCGCGCAGCTTCTTCGCGAAGCGGTCCGGGTGCTTCAGGTCCTGCACGCGCAGCGCTCGGCGCGCAACCTTGTCTTCATAGGCCGGGCCGATGCCCTTGCCCGTGGTGCCGATCTTGCCGGCGCCGCTGGTCTCGCGCAGCGCCTCGCGGGCCTTGTCGACCTCGACGTGAAACGGCAGGATCAGCGGGCACGATTCGCTGATGAACAGCCGCGAGCGCACCTCGACGCCGATCTTCTCGAGCCGCTCGATCTCGCCCAGCAGGTGGGTCGGGTCGACGACCACGCCGTTGCCGATGTAGCAGGCCACGCCGTCGCGCATGATGCCGGACGGGATGAGCTGCAGTGCCGTCTTGATGCCCTTGATCACCAGCGTGTGGCCGGCGTTGTGGCCGCCCTGGAAGCGCACCACCGCCTGCGCGTGGTCGGTCAGCCAGTCGACGACCTTGCCCTTGCCTTCGTCGCCCCATTGGGTGCCGACGACGACCACGTTGTGGCCTGCCGTTTTCGTGCCGGTACCGGCGTTCTTTGCTTGCATGTCGGATCGTCCAGGAAACAGATTTCGTCGTCGGATGGGGCCGGCGCTCAGAGCGCGCGCACCACCCACTCGCCTTGGGCCAGCACGAGCTCGCGGTCGCACGCGAACTCCTGCGCTTCGTCTTCATGACCGGGCAGCACCCGCGACACGGTCTCGCCCTGCTCGCGCAGGCTGCGCACCTTGGCGCGCAGTGCGGCGTCCTCGGCCCACGGCGCGCGGATGGCGGCGTGCAGCGGTCGCGCCGGGGCGATCGCGGCCAGCGCCTTCAGATCGAGGCTGAACCCGACGGCAGCCCGGTTGCGACCGAAGGCCGCGCCGACCTCGTCGTAGCGGCCGCCGCGCGCCACCGCGTCGGGCGAGCCGGCCGCAAACGCCGCGAAGCGCACGCCACTGTAGTAGCCATTGCCGCCGATGTCGGCCAGATCGAAACCGACCCGCACCTCCGGGTGCGCCTGCTCGACACGCTGCGCCAGCCACTGCAGGTCGTCGAGCGCGGCCTGCACGAGCGGGCGGGCGGGCAACTCGCGCCGGGCCAGGTCCAGCACCTCCGCCCCGCCGTACAACGTGACGAGCGTTTGCAGCGCCCGCTGCACCTCGGGCGGAAAGCCACGCGCCAGGTCGCGCAGCGCCGCGGCGTCCTTCGCGGCCAGCGCCGCGTAGACCTCGCCGAGCCGCTCGGCGCCGACCATCACGCCGCCCAGCAGCCCGCGCAGGATGCGCGCGTCGCCCAGATCGAGGATCACCCCGGCCAGGCCGGCGCTGCGCAGGCAGTCGAGCGCCAGATCCTGCACTTCCAGGTCGGCCTCGAGGCCGCCGTGGCCGTAGATTTCGGCACCGAACTGCAGCGGCTCGCGCGTCGCATGCAGGCCGTCGGGGAGCGCGTGCAGCACCGGGCCGCAGTAGCACAGCCGTGTCACGCCCGCGCGGTTCAGCAGGTGCGCATCGATGCGCGCGACCTGCAGCGTGCTGTCGGAGCGCAGACCGAGCGTGCGGCCGCTGAGCTGATCGACGAGCTTGAAGGTCTTGAGGTCCAGCGTGCGGCTGGCGCCGGAGAGCAGCGACTCCACGTGCTCGAGCAGCGGCGGCATCACGAGTTCGCAGCCATAGCTGCGTGCCACGTCGATCAGCCCGCGACGGAGTTCTTCGATGTGGCGCGCCTGGGCGGGCAGGACATCGGCGATGTGCTCGGGCAGCAGCCAAGCAGAGGACATGTGGAAACGCCGGGGGGTTAAAAACGGCATTGTACCGGCGCCCTCTGCGCCCGGAACGGCCCGCTCAAGTGAGAAAAACGTAGAGCATCGCGATGCCGGCGAGCATGCTGGACAGCCCGATGAAACGGATCTGTCCGTCGCTCATCTTCAGCGCCTTCTCGAACACCGCCCGCCAGCGTTGCGGGCTGATGAACGGCAGCAATCCTTCGATCACCAGCACCAGCGCGAGCGCGCCGAACAGCAGCTCGGCCAGGCCGGGCGACCCCACGGACCGCCTACTTCTTCGGCGCCGCCGCCGCCGGCGATGCCGCGCCGCTGCGCATCGACTGGAAGAAGTCGCTGTTCGGGTCGACGACCATCATGTCCGACTTGTTGCGGAAGCTCGCGCGGTAGGCCTCGAGGCTGCGATAGAACTTGGCGAACTGAGGGTCGCGGCCGAACGCCTCGGCGAACAGCGCGGACGCCTTCGCATCGCCTTCGCCCTTGATCTTCTGCGCGTCGCGGTAGGCCTCGGCGACGATCACCTCGCGCTGGCGGTCGGCGTCGGCACGGATCTTCTCGCCCTCGGCACCGCCGGTCGCGCGCAGCTGGTTGGCGACCTGCTTGCGCTCGGACGCCATGCGGCTGTAGATCGAATCGGTGATGTTGGCGACGAAGTCGACCCGCTTGATCCGCACGTCGAGGATCTCGATGCCGAACGACTTGGCTTCGTCGGTCAACCGGCCGCGAACGTCTTGCATGACCTTGTCGCGCCCGCTCGACAGCACCTCGCCGACGGTGCGCTTGGTCACCTCCTCGTTGAAGGCGGCGTGGACGATCGGGCTCAGGCGCGTCTCCAGGCTCTTCATGTCGGAGCCGTTGTTGCGGATGAACTGGCGCGGATCGGTGATGCGCCACTTGACCAGCCAGTCGATCACCAGGCTCTTCTTCTCGGCGGTGAAGATCGGCCGGGTCTCCGGGCTGTCCATGGTCTGGATGCGGCGGTCGAGGAAGATGACGTTCTGGAACGGCGGCGGCAGCTTCCACTTGAGGCCGGGTTCCTGGATCACTTCCTTGATCTCACCGAGCGCGTAGACCACCGCCACCTGGCGCTGGTCGACGACGAAGAGTGTCGAGGCGAGCAGCATCAGCGCGAGCAGCACGCCACCGACGATCAGCACGAGACGATTCATGTTCTTGTTCTCCTTCTGTACGCGGCCGGCGGCTCAGCGGCCTTCGCGATCGCGGCTGCGCGCGTTGTCACGCGAGCGCGAATCGGCGGCGGCGGCGGGCGGCACGGTCTCGGGGACCGGCGCGGCGGTGGTCGCGGGCGGGGTGGCCGCCGTCTGCTGCAGCAGCTTGTCGAGCGGCAGGTACAGCAGGTTCGAGTTGTTGCGCACGTCGATCATCACCTTGCTGACGTTCGAGTAGACCTGCTGCATGGTGTCCAGGTACATGCGGTCGCGGGTGACGGCCGGTGCCTTCTGGTACTCGGTCAGCACGCTGGCGAAACGCTGCGCATCACCCTCGGCCTTGGAGGTCATGCTCGCCTTGTAGCCCTGGGCTTCCTCGCGCAGGCGCGCCGCCGTGCCCTGCGCCTTCGGGATCACGTCGCTCGCGTAGGCCAGGCCTTCCTTCTTCAGGCGGTCGCCGTCCTGGCCGGCCTTGAGCGTGTCCTCGAAGGCGGCCTGCACCTGCTCGGGCGGCTGCACGCTCTGCACGTTGATGTTGACGATCAGGATGCCGGCCTTGAGCCGGTCGAGCTGGCCCTGCACCGACTTCGCGAGCTCGGTCGCGATCGCATCGCGCTGCTCGTAGAGCACCGAGTCGATCTTGCTCTTGCCGACGATCTCGCGCACTGCCGATTCGGCCGCCAGCGTCACGGCGGACTCGGGATCGCGGTTCTCGAAGATGAACGCCCGGGCGTCCTTCAACCGGTACTGCACCGTGAAGCGGATGTCGACGATGTTCTCGTCCTGCGTGAGCATGGAGGAGTCGCGCAGGCCGGTGGCCGCGATGACCGCGTTGCGGCCGACCTCGGTGGAACGCAGCTGCGTGAAGTTGACGATCTCGTTCGCCTGGAACGGGTACGGCATGCGCCACTGGAACCCGGCCTCGGCCGTGTGGCTGTACTTGCCGAAGGACGTGACGACCGCCTGCTGCCCTTCCTGGACGATGAAGAAGCCGCTGCCGAGCCAGATCAGCGCGACGACGCCGGCCACCAGGCCGACGCCGATGCCGGCGCTCTTCATGTCCGGCTGGAAGCTCGGCCCGCCGCCGCCGTTGCCGTTGTCACCCGAGCCGTTGCCGCGCGGCGCGTTACCGCCGCCCTTGCCGCCGAACAGGCCGCTGAGCTTGCGGTTGAAGTCGCGCCAGAGCTCGTCGAGGTCGGGCGGACCATCACCGCGGCCGCCGCTGTTGAGGAGCCAGCCTGCCGCTTGCGTGCGCAGCCGCCGGAAGCGGCTTGGAGGAGTCGAAGGGCTCATGGTCATGCGAGGGAGTGATGGGAGGCGGGAGGCGCCGGGTCGTGGGGGTCGCCTGCGTCGTCGTCGGCCGCGTGCAACAGGCGAATGTCATCTGGGGCCGCTTCGCGCCCGTTCAAGAAGCCTTCGAGCGTGCCGCCGATGGCTTCGGTCAGGATCTCGCGGAGCTGCGGCAGTCCTTCGCCGGTGCGCGCGCTGACGAACACGCGCGGCACGCGGCGCGCGCCGAGCTCGAGCACGTCGCGCAACTCGCGCGGGCGCTGGGTGTCCTCGAGGCGGTCGAGCTTGTTGAAGACGAGCACCTGCGGGATGTCGGCGGCGCCGATCTCGGCGAGCACACGCTCGACCTCGGCCATCTGTTCGGCCAGCACCGGGCTGGCGCAATCGACGACGTGCAGCAGCAGATCCGCGTCGTTCGCCTCCTGCAGCGTGGCCTCGAAGGCCTCGATCAGCTTGTGCGGCAGGTCGCGGATGAAGCCGACCGTGTCGCTGAGCGAGATCGACCTCGAGACGCCGTCGAGGTGCAGCTGGCGGGTGGTCGTGTCGAGCGTCGCGAACAGCTGGTCCGCCGCATACGCCCGGGCGTTCACCAGCACGTTGAACAGTGTCGACTTACCGGCGTTGGTGTAGCCCACCAGCGAGACCCGAAAGGTCTGGTTGCGTTCGCGCGAGCGCCGCTGCGTGCTGCGCTGCTTCTTGACGCGGTCGAGCTGCTTCTTCACCGCCTTGATGCGGTCGCCGATCATGCGGCGGTCGAGTTCGATCTGCGCCTCGCCCGGGCCGCCGCGCATGCCGATGCCGCCGCTCTGGCGCTCCAGGTGGCTCCAGCGGCGCACGAGGCGCGTCGACAGGTACTGCAGGCGCGCCAGTTCGACCTGCAGCTTGCCTTCGTGGCTCTGCGCGCGCTCGCCGAAGATCTCGAGGATCAGCATCGTGCGGTCGGCCACCGCCACGCCGAGGTGCTTCTCGAGGTTGCGCTGCTGGGCCGGCGACAGCGCCTGGTCGAACAGGACCGCATCGGCCTGGTGGGCCTGGACCAGCGCCTTGATCTCGTCCGCCTTGCCCGAGCCGACGAACAGCGCGGCATCGGGCGCCTTGCGGCGCGCGATCACCCGCTCGACGGCGATGTCCCCGGCGGACTCGGCCAGCAGGGCGAGCTCGTCGAGCGTGTCGTCGAAAGCCTTGTTGCGACCGAAGTCGACCCCCACCAGGATCGCCCGGGCAGGGTTGTCCAACCCCTTCGGGGCGGTCGAATCGGTGGAACTCAAGGTGGTGCGTGTGCTGGCGGTTGTCGCGATCAGGCGGCCGGATCGGTCGGCTCGGCGGCGTGGAAGTTGACCGCGCGGCCCGGCACGACGGTCGAGATCGCGTGCTTGTAGACCATCTGCGTCACGGTATTGCGCAACAGCACCACGTACTGGTCGAAGGACTCGATGTGGCCTTGCAACTTGATTCCGTTGACGAGGTAGATCGAAACCGGAACGTGCTCCTTGCGCAGCAGGTTCAGGAAGGGGTCTTGTAGGAGTTGCCCTTTATTGCTCACGATATTCTCCGTGATGAAGCTTCAGAAGCGTTCACGTTAACACAGCGATGACGCGGCGCAGCAAGTTTGGGGGCTTTGCCCCGGCGCGGCGCGCTCAGTCTTTGTCGAACGGATTCTTGGACGAGCGGAGCTCGATGCGCATCGGTGTTCCGGTGAGCTTGAAGTGCTCCCGGAAGCGGCCTTCGAGGAAGCGCTTGTAGGTCTCGCTGATGTGGTCCAGCGAGTTGCCGTGGATCACGATCAAGGGTGGGTTCATCCCGCCCTGGTGCGCGTAGCGCAGCTTCGGGCGGAACGCGCCGGCGCGCTTGGGCGCCTGGTGCTCCACCGCCTCCTGGAGCAGGCGGGTCAGCACCGGCGTCGGCATCTTCTTGATGGCCGAGGCGTGGGCGTCCCCGATTGCCTTCCAGACCGGGCCGAGACCCTGGCGCTTGATCGCCGAGATGTGCAGCACCGCGGCGAACTTCAGGAACGCCAGCCGCTGTTCGATCGAGCGCTGCAGGGTTTCCTTCTGGTACGCGTCGACCGCGTCCCACTTGTTGATCGCGATCACGACCGCGCGGCCGCTTTCCAGGATGTAGCCGGCGATGTGGGCGTCCTGATCGGTCACGCCCTGGGTCGCGTCGAGCAGCAGCAGCACGACGTTCGCGTCGGCGATCGCCTGCAGCGTCTTGACGACCGAGAACTTCTCGATCGCCTCGAACACCTTGCCGCGGCGGCGCAGGCCGGCGGTGTCGATCAGCTCGAACTTCTGCCCGCCGCGCTCGAACGGCACGGTGATCGCATCACGCGTGGTGCCCGGCTGGTCGAACGCGACGAGGCGCTCCTCGCCGAGCCAGGTGTTGATGAGCGTCGACTTGCCGACGTTCGGCCGGCCGGCCACGGCCAGGCGGATCGGACCGCCGTCTTCGGGCGTGGCTTCGTCCTCGTCCTCGAACTCGAACTGCGCCAGCGCCGCCTCGGTCAGGCTGCGGATGCCCTGCCCGTGCGCGGCCGAGATCGGGTGCGGCTCGCCGAGGCCGAGCTCGTAGAACTCGCCGAGCAGCGGCGACTCCTGCATGCCTTCGGCCTTGTTGACCGCGAGGATGACCTTCTTGCCGACGGTGCGCAGGTAGCGCGCGATGTCGTGGTCCTGCCCCGAAACACCCGAGCGCACGTCGACGACGAAGATCACCGCATCGGCCTCGGCCACGGCCTGGCGCGTCTGCTTGGCCATCTCCTTGACGATGCCGGTCGTGCTGTCGGGCTCGAAGCCGCCGGTGTCGACGACGATGAACTCGTGCTCGCCACTGCGCCCGTCGCCGTAGTGCCGGTCCCGCGTCAGGCCGGAGAAGTCGGCCACGATCGCGTCGCGGCTCTTCGTCATGCGATTGAAAAGGGTCGACTTGCCGACGTTGGGGCGGCCGACCAGTGCAATCACCGGCTTCATGCGGACGCGCCCCGGCCGGCGCCGGGCCGCTCCCGAGGCGGCCGGCGATCCCCTAGTGGGGTCGTCGCGGAGCGGCGGGGGGCCGTCATGACTATTGGCGGAAGGCGAACAGGCCGCCCTTGCGGGTGACGACCAGCATCGTGTTGCCGGACACCACCGGCTGAACGCCGATCGGGCCGCCGTCGGTGGTCGAGCGCAGCTGCGCCTCGCCGGTCTCGCGGGCGAACCAGTGCAGCGTGCCGTTCTCGTCGCCGAAGACGACCGAGCCGTTGAACACGGTCGGCGCGCTCAGCGTGCGGTAGAGCAGCTTGTCGCTGGACCAGGCGGTTTCGCCGTTCTCGGCCTTCCACGCGGTCAGGCGATCGGAGGCGTCGCCGCCGAATACGAACTGCGCGTCGCCGCCGATCGCATCGGTGCCCCCGCCGTTGCGGCTCCAGGCGAGCAGGCCGCGTTCGGCGTTCACGCAGCCGACCGCCGCCTGGAACGACCGGGCGCACACCATGTTGCCGTTGCGCACGGGCGGGCCGACCAGGTCGGCCAGCCGCTCGATCTCGTTCGCGCCGCGCGGGGAACCGACCACCACGTCCCAGCGCACCGTCCCGCGCAGCGGATCGACGCCCACCATGCGCGGTCCCTGGCCGACCACCAGCGTGTCCTTGAACGCCGCCAGCACGCCGGACTGAGCGAGCGTCAGCGGATCGCCGGGGCGTTGCAAGGCCCAGAGCTTGCGGCCGTCGAGCACGTCGAAGGCCTGCACGGACCGGTCGACGCCGAGCACGAACACGCGCTCGCCGGCGACGAGCGGCGCCGTCGTGACACGGCCACCCATCGGCTTGCGCCACTTCACCTGCCCCTGCTCGAACACGACCAGGTCGCCATCGCGGGTGACGACCGCCGCGAAGCGCCCGTCGCTGCCGACGCCGGCGCTGAGCTTGCCGCCCGCGCTGCCGCGCCAGATCTCGCGACCGCTGTCGGCGTCCAGCGCGATCACGGTGCCGTCGTTGCCGGCCACCGTGAACTGGCCCTTCGTGACCGCCACGGCGAGCGGGAACTGCACGCCGTCGACGCGCTGGGTCCAGGCCACGTTCGCGGCGATCTTCGGCGTCAGCGTTTCGAGCGGCTCGGGCGTGGGCTTGCCCCCACCGGCACAGGCCGCCAGCAAGGCTGCGAGTGCGAGCGCCGACGCGCGCATCAGTTGGCGAGCGGCGCTCACTTGGCGCTCCCGGCGCTGGCCGCGGCCTCGACCGGCGCGGCGCCCAGCGCGGTCAGCTTGGCGTCGATCAGGCGGCGGTAGCCCACGGTGGCATCCATCGCCTGCCACGCCTTGGCATACGCCGCCTTCGCATCCTCGGGCTTGCCCTGAGCGAGCAGCACATCGCCGCGACGATCGTTGACCAGCGCGGCAAACTCCGGCGCAGTGGCGCTGTCGAGCTGCTTCAGCGCCTCGTCGTGCTTCTTCTGGTCGAGCAGGATGCCGGCGGCGCGCAGCTTGGCGATCGTCTGGTACTCGACCTCGGTGGCGTTGGCGCCGACCCAGGCGAGAGACGCGAGCGCCGCGTCTGCCTTGCCCTTTTCGAGCTGCACCTTCGCGGCCAGCAGGCCGCCCTGCTCGGTGAAGGCGGTGCGCGGATAGCGCGCCTGCATGTCGGCGAACACGCGGGTGGCCTGGTCGACGTCGCCGGCCTGCGCGGCCTTGTCGAGCTGATCGAACATCGCCCCGGATTTCTCCGCCTGGTCGCGTTGGTAAAGGCCCCAGCCGTTCCACGCCGCGAACGCACCGAGCACGACGATCAGCACCCAGGTCAACAGGGTGCCGTAACGCTTCCAGAAGGCTTTCAGCTGGTCGAGCTGTTCTTGTTCTTCGAGGTCGAGATGGGTGGCCATGGACGGGTTGCTTTCCGGTGAAGGCGGGATTATGCGTTGCGCAGGTCGGGGCCCCACGCGCCCACGTCGCCCAGCGCCAGCGTGCGTTGCGGGGCCTGGGCGTCGCGCAGGTTCTTGAGGGCCACGTCGCCGCGCGCGAGTTCGTCGGCGCCGAAGATCAGGGCGTGACGCGCTCCGCTCGCATCGGCGCGCTTGAACTGGCTCTTCATGCTGCCGAACGACTCGGCGCCGGCTGCATGCATCTGCACGCTGACGCCGGCGGCGCGCAGCGTTTCGCACAGCGCCATCGCGACCGGCATCGCCTCCGCGGCCGGCACGACCGCGAACACATCGGGTGCGCCCGCCGGCACCGGGACGCCGACGGCCTCGAGCAGCAGCAGCATGCGCTCGATGCCCATGCCCCAGCCGACCGCCGGCGTCGGCTTGCCGCCGAGTTGCTCGAACAGGCCGTCGTAGCGGCCGCCACCGCAGACCGTGCCCTGCGAGCCGAGCAGGTCGGTGACCCACTCGAAAACGGTCAGGTTGTAGTAGTCGAGGCCGCGCACCAGGCGTGGATTGATGCGGTAGGTCAGGCCGACGGCGTCGAGCACCGCGCGCACCGCGTTCAGGTGCGCGCGCGAGGCTTCGCCGAGAAAGTCCATCAGCTGCGGCGCCGACTCGACCATCGCCTGCATCACCGGGTTCTTGGTGTCGAGGATGCGCAGCGGGTTGCTGTGCAGGCGGCGCTTCGCGTCTTCGTCGAGGAGGTCGGCGTGGGCCTCGAAGTGCTTGATGAGCGCGTCCCGGTGCGCAAGGCGTTCGTCGGCCTGCCCCAGGCTGTTGAGTTCGAGGCGGACCTTGTCCATCGGGATGCCGAGGTCGATCAGCAGCGCGCGGCACATCAGGATCTGCTCGGCATCCACGTCGGGTCCCTTGAACCCGAGCGCTTCCACGTCGATCTGGTGGAACTGCCGATAGCGGCCCTTCTGCGGCCGCTCGTGGCGGAACACCGAGACCTCGGACCACACCCGCATCGGCCCGTTGTAGAGCGCGTTGTGCTCGATCATCGCGCGCACGATGCCGGCGGTGGCCTCGGGGCGCAGCGTCAGCTTGTCGCCGTTCATCGAATCGGTGAAGGAGTACATCTCCTTCTCGACGATGTCGGTCACCTCGCCGATGCCGCGCACGAACAGCGCGGTGGGCTCCACGATCGGCGTGCGCACGTTGGCGTAGCCGTAGCGCGCCATCAGCGCCCGCACCTTCGCCTCGAACCACTCCCAGCGCGCCGATTCGGGCGGCAGGATGTCGTTCATGCCTTTGACGGCGCGCAGGGATTCAGCCATATGCAGGTCGGTAGAGGAGAGAGAGATTCACCGCAGAGGAACGGAGGACGCAGAGGACCGCAGAGGAAAGGACCCTGAGTTCCTCTGCGAAACCCTGCGTCCTCCGTTCCTCTGCGGTGAAGTCTTGAACCGTCAATGCGACGCCGTGGCGGCGCCGAAGCGCTGGTCGATGTAGCGCTCGACCAGCGCGTGGAACTCGGCGGCAATGTTGTCGCCGCGCAGGGTCAGCGCCTTCTCGCCGTCGATGAAGACGGGCGCAGCCGGCGCTTCGCCGGTGCCGGGCAGGCTGATGCCGATGTCGGCATGCTTGCTCTCGCCGGGGCCGTTGACGATGCAGCCCATCACCGCGACCTTCATCTTCTCGACGCCGGGGTACTTGGCCTTCCAGACCGGCATCTGCGCGCGCAGGTAGTCGTCGATCTCCTTGGCGAGCTCCTGGAAGGTGGTGCTGGTCGTGCGCCCGCAGCCGGGGCAGGCGGTGACGCTGGGGTTGAACTGGCGCAGGCCGAGCGCCTGCAGGATCTCGAGCGCGACCACCACCTCCTGCGTGCGTGCCTCGCCCGGCTGCGGCGTCAGCGAGACGCGGATCGTGTCGCCGATGCCTTCCTGCAGCAGCACGCCGAGCGCAGCGGTCGATGCGACGGTTCCCTTGGTGCCCATGCCGGCTTCGGTCAAGCCGAGGTGCAGCGCATAGTCGCAGCGCCTGGACAATGCGCGGTAGACGCTGATCAGGTCCTGCACGCCGCTCATCTTGCAAGAGAGGATGATCTGGTCGCCGCGCAGCCCGAGCGCTTCGGCGCGCCGGGCCGACTGGATCGCCGACGTGAGGATCGCGCGGTACATGATCTGCTGCGGCTCGAACGGCTCGGCGAGCTTGGCGTTCGCGTCCATCAGCTCGGTGAGCAGTTCCTGGTCGAGGCTGCCCCAGTTGACGCCGATGCGCACCGCCTTGTCGTACTTGGCGGCCACCTCGATCATCTGCGCGAACTGGCGGTCGTGCTTGTCGCCCTTGCCGACGTTGCCCGGGTTGATCCGGTATTTGCTCAGCGCCTCGGCGCAGGCCGGATAGTCGGTCAGCAGGCGGTGGCCGTTGTAGTGGAAGTCGCCGATCAGCGGCACGTCGATGCCCATGCGGTCGAGCTGCTCGCGGATGTACGGCACCTGCGCCGCGGCCTCGGGCGTGTTGACGGTGATGCGCACCATCTCCGAGCCCGCGACCGCCAGTTCCTTGACCTGGATCGCGGTGCCGATCGCGTCGACGGTGTCGGTGTTGGTCATCGCCTGCACGCGGACGGGCGCTCCGCCACCGATCGTGACGACACGCGAACCCCAGCGAACCACGGCCTGGCGCGAGCGGTGCGCGGCCGGTACCGCGGGTTCGATGAAATCGTCGAGTGCCGGAATGGAATCGGTCATGGGAGGACGCTCACTTGAGTTCGAACCGCGCCACGTTGTCGCGGGTGCGGACGAGTTCGTACGGCTGGCCGCGGAACACGACCTGGGTGCCGGCGACGTTGCCGACCGTGACCTTCATCGGCAGGGTTCCGTCGAGGCCGACGTTCTCGCCCGGCTGCAGCAGCCGCGCGATCAGGGACTGGCCGCGCGCATCGGTCACGTCGACCCAGGTCTGCGCGGTCGCGCGGAACTGGAGCACGCCCGAGGCCGCGGCCACGACCACGGCGTCGGGCGCCGCCGGCGCGACCGCCACCTGCTCTGCGGCCTCGGGCGTCGCCGGCGCCGCCGCGCTCGACGCCACTGCGCCAGCGACGGCGTCGGGCTGCGAGGCCGCACTCGCTGCCGACGGCGTGTCGACCGTCGCCATCGGCGCCGGCGTGGCGACCACGGCCTCGACCTTGTCGGCCGGGCGCGGGCGCGTGACCGCGCCGTTCGACAGACTCAGCCAGCTGGCAGGCGCGGCGTACACCGCGAGCGTCATCGCCGCGATCACGCCGAGGATCCAGAGCACCGGGTTGGCCACATGCGCCCACTCCTTCGGCGCCAGGTTGCCTGGCCGGTCATGGAACGGCGTGTTGAGGCCCACGGCCACCTGCTCGAGGCGGTGTCCGCGCGGCGGCGGCAGCAAGGCGAGGATCGGCGCGGGATCGATCTTCAGCGTGCGGCAGACGGTCTGCGCCAGCGCGCGGGTGAAGGTCGCGTCGGGCAGCTGGTCGAACTGATCCGACTCCAGCAGCTCGAGCTTGCGCGGCACCACCTTGATGGCGGCCGCGAGTGCGGCGATGTGCAGGCCTTGCGCCAGGCGCGCCTGGCGCAGCAGGCCACCGGCGGTGGTCGGGCGGGCGGCGTCCGCGCCGGCCGTGGGAGCAGTGGCCTCACTCATCGAACTGGCCCCGCTCGTAGGAACCCGCTTCGCGCGAGTTGGGGAAGCGGCTGCGCAACTGCTCGCCGAATTCCTGCGCACCCGCGCGGTTGCCCAGGCGCTGCTCGATCCGCGCCGCCAGCCACAGCGTCTGCGAGCCGGTCAGCGACGGCACGGCGTTGACGCGCCGGATGTAGAAACGGGCGCGCTCGTAGTCGCCGCGGCGGAACAGGACCTCGGACAGGTTCACCGCGGTCGACGGGTTCGACGGATCGAGCTGGTACGAGCGGGTCAGCGTGGCCTCGGACTCCGCCAGCTGGCCGGCGAAGGCCTCGCACACGCCCTTGGTCAGCAGCGTGCGGGACTGATCGCGGTATTGCGGCACCGCGAGTGCGCGATCGAACATCGCGCCGGCCTCGGGGTAGCGCTTCTTCTGGCACAGGTAGTAGCCGAAGTTCTGCATCGCATCGGCATCGCGCGGGTTGAGTTGCAGCGCGCGCCGGAAGCTCTCCTCGGCCAGCGCGTCATCGCCCAGGTTCGCGTAGATCAGGCCGCGCAGGCTGTAGGCCTCGGACAGGTTGGGATCGGCCTGGAGCGCGAGCTTGACCTGGTCGAGTGCGGTGGTCATCTGGCCGCGCCCGAAGTAGCCGGACGCCAGCTCCATGCGCAAGCGGGCGCGCTTGGCCGTGTCGGTCTCGTCGGAGGCCGTCACCAGGTCCTTGCCGTCGCCGACGGAGCCGATCACCGTGGTCTGGGTCGTGCACCCGGCGGCAAGCGCCAGCAGCAGGGGCGCGAGCCACAGTCCACCAGTCCACCGGGCGGGCGACCGGCGCCGCGCACGGCCCGGTTTCGGATACAGCGTCATCGGCGGGTCTCCTGGGATTCGGCGCGGCCGGCGGCAATCGCCACGGCCACGTCCGAGCCGCTGCGGTGCACCTTCATGGGTGCACGCGTCATGCGGGCTTTGGCATTCGTCCGGTCCTGCACCTCGCCGGCCAGCTGACCGCAGGCGGCGTCGATGTCGTCGCCGCGCGTCTTCCGCACGGTGGCGACGACGCCCCCCTCTTGCAGCACACGCAGGAAGGCGGTGACGCGTTCGTTGGGCGAGCGCTTGAGACCGGACTCGGGGAACGGGTTGAACGGGATCAGGTTGAACTTGCAGGACACCCCCGAGCGCGCGACCAGCGCGAGCAGGTCGCGGGCCTGCGCATCGCTGTCGTTCACGCCGTCGAGCATGCAGTACTCGAAGGTGATGAAGTCGCGCGGCGCCTTGTCGAGATAGTGCCTGCAGGTGGCGAGCAGTTCGGCGAGCGGGTACTTGCGGTTCAGCGGCACCAGGTCGTCGCGCAGCGCGTCGGTGGGCGCATGCAGCGAGACGGCGAGCGCGACCGGCAGGTCGTCGCGCAGGCGTTCGATCATCGGCACCACGCCGGAGGTCGAGACCGTGACCCGGCGGCGCGACAGGCCGTAGGCGTGGTCGTCGAGCATCATGCGCAGCGCCGGGACGAGCGCCGCGTAGTTCTGCAGCGGCTCGCCCATGCCCATCATCACGACGTTGGTGATGGCACGTTGTCCTTCGGGGAGGTTCAAACGCCGGCGCAGGTGATGTTCGGCGAACCAGAGCTGGCCGATGATCTCGCCGGTGGTGAGGTTGCGGCTGAAGCCCTGATGGCCGGTCGAGCAGAAGCGGCAGCCGACCGCGCAGCCGGCCTGCGAGGAGATGCACAGCGTGCCGCGATCGTCTTCCGGGATGAACACCGTCTCGATCGCGTTGCCGGCACCGGCATCGAACAGCCACTTGATCGTGCCGTCCGCCGACGCCTGTTCGCTGATCACCGGCATCGTCGCAATGACCGCGCGGCCGGCGAGCTTGTCGCGCAGCGATTTCGCCAGGTCGGACATCTGCGCGAATTCGGCCGCGCCCTTCTGGTGGATCCAGCGGAACAGCTGGGTGGCGCGGAATCGCTTCTCCCCGAGCTGTTCGCAGAACGCGGCCAACCCTTCCCTATCGAATTCGAGCAGATTGGCGGCGGCGTTCATGCGATGCCTCGAGCGAGGCGCCCGGTCTTCAGCGGCTGTAGACGTTCATGCCGGGGAAGAAGAACCCGATCTCGATGGCTGCCGTCTCGGCCGCATCGGAACCGTGCACCGCGTTCGCGTCGATGCTGTCGGCGAAATCGGCGCGGATCGTGCCCTTCTCGGCCTTCTTGGGATCGGTGGCGCCCATCAGGTCGCGGTTCTTGACGATCGCGCCTTCGCCTTCCAGCGCCTGGATCATCACCGGGCCCGAGATCATGAAGTCGACCAGGTCCTTGAAGAACGGGCGGGCCTTATGGACGGCGTAGAAGGCTTCGGCCTCGCCGCGCGAGAGATGCGCCATGCGGGCGGCGACGATCTTCAGACCGGCACCCTCGAAACGGGCATAGATCTGACCGATCACGTTCTTGGCGACGGCGTCGGGTTTGATGATCGACAGGGTGCGTTCGATGGCCATGTTCTTCTCTCCTGGATTCAAGGTCTTGGCAAAGCCCTAGATTGTAGCGTGCGGGCTTTTCGCCCTCGTGACAGGGACACTCAGCGCCCGCCGCGGCGGCCCCCGCCGCCGCCGCCACCGCCGCCCCCTCCAAATCCGCCGCCGCCACCGCCGCCACCGCGATTGCCGCCGCGTCCGCCGCCGCCCTGGCCGCCGCCGCCGCCGCCACCGCCCCGGTTCTTGCGATGGAACGCGTCGGCGCCGAACACGCCGAGGGAGGTCTGCAGCGGGTCAGGCTGCTTGGGACCCCCGCCCTGCCCGCCGCCGCGCTTGGGACCCGGCGCCGGGCCGCTGCCGCCGGCGCCGAAACCGCCGCCGCCGCCGTTGCGGAAACCGCGACCACCCACCGGGCTGCGCGGGTTGGAGACGAAGCGCTTGTCGAAGGTCTGCTCGAGCGGATTCGGGATCGACGACGGATCGAAATCCAGGTCCTCGTCGCCGTCGTCGCGCGGGCTGCGGTCGACGTTCTCGTTGCTCTGCTGGACCTGCATCGGCGGCGGGCCGTCGCGGCGCGGACCGCGCTGACGCTCGCCACCGCCCTGCCGGTCGTTCTGGCGCCCGCCCTGGCGCTCGCCCTGGCGTTCACCTTGGCGTTCACCGCGCGGACCGCCCTGGCGCGGCTCGTTGCCGCGCGCGTTCGGGTTGGCACCGCGCGCGTCGCGCTGGCCGTTGTCGCCACTCGCGAGGCGCCGGATCATGCGCACGTCGCCCTCCTCCAGATCGACCCACACGCCGCGCTTCAGCCCGAGCGGCAGCACCACGGTGCCGTAGCGGATCCGGATCAGCCGGCTGACCGTCAGGCCCACCGTGTCGAACAGCTTGCGCACCTCGCGGTTGCGGCCTTCCGTGATGACGACGCGGTACCAGTGGTTGGCGCCGTCGCCGCCGCCTTCGGTGATCGACTTGAAGCTGGCCTTCTGACCCTCGACATCGACGCCTTCCAGCAGGCTGGCCTTGTTGGCCTCGGTCAGCGTGCCCAGCAGGCGCACCGCGTACTCGCGCTCGACGCCGAAACGCGGATGCATCAACTGGTTCGCCAGCTCGCCCGAGTTGGTGAACAGCAGCAGGCCTTCGGTGTTGATGTCCAGGCGCCCCACCGATTGCCACTTGCCCTGCTGCAGCCGGGGCAGGCGGCGGAACACGGTCGGCCGGTTCTGCGGATCGTCGTGCGTGACGATCTCGCCGACCGGCTTGTGGTACGCGATGATGCGCGGCGGCGGCGGCACGATCCGCAGCTTCACCGGCTTGCCGTTGACCTGGACGCGGTCACCGAACGAGACACGCTGCCCGACATGCGCCGGCTCGCCGTTGACCATCACGTGGCCGTCGGCGATCAGGTCTTCCATGTCGCGGCGCGAGCCGATGCCCGATTGAGCGAGCACCTTGTGCAGCTTGGGCGCGTCGGGCTCGGGCAGCAGCACGCGCTTCGGCGCGGCGGCCGGGTCCTCGTCCTCGGCGGGCTCCGGATCGGGCTCGCCGCTGACGTCGAACTCGCCCGACAGCACCTTGTCGAACAGCTCGCCGGCCTCGGGAACAGGTGCCATCGGCACCGCATCGGCGACGCCCTCGGCGCCGGCGCCCTCACGCGGCTCGCCACGCTTGCGGTCACGTCGGCCGCGACGGCGGCCACGCGGGCCGTCGCCGGCTTCTTCCGTCCCCTCGGCGCCGACCGCTTCACCGACCTCGCCGGCCTCGCCGGCCTCGGCACGGGCTTCGGTCGCCTCGCTGCGCGCGCTCACCTCCGGCGCAGCCGCGACGACGTCGGGCGCTGCCGGCGTTTCGCTCGCTCGCGCCACCGGCGCCTCGGCGGGCGCGTCGATCGGCGCACCGGCCGGTGCATCCGCCGGCGCATCCACCTTGGCTGCCGCCGCCGCGCGGCGCCGCTTCGGCTTGGGCGCTGCTTCCGCCGTGGCGACCTCGTCGGCCGCCCCCGCCGCAGGCGTCGCCTCGTCCGCTGCGGGCGCCGCTTCGTCGGTTGCCGGCTTGGCGACCCGACGCTTGCGGGCCGGCTTCACCGGCGCCTCGCCGCCTTCGGCAACGGGGGCGTCGGCGTCGGCCGGCGACGAGGATTCAGGATTGACGTTCATGCTTGGGGTTCCTTGGGCGCGGCGTCTGCCGCTGGCTCGTCGGAGGAGTCGGAGGGAGTGATCGGGGGGAGTTCGGGTGCGGGGTCTGCGGGTTCACCGGGATCGCCGGATTCGCCAGGTTCGCCGGATTCACCGGGTTCGAGCAGCGACCCCTGTTCCGGGCCGGGCGGCATCAACAGGCCGGCATCGGGCAGGCCGCTCGCGAGCAGCGGCAACTGCTCGAGGCTCGCGAGGCCCAGGTCGTCGAGGAACTGCCGGGTCGTGGCCAGCAGTGCCGGCCGGCCGGGCGACTCGCGGTAGCCGATCGCCTCGACCCAGCCGCGGTCCTCGAGCTGCTTGATGATCTGGCTGGCGACGGTGACGCCGCGGATGTCCTCGATGTCGCCGCGGGTCACCGGCTGGCGGTACGCGATGATCGCCAGCGTCTCCATCACGGCACGCGAGTACTTCGGCGGCTTCTCGGGATTCAGACGGTCCAGGTACTCGCGCATCTCGGGCCGGCTCTGCAGCCGCCAGCCGGTGGCCAGCGCGACCAGTTCCACGCCGCGGCCCTCCCACTCCCGCGTCAACTCGTCGAGCAGCGAGCGCAGCGTGTCGGGACCGATCTCGTCGGCGAACAGGACACGCATGTCGCGCAAGGGCAGCGGCTGGCTGGCGCAGATCAGGGCGGTCTCGAGGACGCGCTTGGCATCCTGGCTATTCATGGGCTTCGTTCACATCCTCGGCCGGATCGGTGCCGGCTGATATCGACTGACAGTTCAGTGCAGTGGCCGCTCAGCGCTCACGGTGACTGCCCGGCGGGTGGCTCGGACAGACGCGTCTTGCGGCTGGCAGGTGGATGACGCTTCTCGCGCCATGCCGGTTTTGGGGCACCCTCGGTGCGCAACTCTCTCGCCGTTGGGCTTCGTCGTGGACCGGGGGCACCAGGAGGTGCCGCCGCGAGGGTCGGCTTCGGCGAGGGTTGGCGCATTGTAGCCGGCGCGAATGACCGCGCCAGGGGAATCAGGCGGCGCCCTCCACCACGTTGCGCCAGGCCGACGCCAGATCGGCCGGGGGCGCGGCGTCGATCGCCAGGGGATCGCCAGTGACCGGGTGCGCAAAGCCCAGCCGCGTCGCGTGCAGCGCCTGGCGGGTCATGCCCAGCGCCGGCCGGCCGCCGTAGACCGCGTCGGCCACCAGCGGGTGACCCTGGGCCGCCAGGTGGACGCGGATCTGGTGCGTGCGACCGGTGTGCAGCTTGCACCGCAGCGCGCTGCAGCCCGCGCCGGCGGCGATCACGGTCACGTCGGTCCGGGCGGCGCGGCCGGATGCGACCACGGCCATCTTCACGCGGGACTGCGGGTCGCGCCCGATCGGCGCCTCGATCGTGAAGGGCTGCTGCTGGCGCAGCTCGCCGTGGGCGATCGCTAGGTACTCGCGGTGAACCTCCCGCGCAGCGATCGCGCGCGACAGCGCCGTCACGGCGGCCAGCGTCTTGCCGACGACCATCAGGCCGGAGGTGTCCTTGTCGAGCCGGTGCACGATGCCGGCGCGCGGCAGCGTGGCCGCCAGCGCGTGGTGCGCCAGAAGTGCGTTGAGCAGGGTGCCCGACCAGTTGCCCGCCGCCGGGTGCACGACCATGCCGGCCGCCTTGTCGACGACCAGGAGGTGCGCGTCCTCGAAGACGACGGTGATCGGCAGCGCCTCTGGCCGGAACGCACGGCTCTCCTCGGTGGGCACCAGGTCGACGACGAGCTGCTCGCCGGCCCGCACCTTGCGCGAGGCGCTGCGCGCAGCCACGCCGTCGACGCTGACATGACCCTGCTCGATCAGACCCTGCAGGTGGGTACGCGAGAACTCGCCGGCCATCGCGACGATCGCCTTGTCCAGGCGCTGCCCATGCATGGCCACGGGCACGGCCGCCTCGCGACGCTCCGGCTGCGCGGCCCACGGCGGTTCGAACTCGGTGTCGTCGCCGGCGCCGGGCGCCTGGGGCTGAACCATATAATCGCAACTCGTTTTTGACAGGACGGCACCGCTCTCGCGGATGCCCCAGGCCGATGATTCAAATGAATGTGCTGCGGTGGCCACGGGCCCTCGCGCTGGCCATGTCGATGGCCGTGCTCGCAGGCTGCGGGTCGACTCCGAGAGAACCCGAGTCGCAGTGGAGCGCGGAACGATTGTATGCAGAGGCCAAGGAAGAGGCCTCGCAAGGCAACTTCGAGCGGGCCGGCAAGCTTTACGAGCGCCTCGAGGGCCGCGCATCGGGCACGGCCCTGGCGCAGCAGGCGCAGATCGAGCGCGCCTACATGCTGTTCAAGGGCGGCGAGAAGGCCCAGGCGCTGTCGACGCTGGAGCGCTTCATCAAGCTGCATCCGACGAGCGCGGCGATCGACTACGCGCTGTACCTGCAGGGCCTGATCAACTTCAACGACAACCTCGGTCTGCTCGGCAGCCTGGCGCGCCAGGACCTGTCGGAGCGTGACCAGCAGGCCGCACGGGACTCGTACCAGTCGTTCAAGCAACTGGTCGACCAGTACCCTCAATCGCTGTACGCCGACGACTCGCGCGTGCGCATGAACTACATCGTCAACTCGCTTGCGGCCTACGAGCTGCACGTCGCGCGCTACTACCTCAAGCGCGGCGCCTATGTGGCCGCGGCGGCGCGGGCGCAGCAGGTCGTCGTCGAGTTCCAGCACTCGCCGTCGGCGCAGGAAGCGCTGTTCATCATGGCCGAAAGCTACGACAAGCTCGGCCTCACGCAGCTGCGCGACGACGCGAACCGCGTGATGCAGAAGAACTTCCCTGGCGCGGTGACGGCCGACGGCTTCGGCACGGCCAAGCGCGCCTGGTGGCAACTCTGGTGATCGGCGTCGGCGCCTAGAAAGGTCGCCCTTCGCTCGCGAGCGTCGCGAGCCAGTCCATGGCCTCGGCCTCGTTCGCCACCGGCGCCATCGGTGGCAGGGCGTCGCGAAGACGCTTGCCGTAGTTCATGCCCGCCATGCGCGGGTCGCACACCACGAGCAGGCCGCGGTCGGTCTCGCTGCGGATCAGGCGGCCGGCGCCCTGCTTCAACGATACCGCCGCCTCGGCGACGAAGTAGTCGGCGAACGGGTTGCGGCCCTCGCCTTCGAGGCGCTTGACGCGCGCTTCGACCAGCGGGTCGTTGGGCGGCGGGAACGGCAGCTTGTCGATCAGCACGCACTGCAGCGCATCGCCCGGGACATCGATGCCCTCCCAGAAGCTTTGCGAGCCGACCAGCACCGAGCGGGGCTGCGCGAGAAACTGCTGCATCAGCTGCCGCTTCGGAACCTGGCCCTGCACGAGCACCTGCAGCGAATCGCCGTGGGCATCGAACTCGGCCTTCAGGCGCTCGCCGATCGCCTGCAGCGCACGCAGGGTCGTGGTCAGCACGAAGGTGCGGCCACCGAGCGCGCGGGCGCAGCGCGACGCGAGGATCGCCACCGCCTCGGGATGGTCCGGCTCGTTCGGCTTCGGGAAGCCGCGCGGCACGTAGAGCCGGGCATGCGCGGCGTAGTCGAACGGGCTGCCCAGACGCAGCGTGCGCGCATCGGTCAGGCCGGCCGATTCGGTGAACCACGACAGGCGCTCGTCGTCGCCCAGGGTGGCCGACGTGAAGACCCAGGCCTTCGGGGCCAGCGCCATCTGCTCGCGCAGCGCGTCGCGGATGTCGAGCGGCGATTCCACCAGCCTGGCCTGGTGCGGCGAGACGTCGATCCAGCGCACCTGACCGTCCTCGGCCTGTGCGGTGAAGCGCTCGGCGAGTGACGCGAACTGCTGAGCGCGCTCGCCGAGCTTGACGAAATCGGGCGAGCTGTCGGCGACGAGCTTGAGCGCCTCGCCGGCCAGCTCGCACGCTTGTCGAACGCCGGCGAGCGCATCGATGAAGTCCGCTTGTGTGCCGCGCTCGTTCCAGCGCAGCTTGAGCGTGCCACGCAGGTCGCGCAGTCGCCCGGCCGCGGCGATGCGCAGGTCGCGCGCGGCACGGTCGCAGGCACCGGCGATCTCCTGCCACGGCTGCAGGCCGCGCGCCTGCTGCAGGCCGGCGCCGAGCAGGTCGCGCGCGAAGTCGATCACCTGGCCGGTGCCGAGCGTGGTGCCCAGAAACTGCACGCCGGCCTCGGTGAGCTGGTGCGCCTCGTCGAACAGCGCGACCTCGACACTGGGCAACAACTCCGCCACGCCGCTGTCGCGCAGGCTCATGTCGGCGAAGAACAGGTGGTGGTTCACCACCACGATGTCGGCCAGCATGGCCTCGCGCCGCGCCTTCACGACATGGCATTGCCGGAACTGCGGGCACTCCTGGCCGAGGCAGTTCTCGCGGGTCGAGGTCACGAGCGGGATCACGCTGCTGCGCTCGTCGAGGCCCTCCAGTTCCGCCAGATCGCCGCTGACGGTGACGTGCGACCACTGCTCGACCTTGGCGAGCGTGCGCACGGCCCAGCGGTCGGGCAGCGTCTCGGCCTGGCGCGCCTGGTTCAGCCGATGCAGGCAAAGGTAGCTGCTGCGTCCCTTGAGCAGCGCGACCGCGACAGGCAGTTGCAGGGCCTCGCGCAGCCGCGGGATGTCGCGCAGGAAGAGCTGGTCCTGGAGGCTCTTGGTGGCAGTGCTCACCAGTGCGCGGGCGCCGCTGAGCAGCGTCGGCACCAGGTAGGCGAATGTCTTGCCGACGCCGGTGCCGGCCTCGGCGACTAGAGCGGTCCGCGTCTCGATCGCCTGCGCGACGCCGAGCGCCATGCGCAGCTGGACCTCGCGCTCGACGTGGTTCACATCGGCTCGCGCCAGCGCGCCATCACGGCCGAACGCCGCGGCCACGGCTTCCGACAAGTCGCTCATTGAGGCTTTGGCGGGACGAGCGCTGGGCCGCTCCCGAGCCGGCCCGCATCCCCGCGGGGGATAGGCCGACGTACCCGTCGGACGAGGGGCTCCATCACGCGGGTCGGGGCGGATCGATCTCCGCCTCCAGTCGCGCGATCTGGTCGCGCAGGAGCAGGCGGCGTTTCTTGAGGCGGCGCAGGCTGAGTTCGTCGTCGGACAAGCTGAGGGCCGCCTGGTCGATCAGGTTGTCGAGGTCGGCGTGCTCCATCCGCAGCTCGATCAACCGGCGCGGCGGGGAATGCAGGTTCAAGTCCATGGGGGCGCCGTCGCTATCTCTTGTGTGCGTTATTCGGCAAGGTCGTGTCGAGCAAAGCGATTATAGTTTTCGACATGAGTACAGCGACCTTGGCGTATCGCCTGACCGGCACCACAGGGTTGCACCGGGGCGACCGCGCCTACCAGCAGGACCAGGTCGAGATCCTCCCGCACGATCGCACGCCCGGCTGCCTGCTCGCCGTGCTGGCCGACGGAATGGGCGGCAAGAGTGGCGGGCGCAAGGCCGCCGATCAGGTGCTGCTCACGGCCAACCAGCTGTTCGAGCGCTACTCGCCGAGCCGCGACAGCGCCGGCGACACGCTCAAGCAACTCGTGCTCGAAGCGCACCTGATGATCAAGCTGACGGCGATCACCTCCGAAGAGGAGCCGCACAGCACGGTCGCCGCGTTCATCGTCAGCCCTTCGCGCGACTGCGACATCATTCACGCGGGCGACTCGCGCGTGTACCACTTCCGCGGTGCCGATCTGATGACCCGCACGGTCGATCACTCCTACGTGCAGCGTCTGGTCGACGAAGGCCAGATCACCGAGGACGAGGCCAACGCGCACGCGCAGTCGAACCTGCTCACCGGCTGCCTCGGCACCAACGCCGATCCCCCGCTCTCGCACAAGCACGTCGGGCAACTCGAGATCGGCGACAGCCTGCTCGCCTGCAGCGACGGCCTGTGGCATTACTTCACCCCGCGCGAGCTGGGCGCCATCGTGCATGCGCTGCCACCGCGCGAAGCGGGCGAGATGCTGGTCAGCAAGGCCCGGCAGCGGGCCCGGGGCGGCGGCGACAACCTGTCGCTGGCGCTGGTGCGGGTCGAAGTGCTGGAGTGATCAGCGCGGCGCCGAGGCGCCCGATGGCAACGGCAGCGGCGCCGCCGCCTTGCCTTTCGCCGCCCGCTCGGCGTTGCGTCGCGCCACACTTTCGCGACGTTGCTGCGCGGCGCGGGCGCGGGCCTCGAACTTCTCGGTGTTCTCACGCACCTGCGACGCGCTGAGCGTCGGGGCGCGCGGCGGGGCCGGGGCAACGACCGGTTTGGGCGGTGTCGGCTCGGGCGCACGGCGCACCTGCACGCCGGCCGGCTCGGACGCCGCCTGACTCGCCCGCGCCTGTTGCGCGGCGACGCGCTCCGCGATCGCCTTGCGCCGCGCCGCGACCGATTCACGACGACGCGCCTCGTCCAGCTTCAACTGCTCCTGCCGCAAGCGCGCGATCTGCTCACGGTGCGCGCGGCGCGCGTCCCCGACGCAGTCGGCAACGAGGAACCGCGTTCCGCACTCGCGCTCCTGCTCGGCCAGTCGCGCGTTGGCGGCCGCGCGTTCGCCGGCGATCCGGTCGCGCTCCGCATCCACCGCCAGCACCCAGGCGGGCAGCGCGCAGGCCAGCGCTGCAACGAGACAACGGATGTTCATGTCAGCGAAGTATCCACATCGCGCCGCGCCAGCGCGAGAAACTCCGCCGATTGCATCTCGCGCAGGCGTGACACCGTGCGCGGAAACTCGTGCGCCATCGGCCCCTCGGTGTACAGCCCCTCGGGCTCCGTCTCGGCGGACATGATCAGCTTGACGCGGCGGTCGTAGAGCACGTCGACCAGCCAGGTGAAGCGGCGCGCCTCCGAGGCCATCCGCGGCGACATCGCCGGCACGCCCGACAGCAGCAAGGTGTGGAACTGGGTCGCAATCTCGAGGTAGTCGTTCTGCGAGCGCGGGCCGCCGCACAGCTCCTTGAAGTCGAACCACACGACGCCGCCGGCACGGCGCCGCGAACGGATCTCGCGGTGCTCGATGTGCAGCAGCGGCGATTCGTCCTTGGCCTCGGCGAGGCGCTCGAACGCGTGCGTCATCGATGCCTCGGCAGCGGCATCCAGCGGCGTCTGGTACAGGCCCACCTGCGCCAGCGTGATCTGCCGATAGTCGTTGCCGTTGTCGACGTTGACGACCTCGAGCTGCGCATTGAGCAGCGCGATCGCCGGCAGGATGCGATCCCGGTGCAGCCCGTTCGGGTACAGGTCGTCGGGCTTGAAGTTGGACGTCGTGACGATGCTGACGCGGTTGGCGAACAGCGCTTCGAGCAGGCGGTACAGGATCATCGCGTCGGTCACGTCGGCGACGTGGAACTCGTCGAAGCAGATGAGCCGGTAGCGGCGCGCCATGCGCTTGCCCAGTTCGGCCAGCGGGTTGACGGTGCCCTGCAATTCCGTCAGCTCACGGTGCACCTCGCGCATGAACTCGTGGAAGTGCAGCCGCGTCTTGCGCTGCAGCGGCACCGCGTTGAAGAAGCAGTCCATCAGGAAGCTCTTGCCGCGCCCCACGCCGCCGTACATGTAGACGCCGCGCGGGATGGGCGGGCGCGCGATCAGCTTGGTCAGCGCGTTGCCGCGTCGCGACTTGTACGCGATCCATTCGTTCTCGCAACGCTCGAGCGAATCGACCGCGCGCAGCTGCGCCGGGTCGGCGGTGTAGCCGCGCTCGGCGAGCGTCTGGAGGTAAAGCGCGCGGACGCCCACGAGTCGCGGCGCGTCAGAAGTTCAGGGTGCGCTTGTCGACCGCGAGCGCGGCTTCCTTGGTCGATTCGCTCAGGCTCGGGTGGGCATGGCAGATGCGCGCGATGTCCTCGCTTGACGCCTTGAACTCCATCGCGACGACCGCCTCGGCGATCAACTCGGAGACCATCGGCCCGACCATGTGCACGCCCAGGATCTCGTCGGTCTTGGCGTCCGCGATCATCTTGACCATGCCGGTGGTGTCACCGAGCGCGCGCGCGCGGCCGTTGGCCATGAAGGGGAACGTGCCGGCCTTGTAGGCGCGCCCCGCGGCCTTGAGCTGCTGCTCGGTCTGTCCGACCCAGGCGATCTCCGGCGAGGTGTAGATCACCCACGGCACGGTGTTGAAGTCGACATGCGGGTGCTGTCCGGCGATGCGCTCGGCCACCGCCACGCCCTCTTCCTCGGCCTTGTGCGCGAGCATCGGGCCGCGCACCACATCACCGATCGCCCAGACGTTCGGCAGGTTGGTCTTGCAGTCGCCATCGACCGCGATGAAGCCGCGCTCGTCGAGCTTCAGCCCGACGCTCTCCGCATTCAGGCCGGTCGTGTTGGGCACGCGGCCGATGGAGACGATCAGCTTCTCGCACTCGAGCTCCTGGTCCTTGCCGGCGGCGTCGGTGTAGGCAACCGTCACGCCCTTCTTCGCCGGCTTGACCTCGCTGATCTTTACGCCGAGCTGGATCTTCAGGCCCTGCTTGGTGAAGGCCTTGTGCGCCTCCTTGGCGATCTGCTCGTCGACCGCGCCGAGGAAGGTCGGCAGCGCTTCGAGCACCGTCA
>JAZKIO010000018.1:0-46742 GCA_040384825.1 Pseudomonadota bacterium
ACACTCCTTCGGCCTATGCGGCCCTAAGTGTTGCGTCGACCGGTTGAATCCGCCACCCATAGCAGCCACTAGTCTGGCGCGAGACCGGTCATTCCGGAGACGCGCGCTGACCACGACGACCACGGCCGCCATGAGCCCCAAGTACATGCGCGCTTGCCGGTCTAACACCCGTCGGGGACGACGCCTGCGTCAATCCATTCAAGATGCCGCAGTGCGCCGACTCGCTGGTACCAGTGCACTGCTCGCGAAGCGCTTTCAGTTGCTTCTCCAGTTCGCGAAGCTCGCGGATACGGGTGGCGACATGACCGATGTGCTCGTCGAGCAGCATGTTCACCTCGCCGCACTCGGCCCGCGGTTCGTCCTTGAAGCGCAGCAGCACGCGAATCTCATCCAGCGTCATGTCCAAGGACCGGCAATGCCGCACGAAGGCCAGTCGCTCGACGTGCGCGGGCCCGTAGATCCGGTAGTTGCCCTCGCTGCGCGGCGCCTGCGGCAGCAGGCCTTCGCGCTCGTAGTAGCGGATTGTCTCAACCTGGGTCTGCGCCGCCAAGGCCAGTTCGCCGATCTTCATGCCTGTACTCCTTCTTCAGCCTGCCGCCCTGGGCTGCAGTGAAATGATCGCCATGCCGGCCAGGCAGACGGCACCGCCGACGAGATCCCAGCGCGTCGGGACGACCCCGTCGACGCGCCATAACCAGATCAGCGCGACGACGACATAGACGCCGCCATAGGCCGCATAGGTTCGGCCCGCGGCGCTGGGGTGCAAGGTCAACAGCCAGGCGAACGCCGCGAGCGACGCCGCCGCCGGCAGCAACAGCCACGCAGAGCGCCCCTGCGTTACCACTAGCCAGGGCAGGTAGCACCCGATGATCTCGGCCACCGCAGTGACGAGAAACAGGCCTGTGACGCGAAACAAGTCCAGCATGAATGGTGTTCTCGGTCTGCGCCGCATCTGACGAACTGGTCACAGCATAGCCGCTTGACTCTGGAGCGGCTACAGGGTTTCAAATGGCGTTATCGACACCCGAAAGCCCTTCATGAGCGACACCTGCTGCAGCCACGGCTGCGCCACCCCAACCGCCAGCCAAAGCCCGCGCTACCGACGGGTGCTGTGGGCGGCTCTGTTCATCAACGCGGCCATGTTCGGCGTCGAACTTGTTGGCGGCCTGCATGCCGGCTCGGTGTCGCTGTTGGCTGACGCTGTCGACTTCCTCGGCGATGCGGCCAACTACGGCATCTCATTGCTGGTGCTGGGCATGGCCTTGACCTGGCGTGCGCGCGCCGCGCTCTTCAAGGGCCTCACCATGGGCGCCTTCGGCGTCTTCGTGCTCGGCCGGGCCGCGTGGTCGGCCGCCATAGGTACCGTGCCCGAACCGATGACGATGGGCGCTATCGGCACCTTGGCGCTGCTGGCCAATGTGTCGGTCGCCGCAATGCTCTATGCCTTTCGCGACGGCGACGCCAACATGCGTTCGGTCTGGCTGTGCACCCGCAATGACGCGATCGGCAACCTGGCGGTGATGGCCGCCGCGCTGGGCGTGTTCGGCACCGGCAGCGGCTGGCCCGACCTCGCCGTCGCGGCCATCATGGGTGTGCTGGCGCTGAGCGCGTCGTTATCTGTCATCCAGCAAGCCCGGGCAGAACTGCGCCCCCTGCCGGCGCACGTTTGAAGCAGTCCATGTCCGACGCTCTTTACCCCTTGTTGGCAGCGGCGCGACGCCTAGCCGCTAGACTGCCGCCCGTGCGTCGCTTTCTCGTCATCGTCCTTCTTGCCTTCCTGCCGCTCCAGTTCAGTTGGGCGGCCGTGGCGGCGTATTGCGGGCATGAGGAGCAGGCCGGCGCCACGCACGTCGGGCATCACGCGCACCAGCACCATGACGACACCGCCGGCAACGCCGAGCCGGTTGCCGATCTGGATGCGACCGAGAGCGGCACGGGGAAAAAGATTCCCGGCGCCATGGACCTCGACTGCAGTCACTGCCACGGCACCTGCGGCGCGATGCTCACCCTGACCTCCGGTGTGCCCGGCGCGCTGTCGACGGTGCGCCCCAGCGCGGCCCTCGACGAAGCCGGCGGTGCGCACGCACCGACTCGACCCGAACGCCCTCAGTGGCTGCCCCTCGCCTGATCGGCGAGGCGGGTCTCTTCCTTCTCTGAAGCCCGTTCGCGCCTGAGCGCGCGCCGCAGCCTGCGGCGCCGTCAGGAACGACATGCGACCTTTTGGTCGCCGCTCGCCGATCTCCCGTGGGTTGTTCTCAACACTGGAGCATCGGATGAATCCAAGAACTCGAACAAGGGCGTGGCTGCGGCATGCAGGCGCGGCGGCCACCGTGGCCGTCTTCAGCATCGCCGTGCAGGCGCAGACCGCCGCAGCGCCGGCTGAGCCAGCAAACGCTGCGGGCTTCTTGAGCCTGCGGCAGGTCTTCGACACGGCCTGGGCACGCCAGCCCGAGGCCCTGGCCCTGCCGGCGCGGCGCGACGCCGCCCGCTCGCAGCAGGCCGCCGCGAACGCCTGGACGCCCGAGCCTGCCGCCCTGGAGCTCTCGAACAGGACCGACCGCCTGAACCGCAACCAGGGTGCGCGGGAACTCGAGGTCGGCGTTGCCGTACCGCTGTGGCTGCCGGGTGAGCGCGGCCGCAGCGCCGCGTTGGCCGATGCCGAAAGTGCGGCCCTCGAGAGCCGGGCGTCGGCGGCGCAAATGCGCGTGGCGGCTACCGTCCGCGAGGCATGGTGGCAATGGCAACGTGCCCGCATCGAGATCGACAGCGCGCGCGACCAACTCGACAACACCCGCCGCATCGCCGCCGACGTGTCACGGCGGACCCAAGCCGGCGACCTGGCCCGCGCCGACCAGCACCAAGCCGACGGCGCCGTGGCGGGTGCCGCCGCCACCCTGGCCCAGGCCGAAGCCGCCCATGCATCGGCACGCCAGCATCTGCGAGCACTGGCTGGAGTCGCGCCCTCCACGAGCGACAGCGCTGCCCCCTTGGCCGAGCCTGACCCTGGTGCGGCCGCGGCCGACGTGGAAGCGCATGCCGCGCTGCAGGAGCTGAAGGACCGTGCCGCCGTTGCCGAGCGGACTGCGGCACTCGCAGCGATCCGGTCGCGCGCGAACCCCGAGCTGATGCTGGCGACAACACGCGATCGGGGTGCCTTTGGCCAGGCGGCCCAGCAGACCATCACGCTCGGCGTTCGCATTCCGTTCGGCGGCGGCCCGCGACACGACGCACGGACGGCCAACGCCCGCGCTGAAGCGACCGAGGTCCAGGCGCAACTGGCGCTGGAGCGGGAGCGCCTGATGACGGACCGCGAAACGGCGCGCGTGCGGGTGGACGCCTCCCGCGCGCAGCTCGCCGCCGCCGAGCGGCGCGCCCGGCTGGCGCGCGAGTCACGCGGCTTCTTCGACAAGTCTTTTCGCCTCGGCGAATCCGATCTGCCGACGCGCCTGCGCATCGAAGCCGAGGCCACCGAGGCCGAACGCCAGGCCGCACGCACCCGCATCGAATTGGCCGCGGCCATCTCCGCGTGGCGGCAGGCCCTGGGTCTTCTTCCGCAGTGACGCTCAGTGACGCCCAGCCAAGCAAACCACGCATCGACATCTTGAGGAATTCACCCATGAACCTCCCACACGCCCTCGCCGCCCTGCTCGTCGGATTCACCTTCCTTGGCTCGCCCGCGTGGGCGAGCGAGGGGCATGACCACGGCGACTCGGTCCCCTCGGCCGTCGGCCAGGCGCTGCCGCGCTTCTCGGCGGTCTCCGAGACCTTCGAGCTCGTCGGCGTGCTCAACGGCAAGCAGCTCACGCTGTATCTGGACCGCTTTGCCGACAACAGCCCGGTGCGCAACGCGCAGATCGAACTCGAGATCGGCGGCGCCAAGTTCACGGCCGCAAAGCAAGGCGATGACGAGTACGAGGTCGTGCTGCCCGCGGCCCCCAAGGACGGGGTAGTGCCCGTCACCGCCACGGTGACCGCAGGCAACGAGGTCGACCTTCTGGCAGGTGAACTCGACATCCACGCAGCGGCGCATGCCGAAGAGACCGTCCACACGCACTCCCGGAAAGAGGTCGCAGGATGGGCAGCCGGCGGCATCGCCGCGCTGGCCTTGCTCGCCTGGGGCCTGCGCCGGGCGATGGGTGCGCGAAGCGCGCGCGCCGGGAGCGCAGCATGAAGCGCACCCTGATCGCCACCACCCTCGCGTTGCTGATCGCCTCGGCAGGCCTCGCTCCCGCCCATGCCGGAGAGGGCCACGATCACGGCGACGCTCCCGCCGGCCCCAGCGCCAACGGACCGCAGCGCCAACCCGACGGCAGTGTCTTCATGCCCAAGCCGGCGCAGCGTCAGTTGGGCGTGCGCACCCTCCTCACCGAACCGGCCGAGCTGCCACGCACCGTGGAACTGGGCGCCAAGGTGCTGATGGACCCGAATGCCGGTGGCAAGGTGCAGCCGCTGAACGCTGGCCGCATCGAGCCGGGACCGCGTGGCCTGCCCAACCCCGGGCAAGCTGTGCGCAAGGGGGAAGTGCTGGCCTATGTCGTGCCGTCGGCAGCACCCATCGAACGCTCCAACCAGACGGCGCAACTCGCCGAGCTGCGGGCCGCCAGGTCGCTGGCGGACAAGCGCATCGCACGCCTGCAGGAGCTGGCCGACACGGTGCCCCGCAAGGAGATCGAGGCGGCCGAGAGCGAAGCTGCCAGCCTGACGGCACGCATCGCCGCGGTGGGAGCAGGCCTCTCCACCCGAGAGGCGCTGCTGGCACCGGTGTCCGGCGTGATCGCTTCCGCCAACGTGGTGGCCGGCCAGGTGGTCGATGCTCGCGAACTGGTCTTCGAGATCGTCGACCCCTCGCGCCTGCGCATCGAGGCGCTGGCTTTCGATGCTGCGATCGCATCGAACCTCGGCGCCGCGACGATGGCCGTGGGCGACAAGCGGGTGCCGCTCACCTTCATCGGCGCCTCGCGCAGCCTGCGCGAACAGGCACTGCCGCTGGCGTTCCGGGCCGAGGGCGATGCGCTCAACTCACTGGCTGTTGGCCAGCCGGTGCGCGTTTTCGTGCAGACCAAGTCCACTGTGAAAGGCGTCTCGGTGCCGGTGGCCTCGCTGATGAAGAACCCGGCCAACCAGACCGTGGTCTGGGTCAAGACGGCGCCGGAGCGCTTCGAGCCGCGCACCGTCACCACCGAGCCGCTGGACGGCGTCAATGCCGCGGTCACGTCGGGGCTGGCTCCGGGCGACCGGGTCGCCACGCAAGGCGCCACCTTGATCAACCAGGTGCGCTGACATGTTCAAGTGGCTACTCGACAACAGCCTGACGAACCGGCTGCTGGTGCTCATCGCCAGCGTGGTGCTGATGGCGTACGGCGCGTTCACGCTGTCCACCACGCCGGTGGACGTGTTCCCGGACCTCAACAAGCCCACCGTCACCATCATGACGGAGGCCGGCGGCATGGCCGCGGAGGAGGTGGAGCAGCTCATCACCTTCCCGCTCGAGACGACCATGAACGGGCTGCCCGGCGTGGAGAGCGTGCGCTCGACCTCGTCGGCCGGCCTGTCCTTCCTCTACGTCACCTTCGACTGGAGTACCGACATCTTCCGCGCCCGGCAGCTGGTGTCGGAACGGCTGTCGTCGATGGAGGAAGGCATCGCCGAAGGCGTGGTGCCGCGCATGGGCCCGATCAGCTCGATCATGGGCGAGATCATGCAGATCGCCATTCCGGTCGATCCGAGCAAGATCAGCGCGATGGCCGTGCGCGAGTACGCCGACTGGGTGCTGCGCCCCCGCCTGCTGTCGGTGCCCGGCGTTGCGCAGGTGATCCCGATCGGCGGCGAGGTGCGGCAGTTCCAGGTGCTGCCGAACACCACCCGCATGGCCGAACTGGGCATCACCCACGATCAGCTCGAAGGCGCGCTGAAGGGCTACTCGTCCAACACCTCGGGTGGCTTTCTGGAACTGAACGGGCGCGAGTACCTGATCCGCAACCTCGGGCGGACGTCGCGACTCGACGACCTGAACAACCTGGCACTGACGGCGAAGGACGGCCAGCCGATCCTGATGCGCCAGATCGCGGAGGTGACCTTCGCGGCAGCGCCCAAGCGCGGCGATGCCGGCTACGAAGGCAAGCCGGCGGTGATCCTGGGCATCCAGAAGCAGCCGACCGCCGACACCATCTCGCTCACCAAGTCCATCGAGGACGCGCTGGTCGGGCTGAAGGCCTCTCTGCCGGCTGGCATGGAAGCGCCGCGCGTGACGTTCCGCCAGGCCAGCTTCATCGAGGCGTCGATCACCACGCTGCAGGGCAAGCTGATCGGCGCGTCGATCTTTGTCGCGGTGATCCTGTTCTTCTTCCTCGGGACCTTGCGGCCGACGGTCATCGCGCTGACGGCCATTCCGGTGTCGATATTCATTACCGCGCTGGTCTTCAAGTATTTCGGGCTGTCGATCAACACGATGACGCTGGGCGGCCTGGCCATTGCCATCGGCGGCCTGGTCGACGACGCGGTGGTGGGCGTCGAGAACGTGCTGCGGCGCTTGAAGTCCGACCGGGCGAACCATCCCGAGCGCCGCATGCACCCGATCGAGGTGGTGGCGCGCGCCACGATGGAGGTGCGGTCGGCCATCCTCTACGCCACAGTCATCATCGTGTTGGTCTTCATCCCGCTGTTCGCACTGCCGGGGCTGGAGGGCAAGCTGTTCGTGCCGCTGGGCATCGCCTTCATCGTCTCGACCTTGGCCTCGCTGATCGTGTCGGTGACGGTGACGCCCGTGCTCAGCTTCTACCTGCTGCCGCGCATGAAGAACCTGGACCACGGCGACACGAGAGTGCTGGCATGGTTGAAGACGCGCTACCGCAGCAGCCTGCATGGCGTGCTGAACCGGCCGAAGGCGGCCATGGCCGCTGCCGGCGTGGCGGTTCTGGTGGCTGCCGCGGCCGTGCCGTTCTTCCCGACGACCTTCCTGCCGCCCTTCAACGAGGGCACGCTGCTCATCGGCCTGCGGCTCAACCCCGGCGTGACGCTCGGCGAAACCTCGGCGCTGGCGCGCCAGGCGGAGGTACTCATCAAGCAGGTGCCCGAGGTCACGCACGTCGGCCGCCGCAGCGGTCGGGCCGAGCTCGACGAGCATGCGGAAGGGGTTCACGTCAGCGAGCTGGACGTGGGCCTGAAGCCCACGGCGGAACTCACGCGCAGCATGGACGAGATCAAGGCCGACATCCGCGCGCGGCTGGTCAATCTGCCCGCCGCGCTGGAGATCGGCCAGCCCATCTCGCACCGCATCGACCACATGCTGTCGGGCGTGCGCTCGCAGATCGCGATCAAGATCTTCGGCGAAGACCTCGATGCCTTGCGCGGCCAGGCCGATGTGCTGCGCGCCAGGCTGGCCGCCATCCCCGGCATCGCCGATCTGCAGATCGAGAAGCAGGTGCTGGCGCCGCAGATCAAGGTGCGCATCGACTACGCCGCCGCGGCGCAGTACGGCGTGCCGGCGCCGCAGGTGCTGAACGCGCTGCAGGCGTTGGTTGAAGGCGAGAAGGTCACGCAGATCGTCGAGGGCAGCCGGCGCTTCGCCCTGGTGGTCAAGCTGCCGGAGTCGGCGCGTTCGGTGGAAGGCCTGGGCCAGATCCTCATCGAGACGCCGAACGGCCGCATCCCGCTGTCGAAGATCGCGACGATCGAGGACGGCGACGGTCCGAACCAGATCAGCCGTGACGACGGCAAGCGGCGCATCGTGCTGTCGGCCAATGCGTCGGGGCGCGCGCTGTCAGAGATCGTGGCCGACATCCGCCAGGTGGTCGCCGAGACCAAACTGCCCGAGGGTTACTTCATCACCCTGGGTGGGCAGTTCCAGGCGCAGGAGGAGGCCTCGCGCCTGGTCGGCCTGCTGTCCATCGTGTCGCTCACGTTGATGTTCGTGGTGCTGTACAGCCGCTACAAGTCGGCGGCGCTGTCGGCGCTGATTATGGTGAACATCCCGCTCGCGCTGGTCGGCGCGGTGATCGGCCTGTGGCTGTCGGGCCAGCCGCTCTCGGTGGCAGCCCTGGTCGGCTTTATCACGCTGGCCGGCATCTCGGTGCGCAACGGCATCCTCAAGGTCAGCCACTACATCAACCTGATGCGCTTCGAGGGCGAGAGCTTCGACCAAAGGATGATTTTGCGCGGCTCGCTGGAGCGGCTGAGCCCGGTGCTCATGACTGCTCTGGTCACTGCCTTCGCGCTGGCGCCACTGCTGTTCGAGGCCGAGCAGCCGGGCACCGAGGTGCTGCACCCCGTGGCCGTGGTGATCTTCTCCGGCCTCATCAGCTCGACCCTGCTCGACACCTTCCTCACGCCCGCGATGTTCTGGCTCTTCGGTCGCAAGCCGGCCGAAGCGCTGATGGACGACAAGGACGCCGGGGCCCTCTGACTCCGCTCTGACTGACTCCCGTCCCTCTTTACTCACCCCGAAAGGATTCCCATGAAGATCAATCACCTCATTGCATGCGCCGCGTTCGTCGTCACCGGTGCTGCCTGGGCCGCTGGAGACGCGCACAAGCCCGGTGACGACCATGCGCCGAAGCATGGCGGTGTCGTGACCGCTACCAAGCTGATGGACTACGAACTGGTGGCCAGGCCCACGGTGATCCAGATGTACCTGCGCGATCACGGCAAGGTCGCCGACGTGTCCAAGGCGACCGCAAAGGTCACGCTGCTGGCGGGCACCGAGAAGCAGGAGGTCGAGCTCAAGCCCGCCGGCGACAAGCTCGAAGCGACCGGCAGCTTCAAGGTCGGCCCGGGCACGAAGGCCATTGCCATCGTCACGGTTGCGGGCAAACCGTCGACGGCACGCTTCGCGTTGAAGTAGGGCCGGCGGCCTCATGCACAGCTCGCACCGTGAACACGACAGCAGGGCAACCACCCGATCGAGTTCCAAGTAGGTATGGTTGTCGGTGGACCGCTTTGGGCGACATGACCGGATGTCGGCTCTTGGCTGGGACGGCCCATTCGCGAACCATGCCGACAGCAGTCATCGCGAAATTTGACTCTCGCATCGAATGCACTCTGCTCTTGTTTACCAAGGCAACGTAAACGTCTTGCCATTGCAGAACGACTTGATCGCTTCCTGCACGCCCTCCTTGTAGCCCAGGCCCGAGTCCTTGATGCCGCCGAAGGGCGTCAACTCGATTCGGTAGCCGGGCACCTCCCACAGGTTCACCGTGCCGACCTTGAGCTCCTTGGCAAAGCGGGTTGCGTCTTCCATGCGGTTGGTGCAGATGCCCGACGACAACCCGAAGGCCGTGCCGTTTGAGATGGAGATCGCTTCGTCGATGTCCTTGAACGTGATGATGGGCGAGACCGGCCCGAAAGTCTCTTCGCGCACCAGCGTCATCTCGGGTCGCACACGGTCGAGTACCGTGGGGGAGTAAAGCGCACCGTCGCGCTTGTTGCCGACGAGCAGACGCGCGCCTTGCGCCACCGCCCCCGCGACACGCACCTCGAACAGCTGCGCCGCGGCCTCGTCGATTACGGTGCCCATCTCGTTGCCCTTGTCCATCGGGTCGCCGTAACGCCAGGCGCGGGTCTTCGCGACAACGCGCTCGGTGAACTCGTGCGCCACCTTCTCGTGCACCAGCATGCGCTTGACCGCCGTGCAACGTTGCCCCGAATTCTTGTACGAGCCCTGGACCGCCAGGTCGCTCGCCTTGTCCAGATCCGCATCGTCCATCACGATCAGCGGGTCGTTGCCGCCAAGCTCGAGCACGATGCGGCGGTAGCCCGCCTTGTGGGCGATGTACTTGCCGATCGACACGCCGCCGGTGAAGGTGATCAGATCGACATGCGGGTTGGTCAGCAGTTCGTCGGCGATCTCGCGAGGGTCGCCGGTCAACACCTGCAGCATCGGCGGCGGCAGACCGGCTTCATAAAGCAGATCGGCAAGGTACAGCGCCGACAACGGAACCTTCTCCGACGGCTTGAGCACCATGCGGTTGTTGGTCGCAATAGACGGCACGATCTTGTGCGCGACCTGGTTCATCGGGTGATTAAACGGCGTGATCGCCGTGATCACGCCGAGCAGCGGTTCGCGCATCGTGATCACCTTGCGGCGCTTGCCATGCGGCGTCAGATCGCAGGAGAACACCTGGCCATCGTCACGCAAGGCTTCACTGGCGCCGAAGCCAAGCACGTCGGCGACGCGACCGATCTCGTAGACGCTGTCCTTCTTCGACAGGCCCGACTCGGCGGTGATCAGGTCAGAGGCCTCCTCGGTGCGCTCGCGCAGCAAGACCGCCGCGCGGTTCATGATCGCGGCGCGCTCGTAGCGGGTCAGCGTCGGCTGGTAGGCGTGCGCGACGTCGTAGGCCCGGCGCACCTGTTCGAGCGTGGCCATGCCGACGCTACCGACGCGCTCGCCGTTGTACGGGTTGCGCACGTCCAGGTACCGCTCGGTGCGCACTTTCTCGCCGTCGATGCGCAGCGCCTCGGCGCGGAAATTGGCGCTGTCCTTCGGTTTGTCCGTCATGGGAGCCCTTGCATTCATGCCGTCACCTCGTTCGCTGCACCAATGAAGTTCTTCCCGCGCGCGCCGGTCAGCGCGTGCGCGACCATCGCCTCGGCCTCGGGCTCCCCGACGCCGTAGTCGGCGAAGCGTGTCTTGACACCCATGCCCTCGATGAAGGCGGTGAGCCGGTGCGGCGCGGCGTCCAACGGGCCGAGTGCCCGCTCGAGAACGATGTCGCGATCGCGCTGCTGGCCGATCGCGCGTTCGAGCACCATCGGCAGCGGGAACGAGCAGGCGATGCCGTGCGGCAGGCCGTGGCGCAAGGTCATCTCGTACGAGATCGAGTGCGCCAGCGCCGTGCGCGTGTTCGAGAACGCCATGCCGGCCTTGAGCGCCGCCAGCGCCATCCGGCCACGCAGCTCCAGATCGTCGAGGCGCTTCATCAGCCGCGGCAACGCGTCGAGGATGTCGTGCACGGCCGCGACGGCATAGGTGTCCGACAACGGGTTGGCGTTGACGTTCCAGATCGATTCGAGCGCATGCGAGAGCGCATCGAGGCCGCTCTGCAGCGTGACGCCGGCCGGCAGCGACAGCATCAGCTCGGGGTCGATGAGTGCGACGGCAGGCCAGGTCTGCTCCAGGTGCAGCGAGTATTTCTTTTGCCCGCCGCGGTCCCAGATCGTCGCCCAAGGCGTGACTTCGCTGCCCGTGCCGGCGGTCGTGGGCACCGCGATCAGCGTCTTCGTTTTCGCCGGCACGAAGCCTTGGCCGCTGGCCAGGCCGGTCAACAGTTCGTCGAAGCGGCCGCTTTCTGTGCCGACCATCAGCGCCTTGGCGGTGTCGATCGCGCTGCCGCCGCCGAGCGCGACGATCACGTCGGCGCCCTCCGGATCGCGCCAGAACGCCTCGTACTGCGCGCGCAGTTCGGCGACATCGGGGTTCGGCCTGACATCGTCGATCACGCCGGCAAGCTGGCCCTTGAGCAGCTTCTCGACGCGACCCACCAGGCCGAGGCTGCGCGCTTCGGGAAAGGTCACCAGCAGCGCACGGCGGCCGCCCAGCAGCTTTGGCAAGGACGACAAGGTCCCGGCCCCGTAGACGCTGCGTACGGGGTTGAAGTATTCGTTCGACATGTCAGCGTTCCTGGTGAGGCCGGGCGACGTGGTTCAGCGCGAGGTCGAACACGTCGAAATTTCGCAAGCGGCGCGCCGGGTCGATCCCCTGCAGCGGCCGGTTGAAGAGCAGCGGCACCTTCTGCTCGGAGATGCCCCCGTGCGAGCGCAGCGGTACCGTCAGGCCGCTGAGGTCGTGGCGCGCGGCGCTGGTGCCGAGCACCGTGAGGTGGTCGGAAACGATCACCAGGTCGCCGATGCGGTCACCCGCGAGTTCGAAGCGCTCGACCGCCTGTTCGCGCGTCAAGACCACCTCGATGCCCGGCACGCCTTCAAGCACACGCATGGCGTGGGCACGGGCCGCCACCGGCAGGTAGATCGTCGCGAACGAACCGAGCGCGCCGTGGTGCACGACATAGGGATCGGTGATCGGCAGGATCACGCGCGCTCGGCCGGCACCGAGGTGCTGGTCCATCACCTCCTGCAGGTAGACCACACGCGGCCGGCCGGCGGCATCGGTCTTCGGGCTCATGCCGTGGTCGGCGGTCAGGCCGATCACCGCCCCCAGCGCGTCGAGCTGCGCGAGGTAACCGTCCATCATCGCGTAGAAGTCGTTGGCCTCTGGCGTTCCGGGCGCGGCTTTGTGCTGCACGTAGTCGGTGGTCGAGAGGTAGGTCAGGTCGGGCCGGCGCGTTTCGAGCAGCTTCACGCCGGCCGCAAACACGAACTCGCTCAGGTCGGCGCTGTAGACCGATGGCAGCGGCCTGCCGACCAGTTCGAGAACCTTGTCGATGCCGCACGTATCGATCGTCGCCTGGTCCGCCTTCTCGGCCGAGAAGCAGATTCCCTTCATCCCGTGACCGAGCATCGTGCGCAGCTTGTCCTTGGCCGTCACCGCGGCGACCACCGCCCCCGCGTCGGCGAAGGCCGCCAGCAGCGTCGGTGCGCGCAGGTAGGCCGGGTCGTTCATCATCACTTCGCGGTCGGCCTCGACGTCGTAGAAGAAGTTGCCGCAGATGCCGTGCACCGAAGGCGGCACGCCCGTGACGATCGAGACGTTGTTCGGATTCGTGAAGCTCGGCACCACGCAGTCGCCGGTCAGCGCGCTGCCGTCCGCCAGCATGCGTTGCAGGTACGGCGCGACGCCCGCCTGGATGGCCTGCGTGATGTAGTCCGGCTCGCATCCATCGACGCAAACCACCACCACGGGCGCAGCCGGCTTCAGGTAGCGGCGACCGTTGGCCTCGACCGATTCATTCTTCGTGTTCATCAATGGGCTCCCTTCTGGATCCAGGCGCGCAGCCGGGTCGACACGTAGTCCGCCATCATCACCATCGCGATGATCACGAGGATGCAGGTGGCGGTGTCCTGATACTGGAACAGCTTCATGCTGCCGACCAGCTCGAAGCCGATGCCGCCGGCACCCACCATGCCGAGCACGGTGGCCTGGCGCAGGTTGGTCTCGAAGCGGTACAGCACGACGGCGATCCAGGCCGTGATCACTTGCGGGATCACCCCGAAGATGATGATCTGAATCGGCCCGGCGCCGGTCGAACGCAACGCCTCGATCGGGCCCTGATCGATTTCCTCGATCGACTCGGAGAAGAACTTGCCGAGCATGCCGGCACCGTGCACCGCGAGCGCCAGCACGCCGGGGAACGGGCCCAGGCCGACCGCCGCGACGAACACGAGCGCAAGGATGATCTCGTTGACGCCGCGGGTGACGTTGAACACCTGGCGCGTGAGGTGAAAGACCGCCATGTTCGGCGTCAGGTTGCGCGCCGCGAAGAAGCACACCGGCACCGCCAGGATCACCGCGAGCAGCGTGCCCAGAAGCGCGATCTGCACCGTCTCGATGGCCGGCACGATCAGCTTGTCGATGAAGGCCCAGTTGGGCGGGAACATGCGCGACAGGAAGTCGGCGATCCACGGTGCGCCCTTGATGAGCTCGCCGACGCTGACCTGGCTGCCGCGCGCAGCCCACCAGACGACGCCGATGGCTGCCACACCGAGGCTGAGCCGCGGCCACCAGCCGAGGCTGCCGGCTGGGCGCGCGATCAGAAGGTTGTACGAACCGATGTTCATCTCAGGCCTCCTCGAGCGCGTAGTTGTGCAGGCCGGCGGTTGGGAGATCGTCGTGCTGCGGCGATGAGGCCTGCGTTCGACCACCCTCCAAGCCCGGATAGATGCGCTGCAGCATCTCGTCGGTCAGCGCCTCCGGCTTGCCTTCGAACACGATGCGGCCGGCCGAGACGCCGACGATGCGTTCGCCGAACTCCTTGGCGTAGTCGATCTGGTGCAAGTTGCAGATCACCGTGATGCCGAGGTCGCGGCTTGCCTGCTTCAGGTACGTCAGCACGGTGCGCGAGGTCTTCGGATCGAGGCTGGCGACCGGCTCGTCGGCGAGGATCACCTTGGGCTGCTGGGCGAGCGCGCGGGCGATGCCGACGCGCTGCTTCTGCCCGCCGGACAAGGTGTCTGTGCGCACCTCGGCCTTCTCGTCGAGCTCGACTCGGCGCAGGCACTCGCGGGCGATCTCGACGTCCGTGCGCGGAAAGACCTGCAACCACGACAGCACCGACGGCACCGCGCCGAGCCGCCCGGTCAGCACGTTCTTCTGTACCGACAGGCGCGGCACGACGTTGTAGTGCTGAAAGATCATCGCGACTTCCCGGCGGAGCTTGCGAAGGCTTGCCGGGTTCGATGTGGCGAGCTCGCCGTCGATGTGGATGTCGCCTTGGGTGGGCTCGGTAAGCCGGTTGATGCAGCGAAGCAGCGTTGACTTGCCGGCCCCCGAAGGCCCGAGCACGACGAGGAACTCGCCGGGTGCGACGTCGATGTCCAGCCCCTTCAGGACATCGACCTCGCCGTAGCGCTTGATCAGGCCGCGGATCTTGATCATTTCATCTTCCTCAGGTCGAGGTTGAGCGACTTCGCGGTCTCGCGGATGATGTCGTAGGCGGCATCGTTGGTCGGATGAAAGCCGTTGAGCTCGCCTTGGTCCGACCACGGGATGTTCTTCACCTCGAGAAACGCAGCCTGGATGCGCTTCTTCAACGCAGGGTCGAGATCCTTGCGCCACACCGTTGGCGACTCGGGGATCGGGTCCGACTTCCAGACCACCACCAGGTCTTCGCGCTTGGCCAGGCCCTTGGCGATCGCCGCGTCGAGGATGCGGTCGGCGATCGCGACGGCGTCGATCTTCCTGTTCTGCACCGCGACCGCGTTCGAGTCGTGCGAGCCCGAGAAGATCACGCGGCCGAAGTCCTTCTCGGTATTGAAGCCGAGCTTCATCAGACCGGCCTTCGGAAACAAGTGGCCCGACGTCGAACTCGGGTCGACGAAGGCGAAATTCTTGCCCTTCAGGTCGGCGACGGTCCGGATGCCGCTGTCCTTGTGGGCGACGATGAGGCTGTGATAGAAAGTCCGGCCGGCCTTCTTGGTCTCGGCCACGGCGAAAGCCTCGATCGGCGCGACAGTCGCGCCCAGCACGTAAGAGAAGGGGCCGAGGTAGGCCACGTCCAGACGCTTGGAGCGCAGCGCTTCGATGACGCCGTTGTAGTCGGCCGCGACGAAGGGCTTGACCGGCATGCCCAGTGCCTTGGACAGCTGGTCCATCATGACCTGACTGTTCGCGATCATCGCGCGCGAGTCTTCGGACGGGATGAGGCCGACTGTCAGCAGGTCGGCTGCATGCGCTGCAGGTGCCAGGCTCAGCAGTGGGCTGCCGAGCAGCGCGGGGGCTGTGGCCAGAAGGTGGCGTCGAGTGAGCTTCATCTTGGTCTCCTGTCGGTCTTGTTGGGCTGTCGCCGCTGCCGACCGTGGGGACGGGGGCGTCGGACATCACCAATGTCGTATCAACAGGAGCATTTGAACAATCCAAGTTTCTCCGCCGAACTATTGATTTCCTCAATAGTTCGGCAGGGAAAACGCGGGGCTCAGATGAAGCGGCTGCGCAGCCGCGCCGAGGCCAGGTCGATCAGCGAGACCGTGAACACCAGGATCAGCAGCACGGCACAGGTCTGCGCGTACTGGAAGCTGCGGATCACTTCGTACAGCACGACGCCGATGCCACCGGCGCCGACCATGCCGACGACCGAAGCCGAACGCACGTTCGACTCGAAGCGGTACAGCGTGAAGCTCATCCACAGCGGCAGCACCTGGGGAATCACGCCATGCACCACTTCCACGAGCGTGTGCGCGCCGGTGGCGCGGATCCCTTCCACGGGACGCGGGTCGATCGCCTCCACCGACTCGGAGAACAACTTGGCCAGCGTGCCTGTGGTGTGGACCGCCAGCGCCAGAACGCCGGCGAACGGCCCCAGGCCGACCGCGACGATGAACAGCATCGCGAACACCATCTCGTTGATCGCGCGGCAGGCGTCCATCAGGCGCCGCATCGGCTGGTGCACCCAGGCCGGCGTGATGTTCGACGCGCACAACAGGCCCGCAGGCACGGCAGCCACCAAGGCCAGCAGCGTGCCCCAGACCGCGATGTGCAACGTGACCAGCATCTCGCGCGCGTAGATGCGCCAGTCGTGGAAGTCGGGCGGGAAGAAGTCGCGCGCGTAGGTGGCGATGTTGCCAGCGTCGCGAAACAGTGCCAGCGGCCGCAACTCCGCACCTTGCCACGACCAGCCGAGCAGCACGACGACCGCAGCCCACATGGCCCAGGTGCCGATGCCGGGTCGCTCGGCGGCAGCGCGCTGGCGCAGTTGCGCGAGCGCCGTCGCGCTGGGCAAAGCGATCGGACCCGGATTCACAGCTTCAGCGCCGCCAGCTTGGCGTCGATCTCGGTCAGAGCCTTGGTCTTGGCGCCCGCGTCCAGCGCCGCATCGTTCTCGACCTTGCTGCGTTCCTTGTACAACTCGAGCTGGCGAGTCGGGATCAGCTGGTCGTTGGTCGACGCGCGAAAGCCACCGTAGTTGTAGATGTTCTTGAGGATCGTCTTCTCCTGCTCGTCGGTCTTGGCGTAGTTGACGACGAAGCTTGCCAGCTTGGCCTTGACTGCCGGGGCCAGATCCTTGCGCCAGACGAACGGGTCGCTGGCGATCAGGGGGCTTTCCCAGATCACGCGCAGCTGGCTGGCCAACTCGGGCTTGCTCGTCCTGAGCTTGTCGATCTCTTCGGTGTTGTTGGTGGCCACGTCGATCTGGCGCGCGAGCACGGCCTGAATGTTGGCGCCGTGGCTCGCGTTGCGAACGGTCTTGAACGCGCTGCGGTGGTCGACCTTGTTTTGCGCGAACACGTAGAAGGACGGCACCAGGAATCCCGAGGTCGAATTCGGATCGCCAATGCCGAAGTTGATCGCCTTCGCGTTCTTGAAGACATCGTCGAGCGACTTGTACGCGCTGTCCTTGTGCGTGATCAGCAAGCCCTTGTACCCGAAGCTGCCGTCGGCATACATCACTTGCGCAAACACTTCGCCGTTGGCGCGGTCGACCGCCTCCATCGCCGACTTATTGCCGAACCAGGCGACCTGAATCTTGTTGAAGCGCATCGCTTCGATCACACCGGCGTAGTCGGGTGCATAGAACGACTTCACCGTCAGGCCGGTCTTCTTCTCCATGTCGCGGAAAAAAGGCTCCCAACGCTCTCGCTGGGTCGACGCGGTGTCGGTGGCGATGATGCCGAAGTTGATTTCCTGCGCATGCAGGGCGGCGCTGCCAGCGAGCATGGTGGCGGCGATGAAGAGGGTCTTGTGATTGAGCATGATGTGAGCTTGGAAGTGACAGGGAGGTGCGACGGCCGCTCAGGCGGCCAGTGAAAGGGGTACGGACTCTGTGGGGGCGGCTGCGCCGTGGTCGTGCAGCAACTCCTCGGCGGCCGCGCCGTACAGCTGCTGCAGGAAAGCGGGCGTCAGCGCGTCGCTGGGGCCGTCGTAGACCAGTTCGCCGTCGCGCAGCGCCAGGACGCGGTCGCAGTAGCGACGGGCCAGACTGACCTGGTGCAGGCTGATGACGAGCGTGAGCCCGGCGTCACGATTCAATGCGGCAAGTTGGTCCATCACCCGCAGCGTTGATTGCGGGTCCAGCGACGCGACAGGCTCGTCGGCCAGCACCAGTTCGGCACCCTGCACCAGCACGCGGGCGATGGCCGCGCGCTGCTGCTGACCACCCGAGAGCGTGGACGCGCGCTGGAACGCTTGCGGCCCCAACCCGATCGCGTTCAGTGCGTCCAGCGCGCGCGCTTGCTGTTCCGGGGTGTAGCGGCCGAGCACGCCGCGCCACAGCGGCACATCGGCGGCCAGGCCGGTCAGTACGTTGTGCATCACGCCCAGTCGCCCCACCAGATTGAACTGCTGGAAGATCACGCCGATGCGCCGGCGCAGCGAACGGATCTCGGCGCTGTTGCGGCCATCCGCCTGCAGCGGGCGACCGAACGCTTCGACCCGACCGGTGCCGGCATCGGTGGTCTCCAAGCCGCACAGGCAGCGAATCAGCGTGGACTTTCCGGAGCCTGACGCGCCGAGCAGCGCGACGCGCTCGCCCTGCCGGATATCGAATGAGACGTCACGCAACGCGGCACGATCGCCGTAGGTGCGACGCAAGCTTTGCGCACGCAGGACTGGAGGATTCATGAGGCGGATGGCCGACATCGCGCAGTGCGCCGTGCCGGTGGGTGGGATACGGTGCCGCCAGTGTTCCGGCGCCGTGTGACGGTTCCGTGACGCCGGTGGTCCCTGGCGGTATTAGCGCCATTCAATTTTTGGCGGCCACCCATTCAACGGACCTATAGTTCGCGCGGGATCACACCGAGAGCCATGTCATGCGCTTGACACAACTGCGGTCGTTTCACGCCGTCGCGACAACGGGCAGCTTCACCGGAGCGGCCGAGAAGCTGCACGTCAGTCAGCCCACCGTGACCACCCAGGTCGGGCAACTCGAAGCGCTGTACAAGGTCGAGTTGTTCCATCGCACCGGTCGCCGAGTGCGCCCCACCGAACTCGGTGAGCGGCTGGTGCATCTGTCTCGTCAGATCTTCAGCCTCGAGGCGGATGCGATCCAGTTGCTCGGCGACGCGGGCGAGTTGCGTTCCGGGCAACTTCGCGTGGCGGCTGTCGGGCCGTCCCATGTGACGGCCATGCTGGCTTCTTTCCATCAGCGCTACCCTGACGTCGCCATATCGGTGAGCACCGGCAACTCCCAGGAAGTGCTGGACCGGCTTCTCGACTACCGGGCCGATGTGGGCGTGCTGGCTCAAGTGTTTCCCGACAAGCGATTCGTGTCGGTGCCCTACAGCGAGCACCCGGTGTTGATTTTCTGCGCCGCCACGCACCGCTTCGCGAAGCGACGCACCGTTCGCACAGCGGAACTGAAGGGCGAACGATTCCTGATGCGCGAACCCGGCTCGACAACGCGCAAGGCGCTGGAGTCGGCGCTGACGGCGGCCGGAATCGAGCCCGAGATCGTGATGGAGATCGCCAGCCGCGAAATCATCCGCGCAGCGGTGTCGCAGGGCCTTGGCATCGCCGCAGTGTCGGAAGCCGAGTACGTGCCCGGGCCGGGCCTTCACGCCGTGCGCATCAGCGATGCAGCCATCCACACCTACGCGCACGCCGTCTGTCTGGCCGAGCGCCAGGACATGCGGATGGTCCGCGCCTTCTTTGATGTCATTGCGGGTAGCTCCGGCAAACAGACGGAACCCTGAACCTGCCAATGCCGCGACCGGAGTTGCACCCCATTCTTGCTGCAGTGCAGCATTCGCGCGCGACAAGCGCTAGGATGTGCCGCATGGCCCTCCATCAATCTCAGCGCGTCTGGCACCGAAGCGACTGGCTGCCGCGCTTCGCCGAGCGCCTTCGAGAGTTGATTCCGATGCTCACCGAGGCGGTCGCCTACAGCCTGGCGCTCGCTTCCTACCCGCGCGCCTCGGACACAGCACCCGAAGAGGCTGCCGAGAAGTACGCGCGCCATCCGGCATGGCCCGGCACGACGCGCCTGCCGTGACTGATGCGCGCTGGTGGCACTGACGCCCGCCTGACGTCGCCTCGCGCGGCGCACCAAGCCCGCATGGGGCGCGACTTGACTTCAAGCTGTCAAACAGCGACTCGATACTTTGTCCGACTGGAGGGCCCGCAGTGTGCGCGCCCGGCAAGAAGGACACGTCATGGGCCGCCCCTCGAACCTCAAGCCTCGACCGCCGCGGGGCACCAGCCGGCGCGCGTTCTTCGCGAAAAGCGGCTCCGCCGCCGCAGCGCTCGCCAGCGTCCCGATGTTGGCCCTGGCGGCGCGCCCGACTGACGACAAGGACGACGACGGAAGTCGCGCCGGCAAGGTCGGGTTCGAACACGGCGTGGCCAGCGGCGATCCACATCCCTACGGCGTCATCCTCTGGACCCGCGTCACGCCGGCTTCGCGGCCCGCGTCGGTGGCGGTGCGTTACGAGATCGCGACCGACCCGCAGCTGCGCCAGGTCGTCGACCGTGGCGTTCAAAGCACCGGGCCTGAGCGCGACTACACCGTGAAGGTCGATGCCACCGCGCTGCGGCCAGGCACGACCTACTACTACCGGTTCCACGCGCGGGACGTCGCGTCCCCCGTCGGACGCACCCGCACCCTGCCCGCCGGGGCGACGCCGCGCCTGCGGCTCGCGGTCGTCAGCTGCTCCAACCAAGCGGCGGGCTACTTCAACGCCTACCGACGTGTCGCCGAGCGCGCCGACCTGGACGCCGTGCTGCACCTCGGGGACTACCTGTACGAGTACGGCGCCAACCAGTACGGCTCGGCGCGCACGCCCGAGCCGCCGCACGAGATGGTGACCCTGAGCGACTACCGCACCCGTCACGCGCAGTACAAGCGCGACGCCGACTCGCAAGCCGTGCATCGCCAGCACCCGATGATCTGCATCTGGGACGACCACGAGATCACCAACGACGCCTGGGTGAACGGCGCGCAGAACCACACCGAGGGAATCGAGGGCAGCTGGGCCGACCGGGTGAACGCGGGGCTGCAGGCGTACTACGAATGGATGCCCATCCGCGAGGTCGCTGCCAGCGATCGCCGACAGAACCAGCGCGCGTTCCGGTTCGGCGATCTGATCGACCTGGCGATGCTGGAAGAGCGCCTGAGCGCGCGCTCGAAGCAGTTGCCCGCGACGATTCCCGCGCCGGGCCTGGGCAACGTGTTTGCGCAGGTGGGCGAGTTCAACAATCCCGAGCGAACCCTCCTCGGCGCCGACCAGGAAGCCTGGCTGACCCAGCGGCTGCGCAGCTCCAAGGCGCGCTGGAAGTTCATCGGTCAGGGCGTGATGTTCGCGCAGCTCAAGGCGCAGGGCGCGCCGCTGGCCGCCGGCGGTGGGCTGTTCTTCAACAGCGACCAGTGGGACGGCTACCAGCCGGCCCGAGACCGCCTCTACGCCGTGCTCAAGGGCGATGCGGCGCATCCCGCGGTCGGCAACTGCGTGATCCTCACCGGCGACATCCACACCTCGTGGGCCGCCGATCTGTCGCAGGACCCGAACAACCCGAGCGTCGCCAGCGGTGGCTACGACCCGGTGTCCGGCGAAGGCTCGCGCGCGGTGGAGTTCGTGGGCACGTCGGTCACCTCGCCGGGGCTGGACGACCCGACCGGCAGCACCACGGCCTACTTGCGCAGCGTCAACCCGCACTTCAAGTACATCGACCTCAACCGGCGCGGCTACATGCTGCTGGACGTGACCCGTGAGCGTGTGGTGTGCGAGTGGTGGTACGTCGACACTGTCGCGAGCGCCACCAACATCCAGACCTTCGGCGCGGCCTGGGAGGTGCGCGACGGCAGCAACCGCCTGCAGCCGTCCGCCATGACGACACCCCGCATCAACCCCCCGGAGCTGGCACCATGAAACGATCCTTCACCCAGATCGGCGCGATCGTCGCGCTCACCGTTCTGTCGCTTGCGGCCGGCCCGGCCCGCGCGGACCGTGACGACGAAGGCGACCACGGCAAGGAGACCTACGAGATCGGCCTATGGGGCGACCTGCCGTACTCCAGCGTGCAGACCATCGCGGGCGTGCCCAACCTGATCGCGGACATGAACGCCCACAACCTGAAGTTCACCGTCCACGACGGCGACCTCAAGCAGGGCTCCGGCAGCCCCTGCGACGACAACCTGTACTTCCAGTCGCTGGCGTTCTTCAATGCGCTGCGTGCGCCCGCCATGTTCACCCCGGGCGACAACGACTGGACCGACTGCGACCGTCCGTCCAACGGCGGCTTCAACTCGCGCGAGCGACTCGACCGCGAACGGCAGATCTTCTTCTCGACGCCGTTCTCGATGGGTCAGCGTCAGCTGCGGCAGGAAGTCCAGACCGAGGCGCTTTGCCTCGGCGTGAGCGGCATGACGCCCTGCGTGGAAAACCGCCGCTGGACGGTGCGCGGCGTCACCTACGTCACGCTCAACGTGCAGGGCTCCTGCAACAACCTGTGCGACACCGCACCCGACGCGGCCGAGTTCGCCGCGCGCAACGCCGCCAACATCAAGTGGCTGAACGAATCGTTCGCCGCCGCGACGCGGCGCGGATCGGCGGCCGTGATGATCATCGCGCAGGCCAATCCGGGCTGGGACGCCAGCGATCCGACCCGGGCGCCGCTGCGCAACCCGGCGACGCTGGTGCAGAGCGACGGTGCGCCGGACGGCTTCAAGGACTACCTGGTTGCGCTGCGCGAACAGGTCGTGGCGTTCCGCAAGCCGGTGGCCTACGTGCACGGCGACTCGCACTACTTCCGCATCGACAAGCCGTTCCTGAGCAGCACCGGTCAGCGCCTGGAGAACTTCACGCGGGTCGAGACGTTCGGCAACAACGCGGTCAACGGCAACAACGACGTGCACTGGGTCAAGGTGACCGTGAACGTCCGCAGCCGCGACGTGTTCAGCTACGAAGCGATGATGGTGCCGGGCAACCGCACCGCCGTTCCGGCCCCTTGATGTCATCGTGCTGAAACGATCCCGGCCCAGACTGCCGGGCTCCTGAATCACCCGGCCGAACCCACCATGCGATTTTCCCGACTGTCCCTCGCACTTGCCCCTGTCGTCCTGGTCCTCACGGCCTGCGCCACGTCACCGGCTCCGAAGTCGATCGCGGACAGCGCAGCGGCCGATCCGCGCCTGACCACGCTGACCCGCATGCTGACCGAAGCCGGCATGACCGATACACTGAAGGGAACCGGCCCCTACACGCTGTTCGCTCCCACCGACGATGCATTCAAGGCGCTGCCGCCGGCAACTCTGGACGCACTTGCCAAGGACAAGGCTCGGCTCAAGGCCGTCCTGTCGAACCACGTCGTGCAGCAGGATTTGGGCGCCGCCGAGATCAAGAACGGCAATGTGAAGACGATGCAGGGCGGCTAGCTTGCCGTCTACCGCTCCGGCAGTTTCGTCACCGTCGATGAAGCAGTGGTTCTCAACCCCGACCTGCGCGCAACGAACGGCTCGATCAAGGTCGTGGACAAGGTTCTGCTGCCGCGCTGAGATCGGCTCGAGCAGCGTGTCTGCGCCTCCTCACCAGAAACGCAAGCAACATGGACACGCGTCGAACCAGGCGAGAGAAGACCGACAGCTACCAGGTGCTGGACAGCCTCGGCGCGATTCACGCGGTCGACATCCTGACCGAGTTCGTCGAAGACTCCGCATCCGGCCTGGCTCGGTGGACGAGGGCCACCGAGTCCCACAAGTTGGCCGCAACCGGGCACCACGTCAACCTGAACGACGACGGAAGTCTCGAGGACGTTCGGACCGGCATGCCTCTCGAACGGTTGTAGTGCCGCCGTCACGCCCGCGACATCGAGCCCGCGAAGAATCGATCTCGGAGCCGACACCCGGCACGACATTCCGAGATTCCTTCAACGGAGAGAACGCATGCATTTCACCTATAAGCTGTCCGCACTCCTCGTCGCCACGCTGACGAGCACGCTGGTCATCGCCAACGAGTCGCCCAGCGGCCCCACCTTGACCGGCTGGGCTTCCATGGCCGCGCCGACCTTCTCCGACGGGCCCACTTCCGGCCAGTTTGCTGGCGCGAATCCCTACAGCACGAATCTGCCTCCCTACATCGGCAGACAGCCGGTTCAGGGATTCTCTGCAGTGCTGAGGGCGCCGGGCGCAGACACGTTCCACTTTTTGGTGGACAACGGCTTCGGCGCGCAGAACAACTCTGCCGATGCACTGTTGCGGATGTACACGGTGAAGATCGACTTCAGGACGCCGCACGGCGGCAGCGGCGCCGTCTCGCCTGCAGATTTCAAGACCGGTCGACCGCTCGAGGCATTCGACGCGCGCAGCCGGATCACGCTCAGCGACCCCGATCACCTGATCGGCATGCCGATCCAGGCCGACTACGCGAGCTACTACAACGTGGCGACGAATCCCGCCGTGCCCGACGCGATCCGCTCGGCGCGCCTGCTCACCGGTGCCGACCTGGACATCGAGTCGGTTCGACGCGACCGGAGCGGCAACTACTGGTTCGGCGACGAGTTCGGACCGTACCTGATCAAGACCGACGCCGCCGGCCGCGTGCTGCGCAGCGTGATCCCGCTGCCGGGCGTGTATGCGCCGGAGAACCGGGACGTCGTGCGCGGCGTCGCGACGGCCAACCTGGGCGGCTCCGGCGGCTTCGAGGGAATGGCCATCAACCGATCGGGCTCACGGCTGTACACGCTGCTCGAAAAGACGGTGGTCGGCGACGCGCCCAGGACGCTGCGCATCGACGAGTTCGACATCGCGAGCGAGACGTACACGGGGGTGCACTACGTGTACCCGCTCGAGGCAGCCGGCACCGCCATCGGCGACATGACAGCCGTCGACGATCACCGCTTCGTCGTGATCGAGCGCAACGGCGGCACGGCGACGAGTGGCGCGCCGTTCAAGAAGCTGTTCCTGATCGACATCGAGGGCATCGGCAACGGCGGCGCCGTGACCAAGACGGAACTGGTCGATCTGATGAACATCGGCGACCCGCACGACCTGAACGGCGACGGCAGCACGACCTTCACCCTGCCCTACGTGACGATCGAGAACGTGCTGGTCCTGAACCCGCACACGGTGATGGTGGCCAACGACAACAACTTCCCGTACGGCGGTGGGCGGTTGCTGGCGTCGGACATCACCGAGTTCCTCCGCATCGCGCTGCCGGTGGGCCGCAGCCTGTGCAAGAAGGATTGCGGCAGCGCCGATTGAGGCGCCCGGCCGTCAGCGCGGCCGTTTCTGCGGCGCCTCGAATGCGCCCTCGTCGAAGGCCTTGTTGAAGGTCGCGGCGTCGCGGGTGACCTGCGCGGCGCAGTCGCGCGCGGCGTCGAGCAGCGCCGCGCGCCACTTCCTGCGCCGCCCGAACGCGATCAGCGCGTCGGCCGTCGCCGAGCCGTCCCGCCCGGCACTGCGCAGCTGCGACCACGCGACGATCTGGCCCATCGTGCCGACCAGGCGTTCCAGCTCGTCCATGTCGGCGCGGCGCAGGTCGATGCGGTCCTGGGCCGGCTGCAGCGCCCGCAGCACGAAGGGCTTGCCGTCGATACGCACCGGTTCGAGGAATGCCACCGGCACCGCCTGCATGCGCTGCTGCACGCCGGCAACGCGCTCAGCGTGCGTCTTCCAGCGCGGCTGCACGGTCTTCAGTGTCGCGAGCAGCGACGACGGCGCGGCGATCTTCAAATCGAGCAGGTGGTTCTCGTCCGGCGAACCCTTGCCGCGCACCAGGACCACGTAGCGTTCGACGCCGAGGCTGCCGGTGCCGGCGACCCGGCGGGCGACATCGAGCACGCGATAGAAGTCAGGGTCGGACTGCGCCGCGGCGAACTCCCGCATGAAGGCCTTCACCGTGGCCCGCTGCGCCTTGTCGGCCGGAAGGGCCTTGCCGTTGTCGGTGCGCAGTCGACGCTTGCCGCCCTTCTCGGTGGTGCGCCCGTCGAGGAACTCTGCCCGCTTGCGCCCCGCGACCGCGTCCAGCAGCCGGTGGACGACGCCGCTGGCAGTGTCCCGCTCGACCCAGTACGCCTTGCCCGCCGCCAGAGCGGCCGCATAGGCGTCGACGAAGATCTCGCCGAGCCGGTCGCCCTGGGCGACCTTGAGCCCCAGCGTCGTGGCACCGACCGACACGCTGGCGAGCATGCGGACCAGGTCCCAGGTGGCCGGCGCCAGGGCCGACTCGTCGAAATCGTTGATGTCGAAATAGGCCAGGCCGTTGTGGCCCCGGTAACTGCCGAAGTTCTCGAGATGCAGGTCGCCGCACACCCAGACGTCGGGGGCCGACTTGTGGACGCCGCCCCGTGGCAGGCGCCGATAGAACAGTGCACAACTCCCGCGCAGGAACGCGAACGGGTCCTCGCGCATCGCGCGGTACTTGAGCGCGAGCCGCTCGGGATCGCGGCCCGCATGGACGCGACGGATCTCGGAGACGATGTCCATCATCGCGCTGCGTTCAGGTGGCCGACTTCGACGGGCCCTTCGGGCGACCGGTCTTGATGCTGGGGATCGCGCCGATGGCAGCCAGGAAGGCCTTGTCGCTCATGGCGTTCAGCGCCGCGATCCCGGCGCGCAGCAGCTCGCTCTTCTTCGTCGGCCGCTCCAGCTTGGCGGCGCGCAGCTTCAAGGCCTCGAGCACGACGTACTCGGATTTCGGGATCGTGAAGCTGTCGCGCACCAGCTTGTTCTTGGGCTTGGGGACGACCGTGGGTGCCGGGGCCGCCGTGATCGGCACCTTCTTCCTGGCAGCCGGCGCTTTTTTCGCGGCCGGTGACGTCTTCGTCGCAGGAGCGGGGCCGGCGATCGTTGCGGACTTCTTCGGCACGGGGGTTTTCGTCATAACGATCTCACAAAGTGGGTATACGGTATAAATAGTTTACGTCAGAATTCGTTTTGAGGCAGCGTAATGTGACGCACGGACAGTCCCACCCGTCCGAGCGAACGCCCGCGTGTGAACCTTCGGTACTGGGCTTTGCACCGAACCTGAGCCCATTCATCTGTCGGTCACGATTGGGACGTCGGTGCGTCACACGAGCGTCCCACCATGCGCGCATCCAAACTTCTCGCATGTGCCATGCCTGAGCTGCCGATGCCCACGCTACCGTTTGCGGGCCTGAACCGATTCGATCGATCGCGTCCGCTGGCGGAACCCTCGTGCCGGGCGGATGCAACACCGGCGCGCGTGGAGTTCGACGTTTCCTGGGCCCGCGACGAGGCCGACGTGCGACTTTCCCAGCGCCTGCGCTACCAGATCTTCGCGCTGGAACTCGGCGCCACGCTGACCGTGCCGAAGGGCTCGCCGCCCGGGCACGACATCGACATCTTCGATCCCTTCTGCGAGCACCTGCTGGTGCGCCTGAAGCGCGCCGACGGCTCGCCCGGCCTGCTGATCGGAACCTACCGCGTGATGACGCCGGTCAGCGCCACGCGCGTCGGCGGCCTGTACAGCGACCGCGAGTTCGACCTGACGCGCCTGCAGCCGCTGCGCAAGCGCATGGTCGAGCTCGGCCGCTCCTGCGTGCATCCGGAGCACCGCTCCGGTGGCGCGATCCTGGCGCTGTGGGGCGCGCTCGGCGAGTTCATGCAGCGCAACGATCTCGACACGATGATCGGTTGCGCCAGCGTCAGCATGGCCGACGGCGGGCACGTGGCCGCGAGCCTCTGGGCGCAGTTGCGGCGGACGCACCTCGCGCCGATCGAATGGCGCGTCGAGCCGCGCCTGGCGCTGCCGGTCGACGACCTGCGGCAGGATCTCCCGGTCGAGCCGCCCCCGTTGATCAAGGGCTACCTGCGCTGCGGCGCGCGGGTGCTCGGCCCGCCGGCCTGGGACCCCGATTTCAACACCGCGGACCTGCCGCTGATGATGCGCCTGGCGGACCTGCCGGCGCGCTACCGGCGCCACTTCCTCTCTTGAACCGCGTGGATGGCGCGCCGCTTCTGCGCGGCTTCAGGTGCGTGGACTCAGAGCCGACGCCGCAGCGGACCGCTGCGCAGCAGAGCCACACTTTCGAGTAAGCCCCACACGATCGCGGCGATGAAGACTCGCACGCGAACTCCGAACCGGCCAGGTGACGTATTCATGACTGGCACCCTACCCAATACATGTGACGCTGACGTGACCGCACGGACCGGACGACCCGCCCGCTTCGCCGCAGGCGCGCGGTGATAGTCAGCGCGCTGCCCGTGCTACCCGAACTGATCGAGATCGACGCGCTGGTCGATCGCGCAGGCGGAATGATGACGCGAAGCGTGCATTCCGAGATCGTTGTAGGGCAACAGCGTCTGCCAGTCATTTCGGTCACCCTCGGCAATCCGGACCACCGGGTGCCGGCGATCGGTTTCTTCGGAGGTGTTCACGGCCTCGAACGCATTGGCGTCGACGTCGTCATCACCTTCATGCGCTCGCTGGCCATGCGCCTTCGCTGGGACAGCAGCCTGCATCGTCAACTCGAAACCCTCCGCCTCGTTTTCATGCCGATCGTCAACCCGGGCGGCATGCTGCTGGCGACGCGGGCGAACCCCCATGGCGTCGACCTGATGCGCAATGCGCCCGTCGACGCTCTCGAGCCGGTTCCGTTCCTGATCGGCGGTCACCGTCGGAGCAATCGTCTTCCCTGGTATCGGGGCCCGGCCGGCGCAGAGATGGAGGCGGAGAGCGCGGCGCTGTGCCGGGTCGTGTCGGAGGAGTTGCTCGTGCGCGAATTCAGCATGGCGATCGACTGCCACTCCGGCTTCGGTGTGCGGGACCGGTTGTGGTTTCCTTACGCCAGCTCGTCGATCCCGATCTCCTGTCTGGCGGAGTTCCACGCGCTCCGTCGGATTCTCGACGAGTCCCAACCGCACCACCGCTACATCGTCGAGCCGCAAAGCGCACAGTACCTGGCGCACGGCGATCTGTGGGATCACCTGCATCTGCAGTCCTTGCGCGTACCGGAACGGCTGTTCCTGCCACTGACGCTGGAAATGGGCTCCTGGGGCTGGGTCAAGAAGAACCCGCGCCAGCTGCTTTCGAGACAGGGAATCTTCAACCCTCTGATCGAGCACCGTCGCCAGCGCGTGCTGCGACGACAACTCGGGCTCCTCGATTTCGCGATGCGAGCCGCCGCGGGCTGTCACCGTTGGCTGCCCAAGGGCGACGCGCGAACCGCACAGACGGAAGATGCGTTGGAGAGCTGGTTCCCGCCTCCGCACGGAGGCCAGAAATGAAGCCGCGCACGTGGGTGCTGCTGCGCGGCTGGACGCGTGATGCGCGCCACTGGAATGGCTTGGCCGAGCGTCTCGCGGTCGCGGCACCCGACACGCGAGTGCTGGCGATCGATCTGCCAGGGACGGGTCGAGCGAACAAGGTGCGCAGCCCCTGGACGATCGGTGGCATCACCGAGCACGTTCGCTCCGCGCTGCGTGCCGCCGACGCCGGGCCGCCGTATTCGGTTCTCGCAGTGTCGATGGGCGGGATGGTTGCAACGGACTGGGCTGCGAAGTGGTCGGCCGAAGTCGAGGCCGCCGTGCTGATCAACACGAGCATGCGCCCCTTCAATCCGCCATGGGAGCGGCTGCGGCCGTCCGCCTATCGCTCGCTGCTTCGGGCGACGCGCGCGCCCATCGCCCTGTCGGAGCGAACGATTCTGCAGCTGACCAGCCGTCGTCTCTTCGACGATGCCGAGTTGCTCGACCGGTGGACGAGCCTGCGCCTCACGAACCCGGTCCGTCGTCTCGACGCACTCGCGCAACTAGCGGCCGCGGCACGTTTTCGCGCGCCACGCGAGAATCCGTTTCGCGCAGTGTTGCTGCTGACAAGCGCACGGGACGCCCTGGTGGACACGCGTTGCACGCTCGCGATGGGTCACGCATGGCGGTGCGAAGTCCGAAGCCACCCGTTTGCCGGGCACGACCTGCCGCTCGACGACCCCGACTGGGTCATCGCGCAAGCGTCATCAATTCGTTTGGATTCGAAGCCGGAGCGTTAACGCCCACTGCGGGCTGTCGAGGGTGGGTGGCGCTGCGGATGCCACTGCAGCAAGGAGCTGCTGTAGAACACGGCGCGGGCCGCGCAGACGGCGCGCTTACCCCGCGCGCAGCACCTCGTCAGCCGCACGCGCACCCGACAGCAGCGCACCTTCCATGAAGCCCTGGTAGCTGTAGAAGGAATCGGTGTGCTCGCCGGCGAAATGGACGTTGCCGGCCGGGCGTGCGTACAGGCCCTCGATGGTCGTGAAGTAGCCCGGCTGGTTGTTGCTGTACGCCCCCTGGAAGAGCGGCAGTCGCGACCAGTTCTCGAGGTGGGCCTGCACGCGGCCGCGGTTGTCGCGCCGCGCCAGCACGCTGCTGCCCGGGTAGACCTGGTCCAGATCGACGAGGAAGGCCGTGGCCTCGGTCTGCAATTTCGCGGGGTCGAGCCGCGCGCCGCGGTCTCCGCCGGAAAAGTCGGTCAACACGCCCCGGCTGAAGGCCTTGGCCTGTGAGGGATTGGTCTCCCAGGTGGACTGGTGGTTGGCCAGGTCGCTGTAGCTGGCGCCATTGCTGTTGCTGCGCTCGTACCAAGGCCTGCCGTTGAATCCGATCATCATCTTGGAGTTGGTGCCGTAATCGAACTGGTCGATCGCGAAGCGGTTGCCCGCGGGCAGCGATACGCTGGCGGCGAACTCGACCTGCCGCATCATCGGCGCGGGCAAGGTCAACACCACGGCGTCATGCACGGTATCGATCGTGCCGCCGGCAGTGGCGAAGCTCAGGCGCACGCGGCCGTCAGCCTGACGGGCCACGCGCAGCAGTCGATGACCCAGCCTGACTGCCTGCGGCAGCGCGGCGGCCATGGACTGGGCTACGGCATCGTTGCCCTCGACGATGTGGAACCGCTCGTCGCTGAAGACGCCGAAGGGCGTGAAGGCCTGCCGCTTGTTGGTCGCGATGAAGAACAGCATCGCCAGCGCGCTCTGGCGGTTGATATCGCGGCCGAACTCGATCGTGTAGGCCACGTCCAGTACGGCACGGATCAGCGGGCCGGCACCGCGCTGCACCAGGTAGTCCGACAGCGGCGTGAAATCGAGCCGGCGATCGGTCTGGTTGTAGGACAGTGCCGTCGGCCCGTTGCTGAGTTTGGACAGGTCGTCCCTCAGCGCCGGCACAAAGCCGCGGAACTCCTCGACGACCTGCGCCTCGGTCCAGTGGCGGCCGAAGAAGTAGAAGGCTTCCTCGCCGGGCAGCTTGTTAGCGGCGTAGCTCTCGAGCGTCAGGCCATAGGCGCCGGCCAGGCCCCTCAGCGTGGAATGCGTGGTGTCGATCAGTTCGGCGCCACGCTCGGCCACCTGACCCGGAAAGACGCCGCGAAGCGACCAGACGCGGCCGCCTACGCGGTCGCCGGCCTCGAACACCTGCACTCGAGCGCCTTTGCCGGCAAGCAACGTGGCGGCATGCAAGCCCGCGAAGCCCGCCCCGACGACAGCAACGTTGGTGCCACCAGCGCCGGGAGCCGCGCGCAGAGGCATCGGCAGCGTCGCGGCCAGGCCCAGCCCGGCCGCCGCCCGCAACACATGGCGCCGCGGTGGTTGCGCGGCCTGGGCACGCAGACGCTGCAACGCCTCGGCTGCAGGTTCGTCGGTACGCGCGCAGTGCTCTGCGACGCGAATCAGCTGCTGGATCTTCTGGAAAAAGCGCGTACGGGCCATACTTGCCTCATCGTTTAAAGACCCACGGAACGGTAGCACGATGCTGCCCAAACAGCCTTCCGGCAATTCCGGGGTGGAACAAAGCGGTCGCACCTTCCCAAAGACCGAAGGGAGCTTCCATGCAACTCGTCGTCTCGGCAGGTCTCATCCTGACCATCGTCCTGTGGGGTGTCCTGGCACCGGCTTCTCTTGGCGGGTTCTTCGACACGCTGCTGGCGGTCATCACCCGCGACTTCGGCTGGCTCTACCTCTGGGTTGTGCTGGGCCTGGTGGTGCTGGCGGTCGTGCTGGCCTTCAGCCGCTACGGCGATCTGAAGCTCGGCGCGGAAGACGATGAGCCGGAGTTCTCGCTCGGCTCCTGGTTCGCCATGCTGTTCGCCGCCGGCATGGGCATCGGCCTGGTGTTCTGGGGCGTGGCCGAACCCGTCTCGCACTACGGCGCCCCGCCTCCCGGGATCGCGGCAAACACGCCTGAAGCGGCCAACGCCGCCATGCGCTACAGCTTCTTCCATTGGGGCCTGCATCCGTGGGCGGTCTACAGCATCGTGGCGCTGGCCATCGCCTTTTTCCAGTTCCGCAAGAGCGGCTCGGCATTGGTGAGCACCGCGGTCGAGTCGTTGCCGTGGTCGCCACTGAAGAAGCTCGGTCCGGTGGTCAACGTGCTGGCCGTGATCGCCACCGCCTTCGGCGTGGCGGCCTCGCTGGGCATGGGCGCATTGCAGATCAACAGCGGCCTGAATACGCTCCTGGACGTGCCGGTGGGCAGCGTCTCCCAAGTGGGCATCATCCTCGTCACCACGTTCCTGTTCATCGCGTCGGCCGTCACCGGTGTGACCAAGGGCATCAAGTGGCTCTCCAACATCAATCTGACGCTGGCCGCGCTGTTGGCGCTGGCTGTCTTCGTGATGGGCCCGACCGTGGCCATCATCGACACCTTCACCAGCACGCTGGGCAGCTACCTCAGTGAATTCGTTCGCATGAGCCTGCGCATGACGCCGTTCCGCGAAAGCACTTGGGTCAGCGGCTGGACCGTCTTCTACTGGGCCTGGTGGGTGAGCTGGTCGCCCTTCGTGGGCTTGTTCATCGCGCGCGTCTCGCGTGGCCGCACCATCCGGGAGTTCATCATGGGCACGGTGCTGGCGCCCACGCTGGCTGCCTTCGTGTGGTTCTCGGTCTTCGGCGGTACCGCCCTCAACCAGGAAATCATGCAGGGTCTGCCCATGGCCGAAGCGGTCGGTGCCGACGTGTCCACGGCCATGTTCGCCATGTTCGAAGCGCTGCCGATGAGCGGGCTGCTGTCCGGCGTGGCCACCGTGCTGGTGCTGGTGTTCTTCGTCACGTCGGGCGACTCCGCCACGCTGGTGCTGGGCATGATGAGCACCGGCGGCCAGGCCAATCCAAGCGCTCGCGTGAAGGTCGTCTGGGGTGTGCTGGTTTCGGGCATCGCCATCAGCCTGCTGCTGGCCGGCGGCGTGAAGGCGGTGCAGACCGCCACCATCGTGTTCGCGCTCCCGTTCACCCTGGTGATCGTGCTGATGGCAGTTGCGCTTTGGCGTGGCGTGCGCACCGACTGGAACGAAGAAGACCGTCGGGACAAGGCGCTGCGTCGGCGCATGAAGAGTCTTGTAGACAAGCCTCCTGCGGCATGACGCGGGGATTCTGGATGGGCCAACCGTTCCCGAAACGTCATACTTGCTGTGAGGCGGTTGAATTCCCAACCGCGGAGACACCGATGCCCGACGCCGCCCTCCTGAAACCGCTGTGCGAAGACCTGGCGCTCGCGCTGCGCGCGGCCGCCCATCACGGTCTGAGCGAAGGCGTGTGCAACCATTTCAGCGTGGCGCTGCCCGACGACAGCCGCAGGTTCCTGATCAACCCGCGCGGGCTGCACTGGAGCGAGATCGGCCCCGACGACATCGTGCTGATCGACGAACACGGCACCGTGCTGCAGGGCCGCCACCGCGTCGAGCCTACCGCCATGTTCATCCATGCCGCAGCGCACCGCATCACCGGCCAGGCGGTGGTGCTGCACACCCACATGCCCTATGCCACCGCGCTGACGCTGACCAGCGACCGAGCACTCGACACCTGTTCCAGCCAAGGCGCAATGCGCTTTCATGGCCGCATTGGCATCGATGCCGACTACAACGGCCTGGCGTTGGACTGGGCCGAAGGCGAGCGCATCGCGCGGTCGATGCAGGGCAAGGACGTGGCCTTCCTCGGCAACCACGGCGTCATCGTCTGCGGCGCGACCGTGGCGCATGCCTATGACGACCTGTACTACCTGGAGCGCGTGTGCATGCACCAGGTGCTGGCGATGAGCACCGGCCGCCCGCTCGCGCGGGTCAACGAGAAATTGTCCGCGCATGTGGCCCGGCAGATCCAAGGTGAGCGCGAGCAGTCGGACCTCTACTTCGAGGCGCTGCGGCGAATGCTGCCGGCGCCGCGGTGAAACTCGCTGTCGGACTGGCGTACCAGCGCATGGGATGAGTGCGAGCGACGCCTTGCCTTCGGGCACCACCTCGGTGGCCAGCTGTGGCCCAGAGTCGCGTGTGTCGACAGCCTCAAGTGCTGGAAGTGTTGACCGGCCTCGCCGCGCGGCTCGCCGCCAAACAGATCGAGATCGGTCGGCACAAGGCGCAGTTCGCGGCGGCCGCCAAGCCGCTCGTCGCGCCCCGTGCGGCGAACGAACTCGGCAAACTGCTCGACCAACGCGCAGGCTTCGCCATCACCTGCAGAAGTCCGGCGAGCGTTCGCCGCCGCATCTGCGCTGAACCAAGGAGAAGAGACATGGAAATCAGGGGCAAGGTCGCCGTGGTCACAGGCGGTGCGAGCGGCATCGGCGCCGCGCTGGCGCGCAGGTTCGTGGCCGAAGGCGCGGCGGGCGTCGTGGTCGCCGACATCGATATCGACGGTGCACGCGCCGTGGCAGAAACGCTCGGCGAGCATGCCATCGCGGTGCGTTGTGACGTGAGCCTCGAAACAGAGATCCAGGCGCTGGTGCAGGCCGCGGAGGCCCGCTTTGGTCGGGTCGACATCTATGCATCGAACGCCGGCATCCTCGGCACCGCGGGCGGCATCGAATTGCCAGACGCGCTCTGGAACGCAATGTGGAACATCCACCTGATGGCGCACGTGTGGGCCGCCCGCGCGGTGCTGCCGAAGATGCTCGAGCGTGGCGAGGGTTACATCCTGGTCACGGCGTCGGCGGCGGGCTTGCTGAACATCGTCGAGACCGCACCCTACGGCGTGACGAAGCACGCTGCAGTGGCCTTCGCCGAATGGCTGCGCATCGCGTACGGGCGGCGCGGCATACGCGTCTCGTGCCTCTGTCCCCAATCGGTAGAGACCGCGATGACCGCCGCCGGCGCCGGCTCAGCCGGTGTCAACGGAGTGCTGACGCCGGAGTCGGTGGCGCAGAACGTAGTCGACACTATGCGCGAGGAGCACTTTCTCGCGCTGCCTCACCCGGAGGTCGAAGACTACATGCGCGGCAAGGCGGCCGATTACGACCGCTGGCTCGGCGGCATGCAGAAGATGTACGGACGCCACATGGCCGGGGCGGCGCACGCAACGCCGTAGTGATGGCGCAATCCGCCGTGGCCAACGCCGCCCGGGGAACTCCGCACCGAGGCGAGCTCGTTGCGGAGAGATCGTCCTCTCGAACCGAGCGGTATGGGGGACCGGTGGATAGCGCCGGGAGGGCACGTTGAATAGCCCATACGCGACCGGCACCGCCCGGAAAACGGGCACCAAAGTGGCACCAACGAAAAAAGCCGGCTCAAGGCCGGCTTTTTTCGGTCGGCCAAGTCGTCGATCCGACTAGCCAATTCTGGTGGGCCCTGAGTGACTCGAACACTCGACCTACGGATTAAGAGTCCGCTGCTCTACCAACTGAGCTAAGAGCCCCACATTCTTCTGATTCGGTACCGCTGGCGCAAGAACACTTGGTGGGTTGTGCGGGGCTCGAACCCACGACCAATAGATTAAAAGTCTACTGCTCTACCAACTGAGCTAACAACCCGCCGAGCCCACGATTATAGCTGGGAAACGCGCGGATCATTTTTGCGCTGCGGCGGATTCTATCGCAAGACTCGCGGCCACCATGCCGAAGGTCGCGGTCACGCCGACGCTGGAGCCGTAGCCGTGGCAGTTCAGCGTGCTGTCCGTTGCCGCGTCGTCGATAGCGCACGCCGCATCGGGCGGCGCGACGGCCTCGCGCGAGAACACGCAGCGCACGCCGATCTTGCCCCCGCGCGCCGCGCCGTGGTGCTTTCGCAGCCGCTGGCGCAGCGAAGCGAGCAGCGGGTCGTGCGTGACGAGGCCGAGGTCCTCGACCTGCACCTCGTGCGGCCGCCGCTTGCCGCCCGCCGCACCGGCAATCACGAGCATCGTGCCGATCGCGAGCGCCCAGGCGGCGATCGCGGCCTTGGCGCGAACCTGGTCGCAGGCGTCGATCACCACGTCGACCGGCTGCGGCAGCAGCGCAGGCCAATTGGTCTCGTCCACAAACTCCTCGACGCCGGTCACCGTGCAGCCCGGGTGGATGTCGGCGATGCGCTCGCGCAGCGCCTGCACCTTCGCCTGGCCGACGGTCGCGCCGACGGCCTGGACCTGACGGTTGATGTTGGACTCGGCGACGTGGTCGAGATCGATCAGCGTCAGTGCGGCCACACCGCTGCGCGCCAGCGCCTCGGCCGCCCAGGACCCTACGCCGCCGAGGCCGACGACCGCGACGCGCAGCGCACGGATGCGGACGTAGCCGGCATCGCCATAGAGCCGCCGCAGGCCGCCGAAGCGACGCTCGAGATCGGCCTCGGTGAAGGGGGGTGTGACCGGATCGGTGAGCTGGTTCATCGCGTCAGCCGCTGCGCTCGATGCGCCAGACCTGATAGCGCAGCGCGGCCACCGCGCCCGCGATGATCGCGGCGACGGCGACGAAGCTCGTGAGGCTCAGCGTCGACATGCCCGAGAGCCCCTGCCCGATCGTGCAGCCCAGCGCGGTCACACCGCCAATGCCCATCAGCACCGCGCCGACGAGGTGGTTGGCGGTGTCGCCGGCATTGCGGAAGCCTTCCCAGCGGAAGCTCTTCGTCAGCAGCGAATACGCGGCCGAGCCGGCGACCACGCCGACCACGCTGACGATGCCGATCGTCAGCAGCTTGGACTTGTCGCTGAAGAACATCAGCCAGTCCAGCGTGTACGCCACCGGCGCCACGAAGCTGAGCGATTCCATGCGCCCGGAGTTGGTCGCGACGAACGCCTCCTGGAGCGTGTTCGGGTCCTCGGCCACGTAGCCGAGCCTGCCGGACACATACCAGACGCCCGCGATGATGGCGCCCACGCCCAGCCCCGCCAGCAGGCTTTCGCCGGTGCGGCCCTCGGCCCGTGCGAGCGCCCACGCGATCAGCGCGCCGCCGATCACGAGGCCCAGCACCGCGGCGAGCGTGCCCTTGGCGACGCCGGTCGACGCGGCGAGCAGCGAAGGCAGGTCCTGACCCGTGCCCAACGTGATCGCGACGGTGTCGACGGTGGCCACGCGTGCCACCGCGGTGATGCCCTTCAGCGTCGCGAAGGCCGAGACGCCGAGCACGACGAACACGACCAGCGACTTGAGGTTGCCGCCGCCGATGCGCACCAGCGTCTTGCTGCCGCAGCCCGAGGCGAGCACCATGCCGAAGCCGAACAGCGCGCCGCCGACCAGGGCGGACAGCCACAGGAAGCGCGGCCCGCCGTAGATGCTCTTGCCCGCATCGAGCCAGCCCGCCGCTACCATCAGGTTGAAGCCGATGATCGCGACGCCCATCGCCATCACCCACATGCGCATGCGGGTCCAGTCGCCCATGTTGACGATGTCGGAGACGGCGCCCATCGTGCAGAAGTGGGTGCGCTGCGCGATGGCGCCGAACAGCGCGGACAGGCCGAAGGCGGCCCAGAGCACGATCGTGGCGAGGGCGGTCAGGTCGATGTCTTGCATGCCCGCATTTTAGGTGCGGGGGTCGGCGGCGCCGCGCCGAGGCGCGATGCGCCTGCAGAGGGCAAGCGCTACTTCAGCGACGCGAGCCGCTCGCGGCCGGCCTGCGCGGCTTCCGAGTTCGGGTAGGCCTTGAGCAGGTCGTCGATGGTCTTGCGTGCGCCCTTGCCGTCCTTCAGCTCGGCCTGGCAATTGGCGATCGCGAGCATCGCCTCGGGCGCCTTGGCGTTTTCCGGCGAGCCGGCCACCAGCGTGCGGAAGGAGGTGATCGCCTCCTTGTACTGGCGCACGCCGTACTGCGCGTTGCCGAGCCAGAACAGCACCGAGTCGGTGTACCCGCTGCTCGGCCAGCGCTTGCGGAAGGCGCTCAGCGCGTTCGCGGTGCCGGCGAAATCGCTCTTGCGCAGCAGCTCCATCGCCTCGTCGTACTGACGCTTCTCGTCGGGCTCGACGGTGAACTCGCGGCCGTCGAGCGAGACCTTCTGCGGCTCGAATTTTCGCAGCCGGTCGTCCACGCCGGACTGGATGTCCTTCTGCTTGCGCTGCAGCTCCGAGACGATCTTCGTCAGCTCCTCGTTCTGGCCACGCAGCCGGTTGTTGTCGCCGCGCACCTGCTCGAGCTGGTTGTTCAGGTCGAGCATGCTGCGGCGCAGCTGGTCGATCTGGTCGGACAGCTGTTGCTGGCCGGCGCGCTGTCGCTCGGTGTTCTGGTCGATGCGCGTGCGGATGTCGAGGATGGCGCGGCGCGCTTCGTCGTCGTCGAACAGGCCGGCGTGCGCGGCCGGCGCGAACAGCGCCGCCCCGAGCGCGATGCACGCGAAAGCCGCACGGAAGGTCTGGCGCATGGCAGCGGTCCTCACCGGTAGTTCAGCTCGGCGCGGCGATTCTTGGCCCAGGCCGCCTCGTCGCTGCCCTGTGCCGCCGGACGCTCCTTGCCGAAGCTCACCGCCTCGACCTGCGAATCGGCGGCGCCGAGCAGCGCGAGCGACTTGGCGACCGCCTCGGCGCGCTTCTGGCCGAGCGCGAGGTTGTATTCGCGACCGCCGCGGTCGTCGGTATGGCCCTCGACCTGCAGGCGCTTCTTGCGATCGGCCGCCAGCGATTTCGCGAAGCGGTCGATCAGCGGGCGGTACTCGTCGCGGACCACGTAGCTGTCGAAGTCGAAGTACACGGTGCGCTGCGCGAGCGAGTCGCCGTTGCCGTTGGTCTTGCTGAGGTCCACCGGCGTGACGCGGCTCTCGCCACCGGCGCCGGCGCCCGCACCGGCACCCGCGGTGCCGCTGCCGGCGCCTGGCGTGCGCGATTCGACGGGCGCGCCGCCGGCATCGCCGAGCGGCACGCTCGAGCACCCGGCGAGCAATGCGGCGAGCGCGATGGCGGTCAGGGAAGCCAGGCGTGCGCCGGGCAACGAAGAGATCGATGCGTGGGTCATGGAAGTTGTCCTCTCGGATAAAAAAATGGGTGGGTGTCGGGAGGCGGGCTCAGCGGCCGAACGGTCCCCACACCGGTTCGCGCACGTCGACGTTGGTCGACAGCAGGCGCGCCTTGATCTTGCCATCCAGGGTGGTGGTCATCAACACGTCGCGGCCCTGGGCGCGCGTCGCGTAGATGATCAGCCGGCCGTTCGGCGCGAAGCTCGGGCTCTCGTCGTCGCTGGTGTCGGTCAGCGCCACAGGCTGCGCGCCGCTCGCGCTCAGATCGAGCGTGTACAGGCGGAACGCGCCGCCCTGACGCGAGATGTAGGCGAGCGTGCGGCCGTCCGGGCTGACGGCCGGGCTGATGTTGTAGCTGCCGCCGAAGGTGATGCGCTCGACATTGCCGCCGCTGGTGCCGGTGCGGTAGATCTGCGGTCCGCCGCCGCGGTCGCTGACGAAGTAGATGCCGCGGCCGTCAGGCGCGAACGCGGGCTCGGTGTCGATCGCGTTGCTCGTCGTCAGGCGCCGCACGTTGCTGCCGCTGCGGTCGATCAGGTAGAGCTGCGAGCCGTTCTCGCGCGAGAGCGTGAGCGCCAGCGTCTGGCCGTCCGGCGACCAGGCGGGCGCGCTGTTCGAGCCGCGGAAGTTGGCCAGCTCGCGGCGTGCGCCGGTCGAGGTGTCCTGCACGTAGACGACCGCCTTCTGCTTCTCGAACGACACGTAGGCGAGCTGTTTGCCGTCCGGCGACCAGGCCGGCGAGATGATCGGCTCCGGGCTGTTCAGCGCGACCTGCCCGCCCTCGCCGTCCGCATCGGCGACGCGCAGCGTGTGGCGGTTGCCGCCCTTGGTCACGTAGGCGATGCGGGTCGAGAACACGCCCTTGTCGCCGGTCAGCTTCTCGTAAATGAAATCGGCGATGCGGTGGGCCGCCAGGCGCAGGTCGCCGGCCTCGACCGCGGTGCTCTGCCCGCCGATCACGTTGCCCTTGACCACGTCCCAGAGCTTGAAGCGGATGTCGAACCGGCCGTCGGCCAGCCGCGTGACCGAGCCCGCCACCAGCGCATCGGCCGAGCGGCCGCGCCAGTCGGTCATCACCGGCTGGGCGTTCTCGTCCAGCGCGGTGCCGGCCGTGTCGACGCCCTTGAAGACGCCGCTGCGCTCCAGGTCCGCCCGCACGATCGCCGAGACCGACTGCGACGGCGTGGCGCGGTCCTCGTCGCGAAACTTGACGATCGCGATCGGCAACTGGGTGGCGCCGACACCGGAGATCTCGACGCGGAACTGCGCCTGGGCCGGAACGGCGGCGCCGAGCAGCACGGCGGCCAGCAGGCCGAACATCGCGCGCCAGGCGCGCAAGCGTCGAAGATCGAGGCGTCGGGTATCGAACATCGTGGAGGCGGCGGCGCGAGAGGCCGCAAATGTTTCTGGGACAATGACCATCATAGAGGAGCCCCTTGACCGCAGCCGTGCCAGCCACCCCTTCCGCCCCATCGCCCGAGCACACGCTGACCGTCGTGATCGTCGCGAAGAACGAGGCGCGGAACATCGCCGAGTGCGTCGCGAGCGCGTCCTTCGCGGACGAGGTGGTGGTGCTCGATTCCGGCAGCAGCGACCGCACCGCGGCGCTCGCGGCGGCCGCCGGCGCCAGGGTGGTTCAGACCGACTGGCCGGGTTACGGCCCGCAGGTGGCGCGCGGATTCCGGCTCGCCACCAGCGCCTGGGTGCTCTCGCTCGACGCCGACGAGCGCATCACCGACGCACTGCGCACGGAGGTACTGGCCGCCATCCGCTCGCCGCAGTTCGACGGCTACCGCATCCCGCGCCTGTCGGAGTTCTGCGGGCGGTTCATCCGCCACTCGGGCTGGCGGCCCGACCACACGCTGCGGCTCGGGCGGCGCCACCTGGCCGGCTTCACCGACCATTTCCTGCACGCTCACATGAAAGTGGACGGGCGCATCGGCGAGCTGCGCGCCGACCTGATCCACTTCAGCTACCCCGACATCCACGACGTGCTCGAGAAGCTCGACCGCTACTCGACCGGCAACGCACGCGACATGGCGGCGGCGGGCCAATCGGCGGGCGTGGGCAAGGCGGTGATGCATGGGCTGTTCGCGTTCCTGCGCACCTACGTGCTGCGGCTGGGGTTCCTGGACGGCTCGCACGGACTGATGCTCGCCATCTACAACGCTGAATACACTTATTACAAGTACATCAAGCTGATGTTCATGAAGAGTCCGCCGCAGCGGCCCGAGTTCCCTGGATGAGCGCGGAGCCGGTGTCGCGCGCGGGGTGGTGGGCCAAGCTCAGGGCGCTGTTCCCGTATTTCGCCGGCACGCGCTGGGCATTCGGTCTCGCAGCGCTGGGCGCCGCCTTCGCCGCGGTGTGCGAGACCGGCGTGGCGTGGCTGCTGGTGCCGCTGGTCGACGGCGGCATGAAGGCGATCCCGATCAAGTTCCTGGCCGAGCTGCCGCACCCGCCGCTGTGGGCTATTCCCGTGGCGCTGGTCGTGCTGTTCGCGCTGCGCGGCCTGGCCGGCTTCGTCGTCGACTACACGCTCGCGTGGGCGGCCAACGCCGCGACGCTGCGGCTGCGCACCCACCTGTTCGGCCGGCTGCTCGACGGCCACCCGCAGCTCTTCGTCGAGCGCTCGGCGAGCAGCCTGATGAACACGGTGGTCTACGAGGTGCTCGGCGGCGTCAACCAGCTCGTCGGCGCGGCGCAGACGCTGCTGAAGGACACCTTCAGCGTGATCGCCTTCCTCGGCACCATGCTGCTGCTGAACTGGCGATTGACGCTGGTGATCGCCGCGCTCGGCCCGGCGGTCGGCTACGTGATGCGGGTGTTCGGCAAGCGCATGCACCGCATCACCAAGGAATCGCAGGTCGCCGTCGACCGGCTCGGCTACGTGGTCGAGGAGAACGTGATGGCCTGGCGCACCGTGCGCCTGCACGGCGTGCAGGACGTGCAGCGCGCGCGCTTCGAGCTGACGAGCAAGGCGCTGCGCCGCCTGCTGATGAAATCGACCGTGGCCGGCGCCACCGTCACGCCGGTGACGCAGCTGCTCACCGCCACCGCCCTCGCCGCCGCCATCGGCATGGCGCTGTGGCAGAGCAGCACCGGCGGCACGACGATGGGCGCGTTCGTCGCGTTCATCACCGCCGCGGTCGCGCTGGCCACGCCGATGCGGCGGCTGAGCGACGTGTCGGCGCCGATCTCGCGCGGGATCGCCTCGGTCGAGCGCGCGCTCGACCTGATCCACCACGCGCCGATCGAGACCGGCGGCACGCATGCGCCGGGCCGCGCGCGCGGCGAACTCGCGCTGCGCGACGTGTCGATCCGCTTCGGTGACAACCTGCCGGCGCTCGACCGCATCACGCTCGACATCCGCGCCGGCGAGACGATCGCGCTGGTCGGACCGTCCGGCGCCGGCAAGTCGACACTGGTGAACCTGCTGCCGCGCTTCCTCGACCCGGACGCCGGCACGATCACGCTCGACGGCGTCGCGCTGCCGCAGTGGAGCCTGCACGCGCTGCGCGAGCAGTTCGCGCTGGTCAGCCAGGATGTGGTGCTGTTCAACGACACGGTGGCCGCGAATGTCTGCTTCGGCGCGCCGGTGGATGCCGAGCGCACGCGCGCCGCGCTGGTGGCGGCCAACCTCGGCGGCTTCGTCGACGGCCTGCCGCTCGGCGTCGAGACGGTGATCGGCCACAACGGCACGCAGCTCTCCGGCGGCCAGCGCCAGCGCCTGGCGATCGCGCGGGCGATCTACAAGGACGCGCCGATCCTGATCCTCGACGAGGCCACCTCGGCGCTCGATTCGGAATCCGAACGCCTGGTCCAGCAGGCACTCGAGGCGCTGATGAAGGGCCGCACCAGCCTCGTGATCGCGCACCGCCTCTCGACGATCGAGCGCGCCGATCGCATCATCGCGCTCGAGGCCGGCCGCGTGATCGAACAGGGCAGCCACGCCGAGCTGCTCGCCCACGGCGGCCTCTACGCCCGCCTCCATGCCCTGCAATTCAGGAGTTGACCCATGACGACGACCCCGCCCGCCATCAGCCGCTTCCCCGTGCCCGCGCTCGACAGCCTGCCGCAGGACATCCGCGACAAGATCCTCGAGGTCCAGGAGAAGGCCGGCTTCGTGCCCAACGTCTTCCTCGTGCTGGCCCACCGCCCGGCCGAGTTCCGCGCGTTCTTCGCGTACCACGACGCGCTGCTGCTGCGCGACAGCGGGCCGCAGGGCCTGACCAAGGGCGAGAAGGAGATGATCATCGTCGCCACCAGCGGCGCCAACGGCTGCCTGTACTGCGTGGTGGCGCACGGCGCGATCCTGCGCATCTACGAGAAGGCGCCGATGATCGCCGACCAGATCGCGGTCAACTACCTGAAGGCCGACATCACGCCGCGCCAGAAGGCCATGCTCGGCTTCGCGATGAAGGTCTGCAACGCGTCGTACGCGCTGAACGAAGACGACTTCGCCGCGCTGCGCGAGCACGGCTGGCGCGACGAGGACGCCTGGGACATCGCCGGCATCACCGCGTTCTTCGGCCTGTCCAACCGGATGGCCAATTTCACCTCGATGCGGCCGAACGACGAGTTCTACCTGATGGGCCGCGTGCCCCGCCCGCCCAAGGCCTGACGCCGGCGCGATGTTCTCCATCATCATCCCGACCTGGAACAACCTGCCGTTCCTGCAGCTCGCGGTCGACACGATCCGGCGCCACTCGGCGCACGCGCACGAGATCCTGGTGCACGTCAACGACGGCGCCGACGGCACGCTGGCCTGGGTGCGCGAGCAGGGCCTGAAGCACACCGCTAGCCCCGGCAACATCGGCATCTGCTTCGCGGTGAATCGGGTCGCGGCGCTGGCCACCCAGCCCTACCTGCTCTACCTGAACGACGACATGGCGGTGCTGCCCGGCTGGGACACGCGGCTGCTCGAGATCGCGCAGCGGCTCGAGGGCCGGCGCTTCATGCTGTCGTCGACGATGGTCGAGCCCGGCGGCGCCAACAACCGCTGCACCGTGGCCGCCGACTACGGCCGCGACACGGCCACGTTCCGCGAGGCCGAGCTGATCGCCGCGCTGCCCTCGATGCGCCGCGCGCACTGGCTCGGCTCTACCTGGCCGCCGACGCTGCTGCCGACCTGGATGTGGACGGAGGTCGGCGGCTACAGCACCGAGCTGTCGCCCGGGATGAGCAGCGACAACGACCTGTCGATGAAGCTCTGGCACGCCGGCTGCCGCACCTTCATCGGCCTGGGCGACAGCTTCGTCTACCACTTCGCCTGCGTCTCGACCGGGCGCATCGTCAAGAACGATGGGCGGCTGCAGTTCCTGCACAAGTGGGGCATCAGCCAGCGCGATTTCGACCGCATCTGCCTGCACCGCGGCGAGCCGGTCGAGCTCGACGTGGCCTTGAAGGTCCGCACGCTGGACGATGCCGATCGCGCGCTGCTCGCGAAGGCGCGGCTGCGCGCGCGGCTGGCCATGACCTACAAGCCGGCCGTCGCGTTCACCGCCGACGACCGGGCCTGACGCGGTGGCGTTCGAGAAGCTCGCGATCAGCAACCACGGCCTGCGCGCCAGCGGCGGCATCGAGCGCTACGCGATGACGCTGGTGCGCGGCCTGCACGAGCGCGGCCTCAAACCGGTGCTGATCGCGAAAGCCTTCGACACCGCCCTGCCCGAGTACCGCTGGGTCAAGCCGGTCCACACCAGCGTGAAGGCCGCGCCGGGCAAGCTGCGCGACCTGTTCTTCGACTGGCGCATCGGCCGCGTCAAGCGCCGGCTCGGCGTGTTCCCGCTGATCGGCTGCAACCAGACGCGCTGGTCCGACATCGCGATCTGCGGCGGCACGCACCCGGGCTTCCTCGAGGCGATGGGCGAGCGCGCCACTCTCAACGACCGCTGGAAGATCGGCCTGGAACGCGCGCACTTCGAGAACGCGCAGGTGATCGTCGCGCACTCGGCGCGGATGCGCGATGAGGTCGTGCGGCACTACGGCATCGACGCGCGCAAGATCACGCTGCTCTATCCGCCGGTCGATGGCGAGCGCTTCTCGCGCGTCGATCCGCCGCAGCGGCAAGCGCTGCGCGCCGCGCTCGATCTGCCGGATGACCGCGCCGTCTTCCTGCTCGCCTCGACCGGCCACAAGCGCAAGGGGCTGGACCTGCTGGTCGACTATTTCTCCCGCAGCGACCTGCCCGTCACGCTGGTCGTCGCCGGCCGCGCGATGCACGGCACGGCGCGCAACGTGCGGCACCTCGGCTACCGCAGCGACATCGAGAACGTCTACCGCGCGGTCGACTTCACGGTGATGGCGTCGCTGTACGAACCGTTCGGCCTGGTCGGCGTCGAGTCGGTGTTGTGCGGCACGCCGGTGCTGCTGGCCGACGATGCCGGCTGCGCGGAGATCATCAACGAGCGCGGTCGCGTGTCGTTCGCGGTGGCGCGGCCCGAGACGCTGGACGCCGCGGTCCGCGAGGCCGTGGCGCGCTGGCAGGCGGGCACGCAGCGCATCGCCGAGCCGCTGCAGGCGCTGGGCTACGACCCGCGGGTGTCGACCCATGTCGCGGCGCTGCTCGCGATCGCCGCGCGCCTCACGCCCCCGGCCGCGCCATGACCGACACCGAGCGTCCGCTGGCTTCGATGCTGGTGCTGGCCTACCAGCAGGCCGACACGATCGAGGCCGCCGTGCGAGGCGCGCTGGCGCAGACCTACACGCCGCTGGAGATCGTCATCTCCGACGACGCGTCGACCGACGGCACCTGGGCGGCGATCGAGCGCGCTGTCGCCGGCTACGCCGGCCCGCATCGTCTCGTCCTGAACCGCAACGCGATCAACCTCGGCATCGGTGCGCACCTCAACCGGATGGTCGGCCTGTCGCACGGCGAGCTGCTGTTCGTCGCGGCGGGCGACGATGTCTCGCTGCCGCAGCGCTGCGCGCGTGTCATGGACGCCTGGCTCGCCGCTGGGCGCCGGCCCGACCTCGTCTCGTCCGCGCTGGTCGATCTGGACGAAGCCGGTCGCACCCACGACACGATCACGCCCACCGACCTCTCGACCTACCGCGACGCCGCCGACTGGATCGCGCGCCCGCCGCACGTGGTGGGCGCGGCGCAGGCCTGGACGCGACGCGTCTTCGACCGCTTCGGCCCGATGCCGGCGGGCACGGTCGCCGAGGACCTGCTGATGGTCTTCCGCGCCATCGTCAGCGGCGGCGCGATCACGCTGGCCGAGCCGCTGGTCCAGTACCGCCGCGGCGGCATCTCGCGCCGGCGCCACAACCTGCACGCGCGCGACGTGATCGAGCGGCTGCTGAAGAACAACCGCCACGCCCTGGTCGAACTGCCGCAACTGCTGGCCGATGCGCGGCTCGCCGGCCAGCTGGAAGCGGTGGAAGACGCGCTGTCATTGCAGTTCGAGCGCGAGGTCTACGTGCGCGACGTGTTCGGCGCGACGACGCTGGCGCAGCGCTGGCGCGCCTTCGGCGCCGCCCGCCGCGTGCCGCTGGCGCTGCGCGCCCGGTTGCTCGTCTACGCCGCCTGCCCGGCGCTGCTGGCGCCTTTTTTCGCGCTCAAGCGCGTCGTCAAACGCGGCGCCTGAAGCGCCTCACAGCAACACGATGTCGTACTGCTCCGGCGACCCGAGCGGCTCGGCCTGCAGCGAGATCGGCTTGCCGATGAAATCCGACAAGCCCGCCAGGTGCTGGCTCTCCTCGTCCAGCAGCATCTCGACGACCGCGGCCGACGCGACGATGCGGAACTCCTTCGGGTTGAACTGCCGCGCCTCGCGCAGGATCTCGCGCAGGATGTCGTAGCAGACGCTGCGCGGCGTCTTCACCTGCCCGCGGCCCTCGCACACCGGGCAGACCTCGCACAACATGTGGGCCAGCGACTCGCGGGTGCGCTTGCGGGTCATCTCGACCAGCCCGAGCTGCGTGAAACCGCTCACCGTGATCTTCGTCCGATCCCGCGCCAGCTGCTTGCGCAGCTCGGCGAGCACCGCGGTCTGGTGCTCCTCGCGCGTCATGTCGATGAAGTCGATGATGATGATGCCGCCCAGGTTGCGCAGGCGCAGCTGCCGCGCGATCGCCTGGCCGGCTTCGAGGTTGGTCTTGAAGATCGTGTCGTCGAAGTTGCGCGCGCCGACGAAGCCGCCGGTGTTGA
>JAZKIO010000019.1:0-158165 GCA_040384825.1 Pseudomonadota bacterium
AGGATCAGCTTGCCGCCCCAGCGCTTCTTGATCCACTCGACGTCGTTCCAGTCGAGCTTGGGATCGAACTGCTCGCGCGTCCAGGTGCTGAGCGAGCTCATGTCGCTCACGCCCTTGGCGTGGCCGATCAGGTTGCCGAAACCATGCCGCTTCGTCTTCGCCATGCCCAGGCACCAGCGCGGCTTGGTCATCAGGTTGAGGATGTTCGCGAGCGTGGGCTTGGGCGGCGCGGTCAGGCCGTTCTTCAGGTCCTTGTGGCGCTGGCCGAGCACCTGCAGGTCGAGCGTGAGCATCAGCGCGTTGACGTTGGCGGCCTTGGCGCGGTCCATCAGGCGGTCCATGAAGTCGCGGTCGCGCATCCAGTAGAGCTGGAACCAGAACGGCGCGCGCGTGGCCGCGGCGATGTCCTCGATCGAGCAGATGCTCATCGTGCTGAGCGTGAACGGGATGCCGAACTTCTTCGCGGCGATCGCGCCCAGCATCTCGCCGTCGGCGTGCTGCATGCCCGTCAGGCCGGTCGGGGCGATCGCCACCGGCATGGCGGTGGCGACGCCGGCCATCGTGGTGCGGATCGAGCGGCCCTCCATGTTCACCGCGACGCGCTGGCGCAGCTTGATCTTCTGGAAGTCGCTCTCGTTGGCGCGGTAGGTGCCCTCGGTCCACGAGCCGGAATCGGCGTAGTCGTAGAACATGCGCGGCACGCGCTTCTCGGCGAGCACGCGCAGGTCTTCGATGTTGGTGATCACGGGCATGGACGGGTCTCCGGGTCGGGTTCGCCGGCGATGCTAGCGGCGCGCGCGGCGCATCGGCCGGAAAGATTTTCAGCGCGGACCGGAAACCAGCGCCAGCGCGTCGCCCGCGACCTGCGCGCACGCCTGCGCCAGCCACCCGGCGAACAGTTCGGCCGCGCCGCCGGGCGCGTGCGGCATCACGTAGTACTGCGTGGCCGGCCGCGCCAGCACGCCGAACGGCAGCGCGACCAGCGCACCGCTCGCCAGCCACGAGCGCGCCAGGCTCGGCCGGGCCAGCGCGATGCCCTGCGCGCTGACCGCGGCTTCCAGCGTCAGGCCGAGGTCGACCAGCTTCGGGCCGTGTGTCGGCTCGGGCCAGTCGAGCCCGGCGGCGGCGAACCAGGGCGCCCACGGCTCGAGCGGCGTGCGCAGCAGCGGCGCGCCGGCCAGGTCCGCGGGCGCGCGCAGCGCGGGCAGGCGCGACAGCAGCGTGGGCGCGGCCAGCGGGAGCACCACGTCGTCCATCAGCGGCGTGCCGCCGGCGGCCGGGGCGTCGCCGTGGCGCACCTCGACGTCGGCGTCGGAATTGCCGCCGTCCAGGTACGGGATGGACAGCAGCACTTCCAGTTCGATGTCGGGATGGGCGCGGGTGAAGGCCTCCAGGTTCGGCACCAGGATCTGGCGCGCGAAGGTCGGCGTGGCGGTCACGCGCAAACGTGTGGAGCGCTGCACGCTGCGCTGGTGCAGCGGCACGGCGGCCAGCAGCGTGAGCGCGGCGCTCACCTGGGCCAGGTATTCCTTGCCGCTTGCGGTGAGGGCGAGCGTCTTGGGGCCACGCGTGAACAGGGCGGTGCCGAGCAGGTCCTCGACGGTGGCGATGCGTTTGGCGACGGCGCTCGCGGTGACGTTCAGCGCGTCGGCCGCACGCTCGAAGCTGCCGAGCCGGGCCGCCGTCTCGAACGCGCGCAGCCCGTCGATCGACGGCAAGCGCAGGGCGGGCGAGGGCATCGCGGGATCATAGCCGCGGGCCTCGCGGCCCTTCCGTTGTTCGACGCTTCAGTGCTTGTTGACGATCTCGCGGTGCATCGGCGCCAGCTTCGCGAGCAGGCGGTTCTGCGCGCCGAACGGGATGCCTTGCGCGTCCATGCTCTGCTGCAGCACCTCGACCAGCGCGTTGAAGTTGCTCTTCGTGATGTCCTGACCGTCGTGCACGGTCTTCATGTCCTTGCCCTTGAATCGGCACGGGCCGCCCGCGACCTCGCAGAACTGCGCGGCGAGCTGCGACTTGAATTCGGTCTGGTCGGTGTCCTTGAAGAACGGGTTCATGCGCGGGTCGGCGAGCAGGCGCTGCATGAAGTCGTCGGTCAGCCGGGTCAGGCCGGGCTGGCCGCCGAGCTGGCGGTAGAGCGTGTCGTCGGGCGAGGTCGTCTGCGCGAAGGCGGAGCCGGTGGCGGAAGCGGCGACGAGCGCGGCGACGAGGAGGGTGGTCTTGAAGGCGTTCATCGGGGGGTGCATTTCAGTACGCGAGCTGGACGGACAGGTAGCCACCGGTCTGGCGCTCGTGGCCGACGATGTTGCCCAGGTCGACATAGGCGGCGGTGATCGACACGTGCTTGCTCGGCGCCCAGGCGACGAACAGGTCCTTCCAGGCGTGTTCGCGGAAGGCCGGGCCGGCGAAGGCGAGGTTGTCCGGCTTGGCGCGGATCTCGGCGCCGACCGCGAACGTCTTGTGCAGCAGGTACGCGACCGAGACCTCGGGCTTGAGGCGGTAGCGGCCGCGGTCGGTGGCGCCGAAGCCGAGCAGGCCGTTCTGGTTGGCCTTGGTGGCGCGCAGCGTGCCGTTGACGAGAACGCCCTGGGCCAGGAACAGCTTGGTCGCGCTGAGGTACAGGTCGACCCCGTCGCGCTTGGCGCCGACCGAGTCGAGCACGCCACCGACGGCGCTGCCGGGCTTCAGCTGCTTGTATTCGAGGCCGAGCGCGATCTGCGGCATCCAGGTGTCGGCGTCGAGCACCGCGTCACCGGCCAGCTTGACCTTGAAGCCGACGATGTCGAGCTTCAGCGTGGTGTCCGGCACCACGACGCTCGCGTCGAACGACTGGCGGGCGAGCGACACCTCGACCCGGTCCCTGAAACCGACGGCGGCGCCGGCGGTCGTCAGGCCGTAGTCCTGCGTGCTGGCGCGGGTGACGAACGCGGTCGCGCCGGTCTCGCCGCTGGTGGCGTAGCTGCCGATCACGGCCCACGGCGTCAGGCCACCGCCGGCCGCGCCGTCGATGCTCGAGACACCGCCGGTCAGCAGCAGTTTTCCCCGGCCATCGCCGGGCGGGAAGGTTTGCGAGCTTGCCGCCGTGGCGGCCATCAGAGGAAGGGACAGCGCGAGGACGCGCACCAGGGTGGATCGTGACTGCATGCCCGTCACGATAGACAAGCCCGTTGGCATTCGATCGCGCGTAATGGGCCGCATTCGACGGCCAATCCCGCGCCGTCGTCAGGCCGGCGGGGCGGCGTCGAACAGCGGCAGCCCGAGCGCCGCGGACGGCTCGCGCGCGGTGAACACGCGGGCCGCGGCGTCGCCGGTGTGCAGCGGCGCGACCAGGTCGGCCAGCGTCGCGAGCGCCCCGGCGCGCACGCCCAGCAGGCGCAACCGCCGGCTCAGGTCGACCCGCTTCAGGCACTCGCCGGCGGCGCGGCGGATCGTCTTCGCGTCCATCGTGTGCGCGGGCAGGCTCAGGTCGCGGGTGACGATCCTGAAGTCGTCGAAGCGCAGCTTGATGCCGATCGTGCGGCTGGCGTAGCCCTTGCGCGCCAGGTCGCCGGCGAGCTTGACGCACAGGTCGGTGAAGATCTCGCCGAGCACGGCGCGGTCGCGCACCGCGTGCAGGTCGCGCTCGAAGGTGGTCTCGCGGCTGATCGACTTGGGCTCGCTGAAGGTGACGACCGGCCGCTCGTCGCGCCCGTGCGAGGCGGCGTGCAGCCAAGCGCCGTAGCTGTTGCCGAAGTGCTCGACCAGCCAGGCCGGCTCGGCCGCAGCGATGTCGCCCACCGTGTGCAGCCCCAGCGCGGCGAGCTTCTCGCTCGCCTTCGGGCCGATGCCGTTGACCTTGCGCGCGGCCAGCGGCCAGATGCGGGTGGGGATGTCGGCCGCGGCGAGCAGCGTCAGGCCGTTCGGCTTGTCGAGCTCGGAGGCGAGCTTGGAGAGCAGCTTGTTCGGCGTCACGCCGATCGAGCAGGTCAGGCCGCCGGTGGCGTCGAACACCGCGTCCTTCAGCTGCTGCGCGACCGCGCGACCGGCGTCGTGCTGCGCGCCGGGCAGCTCGGTCAGGTCGATGTAGATCTCGTCGATGCCGCGGTCCTCGACGATCGGGGCGATCGAGCGCACCGCGGCCTTGAACAGGCGCGAGTAGTGGCGGTACTGGTCGAAGTCCACCGGCAGCAGCACGGCATCGGGCGCCAGCTTGGCGGCCTTCATCGTGCCCATGGCCGAGAACACGCCGAGCGCGCGCGCCTCGTAGGTGCTGGTGGTGATGACGCCGCGACCGGTGTAGTCGCGCAGCAGCGCGTACTCGCGCGTGCCGTCGGCGCGCTCGACCGGCTGGTGCCGCCGCCCGCCGCCGATCACCACCGCGCGGCCGCGCAGGTCGGGGTAGCGCAGCAGCTCGACCGACGCGTAGAAGGCGTCCATGTCGAGGTGGGCGATCAGGCGGGGCATGCCCGCGATTGTGCGGGTTGACTGTGAATGTGTACAGTATTCGACGATCGCCCGCGCAGGTGGCGCGTCGGCCGGCGCTGCCACAATCGTCCGTCGAGAGGCGCGGGAGTCGCAAGTGCAGGGTGTGGAGATGGCCGACGTGGACACGGCGCAGATGCGGCATGCGGGGCGCGAGCTGCTCTCGCTGGCGCTGATGGATGCGCGCAACCACAGCCTGCGCTGGGCGGCGGCGTTCGAAAGTGCGCCGTGCGGGGCCGCGCCGCTGCAGTGGGCACTGGGGCGGCTCGGCTGGTTCCAGGAGTACTGGATCGCCCGCAACGTGCAGCGCCAGCGCGGCCCGCGCGGCGACGCGACACGGCCGCGGCTGGCCTCGATCCTGCCCGATGCCGACGCGATGTTCGAAGCCGCCGCCGCGCTGCCGCTGCCCGATCTGCAGACGATCCGCCAGTACCTGGTCGACACCCTGGAAACGACGCTCGAGCTGCTCGACCACGCCGCCGAGGACGACGACGCGCTGTACTTCTACCGCCTCGCCCTGCTGCGCGAGGACGCGTGCGTCGAGCGCTTCGCGGTGCTGTCGCAGACGCTGGGTTTCGACACCGGGCTGCGCGCGCCACTCGCCACCCGGCCGGTGCGCCCGCCGCTGCTGTTCCCGGCCACGCGCTGGCAGCTCGGCAGCGCGCCGGGCGGCTACGTGCCCGACCGCGAGCAGTGGGCGCACGAGGTCGAGCTGCCGGAGTTCGAGATCGACGCGCAGGCGATCACCTGGGCGCAGTACGGCGAGTTCGTGCAGGACGGCGGCTACGACGACCGTGCGCACTGGAGCGAGGCCGGCTGGGCCTGGGTGCAGGCGCAGGGCCGGCGCACGCCGCGCTTCGTCGACCAGATGCGCCAGGGCGTGCTGCAGCAGCGCTTCGGCAAGCTGGTGCGGGTGCCGCTCGCGCAGCCGGCGATGCACGTGAGCTGGTTCGAGGCCGACGCCTGGTGCCGCTGGGCCGGCCGCCGCCTGCCCGGCGAGGCCGAGTGGGAAGCCGCAGCGGTGCAGGGCGCGAGCCGCGGCTTCCGCTGGGGCGAGGTGCGCGAATGGACGGCCGGCACCTTGCGGCCCTACCCGGGGCGCACGGGCACTTCCCCGGGACAGGACGACGACACCGCGCTGCACGGCGCGGCCCGCGTCCTGCGCGGCGCCTCGTTCGCCACGCGCGGGCGGCTGCGCCACGAGCGTGCGCGCGACGCCGCGGCGCCGACCTTCGACGAAGGGTTCTGCGGCTTTCGCAGCTGCGCCATTTGACGCTTCTTGGACAGATGGGGCGGCACTGGCCGCTTCAGTTGCAGCGCCTTCCGGCCGAAACTCGTATTGAACCGGCGGCATCGACGCGCCGCCCTCGCACTCTTCCGGCGCAACTGGACGATGGGCATCGCTACCTATTCCGACCTTTTCCAGCCATCGACCGAGTTCACCGAGCGAAAGTTCGCCGAGCATCTGCCCTACAACCGGGTCATGTTCCTGGTCATGGCCCCGTACCTGGTCTGCATGTGGGGCTGGGACCTGACGCTCGACCCGGTCGGTGCGCACGAGGTGCTCTGGCTGCGACTGACCCTGGGCGCGCTCATCGCCGCGACTGGCTGGCTGATCGGGTGGCGCCGGGTGCCGATCCTGCGGCGAATGTGGTTCGTCGCCCTCGCGGTGACCGTGTCGCTCGCGCTCTACACGCTGATCTGCTCCCGGCTCGCACAGGGCTACACCTACGGCGTGGGCGCGTTCGTGTTCGTGCAGATGTCCGGCTTCCTGCTCTGGACGGGTTTTCCGTTCGCCGCGATCGTCTGGCTGCACCTCGTCGGCGCGGCGTTGCCGCAGGTACTCGGCATGGTGCTTCCGGGCCCGCCGTTTCCGCACCTGCAGTACGGCGTCCTGGTCTGGCCGACCACCAGCCTCGCGCTGGCGGCGCAGTACATGATCCACATGGATTACCTGTCCAAGGTGGCGCTGCGGCACCGCTTGGTCGAGATGGCCTCGCTGGACTCGCTCACGGGGGTGATGAACCGCCGCACGTTCATGGCAGAGGGCGCCGAGCGCCTGGCCCGGTGCGCGGCGCAGGGGCTGTCGGTCTCGGTGCTGTTCATCGACGCCGACCATTTCAAGGACATCAACGACAAGCACGGCCATGCCGTGGGCGACCGGGTGCTGATGCGCCTGGGCGAGGTCGTCCGGGCGCAGCTGCGGCGCGATGACCTGTGCTGCCGCTGGGGCGGCGAGGAGTTCGTCGTGCTGATCTGCGGGTCCGACGAACCGGACGGCGCGCGCGTGGCCCAGCGGACGCTGCAGGCGATACGCGAGGCGCGCGTGAGCGACGATGGCGGCGCGCCGCTGCATTTCACCGCCAGCATCGGCATGGCACGCGGTCCGGCCTCGGCGGTGCGACTCGACGCGCTGATCGACCGGGCCGACGCGGCGATGTACGCCGCGAAGACGCAGGGCCGCGATCGGGTCGCGGTCGCCTGACCGCGGATCGGCCCGGGTGGCGCGTTCCCGGGCTGAGCCGGGCTGCGCCATGGCCCCCTAGGGAAAGCCCGCGCTGTGCGCCGCGGCGCCGTGCTCGAACAATGCCCCAAGCGTCATTCGAGCGCGATGCATCCCCGCGATCCCCCACAGGAGACACACCGTGAGCGTTCCCATCTCTCTGACCGTCAACGGCCAGGCCGTCAACGTCGACGTCGATCCGCGAACGCTGCTGGTGCAGCTGCTGCGCGAGAACCTGCAACTGACCGGCACCCACGTGGGCTGCGACACCGCGCAGTGCGGCGCGTGCACCGTCCACCTCAACGGCCGTGCGGTCAAGTCGTGCTCGATGCTGGCCGCGCAGGCCCAGGGCGGCACGATCACGACGATCGAAGGATTGGCCCAGAACGGAACAATGCACCCGATGCAGGAGGCGTTCCGCGAGTGCCACGGGCTGCAGTGCGGCTTCTGCACGCCGGGCATGGTGATGTCGGCGGTGCAACTGCTGGCCGACAACCCGAAGGCGAGCGAGGCCGAGATCCGCGAGGGCCTGGACGGCAACATCTGCCGCTGCACCGGCTACCAGAACATCGTCAAGTCGATCCAGTTCTGCCAGTCTGGTGCCAAAGCCAGCATGGCGGCCTGAGGGGAACACCATGACCGACCTGTCCAACCCCCCGCAAGCCGCGCTCAGCCCCATCGGCCAATCGATCAAGCGCCGCGAGGACGCGCGCTTCCTGACCGGCGCCGGCCAGTACACCGACGACGTCGTGATGCACGGCCAGACCTACGCCGCGTTCCTGCGCTCGCCGCACGCGCATGCGCGCATCAAATCCATCAAGCTCGACGCCGCCAAGGCCGCGCCCGGCGTGGTGCGCATCTTCACCGGCCAGGACCTGGCCGACGCCAAGGTCGGCGGCCTGCCGTGCGGCTGGCTGATCCACAGCAAGGACGGCTCGCCGATGAAGGAGCCGCCGCACCCGGTGCTGGCGCAGGGCAAGGTGCGCCATGTGGGCGACCAGGTCGCGATGGTCGTCGCCGAGACGCTGCTGCAGGCGAAGGACGCCTGCGAGCTGATCGAGGTCGACTACGAAGAGCTGCCCGCGGTCATCGACATCACCAAGGCCGAAGGGCATGCCGGCTCGGTGCACGACGACGTGGCGAACAACGTCTGCTACGACTGGGGCCACGGCAGCAAGGACGCCGTCGACGCGGCCTTCGCGAGCGCCGCGCATGTCAGCACGCTGGACATCGTCAACAACCGCCTGATCCCGAACGCGATGGAGCCGCGCGCCGCCAACGCGAGCTACACCAAGCACGACGAGAGCTACACGCTGTACGTCGCCAACCAGAACCCGCACGTCGAGCGGCTGCTGATGTGCGCGTTCGTGCTCGGGCTGCCCGAATCGAAGGTGCGGGTGATCGCGCCCGATGTGGGCGGCGGCTTCGGCTCGAAGATCTTCCTGTACCCGGAGGAGACCGCGCTGGTCTGGGCCAGCAAGCACGTGGGCCGGCCGATCAAGTGGACGTCCGACCGCAGCGAGGCCTTCCTGACCGACGCGCACGGCCGCGACCACGCGACCAAGGTCGAGCTGGCGATGGACGCGAAGGGCATGTTCCTCGCGCTGCGCGTCAAGACGATCGCCAACATGGGCGCGTACCTGTCGACCTTCGCGTCGAGCGTGCCGACCATCCTGTACGCGACGCTGCTGGCCGGCCAGTACAAGACGCCGGCGATCTACGCCGAGGTCAAGGCGGTGTTCACCAACACCGCGCCGGTCGACGCCTACCGCGGCGCCGGCCGCCCGGAAGCCACCTACGTGGTCGAGCGCATCGTCGAGCAGGCGGCGCGCGACATGAAGATGGACCCGGCCACGATCCGGCGCCAGAACTTCATCACTGAGTTCCCGTACGCCACGCCGGTCGGCCTGACCTACGACACCGGCGACTACGAGGCGCACCTCGCCAAGGCGATCGAGATGGCCGACGTGTCGGGCTTCCCGGCGCGCAAGGCGGCGTCGGAGGCCAAAGGCAAGAAGCGCGGCCTCGGCTACAGCTGCTACATCGAGGCCTGCGGCCTGGCGCCATCGAACATCGCCGGTGCGCTCGGTGCGCGCGCGGGCCTGTTCGAGGCTGGCGAGGTGCGCGTGCACCCGACCGGCACCGTCACGGTGTTCACCGGCTCGCACAGCCACGGCCAGGGCCACGAGACCACGTTCGCGCAGGTGGTGGCGGCCAAGCTCGGCATCCCGGTCGAGAACGTCGAGATCGTGCACGGCGACACCGGCCGCGTGCCGTTCGGCATGGGCACCTACGGCAGCCGCTCGCTGAGCGTCGGCGGCACGGCGATCGTCAAGGCGGTCGACAAGATCATCGCCAAGGGCAAGAAGATCGCGGCGCACCTGCTGGAGGCCGCCGACACCGACATCGAGTTCGAGAACGGCGTGTTCAAGGTCGCCGGCACCGACAAGTCGGTGCCGTTCGGCAGCGTGTCGCTCACGGCCTACGTGCCGCACAACTACCCGCTCGACAAGCTGGAGCCGGGCCTGAACGAGAACGCGTTCTACGACCCGACCAACTTCACCTACCCGTCGGGCACCTACATCTGCGAGGTCGAGGTCGATCCCGAGACGGGCAAGGTGCAGATCGAGCAGTTCGTGGCGGTCGACGACTTCGGCAACCTCGTCAACCCGATGATCGTGGCCGGCCAGGTGCAGGGCGGCGTGGCGCAGGGATTGGGCCAGGCGATGATGGAAGGCTGCGCGTACGACAACGAATCCGGCCAGCTGCTGACCGGCTCGTACATGGACTACGCGATGCCGCGCGCCAGCGACATTCCGGGCGTCAAGCTCAGCAACACCGTCACCCCGTGCACCCACAACCCGCTGGGTGTGAAGGGCTGCGGCGAGGCCGGTGCGATCGGCTCGCCACCGGCCTACATCAACGCGCTGACCGACGCGCTCGGCGTGCGCGAGATCGCGATGCCGGCGACGGTGGAGCGCGTCTGGCGCGCCGCCAACAACGTCGCCTGACCGAAGAACAGACGGAGACCACTCACATGTATGCATTCGACTACAAGCGCCCGGCCAGCGTGAACGATGCCAAGGCCGCGCTCGGCAGCGACGCCCGCTACCTCGCCGGCGGCCAGAGCCTGATCCAGGCGATGAAGCTGCGGCTGTCGCAGAGCGAGACCCTGGTGGACCTGGGCGCGATCCCCGACCTGCGGACGATCAAGATGGATGGCGGCAACATCGTGATCGGCGCCATGGCCACGCACGCGTCGGTCGCGTCCAACGCCGAAGTGCAGAAGGCCAATCCGGCGCTGGCCGAACTCGCTGGCGGCATCGGCGACCCGATGGTGCGCAACATGGGCACGATCGGCGGCTCGATCGCCAACGCCGACCCAGCCGCCTGCTATCCGTCGGCGGTGCTGGCGCTGAACGCGACCATCCACACCAACCAACGCACGATCCCGGCCGATTCGTTCTTCACCGGCCTGTACGAGACCGCGCTGCAACCCGGCGAGATGATCACCGCGGTGAGCTTCCCGCCGGCGCAGAAGGCGGCCTACGTCAAGTACCGGCAACCGGCCTCGCGCTTCGCGCTGGTCGGCGTGTTCGTCGCGCAGACGGCGGGCGGCGTGCGCGTCGGCGTCACCGGGGCGAAGGGCCATGCGTTCCGCGCCACCGAGATCGAGGCCGCGCTCGCGAAGAGCTTCACGCCCGAGGCGGCCAAGGCCGTCAAGATGCCGACCACCGACATCAACAGCGACATGCACGGCACCGCCGAGTACCGCGCCGCGATGATCAGCGTGATGGCCTCGCGGGCGGTGGCTGCCGCGCTGGCGCGTTGATGTGGTGACGGCGGCACGACCCTCACCCCGACCCTCTCCCGCCGGCGGGAGAGGGAGCGCATCCGCAGAGACTCCCTCTCCCGCTGGCGGGAGAGGGCAGGGGTGAGGGCCGTGTCTACCCTCGTCCTACCCGACTCGGTCGACGCGGTCATCGCGCTGCTGGCCACGGAAAACTACGTCTGTGACCGGCGGCTCGCGACCGCGCTGTTCCTCGGCCTGAAGCTCAAGCGCCCGCTGTTCCTCGAAGGCGAGCCCGGCGTCGGCAAGACGGAGCTCGCCAAGACGCTGGCCGCCGCGCTGAACACCGCCTTGCTGCGCGTCCAGTGCTACGAAGGCCTGGACATCGCGCAGACCGCGTACGAGTGGAACATCGCGCGCCAGATGGTCGAGATCCGCATCGCCGAGGCCACCCACGCGCTGCACGACGACGCCGACCGCGAGCGCCTGACCCACAGCCTGTACTCGCGCCAGATGCTGATCGAGCGCCCGCTGCTGCAGGCGCTCACGCAGCCGCAGTCGCCGGTGCTGCTGATCGACGAACTCGACCGCGCCGACGAACCCTTCGACGCCTTCCTGCTCGAGGTGCTGGCCGAGAACCAGATCACCATCCCCGAGTTCGGCACCGTCAAGGCCGATGCGCCGCCGATCACGATCATCACCAGCAACCGCACCCGCGAGATCCACGACGCGCTGAAGCGCCGTTGCCTGTACCACTGGGTCGATTTCCCGACGGTAGAGCGCGAGCTCGAGATCGTGCGCCTCAAGGCGCCGGGCGCGGCCGACCGGCTCTACCGCCAGGTCGTCGAGTTCGTGCAGCGCATGCGCAAGCTCGACCTGTTCAAGGCGCCCGGCGTGGCCGAGACGATCGACTGGACCAACGCATTGGTCGCGCTGAATGCCATCCGCCTCGACCCCGCCACCGTGCACGACACGCTCGGCGTGCTGCTGAAGTACCAGGACGACATCGTCAAGCTGCAGAGCGGCGACACGGCGAAGCTGCTGGACGAGCTTCGGGCTCGGGCGCTGTTGGATGGTTAGCTGACTGTGCGGGCTACTTCTTGACCGCCAAGGACGCCAAGAACGCAAAGGGCGCCAAGAAGAGCGAAGGCCTGGGTCTCTTCTTGGCGTCCTTGGCGCCTTTGCGTCCTTGGCGGTGAAAAATAGCGCTCATCCAGAACCGCCCCATGATCGCCGAGAACATCGTTCATTTCGCCCGCATCCTGCGCACGGCCGGCATGCCGATCGGCCCGGATCGCGTGCTCGCGGCGATGACCGCCATCGAGCAGGTCGGTCTCGACCGGCGCGACGACGTGCACGCCGCGCTCAGCGCCGTGATGATCGACCGCCACGAGCAGCAGACGCTGTTCGACGCCGCGTTCGAGGCGTTCTGGCGCGACCCGAAGCTGCTAGAACAACTGATGTACCTGCTGCTGCCCAAGATCAGCGGCCGCGGCGAGAAGCCGGTGCAACCGCGCGCCAACCGCCTGGCCGAGGCGCTCGCCGCGCCGAAGCCCAAGGAGCCGCCGAATCCCGCGAACACCACCGCGCAGGAAGAGCTGACCTTCGACACCACGTTCACCTTCTCCGACCGCGAGCGCCTGCAGCAGGCCGACTTCGAGAGCATGACCGCGGCCGAGTTCGAGCTGGCGAAGAAGCTCGCCGAACAGTTGCCGCTGCCGGTGCAGCCGATCCGCCGCCGCCGCCACGAGCGCGCAACCAGCCGGCTCGCGGGCGGCGCGCTCGACCTGCGCGCCACGCTGCTCGGCATGGCCCGCCAGCCGCATGCGCTGCTGCCGGCCTACACCCGGCCGCGCCGCGAGACGCCGGTGCTCGTGGTGCTGCTCGACATCTCCGGCTCGATGGAGCGCTACGCGCGGCTGCTGCTGCATTACGTGCACGGCCTCACGCGCCGCTATCTTCGCGTCCACACGCTGACCTTCGGCACGCGGCTGACCAACATCACCCGCAGCCTGAAGCACCGCGACCCCGACGTCGCGCTGCTCGAGGCCGACCGCCAGGTGCACGACTGGAAAGGCGGCACCCGCATCGCGACCTGCCTGGACGAGTTCAACCGCGTCTGGGCGCGGCGCCTGCTCGGCGCCAATGCCGCGGTGCTGCTGATGACCGACGGGCTGGACCGCGACGAGCACGGCGACCTGGCCCGCGCCGCCGCGCAGCTGCGCCGCATGGCGCACCAGATCGTCTGGCTGAATCCTTTGCTGCGCTTCGACGGCTTCGAGCCTCGGGCGGCCGGCGTGCGCGCGCTGCTGCCTAACGTCGACCGCTTTCTGCCGGTCCACAATCTGGCCAGCCTCGCCGATCTCGGCAGGGCCTTGCGCGCGCCGGCCGTCGCGCCTTCATCACTTCTGGCATAACCGACACCTCAGCGAGACATCATGGAACTCAACGGCGAACGAACCATCCCCGCATCGGTCGACAAGACCTGGGCCGCGCTCAACGACCCCGAGGTGCTCAAGGCCTGCATCGCCGGCTGCGAATCGCTGGAGCGCACCGCCGAGGACAAGATGACCGCGGTGGTGGCGCTCAAGGTCGGCCCGGTCAGCGCGCGCTTCAAGGGCAACATCGCGATGACGAACGTCGACGCGCCGAACGGCTACACGCTCAACTTCGACGGGCAGGGCGGCGTGGCCGGCTTCGGCAAGGGCTCGGCCGACGTGGCGCTGACGGCGGTGAGCCCCGAGCAGACGCTGCTCAAGTACACCGCGCGTGCCACCGTCGGCGGCAAGATGGCGCAGATCGGCTCGCGCCTGATCGACGCGACCGCCGGCAAGATCACCGAAGACTTCTTCAAGGCCTTCGAGGCGCACCTGCAGGCCAGTGCCGCGCCGGTGGCGGCGGGCGACGCGGTGGTGGCGGCGCCGGCGCCCGGGGCCGCGCCGGCGTCGGACGGCAGCATCAGCAAGCTGTGGTGGCTGATCGGTGGCGTCGTGGTGCTGGCGATCGTGTACTTCGCGATCCGCTAGAAATCGTTCAAAAAGGTGCTGCGATGGACAGTCTCGACCTTCAGGTGCTCGCGCAGGCGCGCGACTGGTTCAACGCCGGCCACAAGGTCTGGCTCGTCACGGTGATCGAGACCTGGGGCTCGGCGCCGCGCCCGCCCGGCGCGCTGCTGTGCCTGCGCGACGACGGGCAGGTGGCGGGCTCGGTCTCTGGTGGCTGCGTCGAGGACGACCTGATTGACAGGCTGCGCCACGGCGAGCGCGTCGCGACGCCGTCGCTGATCGCCTACGGCGTGACCAAGGAAGAGGCCGCGCGTTTCGGCCTGCCGTGCGGCGGCAACCTGCGGCTGGTGCAGGAGCCGCTGCAAAGCGCGGCCTGGATCGACGACATCCTCGCCCGCACCGCGCGCCACGAACTTGTCGCGCGGCGGCTCACGCTCGCCACCGGCGCCGTCGTCGTCGAACCGGCCTCGCGCGGCGACGCCTTCGCGTTCGACGGCCAGCAGCTGGTCGCGCTGTTCGGCCCGCGCTGGCGGCTGCTGATCATCGGCGCCGGGCAGCTCTCGCGCGCCGTCGCGCAGATGGCCGTGATGCTCGATTTCGAGGTGATCTGCTGCGACCCGCGCGAGGAATACAACCTCAGCTGGGACGTGCCCGGCACCACCTTCAGCAAGGCCATGCCCGACGACCTGGTGCTGGAGCTGCAGCTCGACCCGCACAGCGCGGTCGTCGCCGTCACGCACGACCCGAAGCTCGACGACCTCGTGCTGCTCGAGGCGCTGAAGAGCCCCGCGTTCTACATCGGCGCGCTGGGTTCCCGCGGCAACACCGCCAAGCGCCGCGAGCGCCTGGAGCTGTTCGACCTGACGCCCGCCGAGATCGACCGCCTGCACGGCCCGATCGGCCTGGACATCGGCTCCAAGACGCCGGCCGAGATCGCCGTGTCCATCGTTGCCGAGATCGTCTCGGTCAAGAACGGCGTGCTGCTGAAGCAGAAGAAGGAAGGCTCCGCGGTGCCGGCGCTGCGGTCGGCGACGTCGGCGGGCTGAGGGTACGTCAGACGCTGTCAGTGACCTCATTCATTCGTCTGTTCCTCAAAGCTGAAACCCCAGCCACAACACCAGCCCCTCGCCGATGTCCTTGAACAGCCCGGCGGGGCGCGGCAAGAGGGCGCTCGCGTCGGCGCATTCGGTCTCGAACCACGCCGCAAAGCCCGCGATCGCATCGCGGTCGTGGAACGCGACCATCAGCTCGTAGTTCAGGAACAGGCTGCGGCTGTCGAGGTTGGTCGAGCCGACCAGCGCCATCGTCTCGTCGACGATCACCAGCTTGGCATGCTGCATGTGCGGCACCGTCCAGAGCCGGGCGCCGGCGGCGGAGAGCGCGCGCAACGCGCGGTTGCGCGCGATGTCCGACATGCGATGGTTCGAGCGCGAGGGCATCAGCAGGTCCACCTGCACGCCGCGGCGCGCGGCCAGGCACAGCGCGGTGAGCAGCGCGGCGTCCGGCACGAAGTAGGGCGTGATCAGCGCGATGCGGCGCCGCGCCCGGTAGGCCGCGGTGATCAGCAGCGAATAGACGGTGTCGTCGGCCTGGTCGGGGCCGGAGGCGATCAGTTGTGCGCACTGCAAGTGCGGGTCGAGAGGGCCGATTGGCAACGGCGCGCGCGGCGCACCGCCCGCGAAGGCCCAATCGTGCTCGAACAGCGCGCCGGCCTGCGCGACGAACGGGCCGCCGAGGTCGAAGCTCAGGTCGTGCCACGGCGGCCGGCCCGGCTCGCCGGCGAAATACTCGCTCGCCAGGTTGCGGCCGCCGCACCACAGGCGGCGGGTGTCGTGGGCGGCGTCGGTGACCAGCATCTTGCGGTGGTCGCGCAGGTTGGTGCGGCCCTTCAGCGGCGAGTGCAGCGGCGGCACGAACAGCAGGTAGGCCACGCCGGCGTCGCGCAGCGCGCGCAGGTCGGGCCGGCTGCGCATCAGGCTGCCCAGGCCGTCGACCATCACGCGGACCTGCACGCCGGCGCGCGCCTTCGCGCTCAGCCGTTCGATCAGCGTGTAGCCGACGGCATCCCGGCCGACGATGAAGGTGCACAGGTCGATCGTGTGCGTCGCACCGGCGATCGTGCCCCACAGCGCGGCGAGCGCGGCCGGTCCGTCGGCGTGGATGTGCAGGTCCTCGTAGGCCTGCGGTTCCGGTTGGCCGAGCGCCAGCGCGGTCTGGATCGCCCAGGGGCCGTCGGCGTCGGTGGCGGGCGGCGCGAGCAGCGGCCGGTTGCGCGGCCGCGCCTGCTTGCGCGAGCCGAAGGTCAGGAAGGCCGGCAGCGCGATGTACGGCGCCAGCACGATGAACAGCACCCACGCGATCGCCGCGGTCGGGTGGCGACGCTGCTGCAGCACGTGCGCGGTGATCGCGTAGAGCAACACCGCGACGATGGTCACGAAACCATGGACGGTCAGCCAGTAGGCGGTGGTCAGGCCGAAGAGCATCGGCGCGACCTTACCGCATCGACGGTCCTCAGCGGCGTGCGGTCGCGCTCCGCGGGCGCACCAGCACCGGCTCGGCCCGGTACTGCGCGGCGAACATCGTCTTCAGCGCGGCGATCTTCGGCAGGTCGAAGGTGGCGATGTAGCGGGACTCGGGGTGGAGCGTCGCGTAGTCCTGGTGATAGTCCTCGGCGGGGTGGAACGCGACCAGCGGGCCGACCTGCGTGGCGATCCTGCCGGGGTAGACCTTGGCCGCATCGAGCTGCGCGATGTAGCGCTCGGCGGCCTGCTTCTGCGCCGCATCGGTCGTGAAGATCGCCGAGCGGTACTGCGTGCCGCGGTCGGGGCCCTGCCGGTTCAGCTGGGTCGGGTCGTGCACCACCGAGAAGAAGATCTGCAGCAGCTGTGCGTAGGTCACCTGACGCGGGTCGTAGGTCACCTGCACGGCCTCGGCGTGGCCGGTGAGGCCGCTGCCGATCAGCTCGTAGCGGGCCGTGGCGGCGCTGCCGCCGGTGTAGCCGGAAACGGCACTGAGCATGCCGCGGGTGTGCTGGAACACGCCCTGCACGCCCCAGAAGCAACCGCCGGCGAACACGGCCGTGGCCGAGGTCGCGCCGGCATCGCCGCCCAGCCCGGCGTCGGCCGGCGGCGGGATCCTGACGGCGGCCTCGGCGGCGGCGCGCGTGGCCACCGGCATGCCGACGATCGCGGCGGCACCGAGCACGACGGCCGCGCCGGCCAGCGTCGAGACGAAGGCGCGGCGGGGCAGCGGGGAGGATGGGTTCATGGCGGGCAACTCCTGGGCCGATTGTCGGGTCCGCAGGAGGTCGCGCACGGCACGGGGTTCTTACACCCCGCGCCCCGAGGGGCGGCGCGCGATCAGCGCAGCTTGCGCGGCGCGATCGTCGGTGCGGCGTCCGTCGGGCCGGCGGTGAACAGCTTGGCGGCGCGGCCCTTCAGCTCGAGCAGCTCGCTCGGCGTCACCGAGTACAGGCCGGTCATCACGTCGACCTCGATGCGGAATTCCACGTCTTTCGAGCCGTTGGTCAGCAGGCCCGAGGTGAACTCGTAGGTCTTGTCCTCGGCGGGCAGGCCCGACGTCTCGGCGTTGTAGTCGTCGTACTCGATGCTGCGGATCTCGCCGCTGGCCAGGTCGAGCATGCCGGTCGACTCGATCACCGATTCCGTGAGTTCGTCGAATATCTTGATCGGCAGCTTCAAATCCACGTCGAATCCTTCAGGAACGCGGCGCCACGCGGCGCCGGGCTGCGGATTCTAGCGGGCCTGCCCCGCGCGTCAGACGTTGCTGGTCGCGCGCACTTCCTCTATCGTGGTGATGCCGTCCAGCACCTTGTCGATGCCGTCCTGGCGAAGCGAGCGCATGCCCTCGGCCATCGCGACCTGCTGCAGCGCGGCGGCGGGCGCGCGCGTCTGGATCATGCGGCGCACCTCGCGCGAGACGACCATCAGCTCGTGGATGCCGGCGCGGCCCCGGAAGCCGGTGTTGTCGCACTCGATGCAGCCGGGGCTGTGGTGCAGCATCAGGCGGCCGCCCTTGCTGTTGCGCTGGGCCCAGCCGGCGAGCACCGCGTCGCGCTGCACCGGCGGCTCGGCGCCGAAGGCCTGCATGTAGTCGGCGATCAGTTCGTCCGCCTGCTCCTGGGTCGCCGGCCTGGTCGTGCGGCAATGCACGCACAGCTTGCGCACCAGGCGCTGCGCCAGCACGGCGAGCAGCGAGTCGCCGAAGTTGAAGGGGTCGAGCCCCATGTCGAGCAGCCGCGTCACGGTCTCGGGCGCGCTGTTGGTGTGCAGCGTGCTCATCACCAGGTGGCCGGTGAGCGACGCTTCGACGACCATGCCGGCGGTCTCCTGGTCGCGGATCTCGCCGACCATGATCACGTCCGGATCGGCGCGCAGGAAGGCACGCAGCGCCTTCGCGAACGTCCAGTCGATCTTCGGGTTCACCTGCACCTGGCGCAGGCCGGGCTGGGTGATCTCGATCGGGTCTTCGGCGGTCCAGATCTTGCGCTCGGGCACGTTGATGTGGCTGAGCGCGGAGTGCAGCGTGGTCGTCTTGCCCGAGCCGGTCGGTCCGACGCACAGCACCATGCCGTAGGGGCGCTCGACCGCGTGCTTGAGCTTGGCCAGGTTGTCGGGCGACAGGCCCAGGCGGTCCACCGGCATCGGCTTGGCGGAGGTCAGCAGCCGCATCACCACGTCCTCGAGGCCGTGGTTGGTCGGGATCGTCGCGATCCGCAGTTCGAGCTTGTGCTGCGGCGAGAACTTGGCGAAGTTGATCTTGCCGTCCTGCGGCTTGCGGCGCTCGGAGATGTCCAGATCGCACATGATCTTGACGCGGGCGATCAGCGCGTTGCGGTAGTTCGGCGGCAGCTCGAGGTAGGTGCGCAGCACGCCGTCCTTGCGGAAGCGCACGCGGATCTTCTCGCGGCCGGGGTAGCTCTCGATGTGGATGTCGGAGACGCCCTCGCGGTTCGCCTCGATGATCATGTTGTTGAGCAGGCGCACCAGCGAGTTGTCGGACTGCTCGATCGGCCGGTCGTCGTCGGCGCCGCGCTCCAGGCCTTCCTTCTCGAGCGTCTCGACCAGCTTGTCGGTGTCCGGCAGGTCGAACTTCATGGACAGCGCGGCGTCCTCGCCGATCGTGCGCACCGGGCCGTCGACGGCGCCGATCTTCTCGTAGGCCAGGTGCAGCGCCGGGCCGATCAGGCGGCCGTCGGCCAGCACCGGCACCACCTTGATCTGGGCGCTGAATTCCACTTCCTCGACCGCGCTGCGGCGGCGCGCCGGATCGTCCATCGCCACGACCAGCCGGCCGTCGCGCAGCAGCAGCGGCATCACCTGCAGGCGCGCCGCCACCTGGTAACTCAGCCGGCGCAAGGCCTCGGCCTCGGCCGGGAAGGTGTCGATGTCGACCAGCGGGTAGCCCATCTTGCGGGCCAGCGCGATCTGCAGGTCCTCGCGCGAGACGACGCCCATGCGCACCAGCAGCTCGCCGAGCGGCACGCTGCGGTCGTTCTGCTGCTGCGCCAGCGCCTCGTCGAGCTGGTGGCGGTTGATCATCCCGAGCGAGACGAGCGCCTCGCCGATCCGCACCATCGGCATCTTGGCCTGGCGGTCGATCGCCTCCAGCAGCTGGGCCGGGGTGACGACGTCGCGCGTGACCAGCACGTCACCGAGCTTGCGGTTGCGCAGCTGCTGCTGCACATCGACCGCCTGCTCGATCTGCGCCGCCGTGGCGCTGCGCTGCTCGACCAGCAGTTCGCCGATGCTGGAGCCGATCTCGAACTGGGTGTAGGCGCTGCGCGGGATGAAGCAGCGGGTCACGCTGCCGTCGTCGTCGGCCGAGCCGGGCTCGGTGCAGGGCGGAAACAGGAACAGGCCGAGGTCGTTCTCGACATGGCCGACGGTGTTGCCCGTCACCTCGGTGCCGCCCTTCAGCGTCAACTGGTACAGCGAACTGGTGCGGTGCGCGAGCAGCCCGGCATGCGGGTCGCTCGCGGCGAGCGCGCCGGGCAGCAGCGGCGTGGTCAGCGTCAGCGAGCGGAACTGGTCGAAGCGCAGCGGCACGGTGGTGCGCGCCTTCTGCAGCTGCACGTGCGCGACGCTTTCCTCGGGCACGAAGAAGGTCAGGCGCCCGGTGGTGCGCACGTTGTTCAGGCCGACGATCTCGCAGGGCTCGGGGTCCGTCTGCGGCGTGGCGACCGGGTAGCTCGCGTACGGCGGTGTCGGCCAGCAGAACGGCTCGCGCTGGGCCTTGGTGGCGAAGCCGGGATCGGCTCCGCCGCCGGCGGCCAGGCTCAGATCGCAGTCCAGGGGAATCGACATGTCGGCCATCGCGGCGTCCTCGTTGCGGGCGAGTCGACGCGCTGCGCGCATTGCAGCGCTCGCCGACTTTCCATCCCGATCGATGATGCCCAGGCCCGCCGGCCCCGAAGCGCCGAAATGCGGGGCTCCGGTCGGCCAGTTCTGCGCCGGGGTGCCCGGCTAGGACCGCATCTGCTGCGGCAGGAAGGTGACGATCTGCGGGAAGACGTACAGCATCACGACCATCGCGACCATCAACAGGAAGAACGGGAACGCGGCGCGCGAGATGTAGACGATGCTGCGGTTCGTCATGCCCTGCATCACGAACAGGTTGAAGCCGACGGGCGGCGTGATCTGCGCCATCTCGACGACGACGACGATGAAGATGCCGAACCACAGCGGGTCGATGCCGGCCTTCTGCACCGTCGGCATGATCACGCCCATCGTCAGCACCACCATCGAGATGCCGTCGAGGAAGCAGCCGAGCAGGATGTAGAACGCGGTCAGCGCCATGATCAGCTGGAACTTGCTCAGCCCCAGCCCGCCGATCCACTCGGCCAGGTGGCGGGGCAGGCCGATGTAGCCCATGCTCAGCGTCAGGAACGCGGCGCCCGCCAGGATCAGCGCGATCATGCAGTACAGCCGCGTGCCGCCCATCAGCGACGCCTTGAACGTGGCCCAGCTCATCGTGCCCTGCAGCGCCGACAGGATCAGCGAGCCGAGCACGCCGAGGCCGGCCGCCTCGGTCGCGGTGGCGATGCCGCTGTAGATCGAGCCCAGCACGGCGGCGATCAGCAGCACGACCGGGATCAGGTGGCGCGACTCGTTCAGCTTCTCGCCCAGCGTCATCTTGCGGTCGGCCGGCGGGATCTGGTCCTTGTGGGTCAGCGACCAGACCGCGATGTACAGCGAGAAGATGCCCGCCAGCAGCACGCCCGGGATCACGCCGCCGATGAACAGCTGCGAGATCGAGACGTCGGCCGTGACGCCGTAGACGATCATGATGATGCTCGGCGGGATCAGCAGCCCGAGCGTGCCGGCGCCGGCGAGCGAGCCGACGGACATGATGTCCGGGTAGCCGCGCTTGTTCAGCTCGGGCAGGCTCATCTTGCCGATCGTGGCGCAGGTGGCGGCGCTCGAGCCCGAGACGGCCGCGAAGATCGCGCAGCCGACCACGTTGACGTGCAGCAGCCGGCCCGGCAGCGCCTGCATCCACGGTGCGAGGCCCTTGAACATGTCCTGGCTCAGTCTCGTACGGAACAGGATCTCGCCCATCCAGATGAACAGCGGCAGGGCGGTCAGCGTCCAGCTCGAGGACGAGCCCCAGATCGTCACCGCCATCGCGTCGCCAGCCGGGCGCGAGCTGAACAGCTGCATGCCGATCCAGGCGACGCCCGAGAGCGTCAACCCGATCCACACGCCGCTGCCGAGGATGAGAAACAGCGATGCGATCAGCAGCGCGGTGATCGCGAAGTCACTCATTGTGCGAAGCCTCGTCCGACGTGAGCACGACCCGTTGGCCGCGCAGCTCGAGCACCAGCTCGTCGATGAACGCGATCGCCAGCACCACGGTGCCGAGCGCCATCGTCAGCTGCGGGATCCACAGCGGCGTGGCGTCGTTGCTGGTCGAGATGTCGTGGAAGGCGTAGGACTGCCATGCCAGCTTGCAGCTGTAGAACGCCGCCAGGAGCGCGAGCAGCGAGGCGGCGAACAGCGCCCAGATCTCGAAGCCGCGTTTCCACGCGCCCTTCAGCGAACCGATGAGCAGCGTCACGCGGATGTGCTCGCCCTTCTTCAGCGTGTGGGCGAGCGCGAGGAAGCCGGTCGCGGCCATCATGTAGCCGGCGTAGGCGTCGATGCCGGCGATGTTGAAGTGCAGCTGCCGGCTCAGGATGGACAGCAGCACCATCACCAGCAGCAACACCATGAACACCGCTGCGAGGCCGGCGGCGCTGTCGTAGATCAGATCGAGCGTGCGACGCAGCGCGGAAGGCGCCGCCGCAGGGCGTGGGGCGGCGCCGGTCATCACATTTTCTTGTAGGCGTCGACGACGGCCTGGCCTTCAGGGCCGGCCTTGTCCAGCCATTCTTTCAGCATCGTGTCGCCGACCTTTTTCATGTCGGTGACGAGCTGCGGCGAGGGCGGCACGATCGTCATGCCGTTCTTCTTCAGCAGGTCGATGTACTCGGTGTTCTTGACCTTGGACACGGACCAGCCGCGCGCCTCGGCGTCGGCACCGGCCTTCAGCAGCGCGGCCTGGGTCGGCTTGTCGAGCGCGTCGAACGCGGCCTTGTTGACCAGCACCGCGTTCTTCGGCAGCCAGGCCTGGGTGTCGGTCCAGAACTTGATGTACTCGTAGGTCTTGGTGTCGTAGCCGGTCGAGCCCGAGGACATGTAGCTCTCGATCACGCCGGTGGCCATGGCCTGCGACAGCTCCGCCGCCTGCACCGTGACCGGCTGCGCGCCGACGAGTTCCGCGATGCGCGCGGTGGCCGGGCTGTAGGCGCGCCACTTCAGGCCCTTCAGGTCGGCGGCCGAGGTGATCGGCTTCTTCGCGTAGATGCCCTGCGGCGGCCACGGCACCGCGTACAGCAGCATCATGCCCTGCTCGCCGAGCTTCTTCTCGAGGGCCGGCTTCTGCGCCTTGTAGAGCTTGGCCGAGGCGTCGTAGCTGTCGGCCAGGAAGGGCAGGCCGTCGATGCCGAAGATCTGCCACTCGTTCTGGAAGTTGGCCATCAGGATCTCGCCCATCTGCGCCTGCCCGCCCTGGACCGCGCGCTTGATCTCGGGCGCCTTGAACAGCGAGGCGTTGGCGTGCACGGTGATCTTGAGCTTGCCGCTGGTCGCCTTGTCGACATCGGCCGCGAACTGCGTCAGGTTCTCGGTGTGGAAGTTGTTGGCCGGGTAGGCCGCGGGCAGGTCCCACTTGGTCTGGGCCGCGGCGGTGCCCGCGAGGGTGAGCATCGAGGCGAGGCAGACGAGGCGACGGGTCAGATTCATGAGCACTCCGGTTGAAAGGTTGGGTCCACGAGGGTGGGCCGCAAAAGCATAGAGCGTGCCGGTCGGGCGGGCATCGGTTGTTCTACCGGATTGCAGTGTCAGCGAAACTTCGATAAATTGTCAATAAATTATCAACGTTTCGAAGGACGACCTTGAAGGACTCCCGCGCCACCGCCAAGCCGGCCGCCAAGGGCAAGGCGCAGGCGCGCGGCATCGTCTCGTCGTCGCACCTGGTCTCGCCGAAGAGCGTCGAGCTGTCCGAGTTCGAGTTCGGCATGATCGTGGCGTGGAACGCGTTCTCGCGCTGGGCGATGCGCTGCATGGCCGCCGCCGGCTGCCCCGACCTGACGATCACCGACGTGCTCGTGCTCCACCACCTGGCGCACCGCGAGCGCAACAAGAAGCTGGCCGACATCTGCTTCGTGCTCAACTACGAGGACACCCACGTCGTCGCCTACTCGTTGAAGAAGCTGGTCGCGGCCGATCTGGTGCGCGCCGAGAAGGTCGGCAAGGAAGTGCTCTACAGCCCGTCGCCGGCCGGCGAAACGGCCGTGCGCCAGTACCGCGAGGTGCGCGAGGCCTGCCTGATCGACAACCTCGACGCCGAGCGCAATGCCGACATCGGGGAGATGGCGCGGCTGCTGCGCACCATGTCCGGCATGTACGACCAGGCGGCGCGCGCCGCCACGTCGTTGTGAGCATGCTCGGCGTGCTGATGCTCGACACGCGCTTCCCGCGCGTCGTCGGCGACGTCGGCAACCCGTTGACCTTCGACTTTCCGGTGCGCTACCGCACCGTGCACGGCGCCTCGCCGCAGCGCGTGGTGCGAGAGCGCGATCCGGCGCTGCTGCAGCCCTTCGTCGACGCCGGCCGCGAGCTGATCGACAAGGGCGCCACCGCGATCACCACCAGCTGCGGTTTCCTCGTGCTGTTCCAGCGCGAACTGCAGGCGGCGCTGCCGGTGCCGGTGTGGAGTTCCAGCCTGCTTCAGCTCGCCGGGCTGCAGGACGCGGGCGTGGTGACGGCGGACGGCGCCTCGCTGAGCGCCGATCACCTCCGCGCCGCCGGCGCAGCACTCATGACGCCGGTCGAAGGTCTCTCGCCCCATTGCGCGTTCCACCGCACGCTGCTGAACGACGAGCCCACGCTGGACACCGACGATGCGCGCGCCCAGACGGTCGCCGCCGCGCAGCGCCTGATCGCGCGCCACCCGCAGCTCTCGACGATCGTGCTCGAATGCACCAACATGCCGCCGTACGCCGAGGCGGTGCGCGTCGCCACCGGGCGCGACGTGCTCGACATCACCACGCTGCTGCGCCAGCGCTTCCAGGGACTCTCCAGATGACAAGCCTTTCCACCCCCAAGCGCTGGCAGTTCTGGATCGACCGCGGCGGCACGTTCACCGACGTGGTCGGCAAGCGGCCCGACGGCACGCTGGTGACGCACAAGCTGCTGTCGGAGAACCCGGAGCAGTACCGCGACGCCGCGGTCGCCGGCATCCGCCACCTGCTCGGCCTGCAGCCGGGCGAGCCGGTCACCCCCGAGCAGGTCGAGTGCGTGAAGATGGGCACCACGGTCGCGACCAACGCGTTGCTCGAACGCAAGGGCGAGCCGACGCTGCTGGTCACGACCCGCGGCTTCCGCGACGCGCTGCGCATCGGCTACCAGGAGCGGCCGCGCATCTTCGACCGGCACATCGTGCTGCCGGAGCTGCTGTACACCCGGGTGATCGAAGCCGCCGAACGCGTGGGCGCGAACGGCGAGGTGGTGCAGCCGCTGGACGAACTGCACCTGCGCGAGCGGTTGTGGGCCGCGTTCGACGCCGGCCTGCGCAGCGTCGCGATCGTGTTCATGCACGGCTACCGCTACCCCGCGCACGAACTGGCCGCCCAGCGTCTGGCCGAGGAGGCCGGCTTCACGCAGGTCAGCGTCTCGCACCAGGTCAGCCCGCTGATGAAGCTGGTCGGCCGCGGCGACACGACCGTCGTCGACGCCTACCTCTCGCCGATCCTGCGCCGCTACGTGGAACAGGTGGCGGGCGAGATGCCGGGCGTGAAGCTGTTCTTCATGCAGTCGAGCGGCGGCCTGGCCGACGCGCACGCGTTCCAGGGCAAGGACGCGATCCTGTCCGGCCCGGCCGGCGGCATCGTCGGCATGGTGCGCACCGCCCAACTCGCCGAAGACGACTTGGGAACCAACAAGGTGATCGGCTTCGACATGGGCGGCACCTCGACCGACGTGAGCCACTTCGCCGGCGAGTTCGAGCGCGCGTTCGAGACCCAGGTGGCCGGGGTGCGCATGCGCGCGCCGATGATGAGCATCCACACGGTGGCAGCGGGCGGTGGCTCGATCCTGTCGTTCGACGGCTCGCGCTTTCGCGCCGGGCCGCAGAGCGCCGGCGCCAACCCCGGGCCGGCCTGCTACCGGCGCGGCGGCCCGCTCGCGGTGACCGATGCGAACGTGATGCTCGGCAAGATCCAGCCGGCCCACTTCCCCGAAGTCTTTGGGCCGCAGGCCAACGAACGGCTCGATGCGCAGGTGGTGGCCGACAGGTTCGCCGCGATGGCCGCCGAGATCGAGGCGGCGACCGGCGTGAAGCGCGCGCCGGAGGAAGTGGCCGAGGGCTTCGTCGACATCGCCGTCGGCGCGATGGCCAACGCGATCAAGAAGATCTCGGTCGCGCGCGGCTACGACGTGACGCGCTACGCGCTGCAATGCTTCGGCGGCGCCGGCGGCCAGCACGCCTGCCGCGTCGCCGATGCACTCGGCATGGACCGCGTGTTCGCGCATCCGCTCGGCGGCGTGCTCTCGGCCTACGGCATGGGGCTGGCGGACCAGAGCGTGATGCGCGAGGCGTCGATCGAGCAACCGCTCGTGTCCGCGTTGGAAGCGGTGACGAAGCGGGTCGACGCGCTCGCTCACGAGGCTGGCGAGGAGCTCACGCGCCAGGGCGTCAGCAGCGGTCAGGTCCACCTGCACCGCCGCGTGCACGTGCGCTACGAGGGCACCGATTCGGCGCTGGTCGTGCCGTTCGGCAGCGTCGCCGAGATCCAGGCCGCGTTCGAGGCCGCCTACCGGCAGCGCTTCGCGTTCCTGATGAACGAGCGGCGGCTGATCGTCGAGGCGGTGTCGGTCGAGGCGATCGGCGCCGGCGATGCGCCGGCCGAGCCGCGCCACGCGGTCGATGCGAGCGGCGCGCCTCCGTCGGCCGCGACCGTGCGCCTCTTCAGCGGCGGGCGCTGGTGGGACGCCGCGCTCGTGGTGCGCGAGGCCACGCGCCCCGGCCACGTGATCGACGGCCCGGCCATCATCGCCGAGAAGAACGCGACCACCGTCGTCGAGCCCGGCTGGCAGGCGCGCGTGACGGCGCTCGATCACCTGGTGCTCGACCGCGTTCAGCCGCGCGGGCAGCGCCGCGCGATCGGCACGACGGTCGACCCGGTGATGCTCGAGGTCTTCAACAACCTGTTCATGAACATCGCCGAGCAGATGGGGCTGCAGCTGCAGAACACCGCGTACTCGGTCAACATCAAGGAGCGGCTCGATTTCTCGTGCGCGCTGTTCGACGCGGCCGGCAACCTGATCGCCAATGCGCCGCACATGCCGGTGCACCTGGGCTCGATGAGCGAATCGATCAAGACGGTCGTCGCGCGCAACGCCGGCACGATGCAGCCGGGCGACGTGTTCGTGCTGAACGACCCGTACCACGGCGGCACGCACCTGCCGGACGTGACGGTCGTGACGCCGGTCTATCTGGATGCGGCGGGCGACGGCCCTCACCCCAACCCTCTCCCGCGGGCGGGAGAGGGAGCAGAGCGCTCAATCTCACTCCCTCTCCCGCATGCGGGAGAGGGCCGGGGTGAGGGGGGCCGCAGGCCGATCTTCTACGTCGGCTCGCGCGGCCACCATGCCGACATCGGCGGCGTGACGCCGGGCTCGATGCCGCCGTTCTCGACCCGCATCGAGGAAGAGGGCGTGCAGATCGACAACGTCAAGCTGGTCGAGCGCGGCGTGCTGCGCGAGGCCGAGATGCGGGCGTTGCTGAGCAGCGGCGCACACCCGTCGCGCAACCCGCAGCAGAACCTGGCCGACCTGAAGGCGCAGATCGCCGCGAACGAAAAAGGCGTGCAGGAACTGCGCCGCATGGTCGATCAGTTCGGGCTCGACGTGGTGCAGGCCTACATGGGCCACGTGCAGGACAACGCCGAGGAATCGGTGCGCCGCGTGATCACCAACCTGAAGGACGGTGCGTTCACGCTGCCGCTCGACAACGGCGCGCAGATCAGCGTCGCGATCCGCGTGAACGCCGCCGAGCGCAGCGCCGAGATCGATTTCACCGGCACCTCCGCGCAGCTCACCAACAACTTCAATGCGCCGACCGCGGTGTGCATGGCCGCGGTGCTGTACGTGTTCCGCACGCTGGTGAACGACGACATCCCGCTGAACGCCGGCTGCCTCAAGCCCTTGCGCGTGATCATCCCCGACGGCTCGATGCTGAATCCGCACCCGCCGGCCTCGGTGGTGGCCGGCAACGTGGAGACCTCGACCTGCATCACCAACGCGCTGTACGGCGCGCTCGGGGCGATGGCCGCCGGCCAGTGCACGATGAACAACTTCACCTTCGGCAACGCACGCCACCAGTACTACGAGACGATCTCCGGCGGCTCGGGCGCCGGGCCGGATTTCGACGGCACCTCGGTCGTGCAGACCCACATGACCAACTCCCGCCTCACCGACCCCGAGGTGCTCGAGTTCCGCTTCCCGGTGCGGCTCGACAGCTACGAGATCCGCAAGGGCTCGGGCGGCACCGGACTGCGCCGGGGCGGTGACGGCGGCGTGCGGCGGGTGCGCTTCCTCGAGCCGATGACCGCGTCGATCCTGTCGAACGGCCGCCACCACGGGGCGTTCGGCATGGCGGGGGGCGAGGCCGGGCAGCCCGGGATCAACCGGGTCGAACGGGCCGACGGCACGCGCGAATCGCTCGATCACATCGGCTCGGTGGAGATGGCGCCGGGCGACGTGTTCGTGATCGAGACGCCGGGCGGCGGGGGCTTCGGCGAACAACCCGCGTAAGGCGGGGGCCATCGCATCCGACCGAACGGGCGTGCGTACAGAATACGCGTCGTCGATCACCTTTCGAAAGAGCGTCACCATGAACACCCGTCGCATCGCGTCCAGCGCGCTCGCCTCCGTCCTCGCCCTGGGTGTCCTGTCGGCGGCCCAGGCCGCGGACGACAAGGGCAAGGAGAAGGAGAAGTGCTACGGCATCGCCAAGCCCGGCACGAACGACTGCGCCAACCTGTCGGGCAGCCACTCCTGCGCGGGCCAGAACAAGGTCGCGATGGCGCCGGACGAGTGGAACTATGTCGCCAAGGGCACCTGCGAGAAGCTGGGCGGCAAGTCCGAGGCGGAGGCAAGGGCGCTGATCGCCAAGAAATGATGCGCGACGAGGCGCGCATGCCGCCCTCGTCGTCGTGGTCGCCGTCACGGTCGTCGACTGTCGGCATCGGGCTGCGCCAGCCGCACTACGCCGCGCTGTTCGAGACGCTGCCGCCGCTGGGCTTCGTCGAGGTTCATTCCGAAAATTTCTTTGCCGACGGTGGCGCCGCGCTCGCGGTGCTGCGCCAGGCGCGCGATCACTATCCGGTGAGCCTGCACGGCGTCGGCCTGTCGCTCGGCGCTGCCGGCGGGCTGGACCCGTGGCACCTGGACCGGCTGGCGCGGCTGGTCGAGCGGATCGAGCCGGTGCGCGTGTCCGACCATGCCTGTTTCGCGCGCGCGGCCCCGTTCGACGGGGCGCCGGTGCTGCATGCGAACGACCTGCTGCCGGTCGCGTTCACGCCCGTGGCGCTCGACATCATGGTCGCCAACGTGCAGCGCGTGCAGGAGCGGCTCGGCCGCGCGATGCTGGTCGAGAACCTGTCCGCCTACGTGGCGTTCGCCGACGACGCGATCGCCGAGCCCGAGTTCCTCGCGCAGCTCGCCCGGCGCAGCGGCTGCGCGTTGCTGCTCGACGTCAACAACCTGATGGTGAATGCGCTGAACGCCGGGGCGGCCGATCCGCTCGCGGCGTGCTGCGCGTTCGTCGATGCCTTGCCGCGCGGCACCGTCGGCGAGATCCACCTGGCCGGCTATTGCGAAGCCGACGGTCTGGTGATCGACGACCACGGCAGCCGCGTGCGGCCGGGCGTGTGGGCGGTGTACGAGCACGCGCTGCGGCGCTTCGGCGCCGTGCCGACGCTGGTCGAGTGGGACACCGACCTGCCGGCGTTCGACGACTTGCTGGCAGAGGCGAGCCACGCAGCCGAGGTCGTGGAACGCACGGCCCGCGTGGCGGCGCGATGAAAGAAGCCGGGCGGCAGCGCGCGCTGCTCGCGGCGTTGGGACCGCCTGGCGCGGTGGTCGACGTGCCCGCGGTCGATCTCCTGCGCGAGACGGGCGCACGTGTCGCGCGCGGTCTGGAGGCGTACCGCGCCAACGCCGAATCGATCGCCGAGCGTGCGCTCGCGGCGGCTTTCCCGACGGTCAAGTCCTTGGTTGGCGCCGACGACTTCGCGCACCTGGCGCGAGAGTTCCGCCACGCGCATCCGCCGGCCCGGGGCGACCTGGGCGAGTGGGGCGCTGCAATGCCCGACTGGCTGGGCGCACATCGCGGGCTCGCGGCGTGGCCGTGGCTGGCCGACTGCGCGCGGCTCGACCTGGCGGTGCACTGCAACGAGCGCGCGGAGGACGCGACGCTCGATGCCGCGTCGTTGTCGCTGCTCGAATCCGCCGATCCCGAGCTGCTCTGGCTGCGCCTGATGCCCGGCACCGCACTGCTGCGCTCGCACTGGCCGATCGGTGCGATCCACGCGGCCCATCGGCTCGAGGGCGAGGCCGCGGAACGCGCGTTCGCGCACGTGCGCGAGGCGATGGCGGCCGAGCGCGGCGAACAGGTGCTGATCGTTCGTCGCGGCTGGCGCGCGGTGGTTCATCCGCTCGATGCGGCCACGGCGGACTGGACGGCGGACCTGCTGGCCGGCGCCAGCCTCGGCGCCGCGCTGGAGCGCGCGGGCGACGGGTTCGACTTCGCGGGCTGGCTGGCCGATGCGCTGCGCGGATCGTGGCTGCACGGCGTCAGCGCCGCGCCGCCGCCGGTCAATCGCGCGGCCTGAAGCCGATCTCGAACACCGGCGGTGCACGGCCGTTGTCGAGCGGAAGCATCTCGGTGCGCTCGATCGCGCGCAGCACCGCGTCGTCCCACACCTTGGTGCCGCTGCTCTGCACCAGGCGCTTCGCGATGATCGTGCCGTCCGGCGCGAGCTTGACCTCGACGACCGCGCGCGGGTTGCCGTCGACCGGGTCGGTCAGCAGGATGTTCGGCTTGATGCGCGCCATCACGCGGCCGGCGTAGTTGGCCGAAGGCGCGCTGCTGCGCAACGCGGTGCCGGTGTCGTTCGAGCCGCCGGTGGCGCCGGCCATGCCGGTAATGCGCTTCAGGTTTTGATCGCGAATGGCCGCCTCCCGCGCGGCTTGGTCCTTCTCCGCCTTCTCCTTCTTCGCGAGCTCGGCCTTCGCCTGCTCGGCCTTCAGCTTGTCGGCCTTGGCCTGATCCGCCTTCAGCTTCTCGGCCTTCTCGCGTTCCTTCTCCTTCTTCAACGCGAGTTCCTGTTTCTCGCGCTCGGCCTTCTCGCGTTTCTCGCGCCTGGCTTCCTCCTGCTCGGCGATGCGCCTGGCCTCTTCCTTCTTCGCCTTCTCGATCGCGATCTGCGGATCGGGCAACGTGGGCGTCGGCGGCTTCGCGGACACGGGCTCGGGGGGCTTGGGCGGGGGCTGCACGACCGGCTCGGTCTTCTGCACCGGCGTCGGCTCGGGCGGCGGTGGCGGCGGTTCGACGGCGCGCGGCGCCGCAGCCTGCGGCGTGGCGGACCACAGCTCCGCGGCCACGGACGCCGGCTCGTCGCTGCGCCAGTTGACGCCGAACGCCAGCGCCAGGACCAGCAGCAGGTGCGCCAGCACCGCGAGCGTGATCGCGCGGCCGCGCACGCGCGGCGCCTGCGGCATGAACGGGTCACGGGTCAGCGTGGCGTCCATCGTTCGTCTTCAGGGCGCCGCGCTGTTCTTGACCGACAGGCCCACGCGCTGCACGCCGGCGCGCTGCAACGTGTCCATCACCTTCACGACGGTCTCGTACTTCACGTTCTTGTCGGCCGAGATCACGACCGGCGTGGTCGCGTCGCCGCCCTGCAGTTCGCGCACCTTCGCGGCGACGTCGCGCATCACGACCGGCGCGCCGTCCTTGCCGTCGATGCGCAGCTTGACCTTGTCGTCGCTGCCGACCACGAGTTCCACCACGTGGTCCGGCCGCTTCGAGCTCTTGCCCACGCTGGGCAGGTCGACCACGCCGGTGGTGATCAACGGCGCGGTGACCATGAAGATGATCAGCAGCACCAGCATCACGTCGATGAACGGGACCATGTTGATCTCGTTGATCGTGCGGCGGCGCGAGCCGCTGCCGCGGTGGCTGACGGCCGGCATCTCAGTGGCCCGCCGGCGCCGTGCCGGCGTTGCGCTGCAGGATGTTCGAGAACTCCTCGATGAAGGTCTCGAGCTGGATCGCGATGCGGTCGATGTCGCGCGCGAAGCGGTTGTAGGCGATCACCGCGGGGATCGCCGCGAACAAGCCGATCGCGGTGGCGACCAGCGCCTCGGCGATGCCGGGCGCGACGGTCGCGAGCGTCACCTGCGTCATGTTCGCGAGGCCGACGAACGCATGCATGATCCCCCAGACCGTTCCGAACAGGCCGACATACGGCGACACGGAGCCGACGGTCGCGAGGAAGGACAGGTGCGCCTCGATCGTGTCGAGCTCGCGCTGGAAGCTCGCGCGCATCGCGCGGCGCGCGCCGTCGAGCAGTGCGCCCGGGTCGGCGACGCGGCGCTCGCGCAGCTTCATGAACTCGCGCATGCCGGAGGCGAAGATGCGCTCCATCGGCGAGCCGTCGGTGCGCTTGACGGCGTCGGCGTACAGGTCGTTGATGTTCTTGCCGGCCCAGAAATCGCGCTCGAAATCCTCGTTCGCGGCGCGTATGCGTTTCAGGCCGAACAGCTTGCTGAAGATCACGGTCCAGCTGGCGAGCGAGGCGATCATCAGGCCCGCCATCACGAGCTGGACGACGATGCCCGCCTGGGTGATGAGCGTGAGGATCGAGAAGTCTTGGTTCATTGAGGGAGCGATTCGACGATCGCGTTCGGAATGCGTTGGGGTCTGAAAGTTCCGGCATCGACACAGCCGATGCGGATCGTGCCGTCGGCCAGCAGCTCCTCGCCACCGGCGGATTGACGCCACGCCTGCTGGGCGATCGTCATCTGCGCGCGGCCGGCGTGGCGCACCTCGACCGTCACCGCGATCAGGTCATCGAGCCGCGCCGGGCGCAGGTAGCGCACGGTCGTGTCGGTGACGATGAAGACGACGCCGGTCGCGGCGCGCATCGCCTCCTGCTGGTGGCCGAGCGAACGCAGCCACTCGGTGCGCGCGCGCTCGAAGAACTTCAGGTAGTTCGCGTAGAAGACGACGCCGCCGGCATCGGTGTCTTCCCAGTAGACGCGCAGTTGGAATCGGTAGGGCGGGGTGTCGCGGGTGGAGCTCACTTGCATTGGCGTGGATTATCGCCGCTGCGCTCAGTTCCTCGTTTTGAGCCAGACCGGTCCCCACACCGGGTGGCCGGCCTCGGCGCGCGTGAGCGTGAACGCCGGGTCGTCGCGGCGCGCGGCGCGGAACTCGGCCTCGCAGGCCGGCACGCGCTGGCTGGTGCAATAGATGAACGCGAGCTGTTTGCGGGCCGCGGCGCGGTCGCGCGGTGATGAGAGGCCGGCCGCGAGCGCCTGCTTCAACTGCGCCTCGGCGGGCGCGTACTGGCCGTCGTCGTAGGCGCGCATGCCGCCGAGCAGCGCTCTTTCGGCCGGGCGCTCCGCCACCTCGATCAGGCCGGGCGGCGTGCCCGGCGGCAGCGCGCAGCCGGCGAGCACCAGCGCGGCGAACATGAGCATCCGCGTGGCCGTGCGCGATGAGCGTGCGCGCATGGTCAGAAGCGGTGCCGCAGCACGACCGGCTGGTCGGGCGTGACCTGCACCTGCACGGCATGCGCCGGCAGGTCGCTGTTGCGCACGACGATGCGGTGCATGCCGGCCGGCAGCGTCAGCTCGGTCAGGGGCGGCGTGGTGCCTGCCGGCCGGCCGTCGACCTCGATCTCGCCCCACGGGCTGACGGCGACACGCACCGTGCCGGTCGCGATCGGCGCGGCCGGCTGCGCGGCACGCGCGTCGCGCTCGCGCGGCCGGCGCGGTGGGGTGTCCTGGGTCGTGCGGGCGGTGGCGGCGGGCACCGCGCGTTCCCGGGCCGGGGCAGGCGGGGCGGTCTCGGCCGCGGCCGAGACCGTCGTCGCGGTGCCGGGTGGTGAGGGTGAGGGTGAGGGTGAGGATGGCGCAACCTCCGGCGCCACGGCCTGCAGCAGCGGCGTGGCGAGCGCCCGCGCGTCCGGTGCCGGCCGTGCCCGTGCGAGCCACCAGCTGCTCGCACCGCCGACGGCGAGCAGCGCGCAGGCGCCGAGCGCGAGCCACCATGCGTGGCGCGGTGCGGGCGGCGGATCGTGCGCCTCGGCGTCGAGGCCGACGGTGTTCTCGTCGAGCCAGTGCCGCAGCTCGCGCGCCAACGCGCGCGCGGAGCGGAAGCGCTGGTCCGGGTGCTTGGCGAGTGCGCGCGCGGCGATCGCCGCCAGTGCGGGCGGCACCGCGGCATCGACCGCGTTCGCCATTGGCGGCTCGTGCGTCAGCACGGCGGCGGTGATCTCGGCGAGCGTGTGGCCGCGGAACGGTTTGCGGTCGGTCAGCAATTCGTACAGCACGACGCCGAGCGAGAACACGTCGGCGCGGCCGTCGGCAGGCTCCTGGCGCGCCTGCTCCGGCGCCATGTAGTAGGGCGAGCCGGCCGCGATCTCGCCGCCGCTGGCATGCTGCGCGTCGTGCTGGTGGGCGATGCGGGCGATGCCGAAATCGAGCACCTTGGGCTGCGTGCGGCCGATCATGAAGATGTTGGCCGGCTTCACGTCCCGGTGGACCACGCCCTTGCTGTGCGCGTAGCCGAGCGCGTCGGCGACGCGGCGCACGATCAGCGCCGCCTGCTCGGGCGTGGCACGCCAGCCTTCCTGGCGCAGCTGGCGCAGGTCGCGGCCCTTCAGCAGCTCCATCGCGATGTAGGCGCGGTCGTCGCTGATGCCGGCGTCGAACACCGTCACGATGTTGGCGTGGTTCAGGCTCGCCGCGGCGCGGGCCTCGTTCAGGAACAGCGCATTGAAGGCGTCGCGCTCGGCCTCGTCGACCTCGACATGCAGCGTCTTCACCGCGATCATGCGCGAGAGCAGCGGGTCGTGCGCCGCGTACACCGTGCCGATGCCGCCCTCGCCGAGCCGGTGCTTGAGCGCGTAGCGGCCGATGTGGCCGATCGTCGGGACGCTGCCGGTCGGCGCGGCGGCGTCGAGCCCTTCCCCGGGTGTTGGGGCGCTGCGCGGATCCGTGTCGTCCCACGCCGCGGTGTCGGGCTGCGGCGACGCGCCGCGTGGCGAAGGCACGGGGGAGGGGTCGAGCGTTGTCACGCGGCCAGCTTAGCGGAGCGATTGCGGCATGAATGCACGAACAGCGCCGTGGGGACCCGCCAAGTCACATGTGGTCACCAATCCGGGGCGCGCGCGCGGCTGCGTTCTCACCCAGCACCACACCGCGTGGTGGTGTCAGAGCGCCAGGCGCAGCCGCTCGACCGCCTCGTGCAGCTGCGCCATCGAGCTGGCGTACGACAGGCGCACGAAGCGCTCGGTCGTGTGCCGCCCGAAATCGCGACCCGGCGTGATCGCGACATGGGCGCGGCGCATCACATCGAACGTGAAGTCCCAGCTGCTGGCGCCGTGCGCGGAACAGTCGGCCCAGGCGTAGAACGCGCCGTCGGGTTGCACCGGCACCGGAAGGCCGAGCGTGCCGAGCGCCGGCACGAGGAAATCGCGCCGGGCGCGGAACGCGGCGCGGCGCCGCTCGTACTCGGCGATCGACTCGGGCTCGAAGCAGGCCAGCGCCGCGTATTGCGCGACGGCGGACGGGCAGATGTAGAGGTTCTGCGCGAGCTTCTCGATCGCCGGCACCAGCGCGTCGGGCACGACCAGCCAGCCGAGCCGCCAGCCGGTCATCGAGAAGTACTTGGAGAAGCTGTTGATCGAGACGACGTCGTCGCCGTGGCCCTGGCCGTGGGCGAGCGCGCTGTGGCCGTAGCGCTCGTCGAAGCTCAGGCCGAGGTAGATCTCGTCGACCAGCGTGAAGCCGCCGCGCGCGCGCACCGCGGCGGCGATGCGGCCCATCTCGTCCGGGTCGATCGAGGTGCCGGTCGGGTTCGACGGCGAAGCCAGCAGCACGCCGCGGGTGCGCGGCGTCCACGCCGCCTCGACGCCGCGCGCGTCGAGCTGGAAGCGGGCCTCGGCCGAGGCCGGCAGCAGCACGGGCACGCCTTCGGCGGCCGCGACGAAATGGCGGTTGCAGGGGTAGCTCGGATCGGGCAGCAGCACCTCGTCGTCGCGGTCGACCAGCGCCAGGCAGGCGAGCTGAAGCGCGGCCGACGCGCCGGCGGTGATCACGATCCGGCGCGGCGCGATGTCCAGGCCGAAGCGCTGCGCGTACCAGGCGCTCAGGCGCTCGCGCAGTTCGGGCAGGCCGGTCGCATCGGTGTACCTCGTGCGGCCGTCGCGCAGCGCGCGCTCGGCGGCCTGCTGCACCAGCGGCGGCGCGGTGAAGTCGGGCTCGCCGATGTTCAGGAACAGCATCGGCCGGCCGCCCCGGGCCGGGTCGCACGCCGGGCTGTCGGCCAGCTCGCCGGCCGCCTTGGCGCACTCCATCACGTAGAACGGTTCGATGTGGTCGAGCCGCGAGGCCAATCTCATCGTGCGTCGGCCGCGGCCACAGTCACGGTCACGAACGCGCGGCGCGTGCCGCGGCCACCTCGACCGGCCGCAGGTCGATCGCGGCCTTGTCGAGCACGCCGTTGACGTACTTGTGGCCGTCGGTCCCGCCGAAGGCCTTGGCGAGCTCGACCGCCTCGTTGATCGCGACCTTGTACGGGATCTCGATGCAGTGCGTCATCTCGTAGGCGCCGATCATCAGCACGCCGTGCTCGATCGGCGAGAGCTGCGTGGTCTTGCGATCGACATGGCGCGCGAGCACCGCGTCGATCGTCGCCGCCTCGCCGATGCAGCCGTGCAGCAGCGCGTCGAAGTGCGCGGCGTCGCACTTGTCGAAGCCGTCCTGCTCGCGCATGTGCGCATCGACCACGCCGGCCTCGGCGCCGGAGACCAGCCACTCGTACAGGCCCTGCAGCGCGAGTTCGCGCGAGCGGCGCCGCGCCGATTTCGGACGCGTCGGTTTGCCCGCCGGCTTCTTCTTCGGCGGCGTGGGTGCCGCTGCGGCAGGGGCGTTGGTGTCGTTCGGTTCGGTCACGACAGCGCTTCCATCAGGTTCGCCATCTCGACGGCCACGCGGGCGGCGTCGCGCCCTTTCTCTTCCGCACGGGCCCAGGCCTGCGCCTCGTCCTCGACCGTCAGGATCGCGTTGGCGATCGGCAGCTCGTGGTCGAGGCCGACCCGCGTCACCGCGGCGCCGCTCTCGTTGGCCACCAGCTCGAAGTGGTAGGTCTCGCCGCGGATGATGCAGCCGAGCGCGATCAGCGCGTCGAAGTCCTCGCTTTCGGCGAGGGCGTTGAGCGCGATGCCGATCTCGAGCGCCCCCGGCACGGTGACGTGCTTGATGTGCTTGGCCGTGACGCCCAGCGCCTGCAGCTCCGCCACGCACTGCGCGGCGAGCCGGTCGGTGATCGCGGCGTTGAAGCGCGCCTGCACGATGCCGATGCGCAGGTCGCGTCCATCGATCTCGGCCTGCATGCCGCCGGCGGTGGTCGCGCTCTTGTCAGCGTCTTGCACGTTGAATCCTTGTCATGAATGTTCGGGGGCGAGGAAGCCCGTGACCTCGAGGCCGTAGCCGGTCATGCTGGGCATGCGGCGCGGGCTGCCGAGCAGGCGCATGCGCGCGATGCCGAGCTCGCGCAGGATCTGCGCGCCGATGCCGTAGGTGCGCAGGTCCATCTGGCCGGCCGGGCGCGGCGCGCCGCTCACGGGCGGCAGCACGTGCGGCACCAGGGCGGCCACGTCCTCGCCGCAATTGAGCAGCAGCGCGGCGCCGCGCTGCTCGGCGTGCAGGCGCGCCAGCGCCTTGGGCAGCGGCCACGAGTGCTGGCCGGTGCCGCCGGCGTCGAGCAGGTCCATCACCGACAGCGGCTCGTGCACGCGCACCAGCACTTCGTCCGACGCGGTCCAGGTGCCTTTGGTCAACGCCAGGTGAAGGCCGCCGGTGCGGTCGCGGAACGCGGTGCACTCGAACTCGCCCTGCGCGGTGACGAGCGGGCGTTGGCCCACGCGCTCGATCAGCGTCTCGTGGCGGCTGCGGTGCTCGATCAGATCGGCGATGGTGCCGATCTTCATGCCATGCTCGCGGGCGAACGCGATCAGGTCGGGCAGGCGCGCCATCGTGCCGTCGTCCTTCATCACCTCGCAGATCACCGCGGCGGGGGACAGGCCGGCCATGCCGGCCAGATCGCAGCCGGCCTCGGTGTGACCGGCGCGCATCAGCACGCCGCCCTCCTGTGCGCGCAACGGGAAGATGTGGCCGGGCTGGACCAGATCGCTCGCCTGCGCGTCGCGCGCGACGGCGGCCTGCACGGTGCGGGCGCGGTCGGCGGCCGAGATGCCGGTGTCGACGCCGGTCGCGGCTTCGATCGAGACCGTGAACGCCGTGCCGTGGCGGGTGCCATTGCGCGCCGTCATCGATTGCAGTTGCAGGCGGTCGCAGCGTTCGGGCGTCAGCGTGAGGCAGATCAGGCCACGGCCGAAGCGCGCCATGAAGTTGATCGCCTCGGGGGTGACGCAGTCGGCGGCGATCACCAGATCGCCTTCGTTTTCGCGGTCTTCCTCGTCGACGAGGATGATCATGCGGCCCGCTGCCAGCTCGGCGACCAGCTCGGGGATGGGGGAGATTGCCATCCTCGAATTGTAGGTGGGGCGGTTTGGTGGGGGCGGTGGAGCGTTGCGACGCTATTTCTTACCGCCAAGGACGCCAAGGCGCAAAGGGCGCCAAGGAAGAGATGAAGAAGTCAGGCCCTGTCTTTTCCTTGGCGCCCTTTGCGTTCTTGGCGTCCTTGGCGGTCAAAAAGAGGGTGAAGGTCTACCGGCCCTGCGGCGCAGTCAGCATCCGTTCGACGTAGCGCGCAATCAGATCGATTTCCAGGTTCACGCGCTGACCCGCCGAAAGTTTGCCGAGCGTCGTGTTCTCCAGCGTGTGCGGGATCAGGTTGATGCTCAGTTCGCACCCGGCCTCGGAGTCGATCACGCGGTTGACGGTCAGGCTGACGCCGTTGACGGTGATCGAGCCCTTGTAGGCGATGAAGCGGGCGAGTTCGCGCGGCGTGGCGATGCGCAGCTCCCAGGATTCGCCGACGGGCGCGAAGTGGGTCACCGTGCCGATGCCGTCGACGTGCCCGCTGACCAGGTGGCCGCCGAGGCGGTCGTTGGCGCGCATCGCCTTTTCGAGGTTGACCGGACCGGTGTCCGCCAGGCCGGCCGTCTTGTCGAGGCTCTCGTGCGAGATGTCGATCGTAAAGCGGCTCGCGGCCGCGTCGAAGCTCGTGACCGTCATGCACGCGCCGTTCAGCGCGATGCTGTCGCCCAGCTGCACATCGTCGAGGTAGCCGGCGGGCGCCTCGATCGTCAGCTGTTTGCCGTGGGACGCGTCGCTGCCCAGCGCACGTGATTCGGTGATGCGGCCGAGGCCGGTGATGATGCCGGTGAACATGGTCGATTATCTCAAGCGGCCGCCGGGCGGGCGATCAGGCGCAGGTCGTCGCCGATCGGCGTGACGCTGACGAAGCGCAGCGCGAGGCTGTCTTGCAGCGTCTCCAGCGGCCCGAACGCCGCCAATTCGCGCCCCATACCCAGCAGCTTGGGCGCCATGTAGATCAGGAACTCGTCGACCAGCCCCTCGCGCACGAACGAGCCGTTGAGCTTGTGGCCGGCCTCGACGTGCAGCTCGTTGACGCCGCGCGCCGCCAGGTCGGCGAGCATCGCCGGCAGGTCGACCTTGCCGGCCGGGCCCGGCACCAGCGCGATCTGCGCCCCGCGCGCTTCCAGCGCTGCGTGGCGGGCGGCGTCGGGCGCGGCGGCGTAGACGAGCACGCTGCCGGGCGCGTCGAGGATGCGCGCGGCGGGCGGCGTCTCGAGCCGCGAATCGACGATCACGCGCAGCGGCTGCAGGGCCGTTTCCACGAGCCGCACATCGAGCCGCGGGTCGTCGTCGAGCACCGTGCCGACGCCGGTCAGCACCGCGCTCGCACGCTTGCGGTAGGCGTGGCCATCCGCGCGTGCGGCCGGGCCGGTGATCCACTGGCTGACGCCGTTGTTCAGCGCGGTGCGGCCGTCGAGCGAGACGGCGGCCTTCAGGCGGACCCACGGCCGGCCGCGCTGGATGCGCGAGAAGAAGCCGATGTTCAGCTCGCGCGCCTCGTCGGCCAGCTCGCCTTCGACGACCTCGATCCCGGCCGCGCGCAGCCGTGCCGCGCCCTGGCCGGCGACCTGCGGGAACGGGTCTTCCATCGCCATCACCACGCGTGCCACGCCAGCCGCGACCAGCGCGTCGCAGCACGGCGGCGTGCGGCCGTGGTGGGCGCAGGGTTCCAGCGTCACGTGCACGGTGGCGCCGCGCACCGATTCGCCGCGGGCCGCGGCATCGCGCAGCGCCATCACCTCGGCATGCGGCCCGCCGGCCTGCTGGGTGTGGCCGCGGCCGATCACGCGGCCGTCGGGCGCGACGATGACGCAGCCGACGCGCGGGTTCGGTTCGGTCAGGCCGATCGCGGCGCGGGCCTGCGCCAGCGCTTCGTGCATCGGGGTCTCGAAGCTATCGCTCATGGCTGGTGCGGCGCGGTGCGCGGAACGGCGGACGGGTCCGTATTGTTGCCGGCCGGGCAGGCGGCCGTGCCCGCCACGACGAGGAAGTTCTGGTTCGACAGGCTCTCGGTCAGCGCGCGGTAGTCCGCCGGGTGCTCGGCGTTCGCGTCGATAGCGCCGCTGCGATCGATGTCCGGCGTGTAGCGGCACACGCGCCAGGTGCCGGCGACGCTGCCGATGGCCCACCCGCTCGGCAGCAGCGTGGTGCGGCCCGACCAGCCTGCTGTCGCGCCCGGGTAGACGGCGCAGTGGTAGCGCGCGAAGCGCTCGCCGGTCTCGGTCCAACCCGTCACGCCCAAGGAGGCCGGCAGCGCGCCGATCGGCACGGTGGCCAGACGGCGGCTGCCGTCGCGGTCGAACGCGACGGTCTTCATCGCCTCGCTGCCGCACGCCGCCGCGACCTGGTCGGTGCCGGCGCTCGGCAACGCGACCACCGCGAAGGCCAGCGGCGCCTCGTCGGCCTGCGCCGGATCGGGCGGCAGCGCGGAGGTGAAGCGCACGGTGCCGCTGATCAGCCAGCCGGCGGCCGTGGTGTCGCAGGCGCCGAGGCGCGCGACGGTCAGGTCGCGCGTCGCGAGCATCGGGTCGACGCCGGTGCAGCGGCCCACGACCTGGCCGGTCGCGTTGTCGAGCACGAGCGCCAGGGTGCCGGTCTCGACCGGCTTGAGCGCGCTGCGGCCGTCGCCCAGATCCTGGGCGACGATCGGCACCCGCGGCGAGCGGCCGCCTGCGCCGCGCGCCAGGGCTACGGTGCGCGCCAGCCCGAGCGCCCCGCCCAGGGCTGGCGACTCACGCGCGATCACGGTCGACAAGGTCAGCGATTGCGCGGCGCCGCTGCGGTCGGTCCAGCCCAGGTCGACGTCGACCCGCTTCGACGACGTGGCCGGGTCGGCGACCACGCGGCGTGCGATTGCGAAGCGCGTGCCGTGCGCCTCGATGGCGCGGCTCGACGCGGTGATCGCGTCGAACGAGCGCAGCCCGGCGGTGTCGGCGACGACGGCGAACGCGCGCAGCGTCTCGATCTCCGATTGCGCCAGTCGCGCCGCCTCGCCCTGCTGACGGGCGACCTCGCCGCGCAGGCGCAACTGCTTCGGCAACTGGGCCAGCGCGACCATGCCGAGCGCGAGCACGAGGAACGCGATCAGCGCTTCCAGCAGCGTGAAGCCGCGCTGACGGTCGGCTCTCGTGCACTTGGCGTGGGTCATGGCATGGTCCTCTCAGTGGTCGCGCCAGCTGCCCGGCACGCGGGCGAAGCTGCCGGTGCGGTGGCGCAGCAGGTCGAGCACGTCAACGTCGTAGGTGAGGTCCGGCGCGGCGTCGCCGCGGTAGCCGGCATGCGGCACCAGCGCGCCGCGCACGCTGCCGCCGGCGGCACCGTTCCATTGCATCGTGCCGGCGGCGTGCAGCAGGCCGGTCAGCGCGATCGCGCCGTCGAGGCGGACGTCGCCGCCGACGACGATCAGCGCGGGCCGCGCGGCGCTGCCCAGCGTCAGCGGCCCGGCGAGCGCGAGATCGCCGTCGACGTGGATCAGCGCCGCGTCGGCGCTCGCGGCGAGCGCAGCGACCAGCGCGTCACGGCAGTCGACCCGGCAGTCGACGTGATGAACGGCGGCCTGAAGCTGCCAGGTCGCCCGGTCCAGGCCGAACAGGGCGGCGAAGTGGCGGGGCGCGTCCAGCGCGCTCAAGCTCGCGTCGTGATCGACGAGCGACTCGGCGACGGCGGCGCCCGGCGGCACGGCCAGGCGCGCCTGCGGGGCGATGATCGCGCCGCCCGCGGCGACGGCGAGTCCGGTGCGTGGATCGGCATTCGCCAGGCCGATCGCGGCGGTGCCGGCATCGACCTCGCCGCCGGTCGTCAAGGTCGCGGCCGGCGGCGTGCGCAGGCCGCCGATGAGACCGAGCAGGGCGTGCACGGTCGCCGTGGCGTCGGCACGCGCGCCGCCCGCGCCGAGGCAGGCGGTCGAGGCGCCGATGCAGCCGGTGGCCGCGATCCCGACCACGCCGGGCACCGCGCCCGGCTCGAACGCGACGACGAACGACGCGACCGCCGCGCCGCCGAGCGCCGGCAGCGTCGGCGCGCCTTGCGTCGGGCAACTGCACGACCAGGCATCGCCGGTGCGGACGCACGCGGCCCGCAACGTGGCGGTGGCGTCATCCGCGGTGGCGGCGCGCGGCGTGACGAGGCCGGTGCCAGTCGCGATGGCGAGGTAACGCGAGCGGAACGAGGTGGCGGCCACCTCCGCGCTCGGCGCGCAGTCGGCCCCGATCGGGCGGTTGGCGTTCAGCTGCGCCGTCGCCCAGTCGAGCCCGGCTTCCGCCGCCTCGAACGCCTGCGCCGCGCGCACGCCGTTGCTGGCGCTGCGCTGCTCGAACAGCAGGTCGCGGTTGGCCAGCGCCACGGCGAGCGCCATCGCCAGCAGCAGCATCACGGTGACGATCAGCGCCGCGGCGCCACGCTGCGCGTGCACGTTCCGGCTCATGACGCGCAGGCGCCGCTGGGCGCATCGTGGCGCAGCCGCACGTCCGAGCGCAGGCTGCGCACGACCCGCGGGTCGGCGACGAGATGCCCCGCGATCTCGACCGCCAGGCTGCGCACCTGGAGCCGGGGCGGGCATGCGGTGCTGCCGACCGGGCAGGGCGTGGCACAGAAGGCGTCGAGCTCCAGCGTCTGCACCTGCGGCGTCACGGTGAACGCGGTGACCTGCACCGTGCCGGCGTCGGTCAGGGCCTGCCAGTTGCCGGCGCCGAGCTGGATCTCGATCGCCGCGTTGCGCAAGCGCAAGCCGAACTGCTCGTTGCTGTCGACGGCGTTGTTCTCCGCGGCGTCGCGCGAGTAGCGGAAGCTCACGGCGTCCGATGCGGCGCTCTCGGGTGCGAGCGCGAGGTACGGGTTGGTGGCGGCACCGGCCGCGCCGGCCGCCCACACGCCGTCGGCCGCGCTGCCCCACGCGCCGGCGCGCCGCAGGTCGCGGGCGATCAGGTCGGCGGCCGTGCGCAGGTCCTGCATCAGGCGCGCTTCGAGCACCAACGAACGGCTCTCGCGCAGCTGCGCGACGAACAGCGTGGCGGCCGCGGCCGCGATCAGCAGCGCGATCGCGACGCCGACCAGCAGCTCGACCAGGGTGAGGCCGCGTTGCTTCATCACAGGCTCCAGCAGCGGCGATTGGCGGTCGCGTCGTTCGTCGCGTTCGCATCCGAGCCGGAGGCGCGCTCGACGTTCAGGCCGCGGCTGGTCAGCTTCAGCACCCGGCAGGCCGCGTCGCGCGCCTGCGCGCCGGTGGCGGTCAGGGTCAGCTCGTAGCCGGTCGCGCCGGGCGCGGAGACGTCGAGCGTGTAGTGGCCGGCCGGCGAGCGCGGGTCGATGCGGATCTCGGCGAGCGAACCGTAGCCCGCGGCGCGGCTGCGGAACGCCTCCTGCGCGAGCTGCACCTGCGCGGCGGCGATCAGGCCGTCGCTGCGGCGCGCCTTGTGCAGCACGCCCTCGAAGCTCGGCAGCGCGACGCTGGAGAGCACGCCGGCGATGGACAAGGTGGCCATCAGCTCGATCAAGGTGAAGCCGCGCTGCGCGGCGCGGGGGAAGCGGTTGGCGGTCATGGGGTGGTCTCCTCGGTGGTTCAGCAGGCGCGATAGCCGGGCACCGCCCCCGCGGGCGAGCAGCTGCGCACCCGGCCCATCACGTTGACGATGTGGTGGATGGCGCGCTCCCGCGTGCCGATCAGGCGCAGCGTGCCGGTCGGCGTGCTGGTGCCGTGGACCGGGTCGAACAGGATCGAGCCGACGTTGGCCTGCAGGCTGACGCGCTCGCCGCCGGGCAGCACGACGGTGCGCAGGGCGCGTGCGTCGCCGCTGCAGACGGCGGGGCCGGTCGACGGGCAGGTGCAGGCATCGACCGCGCCGGTGTGCACCAGGTAGCACGTGCCGCCGGCGACCGGCCGCACGCTCAGGCGCAGGGCCTCGTTGCGGGCGACGGCCTCGGTGCGGGTGAAGCGGATGTCGGTGGCCAGCTGGGCGGCCGCCGCATCGAGCCGGCGCGCGTCGATCACCGCCTGCAGGCTCGGCGCCGCGGTGCCGGCGACGACCGCGATCACGGCCAGCACGGTGGCCGCTTCGATCAGCGAGACGCCGCGCTGGCGGGCGGGCCGGGAAAGAAGGGCGGTGGTCATCTGTGCGCTCCGGGTCGTGAACCGATGCACAGAATTTAGAGATCGGGCGCTGGTGCCGCGCCCCGCAGAGGTGGGAGCGCGTCGGCCCTCTCGCGGGCGCCCCCGCGGGTTTGCGCGAACGGCCACCCCCGGGCGGGGGAGGAGCGCGTCAGCCGCTCAGATGTCGCGGATCAGCTGCCGGAACTCGTCCACGTCTTCGAAGCTGCGGTAGACCGACGCGAAGCGCACGTACGCGACCTTGTCGATCCGCTTCAGCTCGCGCATCACCAGCTCGCCGAGCCGGGTCGACGGCACTTCCTTGGCGCCGCTGTTCAGCAGCTTGTCCTGGATGCGCTCCATCGCGGCGTCGATCTGCTCGACGCTGACCGGCCGCTTGCGCAGCGCCAGCGTCATCGAGGCGCGTATCTTCGAGGGGTCGAAGTCCGCCCGTGTGCCGTCCTTCTTGACGACCGACGGCAGCGCTATCTCGGCCCGCTCGTACGTCGTGAAGCGCTTGTCGCAGCTGTGGCAGCGGCGCCGCCGGCGCACCACGTCGCCCTCGTCGGAATCGCGGGTCTCGACGACCTGGGTTTCCTCGTGGGAGCAGAAGGGGCAACGCACGTCGCCGCCCTCGCGTCAGTTGCGGTAGACGGGGAAGTCCTTCGTCAGCACCGCGACCTTGGCGCGCACCGCGGCGCTCACCGCGCCGTCGTTCGGCTGGTCGAGGATGTCGGCGATCAGGTGCGCGGTCTGGCGCGTCTGCTCTTCCTTGAAGCCGCGCGTCGTCATCGCCGGCGTGCCCAGGCGGATGCCGCTGGTGACCATCGGCTTCTGCGGGTCGTTCGGGATGCCGTTCTTGTTGCACGTCATGTGCGCCGCGCCGAGCAGGTTCTCGGCTTCCTTGCCGGTCAGGTTCTTCGGCCGCAGGTCGACCAGCATCACGTGCGATTCGGTGCGGCCGCTGACGATGCGCAGCCCGCGCTCGATCAGCGTGTCGGCCAGCACGATCGCGTTCTTCGCGACCTGCTGCTGGTAGGCCTTGAACGCCGGCTGCAGCGCCTCGTGGAACGCGACCGCCTTGGCGGCGATCACGTGCATCAGCGGGCCGCCCTGGATGCCGGGAAAGATCGCGCTGTTGATCTTCTTGGCGATGGCCTCGTCGTTCATCAGCACGATGCCGCCACGCGGGCCGCGCAGGGTCTTGTGGGTGGTGGAGGTGACGACGTCGGCGTGCGGCAGCGGGTTCGGGTAGACGCCCGCGGCGATCAGGCCGGCGTAATGCGCCATGTCGACCATGAAGAACGCGCCGATGTCTTTCGCGACCTTGGCGAAGCGCGCGAAGTCGATCTTCAGGCTGTAGGCCGAGGCCCCCGCGATGATCAGCTTGGGCTTGTGCTCGTGGGCCAGGCGCTCCATCGCGTCGTAGTCGATCGCTTCCTCGGCGGTGAGGCCGTAGCTGACGACCTTGAACCACTTGCCGCTCATGTTCAGCGGCATGCCGTGGGTCAGGTGGCCGCCTTCGGCCAGGCTCATGCCCATGATCGTGTCGCCGGGCTGCAGCAGGCCGAAGAAGACCGACTGGTTGGCCTGCGAGCCGGAGTTCGGCTGCACGTTCGCGAACTGCGCGCCGAAGAGTTGCTTGACGCGGTCGATCGCGAGCTGCTCGGCGATGTCGACGAACTCGCAGCCGCCGTAATAGCGCTTGCCGGGATAGCCCTCGGCGTACTTGTTGGTCAGCTGGGTGCCTTGCGCGGCCATCACGGCAGGCGAGACGTAGTTTTCCGAGGCAATCAGCTCGATGTGTTCTTCCTGGCGCTGGTTCTCGCGCTGGACGACGGACCAGATCTCGGGATCGACACCGGCAAGGGTGGAATGGGCGCGGTCAAACATGGAGGCAGTCCTCTTCAAGCGAAGTCCCCGGGCGAAGCGCCTGCATGCTGCAAGCGCCCCCGAAGCTGCCCAGGCGAACGGCTGAACGGCGCCGCTGACGGAGCAGGCACCGACCGCGCTTCCCGGTGGTCATCCACCTCAGGCCCCGGCTCGATGCCCGGTGAAGGGACGAGGAGGCCGCATCGCCAGTCGCGCGGCCCCGCCAGTGTAGCGGAGCCGGCGCGGCGATCAGCGCAGCATCGCGATCTGTTCCGGCGTCGGCGGCGCCACAGCCTCGGGCTTCGGCGCGGCGTCCGTCTTGGGCGTCGCCGGGGCGCTGGTCAGGATCTGGCGCGGCGCCATCGTCGGCACGCTCTTGCCGCTGGCCACCAGGCGCAGCGCGCGCTGCTCGTTCAGCACCTTGCTGGCGTAGCCGCCATCGTCAGGCAGGTTGGCGGCGCCGACATAGAAGCGCAGCCCGGCTTCGAGCCCGCCGGCGCGGGAGATGCATTCCTTCAGCACCTGCACGCCGACCCGCAGGTTGGTCACCGGGTCGAACGCGGCGTGATTGCCGCCGAAGGCTTCGTACTTGTCGTTGTGGACCTTGGTCATCACCTGCATCAGGCCCTGCGCGCCGACCGAGCTCTGCGCGAACGGGTTGAAGCTCGATTCGACGGCCATGATCGCGAGGATCAGCGTCGGGTCCAGGCCGGCCTTCTGGCCGACGCTCCACGCTTCCTGCACCAGCCGGCTGACCGGCTCCGGCGCGACGCGGTACTTGCGCGACAGCCACAGCGCGACGGACGCCTGCTGGCGGTTCAGGCCCTTGGGATCGGACGCGGTGGCGCGGGCGATGGCGTCCGGCTCGCTCAGTTCGGCAGCGAGCGGGTCGACGGGCTCGGCGCGCGCTTCCTGGCGGGCCTGCAGCCAGTCGAGCGCGTGCGCCTCGACTTCGTGGCGCACGTCGGCGCGCGTGGCACCGAACACGACCAGCGACGCGAGCACCAGGCCGAGCAGCGCCAGGGTGTTGTGGCTGACCTCGAGCAGGCCGTGGCCCACGTCGCGCATGAACACCGAGACCGACTGCACCGTGGCCCGACGCGCGCCGCGCGCCGCGGCCACGATTCCCGTCCCGGACTGGTCCGCGGCCTCCGGTGCCGCGCCAATCGTTTGGCGGTATGCCATCGTCACTCCTTCTTCGCCGGAGCCCCTGCCGGCACCGCTCGACAGAGACGGCGCCCACCGGGAGCGGCGGCGATAATTGTTGGCTGACCGGCCGGCCGCAACGGTGTGCGGGCGCAGCGGCAGCTGGCAGGGCCGACGCAGGAAGGTGTGACGCAGTGCCTGCATCCCAACGATGCGGCCTGCGGGTTATCCCTGCCGGACCCGAGAGAGGCGGAATCTAGCAAGCGGCTTCATAACCAGTCAAGACTATCAATCGCTTCTCTAACTACTTTTCAATATGAAATATCGCGACCTGCGGGACTTTGTCGGCGGCCTGGAACGCTCCGGCGAGCTGCGTCGCGTCGCAGAGCCAGTCTCCGCGCGGCTGGAGATGACAGCGGTCAGTGACTTCGTTTTGCGCCAGGGCGGGCCGGCGCTCTGGTTCCAGAACCCCCCGGGTTACAAAATTTCGGCCTTGACAAACCTGTTCGGCACGCCAAAACGGGTCGCCATGGGGATGGGTGCGGACGACGTCTCCGAGCTGCGGGACATCGGCCGGCTGCTCGCCAGCCTCAAGGAACCCGAGCCGCCGAAGGGCCTGAAGGATGCCGGCAAGCTGCTCGGCATGGCCAAGGCGCTGTGGGACATGAAGCCGGCGCTGGTTCGCAAACCGGCCTGCCAGGAGGCGGTGTTCGAGCGGGCGGAGGTCGACCTCGGCATGCTGCCGGTGCAGACCTGCTGGCCGGAAGACGCCGGCCCGCTGATCACCTGGGGACTGGTGATCACGCGTGGCCCGCAGGGCGGGCCGACGGCGCGGGCGCGGCAAAACCTCGGCATCTACCGCCAGCAGGTGATCGCGAAGAACCGGGTCATCATGCGCTGGCTCGCCCACCGCGGCGGCGCGCTCGACTTCCGCGACTTCGCGCTCGCCAAGCCCGGCCAGCCGTTCCCGATCGCGGTGGCGCTGGGCGCCGACCCGGCGACCATCCTCGGCGCGGTGACGCCGGTGCCGGACACGCTGTCGGAGTACCAGTTCGCCGGCCTGCTCCGCGGCAGCCGCACCGAGCTGGCCGATTCCGGCGTCGGCGACGCGGGCGTGATGCTGCAGGTGCCGGCCAGCGCCGAGATCGTGCTCGAGGGCCACATTCCGGTGGCCGCCAAGGGCTACACCAGCGTCAGCGAACACGGCGTGCAGGTCAAGGAGATCAACGGCTACCTGCACGCGCTGGAGGGCCCGTTCGGCGACCACACCGGCTATTACAACGAGCAGGACTGGTTCCCGGTGTTCGAGATCACGCGCCTGACGCACCGCGCCGACCCGATCTACCACTCCACCTACACCGGCAAGCCGCCCGACGAGCCGGCGATCCTGGGCGTCGCGCTGAACGAGGTGTTCGTGCCGATCCTGCAGAAGCAGTTTCCGGAGATCGTCGACTTCTACCTGCCGCCCGAAGGCTGCAGCTACCGGATGGCAATCGTCAGCATCCGCAAGAGCTACCCCGGCCACGCCAAGCGCCTGATGTTCGGGATCTGGAGCTTCCTGCGCCAGTTCATGTACACCAAGTTCATCGTCGTGACCGACGACGACGTCGACATCCGCGACTGGAAGGAAGTGATCTGGGCGATCACTACCCGCATGGACCCGGCGCGCGACACCACGCTGGTCGAGCACACGCCGATCGATTACCTGGATTTCGCGTCGCCCGTCAGCGGCCTGGGCGGCAAGATGGGGCTGGACGCCACCAACAAGTGGCCCGGCGAGACCACCCGGGAGTGGGGCCGCGCGATCCGCATGGACGCCGCCGTCGAAGAGCGCGTGCAGGGCGTGCTGGCCGCGATCATGAATCCCGCGCGCTGACAAGAGGGAACGCGATAGTTTGTCGCGCTTGAACCTGCACGGCCCAGGCTCTAAGGTTGTTAAGCCTGCATGCAGGCAACCCCACGGGCGCAGTCACTGCGCTCAAGGCACCCCGGACCTCATTCCTCCGGAATGCCAAATGGTGGCGAGAGCCACCCGCCCCTCCGATCGAAAGACCGGAGGGGTTTGTCGTTTGGGGCGTGCCGCGGACGCTCAGGCGGACTTGGCTCTCGCCGGTGCCGCGGCCGGCTTGCCGGCGGACTGGCTGCGCTGATCGCGCAGCTGGCGCTTCTGCTCCTTGGCCCGCTTCTGTTTCTGCCGGCGGATGCCGCGGTCCTTGTCTGCGCTCATGGCTGTCTCCTGGGGAGTGTTTGGGGAGCCGCGGTTTTACCAGAGCGTCGGCACGCCCTGAGCCACCCCGCCACAATGCGGGCCCGGCGCCTTTGCGCCTGCGAAGGACTGCCGATGAAGTCGATTGCCTTGCTGGTGGCCGCGCTGGTGCTCGCCTTGCCGCCGATGTCCCGCGCCGCCGATCCGGCGCCGGCCGCGGCCGCGCCCCGCGTCACGGTGGAGGGCGGCGCGCTGGAGGGCACGGCCACCGGCACGCTGCTGCGCTTCGAGGGCATCCGCTACGCGGCACCGCCGGTCGGTGACCTGCGCTGGCGCGCGCCGCAACCGCTCGCGCCGTGGACCGGTACCGCGGCCGCGACGAAGCCCGGCACGGCCTGCATCCAGAACCCGCGGGCGTCGATCGACAACGGCGGCGGCGACGTCGGAACGCTCGGCGAGGACTGCCTGTTCCTCAACGTCGTCACCCCCGGGCTCGAGCCGGACGCCCGGCGCCCGGTGATGGTCTGGATCCACGGCGGCGCGCTGGTGTTCGGCGCGGGTGGCACCGCGGTCTACGACGGCGCGCCGCTGGCGCAGCGCGGGGCGGTCGTGGTGTCGGTCAACTACCGGCTCGGCGCGCTCGGCTTCTTCGCGCACCCGGCGCTGGCGGGCGAGGGCGGCGATCCGAACTTCGGCCTGCTCGACCAGATCGCCGCGCTGCGCTGGGTGCAGCGCAACATCGCACGCTTCGGCGGCGACCCGGGCAACGTCACGATCTTCGGGCAGTCGGCCGGCGCGGAGAGCGTGCTGGCGCTGTACGCGTCGCCGCTGGCGCGCGGCTTGTTCCACAAGGGCATCGCGCAGAGCCCGTACGGGATTCCGAGCCACCCGCTCGCCAAGGCGCGGGCGACGGCGGCGAAGGTCGCCACGGCCCTGCAGCTGGCCTGCGCCGGCGCCACCGCGGCGGACCTGCGGGCCGTGCCGGCCGACGCCTTCGGCCGGCTCGACGGGCCGGGGCTGTCGCTCGCGCCGAGCTTCATCGTCGGCGGCCCCGCCTTGCCCCGGCCGATCCTCGCGACCTTCCAGCGCGGCGAGGAGGCGCCGCTGCCGCTGGTCATCGGCAACACCAGCGACGACGGCAGCGTCGCGATCGCGTTCGGCGTCGACCCGGCCGCGCTGGTGAAGAAGCTCGGTGCCGCGCGCGTCGCCGTGCGCTCGCTGTATCCGCGAACGCTGAGCGATGCGCAGCTCGGCCGCGAGACCGCACGCGACGTCGCCTTCACCGCGTTCGCCCGCCGCATCGCCTACCTGCATTCGAGCCGCGCGCCGACCTGGCGCTATTACTACGGCTACGTGCCCGAGGGCCTGCGCGCGCGGCAGACCGGCGTGCCGCACGGCGCCGAGATCCCGTTCACGATGGGCACGCTCGACGGCTGCGACTGCCTGGGCGCGCCCGTCACGGCGGGCGATCGCGCGGTCGCCGGGCGCATGACGCAGCGCTGGTTCGACCTGGCGCGCAGCGGCACGCCGGTCCCCGGTGATGCGGACGCCTGGCCGCGCGACGACCGGCGGCGCGCCGTGCTGCTCGAGATCGACGCTGCCGACGCCGTGCGGCCGGACTTCATGAAGCGCCGGCTCGATGCCTTCATCGGCACGCTCAACGTGCTGGGCGCGTTCAGCCGCTGAGCGGCCGGCGGTCCGCCGGGCGCATGCCATCGCGCAGCGCCGCGTACAGGCGCTGGAACTGCACGTGTCGCGCGCCGAGCTCGGCGTGGCGCCCCGCATCCGGCGCGAAGCTGTCGATCAGCGGCGGCGCGCTGCACACCTGCGCCACCGATTCGCGCGTGCGGGCGAGCCGTGCCAGCCGCGCCGCGCCGAGCGCCGCGCCGACGTCGGCGCCGCTGCGGCGGTCCAGCGTGCGGCCCAGCGTGTCGGCCAGCAGCTGTGCCCAGGGCGCGCTGCGCGAGCCGCCGCCGACGAGCGTGACGCTGTCGATCGAGGCGCCGCCGTCGAGCAACGCCTGCTGGCCGTCGAGGAACGCGAACGCCACGCCGTCGAGCACCGCCTGCGCCAGGTGGCCGCGGCCGTGGTCGTGCGTCAGCCCGAAGAACGCGCCGGACGCGTGCGGGTCGTTGTGCGGCGTGCGCTCGCCCGACAGGTAAGGGAGGAACAGCGGCACGCCGGCGCCGGGCTGCAGCGCCTGCGCCTCGGCGACGAGTTGCGCCTCGCTGTCGGCATGGGTCGCGCCGCGCAGCCAGCGCAGCGCGCTGCCGGCCGAGAGCATCACCGTCATCTGGTGCCAGGTGGCCGGGAAGGCGTGGCAGAACGCATGCACCGCCCGCGCCGGGTTCGGCGAGAACGCCGCGTTGGCAACGAAGTAGACGCCCGAGGTGCCGAGCGAGAGGAAGGCCGTGCCCGGCTCGACGACGCCGATACCCGCGGCGCTGGCCGCGTTGTCGCCCGCGCCGCCCGCCACGATCACGCCCGGCGGCAGCCCGAGCTGCTGTGCGATCGCGGGCAGCACGCTGCCGCTGGCCGCGCTGCCTTCCACCAGCCGCGGCATCTGCGCGCGGGTCAGGTGCGTGGCGGCGAGCATGGCGTCGGACCAGTCACGCCGCTGCACGTCGAGCCAGAGCGTGCCGGCCGAATCGGACATGTCCGAGGCGGCCTCGCCGGTCAGCAGCAGGCGCAGGTAGTCCTTCGGCAGCAGCACCCGGGCGACCTGCCGGAAGACCGCCGGCTCGTGCGCCTCGACCCACAGCAGCTTCGGCGCTGTGAATCCCGGCATCGCGATGTTGCCGGTGAGCGTGCGGCTGCGCGGCTCGCGGCGCTCGAGTTCGGCGCACTCGGCGTGGCTGCGGCCGTCGTTCCAGAGGATCGCCGGACGCAGCACGCGGTCCTGCGCATCGAGCAGCGTCGCGCCGTGCATGTGGCCGGACAGGCCGAGGCCGCGGACCGCGCCGAACGCGCGCGGGTGGGCCGCGCGCAGCGCAGCGAGGGCGGCGACGGTGGCGGACCACCAGTCCGCCGGGTCCTGCTCCGACCAGAGCGGCTGCGGCCGCGAGATCGGCACCGCGCCATGCGCCTGGCCGACGACGCGCCCGGCGTCGTCGACCAGCACCGCCTTCACCTCGGACGTGCCGAGGTCGATGCCCAGGTCCATGCGGGAAGGCGGTCCGTCAGTTGACGAAGGTCGTGTCCTTCGGGTCCTGCGGCGGCAGCTTGATCGCGATCGCCTTGAAGCGGCCGCTGGTCGCCTCGGTGCCGGCGTGGTGCGTGCCGCGCGGGATCACGATCAGCATGCCGGGGCGGATCTCGCGCTTCTCGCTGCCCAGCCAGGCGGTGCCGGTGCCCTCGACGATGTACTGGATCTCGTCGGCGTTGGTGTGGAAATGCTTGCCGACATTGCCGATCTGCACCGCGATCGTGCCGTTCGGCGTGGCGACATAGCCTTTGGAGCGCAGGTCGGGATTGGGCGTGGCGTTCAGGTCGGCGTCCTTGAGCGCAGCCACGTCGATGATCGCCGGCGCAAGCCCGGGCGGGGCGGCGGCGGGTGCCGAGGCCTGGGCATGCGCGTCCGGCAGCAGGCGCTGCGCGAGGGGCGAGAGCGCGATGCCGGCGACGAAGGCCAGCGCGACGGGGAGGGCAACAGCAGTTCGCATTCGAGGTCTCCAAAAGAAAGCCGCGCTTCGGCGCGGCTGGATGGTAGGCCGGTTCGCCCGGCGTGATCGATACGCTATTTCTTCTTTGTCTTCGTGGCGGACGCGTCGGCCCCGCCCGATTGCAGGCCCTCGGACATGCCGATGAGCACGCCGCTAACGAGCGCGGCGTAGCCGTCGAGCATGGCCTGCGCCGTCTTCGCGGTGGCGGCGCGGCCGTCGCGCAGGGCGGTCTGGGCCTGCGACATCAGCTGCTCGACCGTCTGCGACGCCTGCGCGCCGGTGTCGGTCCCTTGCAGCTTCATCGCGCTGAGCACGTGTTCCCACGGCCCCTGCATCGGCCCGGCGACGCCTTGCGCGGCCTTGGTCACGGTCGCGAAGAAGGTGTCCTCCATCTTCTCGATGTTGGCGAGCGCGCCCTTGAGCTGCTTCTCCTGCAGCCCGGCGCCCTGGTCGACGAACTGCTGCAGGGCCTTGCGGTTGGCCTCGACGGCCTGCAGCAGCGCCGCGTCCATGCCGGCGAACGCCTTGGTCAGCAAGGCCTCCACGTCGACCGGGCTGCCGATGTTCTGCGCCGCGCCGGCGCTGGCCGCCGTCGTCACGGTCGACAGCACCTTCTTGATGTTGGCCATCGTCAGCTCGCGGCCCTGCAACGCCTTCAGCGTCGCATCGCTCACCGCCGTGCGCAGCGCCTCGCCCTGCTTGGCCGTGGCCTCGGAGAACATCTTGACGATCGCGTCCTGGTCGATCCCTGCCTTGATCATGTGGTGGTCCTGGTTGAAGTGATGTCGAATCGGCTGCGCGGCTCAACGCCGGGCGAGGGCCTCCCTACTGCATGTGCTGGCCGCCGTTGATCGCGATGTTGGCACCGGTCACGAACGCGGCTTCTTCGGAGGCGAGGTAGATCACCAGGCCGGCGACTTCTTCGGGCTTGCCCAGGCGGCCGACCGGGATCTGCGGCAGGATCTTGGTGTTCAGCACGTCCTCGGGGATCGCGGTCACCATCTTCGTGCCGATGTAGCCCGGCGAGATCGTGTTGACGGTGACGTTCTTCTTCGCGACCTCGAGCGCCAGCGCCTTGGTGAAGCCGTGCACGCCGGCCTTGGCGGCCGAGTAGTTGGTCTGGCCGAACGCGCCCTTGCTGCCATTGACGGACGAGATGTTGATCACCCGCCCCCAGCCGCGCTCGACCATGCCGTCGGCGACCTGCTTGGTCATGTTGAACAGGCTGTCCAGGTTGGTGCGCATCACCGCGTCCCAGTTGACCTTGTCCATCTTCTTGAACGTGGTGTCGCGGGTGATGCCGGCGTTGTTGACCAGGATGTCGACCGCGCCGACCTTGCTCTGCACTTCCGCGACGGCCTTGGTGCAGGAATCGAAGTCGGCCACGTCGCAGGCCACGGCGGTGATGTCGTAGCCGTTCTTCTTCATCTCGGCGACCCACTCGGTCGACTTGGTGTTGCTCGGCGAGTAGGTCACGACGACCTTGTAGCCGGCGTCGACCATCTTGGTCGAGATCGTCTCGCCCAGGCCGCCCATGCCGCCCGTGACCAGGACCACGCGTTGTTTCGTTGCCATCTTTGTTGTCTCCTTCGGTGAATGAAAAGGGTTCGGTCAGACGCTGGAGCGCGTGACCGGCATGTGAAGATTCTGCTGATCGAGTTCTTCCTCGGGCTCGTCGGATTCGGTGGTGCTGGTGTTCTCGAGCTCGCGCTGCATGCGCGCCTGGTCGAGGTCGCCGGTCCAGCGGGCCACCACCAGGGTGGCGACGCCATTGCCGATGAGGTTGGTCAGCGCGCGCGCCTCGGACATGAAGCGGTCGATGCCCAGGATCAGCGCCAGCCCGGCCACCGGCACATGGCCGACCGCCGAGAGCGTGGCCGCCAGCACGATGAAGCCGCTGCCGGTGACGCCGGCGGCACCCTTCGAGGTCAACAGCAGCACCAGCAGCAGCGTGATCTGCTGGGTCAGGCTCATCGGCGTGTTGGTGGCCTGCGCGATGAACACGGCCGCCATCGTCAGGTAGATGGAGGTGCCGTCGAGGTTGAACGAGTAGCCGGTCGGGATCACCAGCCCGACCACCGACTTTCGGGCGCCCAGGTTCTCCATCTTGGCCATCATGCGGGGCAGCACCGATTCGCTCGACGAGGTGCCCAGCACGATCAGCAGCTCTTCCTTGATGTACTTGATGAACTTCCAGATCGAGAAGCCGTTCGCCCTGGCGATGCCGCCCAGCACGACGAAGATGAAGATCAGGCAGGTCGCGTAGAACGTGGCCATCAGTTGGCCGAGCTGCAGCAGCGAGCCGACGCCGTACTTGCCGATCGTGAACGCCATCGCGCCGAACGCGCCGATCGGGGCGACCTTCATGATGTAGCCGACGATGCTGAACAGCACGTGCGAGAACTTCTCGATGAAGTCGAACACCAGCGTGCCGCGCCCGCCGAACTTGTGCAGCGCGAAGCCGAACATCACCGCGAACAGCAGCACCTGCAGGATCTCGCCCTTGGCGAAGGCGTCGACCACGGTGTTCGGGATCACGTTCAGCAGGAAATCGGTGGTCGAGGTCATCTGCCCCGGCTTGGTGTACGCGGCGATGCCCTTGGTGTCGAGCGTGGCGGCGTCGATGTTCATGCCGACGCCCGGCTGGACGATGTTGATCACCACCAGCCCGACGACCAGCGCGATGGTGCTGACGATCTCGAAGTACAGCAGCGCCAGGCCACCGGTCTTGCCGACCTTCTTCATGTCCTCCATGCCGGCGATGCCGACGACCACCGTGCAGAAGATGATCGGCGCGATGATCATCTTGATGAGCTTGATGAAGCCGTCGCCGAGCGGCTTCATGGCTTCGCCGGTGCTGGGGAAGAAGTGGCCCAGCAGCACGCCGATGACGATGGCGGTGATGACCTGGACGTAGAGCGACTTGTACAGCGGCTTGCGAATCGGGGTCGTCGGGTCCATGCGGGTTCTCATTCGCGGCGGCAAGTCGGTGGGTGGAGTGTTACCGCGGCGCACAGGGCCGCGCAAGAGGGGTTCTACAGGCGGTTCTGGAAAAGCGCGGCGGGCCCGGCGCCGCGCGCTTGACGTGAATCAAGCCACCGCGGCGGGCCGGCGAATAGATTGGCTGGTGGACACGCTCACTGCCCCCCGTTCGACCTCGCCTCAGCCCACGCCCTCCGGCGCCACGGCGGTCGCGCCGCCGCCCGAGGTCACCCACCTGAGGCTGGCCGGGCTCTACTGCGCGGCCTGCGCCGGGCCGATCGAGAGCGCGTTGCGCGCCGAGCCCGGTGTCATCTCCGCTGACGTGAGTTACGCGGCGCAACGGGCCACCGTGCGCTGGCGGGCCGGCGCCACGCAGCCGGCCCGCCTGATCGATGCCGTCGCACGGGCCGGCTACGGTGCGATGCCCGATCTGGCCGAGCCGGCGCGCGCCCTGCGCGAGCGCGAGCAGCGCGCGTCCCTCTGGCGCCTGTTCGTCGCCGCGTTCTGCATGATGCAGGTGATGATGTACGCCGCGCCCGCCTACGTGGCCGCGCCCGGCGACGTCACGCCCGACATGCTGCGCCTGCTGCAATGGGCCTCGTGGCTGCTGAGCGTGCCGGTGCTGTTGTTCTCCGCGGCGCCGATCTTCCGCGAGGCCGCGGCCGGGCTGCGCCGCCGCCAGGTGCGCATGGACCTGCCGGTGGCGATCGGGCTGGCGGTGACCTTCGTCGTCAGCAGCGGCGCCACCTTTGCGCCCGGCGGCGTGTTCGGGCACGAGGTCTACTTCGATTCGCTGACGATGTTCGTGACCTTCCTGCTCGGCGGGCGCTGGCTGACCTTGCGGGCGCAGCACCGCGTGGCCGCGGCGCTCGAGGACGCCTGCGCGCGCCTGCCGGCGCAGGCGCGACGCGTCGGCGCGCAGGGCGATGTCGAATCGGTGCCGCTGGAGGCGCTGCGCGTCGGCGACACGCTCCGCGTGCTCGCCGGCGAGGCCTTCGTCGCCGACGGCCCGCTGCTCGACGGCCACACGCAGGTCGACGAGGCGCTGCTGACCGGGGAATCCCGCCCTGTCGAGCGCCACCTCGGCGACCCGGTCGTCGCCGGCAGCATGAACCTCGGCGCCCCCGTGACGATGCGGGTCGAGCGGCTCGGCGCCGATACCCGCTTCGAGGGCATCGTCGCGCTGATGCGCAGCGCGCTGACCCAGCGCCCCGCGCTGGTGCTCGCCGCCGACCGCGTCGCCGTGCCGTTCCTGTGGGGCGTGCTGCTGCTGGCGGCGCTCGCGGCCGCGGTCTGGTCGGTGATCGATCCGTCGCGCGCGGTCTGGGTCGCGGTGTCGGTGCTGATCGTCACCTGCCCGTGCGCGCTTTCGCTGGCCGCGCCCTCGGCGCTGCTGGCCGCCGCCGGCGCGCTCGCCCGCCGCGGCGTGCTGGTGCGGCGGCTCGATGCGCTGGAGGCGCTGGCCGGCATCGACACGCTGGTCTTCGACAAGACCGGCACGCTGACCGAGCCGACGATGCGCCTGCGCGCCGTGCATCGCCTGCACGCCGCGCGCGCCGCGGGCCTGGACGACGCGGCGTTGCTGCGCCTGGCCGGTGCGCTCGCCGCGCAATCGGCGCACCCGCTCGCACAGACGCTGGCCCGCGACGCCGGATCGACCACTGACGTGGTCTGGGCCGACGTGGTCGAGCACCCCGGCCAGGGCGTGCAGGGCAGGGGGCCGGACGGCGGCATCGCCCGTCTCGGCGCGCGCGCCTGGGTCGCTCCGCAGGCTGTCGCGCGCGCGGCAGGCGGCGGGCTGGAAGTCTGGTTCGGCGACAGCCGCGGCGCGCTGGCCTGCTTCGAGTTCGACGAGACGCTGAAGCCCGACGCCGTGGCCACGCTCGGCGCGCTGCGCGATGACGGCCTGCGCCTCGAACTGCTCTCCGGCGACACGACCGGGCGGGTGCACGCCGTCGCGGCCCGGCTGCCGATCGACGGCGTGGAGGGCGGCGTCACGCCCGAGGCCAAGCTCGCGCGCGTGGCGGCGTTGCAGCGCGCGGGGCGCCGCGTCGGCATGGTCGGCGACGGCCTGAACGACGCGCCGGTGATCGCGCGTGCCGACGTGTCGTTCGCGTTCGCGCAGGGCGCGGCGATCACCCAGTCGGGCGCGGACTTCGTGCTGCTGTCGGGCCGCGTGGCCGATGTCGCGCTGGCGCGCGACGTGGCGCGCCGCGCGATGCGCGTGCTGCGCCAGAACTTGGGCTGGGCGCTGGCCTACAACGCGGTCTGCGTGCCGCTCGCGCTGCTCGGCTGGTTCCCGCCGTGGGCGGCCGGGATCGGCATGGCGACGAGCTCGCTGTTCGTGGTGCTGAACGCCCTGCGCGCCGGCGCACGGGGCTGAACGCGGATGGACATCCTGTTCCTGCTCGTCCCGTTGTCGGTGCTGCTCGTGTTCGCGCTGCTCGCGCTGTTCCGCTGGGCGCTGTCGGCCGGCCAGTTCGACGATCTCGAGCGCGAGGGCGAGCGGATCTTCGAGGCCGAGCCCCCGAAGCTTGACGCGGATCAAGGGCCCGGCTGAGCACCCGTTCGACACTCCATCGAGCCGCAATCGCGGTATCGAGGAGAGCAGTGATGGCGAGTTCGGTTCCAACCGCGGCAGGTGCCGCGGGGGCGGTGTATGACGACGGTGCGGTGCGCTTGTTCACGCTCGCCGCGGTCATCTGGGGCGTGGTGGGCATGGCGGTCGGCGTGCTGATCGCCGCGCAGCTCACCTGGCCCGAACTGAACTTCAACATCCCGTGGCTGAGCTACGGGCGGCTGCGTCCGCTGCACACCAACGCGGTGATCTTCGCGTTCGGCGGCTGCGCGCTGATGGCCAGCAGCCTGTACGTCGTGCAGCGCACGTCGCAGGTGTCGATCTTCATGCCGCGGCTCGCGGCGTTCGTGTTCTGGGGCTGGCAACTGGTGATCGTCGGCGCGGCGATCACGCTGCCGATGGGCTACACCCAGGCCAAGGAATACGCCGAGCTCGAGTGGCCGATCGACATCCTGATCACCATCGTGTGGGTCGCGTACGCGGTCGTCTTCTTCGGCACGATCGGCATCCGCAAGGTGCGCCACATCTACGTGGCGAACTGGTTCTTCGGCGCGTTCATCATCGCCGTCGCGCTGCTGCACGTCGTCAACGGGCTGGCGATGCCCTCCGGCCTGACCAAGAGCTACTCGGTCTACGCCGGCGTGCAGGACGCGATGGTCCAGTGGTGGTACGGCCATAACGCGGTCGGCTTCTTCCTGACCGCGGGCTTCCTCGGGATGATGTACTACTTCATCCCCAAGCAGGCCGGCCGGCCGGTGTACTCCTACCGCCTGTCGATCGTGCACTTCTGGGCGCTGATCTTCACCTACATGTGGGCGGGCCCGCACCACCTGCACTACACCGCGCTGCCCGACTGGGCGCAGTCGGTCGGCATGGTGTTCTCGCTGGTGCTGCTCGCGCCGAGCTGGGGCGGCATGATCAACGGCGTGATGACGCTGTCGGGCGCCTGGCACAAGCTGCGCGACGACCCGATCCTCAAGTTCCTGATCGTGGCGCTGTCGTTCTACGGCATGTCCACCTTCGAGGGGCCGATGATGTCGATCAAGACGGTCAACGCGCTCAGCCACTACACCGACTGGACGGTGGGCCATGTGCACGCCGGCGCGCTCGGTTGGGTCGGCCTGATCTCGATCGGCACGCTGTACTACCTGATCCCGCGCATGTTCGGCCAGACCCGCATGTACAGCGTGCGGGCGATCGAGCTGCACTTCTGGATCAGCACCCTCGGCATCGTGCTCTACATCGCCGCGATGTGGATGGCCGGCGTGATGCAGGGCCTGATGTGGCGCGCGGTCAATACCGACGGCACGCTGGTCTACAGCTTCGTCGAGAGCGTCAAGGCCACGTTCCCGTTCTACCTCGTCCGGCTGGTCGGCGGCGCGCTGTACTTGAGCGGGATGGGCGTGATGGTGTGGAACACCGTGAAGACGGCGCAGGCCGGCCGCTACGTGCCACTGCGCATCCCGATGGGCCCGGCCACCGCGCCGAGCGCCGCCTGAGCCCGGAGTCAGAAGACCATGTCCCAATCCGAATCCAAACCCGGCTTCTCGCACGAGAAGATCGAGACCAGCAACTTCCTCATGATCGTGCTGATCCTGCTGGTCGTCGCGGTCGGCGGCATCGTCGAGATCGTGCCGCTCTTCTTCCAGCGCTCGACGACCGAGCCGGTGCCCGGCCTCAAGCCCTACACCTCGCTGCAGCTCGCCGGGCGGGACGTCTACACGCGGGAGGGTTGCTACAACTGCCACTCGCAGATGATCCGCACGCTGCGCGCCGAGGTGCTGCGCTACGGCCACTACTCGATGGCCGGCGAGTTCGTCTACGACCACCCGTTCCAGTGGGGCAGCAAGCGCACCGGGCCCGACCTGCACCGCGTCGGCGGCAAGTACAGCGACGAGTGGCATCGCCTGCACCTGGAGAGCCCGCGCGATCTGGTGCCCGAGTCCAACATGCCGGCGTACCCCTGGCTGGTCAAGGCCAGGCTCGACCCGGCCGATGCCGCGCCGCGCATGACCGCGCTGCGCCGCGTGGGCGTGCCGTACACCGACGCCGAGATCGCCGAGGGCGGCGCCGCGCTGGCCGGCAAGACCGAGATGGATGCCCTGGTCGCGTACCTGCAGGTGCTCGGCACCGCCGTGAAGTAAGGAAGAGGGACATGGACATCAATGCACTCCGCATCGCCGTGACGCTGCTGTCGTTCGCGGTCTTCATCGGCATCGTCGTGTGGGCGACCTCGCGCCGCAACGGCGCCGCGTTCTCCGAGGCCGCCGAGCTGCCGTTCAACGACGAAGAGGCCACGCGATGAGCGACTTCACCCACATCGGCTGGTCGATCTTCGTCGGCGCGGCGACCGTCATCGGCCTGCTGGCCTGCCTGTGGCTGCTGTTCGTCGCGTCCAAGCGCACGGTCATGGCCTCGGACAACACCACCGGCCACGTCTTCGACGAAGACCTGGTCGAGATGAACCACCCGCTGCCGCGCTGGTGGATGTGGCTGTTCATCCTGACGGTCGTGTTCTCGTTCGTCTACATCGCGCTGTTTCCCGGCCTGGGCAGCCTGCCGGGCACGCTCGGCTGGACCAGCGGCAACGAGGTGGCCGCCGAGCAGAAATCGGCCAACGAGGCGATGGCGCCCATCTACGCCAGCCTGGCCGCCGCGCCGGCCGAGCAGCTGCGCCGCGACCCGAAGGCGATGGCGATCGGCGAGCGCCTGTTCATCAACAACTGCGCCACCTGCCACGGCTCCGACGCGCGAGGCAGCAAGGGCTTCCCTAATCTGACCGACAGCGACTGGCTGCATGGCGGCATGCCCGCCAAGATCGAGGAGACGATCACCCAGGGTCGCGTCGGCATGATGCCGCCGATGGCCGCGGCCGTGGGCTCCGCGCAGGACGTGCGCAATGTCGCGCACTACGTGCTGAGCCTGTCGAACAGCGCGCACAACACCATCTACGCGGCGGCCGGCCGGTCCAAGTTCGCGGCCTGCGCCGCCTGCCACGGGGCGGACGGCAAAGGCAACATCGCGCTCGGTGCGCCCGACCTGACGGACAAGGTGTGGCTGCACGGCTGGGGCGAGGACGCGATCGTCGCCATGGTCAACAACGGCAAGACCAACGCCATGCCTGCCCAGGCCGGGCGCCTGACGCCGGAGCAGATCCATGTGCTCGCCTCCTACGTCTGGAGCCTGTCGCAGGGCAGTGACAGCAAGACGCCGTGAGTTCCGTTCCGAAGCGGGTCATCCCGATCGTGGCGTCGGCGCCGTCGCCGGCGGAGATGGTCTCGCTCTACCAGAGCGAGGCCAAGATCCAGGCCCGATCCGTCACCGGCTGGTTTGCCGGCTGGCGCTGGGCGCTGGTGTGGGCCACGCAGCTCGTCTTCTACGGGCTGCCGTGGCTCGAATGGGGCGGCCGCCAGGCCGTGCTGTTCGACCTGGGCGCGCGCCGCTTCTACATCTTCAACCTGGTCCTGTACCCGCAGGATTTCATCTACCTCGCCGGGCTGCTGATCATCTCGGCGTTCGCGCTGTTCCTGTTCACCGCGGTGGCGGGGCGGCTGTGGTGCGGCTTCGCCTGCCCGCAGACCGTCTACACCGAGATCTTCATGTGGGTGGAGCGCCGTTTCGAGGGCGATCGCCAGGCGCGCATCAAGCTCGATGCCGCGCCGTGGAGCGTCGACAAGCTGTGGCGTCGCGGCGGCAAGCAGCTGGTGTGGCTCGCGATCGGGGTCTGGACGGGCTTCACCTTCGTCGCCTACTTCACGCCGGCGCGTGAGCTGTTCACCGGCGCGCTCAGCCTGACGCTCGGCCCGTGGGAATGGTTCTGGAGCCTGTTCTACGGCTTCGCCACCTACGGCAACGCCGGCTACATGCGCGAGCAGGTCTGCAAGTACATGTGCCCGTACGCGCGCTTCCAGAGCGCGATGTTCGACCGCGACACGCTGATCATCAGCTACGACACCGCCCGCGGCGAGCCGCGCGGTTCGCGGGCGCGCGGCGTCGCACCGGCGTCGGTCGGCAAGGGCGACTGCATCAACTGCACGCTGTGCGTGCAGGTCTGCCCGACCGGCATCGACATCCGCGACGGCCTGCAATACGAGTGCATCGGCTGCACCGCGTGTATCGACGTCTGCAACGGCGTGATGGACAAGATGGGCTACGAGCGCGGACTGATCCGCTACGCCACGCAGAACGGCATGCAGGGCGGCTGGAGCCCGGCGCGCATGTGGAAGCGCGTGTTCCGGCCGCGGGTGCTCGTCTACAGCGCCGTGCTGCTGGCGATCGCGGTGGCCTTCGTCGCGAGCCTGGTGATGCGCGCCCCGTTCCGGGCCGATGTGGTGCGTGACCGCGGCGCGCTCGCGCGCCTGGTCGAGGAGGGCCGGATCGAGAACGTCTACCGCATCCAGCTGATGAACTCGAGCGAGCTGCCGCAACGCTTCCGCATCGAGGTCGACGGCCTGGCGCAGGCCATGGTCACGATCCGCGGCGAGGTCACGCTCGGGTCGACGCAGGCGCGCTGGGTCCCGGTGTCCGTGAAGGTGCCGCCCGAGGTCGCGCAGCAGCTCGGCGCCGGCGCGCATCCGATGCGCTTTCGCATCGCGCTGCAGGACGCGCCTGGCGCACCGGTGCGGGCGGAGCAATCGGAAAAGTCCACCTTCGTGGTGCCGCGCTGAACAGGAGTGATGACGTGATGAACGCAACCGTGATTCCCGACCCGGCGGTTCCCTGGTGGCGCGTGGGCGTGATGTGGCTGTTCGTGGGCGGCCTCGGCGTCGTCGTGATCGCCAGCCTGGCGCTCGTCGCCACGGCCCTCGAGGGCGCCGACGAGGTGATGCGGCCGGTCGCGGTGCGGGCGGCGCCGGCCGACGTGGCCGCCGCGCCGGCGCTGATCGGGCGCAACCACGCGGCCTCGCCGCTGCAGCCGCGACCGGCACCATGATCCGGCGTGCGCTGCAGATCCTCTGGCCGGCGTTCGCGGTCGCCGGCGTGCTCGAGATGCTGGTGTTCGCGGTCGTCGATCCCGGCGACCTGACCTGGTTCGGCGGCGCACCGATCGACTGGTCGCACCACGCGATCTACACCTTCACCTTCCTGCTGTTCTGGGGCGCGATCGCGACCGCAGGCGCCATGACGGCCCTGCTCGCGACGGAGGCGGAGCCGCCGGGCGCGGCCGCGGTCGGCGCCGCGCCCTTCAGGCCGTCGCGCCCAGGCCGATCGGCGCCGGCACCGCGTTGACGATGCGCGTGAACATCGCGCGGTAGTCGGCCTCCGGCGCGTGGCCGGTGAGCGGGTCGCGGTTGGTGGCGAAGGCCTCGTCCAGCTCGGCCCAGTCGCCGGCGGTCAGGCAGCGGCGAGCCAGCGGCAGGATCTCCTGCTCCTCGACGCCCATGTGCGCGAGGTAGAAGTCCACGTAGCGCTGCGCGTCGCGTTCGAAGGCGGCGCGGCGCGATTCGCCGAGCATCTCGAAGCCGAGCAGCGCATGCTCGAGATCGCGGATCCGGTGGGCGCCGCAGGCGTGGTCCGCGTCCAGCCGGTCCAGCAGCTCGCGGGCCTGCGGCGTGCGCGCCCGCAACTTCGGGAATAGCAGCTGCGATTCGAGCCGGTGGTGGCGCTGCTCCGGGAACTCGTCGACGTAGAACAGCATCGCGCGCAGCGCCGCGAAATCGGGCAAGGTGCCGCGGCGGCGGTGCTCGGCCAGCAGCAAGGGAATCGAGCGCAGCATCGCGGCGAGCGCGGCATGCTCTTCTCGGATGATGCGGAGTGTGGGGTGTGGCATGGGGCCTCGCGGGGGAGTGGCGGCGCCGCGCCGCAACGGTTGCGGGGCAGGCCGATCGATTGTTCGGCGGGCGTGCGGGTTACCGCTTGATGTCGATCAAGGGTCGGGTAAGCTGGACCGCCGACGATCTCGACCTCCCACCCAACCTGCGGAGAACATGTCATGAAGATCCTCTTGCCCGTGGACGGCAGCGACTACACCAAGCGCATGCTCGCCCACCTCGCCGCGCACGACGAACTGCTGGGCGCCGGTCACGAGTACATCGCGTTCGTCGCCGTGCCGAAGATCCCTTCGCACGCCTCGCGCTTCCTGGATCACGCCGCGCTCGACGAGTGGTACGCCGAGCGCGCCGAAGAGGTGTTCAAGCCGGTTCGCGTCTTCGCCGAGCAGCAGAAGTGGAACCTGCGCACCGTGCACCGCTGCGGCCATGCGGCCGAGTCGATCACCGAGTTCGCGCTCGAGGAGAAGGTCGACCTGATCGTGATGGGCACGCACGGCCAGTCGGCGCTGAGCAACATGGTGCTCGGCTCGGTGACGACCGGCGTGCTCGCCCGCTGCAAGCTGCCGGTGCTGCTGCTGCGCTGAAGCCCGCCTTCAGCAGGGCGTGCTGTTGACGAGCAGGCGCAGCGCCGGCTCGTCGAGCACGCGCAGCTGACGCTGCCGGACCTCGAGCACGCCGTCGTCGTGGAACTTCGAGAACGTGCGGCTCACGGTCTCGAGCTTCAAGCCGAGGTAGCTGCCGATTTCCTCGCGCGTCATCCGCAGCACCAGCGAGGTGGGCGAGAAGCCGCGCGCCTGCAGCCGCTGCGTCAGGTTGAGCAGGAACGCGGCCAGCCGCTCCTCGGCCCGCATGCTGCCGAGCAGCAGCATCACGCCGTGCTCGCGCACGATCTCGCGGCTCATCACCTTGTGCAGCTGGCGCTGCAGGTCGCCGAACTGGCGCGAGAGCATTTCCAGCTGCGCGAACGGCAGCACGCAGACCTGCGAATCCTCGAGGGCGACGGCGTCGCAGGTGTGGCGTTCGCTGCCGATGCCGTCGAAACCGAGCAGCTCCCCGGCCATCTGGAAGCCGGTGACCTGGTCGCGGCCGTCGTCGGCCGCCACCCGGGTCTTGAAGAAGCCGGTGCGCACCGCGTAGAGCGAGCGGAACGCCTCGCCGGCACCGTAGAGCAGCTCGCCGCGCTTGACGCTGCGGCGGGTCTCGACCAGCGCATCGAGCCGGTCCATGTCGGGCGGCGCCAGGCCGACGGGCAGGCACAGCTCGCGCAGGTTGCAGCTCGAGCACGCGACCTTCAAGGCGGCCGGCCGGATCGGCACGACCTTGCTCGCGCGGCGCGACGCGCTGTCGCCGAGCGTCTCGGCAGGAGGGAAACTGGGCATGCGCCGCAGTGTGCCCGCCGCCCCGGGGCGCTTGTTTGATCGCCGTCAAGGCGGGCGGCGCGGTGCGGCGGCACAGTGGCCGACCATGAATACCGCCACCCTCGCGGACGCTCCGGTGGTCTCGGCCGAGTTGCTGCGACGCCTCGATCAACCCGGCCCGCGCTACACCTCCTACCCGACCGCCGACCGCTTCATCGAGGCCTTCGGCCCCGAAGACTACGAGCGCGCGCTGAACTCGCGCATGCAGGGCGCGGCCCGCAACGCGAGCGTGGCGCCGCTGTCGCTGTACGTGCACATCCCGTTCTGCGAATCGCTCTGCTACTACTGCGCCTGCAACAAGATCGTCACGCGCCACCACGAGCGCGCCGCGCCGTACCTGAAGGCGCTGGAGGCCGAGATCGGGCTGCACGCGGTCGAGCTCGGCCTGCACCAGCCGGTCTCGCAACTGCACCTCGGTGGCGGCTCGCCGACGTTCCTCAGCGACGCCGAGCTCACCCACCTGATGGGTCTGCTGCGGCGCGCGTTCGCGATCTCGCCCGGCGCCGAGATCTCGATCGAGATCGACCCGCGCACCGCCGATCCGCAGCGCCTGCGCCACCTCGCGGCGCTGGGCTTCAACCGGCTCAGCTTTGGCGTCCAGGATGTCGATCCGGCGGTTCAGGCGGCAGTGCACCGCGTGCAGGGTGCGGACAGCGTGCGCGCGCTGCTCGAATCGGCCCGCGCGCTGAACTTCCGCTCGACCAATGTCGACCTGATCTACGGCCTGCCGCGCCAGACGCCGGCCTCGTTCGCGCGCACGATCGAGCAGGTCTGTGCGTGGCGCCCCGACCGCATCGCGCTCTACGCCTACGCCCACCTGCCGCAGCGCTTCAAGGCGCAGCGCCGGATCGACACGGCGCTGCTGCCGCCGGCGCCCGACAAGATCGCGATGCTCGCGCAGGCGATCGAGCGCTTCGGCGCCGCCGGCTACGTCTACATCGGCATGGACCACTTCGCGTTGCCCGACGACCCGCTCGCGATCGCCAGGCGCCAGGGCCGGCTGCACCGCAACTTCCAGGGCTACAGCACGCAGCCCGATTGCGACCTGATCGGCCTGGGCGTCTCGGCGATCGGCCGCATCGGCGCCACCTACAGCCAGAACGCCAAGACGCTGGCCGAGTACCAGGACGCGCTCGCGCAGCACACCTTCCCGATCGCCCGCGGTCTCGCGCTCACCCGCGACGACCTGCTGCGCCGCGCGGTGATCATGGCGCTGATGTGCCAGGGCCGGGTCGAGTTCGAGGCGATCTCGCTCGCGCACCTGATCGACTTCCGGCGAACCTTCGCCGCCGAGCTGAAGGCCTTGCGGCCGTTGCAGGCCGAGGGGCTGGTCGAGGTCGACGCCGATGCGATCGACGTCACCCCGCTCGGCTGGTATTTCGTGCGCAGCATCGCGATGGTGTTCGACCGCCACCTGCAGTCCGACCGCGCCCGCGACCACTACTCGCGCGTGATCTGATGGCCGATGCCGCACTTGCCGCCACGGCGCTGCTGATGGGGCTGGCGGGCGGGCCGCACTGCGCCGCGATGTGCGGTGCCGCGCAGGCCGGGCTCACGGCGCCGGGCGGCACGCGCGCGGTCGTGGCGCTTCAGCTCGGGCGCGTGGCCGGCTACGCGGCGGCCGGCGCGCTGGTGGCGGCGAGCGTCTCCGCGCTGGCCGGCTGGGGCAGCGCCGCGCCGGTACTGCGCCCGCTGTGGAGCCTGCTGCATGTGGCGGCGATCGCGCTCGGTGGGTGGTTGCTGTGGCAGGGCCGCGCGCCGGTCTGGCTGGCCCAGCTCGGCAGCCGCACGCGCGACGCGGGCTCGCCGGGCGTCGTGCGCTTCCACGCACGCGGTGCCGCGTCGCTGCCGTGGCGGCCGGCGATGGCCGGCGCCTGCTGGGCCGTGATGCCGTGCGGGCTGCTGCAATCGGCGCTGATCGTCGCGGCGCTCGCGTCCGGGCCCCTGCAGGGCGCGGGCGTGATGGCTGCGTTCGGGATCGCCTCGGCCGCGAGCCTCGCGCTGGTGCCCTGGGTGTGGCGGCGGCTCGCGCTGAACCGCGAGGCGCTGGTGCGGCCGACGTTCGCGGTGCGCCTGGCCGGCGCGTTGCTGGTCGGCAGCTCGGTGTTCGCGCTCGCGCACGGCCTGGCCGACGAGATCGACCGGGCGATTTGCGCGACGCTCAGCCCGGCATGAACGCGGCGTCCAGCCCCTTGGGCAGGCGCGCGAACAGCTCGGCCGCCGCGACCGGCGGCTCGATGTCGAACACCGTGTCCAGCACCCGGGCCAGGTCGTCGGCGCTGGCGATGCGCCGGGTCTGCACCTCGCCATCGCGCGAGCGCAGCGTCAGCTTGTCGTTCAGCAGGCCGGCCCGGCACTCGGCCGTCAGGCGTTCGAGCCGCAGGTTGTGGCAGAAGATCGAGCCCGGGTGCGTGCCGGTGAACCAGTTCAGCGGCTCGTAGTCGACCGGCAGGTGCGGCTCGGTGGTGAAGCGATACACCGGCGTCCAGCCGGTGGGCAGCTGCGCCTCGAGCACGAAGACCTCGCCGTCCTGCACGAGGCGTTCGGTGCCGCCCGGCGTGTGCTGCACCAGCCCGGGCTCGAAGCGCAGCGGCGCGCCGAGCAGGTGACCGCCGAAGCCCACGTCGACCAGGTACCGGTCCCCCGGTGCATCGGGCAGCGTCACGGTCAGCAGCATGTGGCTGCGGGCGCGCAGGGCCGCACCCGGCGCGGCCATCCAGACCACGCGCGCGGCCAGCGAGGTGACCGCGAAGCCGAACGCCAGCAGCACCAGCCGCAGCAGCGCGTTCTGCTCGTAGCAGTAGCCGCCGCGGCGCTGCGCGACGAGCTTGGCCTGCAGCGCCGCCGGGGCGAGCAGCGGGGCGCGGCCGAGGAACGGGTCGAGGTTCTCGAACGGGATCGCCGCGGTGTGGGCGGCGCACAGGGCCGTCAGCGCGCCGAGCGTGGGTTCGCGCGGGCCGGTGCAGGCGATGCGGTGGTCGTAGGCGTCGAGGTCGATCATTGGAGCGCGTCGTCGAGGTGCTGCAGACCCGTGACGATACGCCCCGGCCCGAGCGTGGCCTCGAAGCCGGAGCGCCGCATCAGCGACAGCGGCTGCTCGTTCACGTTGGCCAGCACCAGCACGATGCCGCGCCGCTGCAGCGTGCGATGCAGCTGCTGGAGCGCGTCGATGCCGGAGGCGTCGACCAGCACCAGCCGGCTCGCCTCCAGCACCAGCCCGCGCGTGCCGGGCGGCAGCGATTCCGGCAGCTGCTCGATGCCGCCCACCGCGCCGAAGAAGAGCGAGCCGTACAGCGCCTGCACCTGCACGCCCTCGGGCACCGTTTCGCCGGGTGCGGCGGCATGCGGCAGCACGCTGAACAGCGTGCTCATGCGGTAGATGAAGAACACGCAGGCCAGCACCAGTCCCACCTCGACCGCGACGGTCAGGTCGAAGATCACCGTGAGCGCGAACGTGCCCACCAGGATCAGCCGGTAGGACTTGCTGAAGTGGCGCAGCCGAGCGAACTCGTGCCACTCGCCCATGTTCCAGGCGACGAACAGCAGGATGCCGGCCAGCACCGAGAGCGGCACGGCCGAGGCCAGCGGCGCCGCCACCAGCACCACCGCCAGGATCACCAGCGCGTGCACGATGCCGGCGACCGGGCTGGTCGCGCCGGCGCGCACGTTGGTGACCGTGCGCGCGATCGTGCCCGTCGCCGGAATGCCGCCGAAGAACGGCGTGACGAAGTTGGCCACGCCCTGCGCCATCAACTCCTGGTTCGGGTCGTGGCGCGGCTGGTCGATCAGGTTGTCGGCCACGCGCGCGCACAGCAGCGATTCGACCGCGCCGAGCAGCGCGATCGTGAGCGTCGGGATGAACAGCTGCTTGGCCGTCTCCCAGCTGAACGCTGGCAGTTCGAAGTGCGGCAGCGCCGCCGGGATGCCGCCGAAGCGCGTGCCGATGGTCTCGACCGGCAGATCGAGCAGCGCCGCGAGCGCGCTCAGCGACACCAGCGCGACGATCGGTGCCGGCGTGCGTGCCGCGATCCGCAGCGGTGCGCCGGCCGCGTGCGGTGCCAGCGACAGGCGCTTCAGCGACCCGCCCGCGGCGAACCCGCGCGTCCACGCGAACAGGCCCGCCAGGCAGGCCGCGCCGAGGCCGAACGCATACGGGTTGAAGCTGCCGAGGTGCTGCCCCAGCGTGTGCACCAGCGCGAAGAAGTCGCCCGGCAGCTTGCCGGCGATCGTGAGGCCGAGCAGGTCGCGCAGCTGCGAGACGGCGATCAGCACCGCGATGCCGTTGGTGAAGCCGATGACGATCGGCACCGGCACGTAGCGCACCAGCACGCCGAGCTTGAACAGGCCCAGCACGAACATCAGCACGCCGGCCAGCGACGTGGCGATCAGCAGGTTGGCCAGGCCGTAGCGCTCGACGATGCCGTAGACGATGACGATGAACGCACCGGCCGGCCCGCCGATCTGCACCTGCGAGCCGCCCAGCGCGGAGATCAGCAAGCCGGCGATGATCGCGGTGAACAGGCCCTGCTCGGGCTTGACGCCCGAGGCGATCGCGAACGCCATCGCGAGCGGCAGCGCCACCACCGCGACGGTGACGCCGGCGCCGGCATCGGCGAGGAAGCGCGGCGCGTCGTAGCCCTGGAGCGCATCGAGCAGCCGCGGCCGGAACCGATGCAGGGACTGGGCGAAGCGGGGCAGGGCCATGGAATCGGCCCAGTGTGGCACGGCGCCACGCGCCGCGACCTTGACCTGCGTCAGTTCGGCAGGCGCGTCTTCGCTTCGCGGGCCAGCTTGGCGCGGCAGGCGGCGCGCTCGGCGGCGTCTTCCTGCGCCTCGCAGCGCGCCACGCTGTCGTCGACGCCGCCGGTGCTGGTCGGCGGCGGCGTGCCGCGGCGCACGCGCGGCTCGGGCTTGGCCGGCGGCGGGTTGCGGCCGAACGGGATCGTGACCTGCGGCGTGACCGGCCGCTCGGGGCTCAGCTCGCCGGGCGGGGTGGCGCGCTTGCCGGTCTCGGCCGGCGTGCGCAGGCGCGGGCCGACCGGCGCCGAGGCCGGCGCACGCGGGCCCGAGGCCGCGCTCGGTGGCGCGTCGGGCAGCGGGACCGTCGGTGTCGGGGCCGGCGTCTGCGCCAGCGCCGACGCGCTCGCCCAGACCGCCCCGACGAGGGCGCAGCGGATCAATGTCATGGCGGTCTTCATGGGGCGTCGTCCTTGCACGGCGCCGCGCCGTGTGTGAGCGGATGATGCGCCGCGCGCACCCCCGCGGCCGTAGGACGACCCGCTGTCACGCCATCGGCTGGCGCGGCCTCAGAGGCGCCGCGCGTCGGCCGGCAGCACCACGCGCGCGGCCTCGAGCGCGCGCGCCACGTCGCCGCGCGACAGCGGCTTGACCAGCGGCATGTCGATGCCGGCAAGCGCTGCGCGCACCCGGTCGGCCGGGTCGAGGTGCTCGGCGACCATCAGCACCGCCGGCCCGGGGTGGCCCGGCGGGCCGGGCAGTTCGCGCGCCTGCTGCAGCAGCGCGACGCCGGCGTCGTCGAGTTCGATGTCCAGGAAGATCGCGGCGAACGGGTGGTCGTTCATCAGCTCGGCCGCGGCGTCCAGCTCGGCAACGCTGCGCGGCACGAAGCCGAACTGCTCGAGCACGCGGCACAGGTGGGCGGCGTCGACATCGTCGTCGTCGAACACCAGCACGTCGCGCAGCGGCTCGCCGGGCGGCATGTCGGCGCGCGCACTGGCGAGCCGGGCGCGGCGAGCGGCGGCCCGCGCCGCGGCCCGCGCGGCGCTGCGCAACGCCGCGTTCGAGGCGGCGTCGGATTCGGCCTCCGCCTCGGGCTCGGGTTCGGATGGGGCGGTCGGCGTCGGCAGGGGCTCGGAGGGCGGTTCGAGCAGCAGGTCGACGACTTCGTCCTCCAGCACCGGCAGTTCGCTGACGATCGGATCGGCCAGTTCCTCGGCCCGGCGGGTCGCACCGGCGCGGCGCGCGGTCAGCTGGTCGAGCGTGCGCAGGATGCGCCGGGGGTCGATCGGGCGCGGCAGGTGCGAGGCCGCACCCTCGGGCGCATCGCCACCGACGAACACCGCCTGGCCGACGCGGCCGGAGAGGACGACGCCCTTGACGGCGGGCTGGGAATCGGCGTCGACGACCGCGAAATCGGCGTCGGACAGCGCATCGACCAGGTCGTAGGTCGATTCGTGGAACTCGTCGGGGTGCAGGAACGAAAACTGCATGGCCCGGTGCTCGAACTCACTGAATCCGCAAAGGGCGATCCGGTATCGCATGGGCGGCAGGGGCTCCGGTCTCGGGAAGAAGGCAGGTGGCGGGACGCGGCGACGCGATCCCGGCAGGCAGGATACGCAATGTACCGGGCGAATGTCATCCCCCGGCTCACAAACGGTCACGCGGCACACACAAGGGAGAAGATCACATGTTTTATGGACTCACGGGGCTCGGCACGATCCACACCGCCATCAGCCTGGTGGCGGTCGCCGCGGGGCTGGTGGCGCTCTGGCGCTGGCGCGAGATCACGCTCGACAACCCCACCGGCCAGCTCTACGCCGTGACCACGGTGCTGACCTGCGTCACCGGCTTCGGCATCTTCCAGCACGGCGGTTTCGGCAAGCCGCACCTGCTGGGGATCGTCACGCTGGCGGTGCTGGCGCTGGCCTGGGCCGCGGCGCGCGGCGCCTTCGGCCGATGGGCCCGGATCGTCGAGGTGGTGAGCCTGTCGGCGACCTTCCTGTTCCACTGGATCCCGGCGATCACCGAGACCACGACCCGCCTGCCGATCGGCGCGCCGCTGCTGCCCAACGCCGATGCGCCGGAGCTCGTCAAGGCGACCGGCGTGCTGGTGCTGCTGTTCCTGATCGGCGCGACGCTGCAGGTGCTGCGGCTGCGCAAGGCGGCCGCGCCGGTGGCGCCCGCCAGCGCCTAGGCGCCGGTCGCCTCGGTGGTATCGGCCGCGGCGGCGCGCGGGGTGCGTGCCAGCAGGGCATCGAGCGCGTCGTAGACCTCCTGGATCGAGCGCAGGCCCAGCGCCTCCTCGAGCACCTGGTAGCGCTGCTCGATCAGCGGGATGAGCTTCTGCGCGGTGCGCCGGCTGCGCGGCGTCAGCGACACGCGCACCCGCCGCTGGTCGTGCGCCATGCGCTCGCGGGTCACCAGGCCGGTCTCTTCCATGCGGGCCAGCACGCCGACGATGCTCGGGCTGGAGATCGAGCACGCCTCGCACAGCTGGCGCGGCTCCAGCGGGCCCTGCTCGACGATCTCGCGCACGATGCGCCACTGCTGTTCGGTCAGGCCGTGTTCGGCCAGCAGCGGGCGGAAGTGCGCCATCAGCGCCTCGCGCGAGCGCAGCAGCAGGTGGGGCAGGTTGCGGTGGCGCAGCGCGGCAGCAGGCATGGCGGGTGATTGTTTGCTCACATCGAAGTGTAAATCGCGAAGCCGGGCCAGACCCATCCCGGGAAACTACCGAGGCCGGGCGCTCCGGCAGCGCTTGCAACACTAATGTGTGAGTGATTAAACTGCCCGGATGCACCATCCCCTGCGCCGCGGCACCGTCTACGGCACCCTGCTGAACCACGCCGACGCGCTCGCCGCGCTCGGCGCCGCCGTGCACGCGCCGCCCTACAAGGCGCCGCCGCAGGCGCCGGTGCTGTACATCCAGCCGCGCAACACCTGGGTCGGCGAGGGCGATGCGATCGTCGTGCCAGCCGGCGTCGAGGCGCTGGAGATCGGCGCGACGCTCGGGCTGGTGATCGGCCGTGCGGCCTGCCGGGTCGGCGAGGGCGAGGCGCTGCAGTTCGTCGCCGGCGCGGTGATCGTCAACGACGTGAGCGTGCCGCATGCGTCGTACTACCGGCCGTCGCTGCGCTTCAAGGCGCGCGACACGTTCTGCCCGATCGGGCCGATGGTGCCGCTCCGCGCGCTCGGGTCGCTCGATGCGCTGCCGATCACCGTCGAGTTCGACGGCGAGGTGGTGCACCGCGCCAGCACCGCCGGGCTGATCCGGCCGGTCGCGCGGCTGCTGGCGGAGGTCAGCGAATTCATCACGCTGGCGCCGGGCGACGTGCTGTCGGTCGGCGTCGCCGCCGGCGCGCCGCGCGCCCGCGCCGGCCAGCGCGTGCGCATCGCGATCGACGGGCTCGGCACGTTGATGAACCCGCTGGTCGCGGAAGGAGAGGGCGCATGAGCCGGATGGCGCGAGTGGCATTCGACGGTGCGATCCACCACGCCACGCCGCACGCGGACGGCCTGCGCCTGGCCGACGGCCGCGTGCTCGCCGAGGACCGCGTCGTCTGGCTGCCGCCGTTCGAGCCCGGCACGATCATCGCGCTCGGCATCAACTACGCCGACCACGCGAAGGAACTCGCGAAGGAGCTGACGCAGACCGCGCAAGACGAGCCGCTCGCGTTCCTGAAGGCGCCGAACACGCTGGTCGGCCACCGCGCCACCACGCGCCGCCCGCGCGACGCGACCTTCATGCACTACGAGTGCGAACTGGCCGTCGTGATCGGCGCGGTCGCGAAGAACGTGAAGCGTGCAGACGCGATGCGCTGCGTCGCCGGCTACACGGTGGCCAACGACTACGCGGTGCGCGACTACCTCGAGAACTGGTACCGCCCGAACCTGCGGGTCAAGAACCGCGACGGCTGCACCGCGATCGGCCCGTGGCTGGTCGACGCGGCCGACGTGCCCGATCCGCACGTGCTAGCCCTGCGCACGCTGGTCAACGGCGAGGTGAAGCAGCGCGGCAACACGCGCGACCTGATCAACGACGTGCCGGCGCTGATCGAGTACCTCAGCAGCTTCATGACGCTGGCCCCCGGCGACGTGATCCTGACCGGCACGCCGGAAGGCGTCGTCAACGTGAACCCCGGCGACGAGGTGGTCTGCGAGATCGACGGCATCGGCCGGCTCGTGAACACCATCGTAGAAGGCGAATGACATGCGAATCCACCACCTGATCGACGGCAAGAACGTCGAGAGCCGCGACTACTTCGAGACCGTGAACCCGGCCACGCAGGAGGTGCTCGCCGAGGTCGCCTCCGGCGGTGCCGCCGAGATCGACGCGGCGGTCGCCGCCGCCAAGGCCGCGTTCCCGGCCTGGGCCGCCACGCCCGCGGCCGAGCGCGCGAAGATGATGGTCCGCCTGGGCGACCTCATCAAGCAGCACGTGCCCGAGATCGCCGACCTGGAAACCCGCGACACCGGGCAGACCATCTCGCAGACTGGCAAGCAACTGGTGCCGCGCGCGGCCGACAACTTCTACTACTTCGCGGAGATGTGCACCCGGGTCGACGGCCACACCTACCCGACGCCGACCCATCTGAACTACACGCTGTTCCACCCGGTCGGCGTGTGCGCGCTGATCTCGCCGTGGAACGTGCCGTTCATGACCGGCACCTGGAAGCTCGCGCCCTGCCTCGCGTTCGGCAACACCGCGGTGCTGAAGATGAGCGAGCTCTCGCCGCTCAGCATCTCGCGCTTCGGCGAACTGGCGACCGAGGCGGGTCTGCCGAAGGGCGTGCTGAACATCGTCCATGGCTTCGGCAAGGAGGCCGGCGAACCGCTGTGCGCGCATCCGGATGTGCGCGCGATCTCGTTCACCGGCTCCACCGCGACCGGCCAGCGCATCGTCAAAAACGCCGGGCTGAAGAAGTTCAGCATGGAGCTGGGCGGCAAGAGCCCGTTCGTGATCTTCGACGACGCCGACCTCGACCGCGCGCTCGACGCCGCGCTGTTCATGATCTTCTCGAACAACGGCGAGCGCTGCACCGCCGGCTCGCGCATCTTGGTGCAGAAGGGCATCTACGCGGACTTCGCGCAGCGCTTCGCCGACCGAGCCGCGCGCATTGCCGTCGGCGATCCGCTCAGCGATTCCACCTTGATCGGCCCGATGATCAGCCCCGCCCACCTCGCCAAGGTGCGCAGCTACATCGAGCTCGGCCCGAAGGAAGGCGCGACGCTGCTGACCGGCGGGCTCGACGCGCCCGATCTGCCCGAGGCGCTGCGTCGCGGCAACTTCGTGCGTCCGACCGTGTTCGCCGACGTGCGCAACGACATGCGCATCGCGCAGGAGGAGATCTTCGGCCCGGTCGCGTGCCTGATCCCGTTCACCGACGAGGCCGACGCGATCCGCCAGGCCAACGACATCCCCTACGGCCTGTCGAGCTACGTCTGGACCGAGAACCTCGGCCGCGCGCACCGCGTGGCTGCGGCCATCGAGGCCGGCATGTGCTTCGTCAACAGCCAGAACGTGCGTGACCTGCGCCAGCCGTTCGGCGGCACCAAGGCCAGCGGCACCGGCCGCGAGGGCGGCACCTGGAGCTACGAGGTGTTTCTCGAGCCGAAGAACGTCGCCGTCTCGATGGGCTCGCACCACATCCCGCACTGGGGAGTCTGAAGCGATGTCGCTCTACGGCATGCAGAAGTTCCTCTACCACCTGAACCGCGAGCCGCGCGTGCAGCAGCGCTTCCGCGACGAGCCGGCTGCGCTGCTCGCCGAGTACGCGCTCAGCGACGAGGAGCGCGGCGCGATCGAGCGCGGGGACATCGGCCTGATCTACGTGCTCGGCGCCAACGGCCAGCTGCTAATGCACTATGCCGCGTTCCTCGGCATGCCGTGGCCCGACTATCTGCAGGCGATGCGCGACGGCGTCGCGAAGCACGGCGCGGTGCGCGCCGGGGTCTACACGATGACGACCGGCATGGACGAGAAGGTCGCGGGGGTATGACGCCATGAGCCTCGTCTTCGCCGGCATCTGCAGCCACGCGCCGGGCATCACCGGCCGCGCCCACCTGGCCGACCCCGAGACCAAGGACGCGTTCCACGCCGCCTTCTACGGCCTCGGCCGCGAGCTCCGCGCCGCGCGGCCCGACGCGTTGATCGTGGTCGGCGCCGAGCACTTCGGCAACTTCTTCATGAACAACATGCCGGCGTTCGCGATCGGCATGGCCGACGAGTACGAGGGCCCGATCGAGGACCCGACCTGGCTCGGCATCGAGCGCACCAGCGTGCCGGGCAACGCGGCCCTGTCGCGCCGGATCATCACCGAGGCCATGCAGACGGTCGACGTGGCCTTCGCCGAGGAATGGAAGTTCGACCACGCGATCGCGGTGCCGCTGCACTTCCTGACGCCGCACTACGACATTCCGGTGATCCCCGCCAACATCAACTGCCAGGGCCCGCCGCTCACGCCGCTGCACCGCGCGTGGGCCTTCGGCGAGGCGCTGCGCCGCGCGGCCGACAGCGTGCCCGAGCGCATCGCGATCGTCGGCACCGGCGGCATCAGCCACTGGCCGGCCACGCCCGATTCCGGCAAGGTCAACGAGGCCTGGGACCGCGAGTTCCTGGACCGCTGGTCGCGCAACGACAAGACCGCGCTGCTCTCCTACACCGACGCCGCCTGTTACCGTGATGGCGGGCAGGGCGCCTTCGAGATCCGCACCTTCATCGCCGTCGCGGCTGCGGCGGGTGGTGCGGGCCGGGTGCAGTACGCGCAACCGATCCCGATCTTCGCGGTGAGTTGCACCGTGGGCACGATGGAGGTTAGTTGATGGTCCCCCAAGCTCACATTCGTTCGCTACCCCCCGAGGGGGCTTCAGCCTCCTCGAGGCGGCTCCACGGAGGCTGAGATGCCGCACCTGACGATTCTCTACAGCGACAACCTCGACGCGCAGGCGAACATGAACGCGCTCTGCCGCACGCTGGCCGACACCATGATCGCGCAGGTCGACGAGGCCGGCGCGGCGGTGTTCCCGATCGGCGGCACGCGCGTGCTGGCCTACCCGGCGCCGCGCTACGCGATCGCCGACGGCCAGGCCGACTACGCGTTCGCGTACCTCAACCTGCGCATGAAGCGCGGCCGAACCGAGGCGACGCAGCAGCGCATCGGCGCCGCGTTGCTGGAGGCGGCGCGATCGTTCTTCGAGCCGATCCAGGCGCGCCGGCTGGTCGGCGTGACGCTGCAGATCGACGTGGGCGACGAGGTGTTCGACGCCAAGCTCAGCAACCTGCACCCGCTGTTCGAGAAAAAGAAGGACTGACCCGCCGATGCTGCCGCAAGACACGATCGAAGCGCTCGCCCGCGAGCTGCAGACAGCGCGCCGCAACCGCGTGGCACTGCGCCATTTCTCGGCGCGCTTTCCGGGCATGACGCTGGACGACGGCTACGCGATCCAGCGCGCCTGGGTCGCGCTCGAGATTGCCGATGGCCGCCACGTCAAGGGCCGCAAGATCGGCCTCACCTCGCGCGCGATGCAGCTGTCGAGCCAGATCAACGAGCCCGATTTCGCGCCGCTGATGGACGACATGTTCTTCGCGCCCGGCGACATTCCGGCCGAGCGCTTCATCGCGCCGCGCGTCGAGGTCGAGCTCGCGTTCATCCTCGGCCAGCCCTTGCGCGGCCCGGGCGTGACGCTGGCCGACGTGCTCGCCGCGACCGAGGCCGTGACGCCGGCGATCGAGATCATCGACGCGCGCATCGAGCAGTTCGACCGCGACACGAAGGCGCCGCGCAAGGTCTTCGACACGATCAGCGATTTCGCCGCCAACGCCGGCATCGTGCTCGGCGGCCGGCGCGTGCCGCCGCGCGAACTCGACCTGCGCTGGGTCGGCGCGATCCTGCAGAAGAACGGCATCGTCGAGGAGACGGGTCTGGCCGCCGGCGTGCTCGGCCACCCTGCCAACGGCGTGGCCTGGCTTGCGAACAAGATCGCCCCTTACGACGAGCAGCTCGATGCCGGCGACGTGGTGCTGGCCGGCTCGTTCACCCGCCCGGCCACCGCGCAGGCCGGCGACGCCTTCAGCGTCGACTATGGGCCGCTCGGCGCGATCGACTTCCGCTTCGTTTGAACACCACGCCACCATGACCATCGCCTGCACGCCCGAGGAATGGGCCGCGCGCGTCCAGCTCGCCGCCGCCTACCGCATCTTCGATCGCCTCGGTTGGGGCGAGCTGATCTACAACCACATCTCGCTGCGCGTGCCGGGGCCGGACGCGCACTTCCTGATCAACCCGTTCGGGCTGCACTACAGCGAGGTCAAGGCCTCCAACCTGGTCAAGGTCGACGTCCACGGCCACGTGATCGGCCACAGCGACTGGCCGATCAACCCGGCTGGCTTCACCTTCCACGGCAAGATCCACGAGACGCTGCCCGGCGCGCATTGCGTGATGCACATGCACACCACGCCGACGATGGCGGTGTGCTGCCTCGACGAGGGCCTGAGCTTCACCAACTTCTACGCCGCGCAGCTGTTCGGCAAGGTCGCGTACCACGAGTTCGAGGGCATCACGGTGCATGCCGACGAAGGCACGCGCATCCTGGCCAGCGCCGGCGACAAGCCGGTGCTGCTGCTGCGCAACCACGGCCCGGTGACGATCGGCGCGAACCTCGCGCAGACCTTCGGGCTGATGTGGCTGCTGCAGCGCGCCTGCGAGGTGCAGCTGGCCACGCTGTCCATGGGCAAGCCGCGCGCGATCGCGCAGCCGGTGCTCGAAGGCTGCGTGCGCGATTCGCTGCAGTTCGACGCGCGCTTCGGCGCCGGGCAGGACGCGTTCGACGCGCTCCAGCGCATCGTCGACCGCACTGACCCGGGCTACCGGGACTGAGCTAGCGCGACGGGGCCTCGCGCGGCAGCTCGACCGAGAAGCTGGTCGAGTCGCTCACGCGGTCGACGGCCACCTCGATGCGCCCGCCGTGCGCCCGCACGACCTGGTCGACGATGTACAGGCCCAGGCCCAGCCCGTCCGCCCGCTCGGTGCGCTGCCGGCCGCTGCGGAACGGGTCGAAGATGTGCGGCCGGATGTCCTCGGGAATCGCCCCGTCGTTGGTCACGGTCAGGCGGACAGTCTCGGCCCGCGATCCCTCCACCAGCACCTTGATCGCGCAGCCGGGCTTGCCGTGCGTCAGCGCGTTGCCGAGCAGGTTGGCGACGACCTGGGCGATGCGGTCGCCGTCCCACTGGCCCTGCGTGTCGCCGGTGCGCAGCACCGACAGCGGGCGCTCGGGGAACATCACGCGGCGCTCCTGCGCGGCCTTCTCGGCGATGTCACCCAGATCGACCGCCTGGCGGACGATCGCGATGCCGCCGCCGACGCGGGCGCGGCTCAGGTCGAGCAGGTCCTCGATCATCCGGCCCATCCACTTGCAGCTCTGCACCATGCGGCCGCTGAGCTTGCGCACCGATTCGTCGGGGCCGCGGGCGAGCGCCTGCGCCGAGATGCTCATCGCGGTCAGCGGCCCGCGCAGGTCGTGGCCGAGCACGGCGGTGAACATCTCGTTCAGCCGCAGCGTCTCGCGCAGCTCGCGCAACTGATCTTCCAGCTGCCGGTTCTGCCGGTGCAGGCGGAAGAACACCTCGGCCTTGCTCTTCAGCACATGCGACTCGATCGGCTTGAACAGGAAGTCGACCGCGCCGCTCTCGTAGCCCTTGAACAGGCGCTGCTGGTCGCGCGCGCCGGCGGTCACGAAGATGATCGGGATGCGCCGCGTGCGCTCGCTGCCGCGCATCATCTCGGCGAGCTCGAAGCCGTCGATCTCGGGCATCTGCACGTCGAGCAGTGCGAGCGCGATGTCGTGCACCAGCAGCAGCTCCAGCGCGTCGACCGCCGAGCGTGCCTGCAGCACCTCGACGTCGTCGGCCCGCAGCAGGGCGGCGAGCGCGACCAGGTTCTCGGCCACGTCGTCGACGATCAGGCACTTCACGGGCGCCGTCACGGGTGGGTCTCCGGCACGGGGGAGGAGAGCCAACGCAGCAGGTCGGCGATGCCCTCCAGCGGCAGCAGATGGTCCGGCTGCAGGCGCTGCAGCGCCGAGTAGGGCATCAGCGAGGCCTGGGCCGTCTGCGGGTCCTGCACCACGGTGACGCCGCCGGCGCGCTGCACGGCCAGCAGGCCCTCGGCACCGTCCTGGTTGGCGCCGGTCAGCACGATGCCCATCAGGCGCTGGCCGTAGGCATCGGCCGCGGAATCGAACAGCACGTCCACCGACGGCCGCGAGTAGTGCACCGGTTCGTCGATCGACAGCGCGAGCTGCGGCCCGTCGTCGACCAGCAGGTGGTAGTCGGGCGGCGCGATGTAGACCGTGCCGGGTGCGACCGGCTGCTTGTCGACCGCCTCGAGCACCGGCAGCGCGCACTTGCGCGCCAGGATCTCGGGCAGCAGGCTGCGCCGGTCCTTGGGCAGGTGCAGCACGACGAGCACCGCGAACGACGCCTCGCCGCGGATCCCGCCGAGCACGATCGACAGCGCCTCGACGCCGCCGGCCGAAGTGCCGATCACGACAGCGTCGATCGCGCGGGCGGCGGTCGGCGTGGTCGGGGTGAGCGCCGCCGTCACGCCGCCACCTTGCGGAAGATGCGCTCGCCGGGCACGAATTCCTCGAACTCGGCCGCGTGCGCCGAGAAGCGCAGTGATTCCTTGGAGCCCAGGCCGAGGAAGCCGCGCCGGCACAGCGAATCGCGGAACAGCCCCAGCGCCCGGTTCTGCAGCGCGCGGTCGAAGTAGATCAGCACGTTGCGGCACGACACCAGCTGCACCTCGGCGAACACGCTGTCGGTCGCCAGGCTGTGGTCCGAGAACAGGATGTGCTCGCGCAGCTGCTTGTCGAACACCGCGCGGCCGTAGGCGGCGGTGTAGTAGTCGGCGAGCGAGCGGGTCGCGCCCGCGCGCTGGTGGTTGGTGGTGAAGGCGGCGATCCGGTCGAGCTCGAACACCCCGGCCTCGGCGCGGCGCAGGGCCTGCGGGTTGATGTCGGTGGCGTAGATGATCGTGCGCTGCAGCAGGCCTTCCTCCTGCAGCAGGATCGCGAGCGAGTAGGCCTCCTCGCCGGCGCTGCAGCCCGCGACCCAGACCTTCAGCGACGGGTAGGTGCGCAGGTGCGGCATGACCTCGTTGCGCAGTGCCAGGAAGTACGCCGGGTCGCGGAACATCTCGCTGACCTGCACGGTCAGGTAGTCGAGCAGGTTCGTGAACACGGCCGGGTCGTTGAGCAGCTTGTCCTGCAGCTGCGAGAGGCTCTCGCAGCCGAACCGGCTCATCGCCGCCTTCATGCGCCGCTTGAGCGAGGCCGCGGCGTAGCCCCGGAAGTCGAAGTGGTACTTCAGGTAGACGGCGTCGACGAGCAGTTTCAGCTCGATGTCGAAGGTGCTCGTGCTCATGGCCTCACTTCGGCATCCAGACCCGCACCAGCGACAGCAGCTTGTCGACATCGAGCGGCTTGGCGATGTAGTCGTTCGCGCCGGCGGCGAGGCACTTCTCCTGGTCGTCGCGCATCGCCTTCGCGGTCAGCGCGATGATCGGCAGCTTCTTCCAGACCGGCTGCTTGCGGATCTCGCGCATCGCGGTGAAGCCGTCCATCTCCGGCATCATGATGTCCATCAGCACCAGGTCGATCGCGGGGCCGTCGGCGCCGCGGCTGCGTTCGAGCTGCTCCAGCGCCTCGCGCCCGTTGCGCGCCAGCACCACGGTCGCGCCCTTGGGCTCGAGCACGCTGGTCAGCGCGAACACGTTGCGCACGTCGTCCTCCACCACCAGGATGCGGCGGCCGTCGAGCGAGGCGTCGCGGTCGCGCGCGACCATCAGCATGCGCTGCGCCTCGGCCGGCAGCGACGATTCCACCTGGTGCAGGAACAGCGTCACCTCGTCGAGCAGGCGCTCGGGCGAGCGCGCGTCCTTGACGATGATGGACTTCGAGAAGCGGCGCAGCTGCTGCTCCTCGTCGCGCGTGAGCGAGCGGCCGGTGTAGACGATCACCGGCGGGAACGACGCGTCGCCCTGCGCGGCCAGCTGCTCGAGCAGCTCGTAGCCGCTGAGATCGGGCAGGTTGAGGTCCATGATCATGCAGTCGAAGGTCGTCGTGCGCAGCTGCTCCAGCGCCGCGGCCGCGGTCGCCACGCCGATGATCTCGACCTCGTCGTTGCCGAGCAGCTTGTCGATGCTCTCGCGCTGGCGCGTGTCGTCCTCCACCACCAGCACCCGGCGCATGCGCGACGAGAAGGTCGATTCGAGCCGCTGCAGCGCCGCGACCAGCTGCGAGCGCTGCACGGGCTTGAGGTCGTAGCCGACGGCGCCGCGTTCCATCGCCTCGTGGATGTAGTCGGCCACCGAGAGCACGTGCACCGGGATGTGGCGGGTGCGCGAGTCGTGCTTGAGCTGGTCGAGCACGCCCAGACCGGAGTGATCCGGCAGGTTCATGTCGAGCAGGATCGCGCTCGGCCGGTAGTCGAGCGCGGCCCGCACGCCCTCGCCGGCGGAGTGGGTGACGACGCACTGGAACGCCATCTCGTGGGCCAGGTCGACCAGGATGGACGCGAAGCGCAGGTCGTCCTCGATGACCAGGATGAGGCGCGCGTCGGCCCGCAGCGCGTCGCGGTCGTCCGGCACCTTGCGGGCGTAGGTCGCCGCGGGCGCGGCGGCCGGGACCGCCAACGGCGGCTCGGTGCGCCGCGCCCGTTCGCCAGTCTCCGCGGGGGCGGGCAGGGCTTCGGCGCGCATCGGCGCGTCGTCGGTGGGCGGCGCGATGCTGCTCGCATGGAACTCGCACGGCAACGTCAGCGTGAACACGCTGCCCTCGCCGGGCGTGCTGCGCACCGCGATGTCGCCGCCGAGCAGGCGCGCCAGATCGCGCGAGATCGACAGGCCCAGCCCGGTGCCACCGTACTTGCGGTGGGTGCTGCCGTCGGCCTGGCGGAACGCCTCGAAGATCAACTCCTGGTGTTCGGGCGCGATGCCGATGCCGCTGTCCGACACGGCGAACGTGACCGTGTGCCCCGCGCCCCCGGCGACCCGCAGCCGCACGGCGCCGCGGTCGGTGAACTTCAGCGCGTTGGAGAGCAGGTTCTTCAGGATCTGGCCGAGCCGCTGCGGGTCGGTCTCGATGGTGGCCGGCGTGCCCGGGTCGACCTCGGCCGCGAGCTGCAGGTTCTTCTGCTCGGCCAGCGGCAGCATCGACTTGACCAGCGCATCGACGCTCGCGGCGATCCGCACCGGCTCGATGCCGACCTCGACCTTGCCCGACTCGATCTTGGACAGGTCGAGGATGTCGTTGATCAGGGTCAGCAGGTCGCGCCCGGCGGACAGGATGGTGCCGGCGAACTTGACCTGCTCCGCGCTCAGGTTGCCCGGCTTGTTGTCCGCCAGCAGCTTGGCCAGGATCAGCGTCGAGTTGAGCGGCGTGCGCAGCTCGTGGCTCATGTTCGCCAGGAACTCGCTCTTGTACTGGTTGGAGCGCTCCAGGTCGCGCGCCTTGACGGCGAGCGTGGTGCGCGATTGCTCCAGGTCGTCGCGCTGGTGCTCCAGCAGCTGGGCCTGTTCCTCGAGCTGCGAGTTGGTCTGCTCCAGCTCCGTCTGCTGCGACTCGAGCTGCACCTGCGATTCCTTCAGCGCGCGCGACTGCTCCTCCAGCTCCTCGTTGCTGACGCGCAGTTCCTCCTGCTGCGCCTGCAGCTCCTCGGCCTGGCGCTGCGTCTCCTCCAGCAGCTCCTCGAGGCGCGAGCGGTCGCGCGCGGTCCGCACCGCGATCGCGATCAGCTGGGACAGGCGCTGCAGCAGCTCCGTCTCGGTGCCGTGCACGCGGCGCAGGAAGCCCAGCTCGATGGCCGCGTAGGTCACGCCGTCCACCGCGGCGGGCGCGATCAGCAGTTCGCGGGCGGTCGCCTGCCCGAGCGCGGAGTCGACGACGAGGTAGCCGTCCGGCACGGCGCTCACGTGCACGGCCTGCCGGTCCCGGACCGCCTGCCCGAGCAGGCCCTCGCCCGGCCGCACCGTGGCGGCGCTGGACGCGGCGGCATAGGCCGCGAAGCGCTGCAGCGTGCCGTCGGGCTCGACGGTGTAGATCGCGCCCACCTGCGCATCGAGGTAGCGTGCGAGGTAGTCGATGACGATGGCGCCCAGCTCGTCCAGCCGCCGGTCGCCCTGGATCGCCAGGCTCAGCCCGGCCGTTCCGGCGCGCAGCCAGGTCTCGGCCTCCTGCGTGCGGTGCGCCCGCGAGGCGACGACGGCCGCGCCGCCGATCAGCACCAGCAGCACCAGCGCGCCCAGGCCCTGCACGGCGACGGAGGTCGCCGCGGCCTCTTCCCAGGCGCGCTGCCGGGTCGTCAGCAGCAGCTGCTCGCTGGCCGCCATCTCCGCGGCGAGTGCGCGGATGCGGTCCATCGCGTTGCGGCCGCGATCGCTGGCGACGAGGTCCAGCGCGCCGGCCGTGTCGCCGGCCCGGCGCTTGGTGATCGTCAGCTGCAGCTCGTCGAGCTTGTCCCGGACCAGCTGCTCGAGCGTGGCGAGGCGCTCCTGCTGGGCAGCGTCGTCGAGCGTCATCTCGCGCACCCGACGGAAGTCCTCCGGCAACGCGGCCTTGGCGGCGATGAACGGGTCGAGGTAGCGCTCGCCCCCGGTGAGCAGGTAGCCGCGCTGGCCCGTCTCGGCGTCCTTGAGGGTCGACATCAGCGCCTGCAGCCGCTCCATCACGCTGAACGTGTGGCTGACCAGCTCGGCGGTGGTCTGGCGGTTCTGCAGCGACTGGTACGACAGCAGAGAGATCACCGCGACCGCGACGACCCCGAGGAGGAAGCCGATGAGTGCCGGGAGCTTGAGCGGCAGTCTGCCGTGCGGTCCGCGCGGGCGCGTCACCGCCGGGGCCGATCTGCGCGCTGCGCCGGGGCCTTTCTCAACACGTGCATGGCGGGGGCTTCCTCGGCTGCTGCGCTAAATCCATTTGTGAACAACTATACACAGGGCACTGTTATCGTTGGCCTTGCGCCACGCGCGCGCGTAACTTACGTCTTCCCGCACTCCTGTCCCCCGCGACCCCGATCCCATGGCCCTGATCTATTACCTGACCCACGTCCACCTCGAGTTCGGCGCCCGCAAACTGCTGGCCGCCGAATGCGAGCGTGTCGGCATCAAGAAGCCGCTGATCGTCACCGATGCCGGCGTGCGCGCCGCCGGCGTGCTGCAAAAGGTGCTGGACGCGCTGCCCGCCTCGCTCCAGGGCGCGGGTGGTTTCGTCGTGTTCGACCGCACGCCGTCGAACCCGACCGAGGCGGCCGTGCGCGAGGCCGCCGCGATGTACCGCGAGCACGGCTGCGACGGGCTGATCGCCGTGGGCGGCGGCTCGTCGCTCGATTGCGCCAAGGGCGTCGCGATCGCCGCCACGCACCCGGGCCCGCTGGTCACCTACGCCACCATCGAGGGCGGCAGCGCGAAGATCACCGAGGCCGCGGCGCCGCTGATCGCCGTGCCCACCACCTCGGGCACCGGCAGCGAGGTCGCGCGCGGCGCGATCGTCATCACCGACGACCACCGCAAGCTCGGCTTCCATTCGTGGCACCTGCTGCCGCGCTCGGCGATCTGCGACCCCGAGCTCACGCTCGGCCTGCCGCCCGGCCTGACCGCGGCGACCGGCATGGACGCGATCGCGCACTGCATGGAGACCTTCATGGCCGCGGCGTTCAACCCGCCGGCCGACGGCATCGCGCTCGACGGCCTGGAGCGCGGCTGGGCCCACATCGAGCGGGCCACCCGCGACGGCTCCGACCGCGAGGCCCGCCTGAACATGATGAGCGCGTCGATCCAGGGCGCGATGGCGTTCCAGAAGGGCCTGGGCGCGGTGCATTCGCTGTCGCACAGCCTGGGCGGCGCGAACCCGAAGCTGCACCACGGCACGCTCAACGCGATGTTCCTGCCGGCGGTGGTGCGCTTCAACGCCACGGCCGAGAGCGTGGCGCGCGAGCACCGGCTCGACCGCATGGCGCGTGCTATGGGCCTGCCCGGCGGCGGCGACATCCCCGACGCGATCCGCGACATGAACGCGCGCCTCGGCCTGCCGAGCGGGCTGGCGGCGATGGGGGTCGGGCACGACCTGTTCGATCGCATCGTCAGCGGTGCGCTCGCGGACCATTGCCACAAGACCAACCCGCGCATCGCCACCGACGACGAGTACCGGGCGCTGCTCGAGGCCTCGCTGTGACCATGGCGAGCAGCAGCACCGGGACCCTGCGCATCCTCTACGTCGAGGACAACGACGACCTGCGCGAGACCATCGGCATGCTGCTCGAATCCGACGAGCGCGAGGTCACCACCGTGCCGAACGCCGAGGCCGCGCTCGCCGCCTGGCAGCCCGGCCGCTTCGACGTGCTCGTCACCGACGTCAGCCTGCCCGGCATCTCCGGCACCGCACTCGCGCGCGAGGTGCTCGCCACCGAGCCGCAGCAGTGGGTGGTGCTGTGTTCCGGCTACGGCTTCGGCCAGGAGATCGGCGCGCTCGGCCCGAACGTGCGCGCGCTGCCCAAGCCGTTCGAGCTCGACGAACTCGAAGTGCTGATGGACGAGATCGTCGCCGCAACGAGGCGCGGCAGCGACACCGCCTGAGCGCCGACTTGACGCCGCCCGGACCGCCCGCCGCCGCGCCCGACGCGGCGCCGGTGTAGGACGACGGCCCGGGCCGGGTCACGGCCGCGTCCGGTTCCGGAGCCGGCGCAGCGCAGGCACGATGGTCGCAGCCATGGCACGACCGAAGCACCCCGTCAGGCGCCGGATCTGGCGCGTCACGCCCGAGGCACCGATGGGCGAGTTCGTCGAACTCGACGCGGTCGCGCCGCCTCCGGCCGACACCCCGCCCGAGCGCATCCCGCGCCCCGAGGTCGGTGACAGCAATTGGGTGCAGTCGTCGTTCGATCTGGCCATCGGTCTGGAGGTGCGCGACTTCGAGGACACCGTGCCCGAGGACCTGTTCGACGAACTCTTCCCGCCCGTACCGCCGCCGCGCCGCAAGTGACGGCGTCTTCAAGCACGTAACGTCTCGTTGCAATCCCCCTATACTTAGGGGATAGTGCGAAAAATCACTCGACGTCGCCCGCGGGCAACGTCGTGCCGAGCACAGCCGGGGACGAATCGATGCAATTGCTGGACGTATTGCGGCGAATGGCGTGGGACGCGGTGTCGGGGCCCCTCGATCTGGACCTCGCGCTGCCGGCCGCCCCCGGCGACGACCTGCCGCCGCTGTGGCAGTTCTCGTCCTTCGAGCTGATGAACGGCGTCGACGTGACCGACTTCTCCGAGACCATCAGCGGCGAGGCCTTCCAGGACCTGTTCCTGCGCTGAGCGCGCCGTCTCAGTTGGCCGGCTGGCGCAGCGCCTCGAGCGTGCGTTCGAGGAAGCCGATCGCGATGGTGCGCAGCGCCACCTTCTGGACCTCGGGCGCCTCGTCGGGCGCCAGCCAGACGGTCATGTCGAGCAGGTTCTGTTTGCCGTTGGGCAGCGGGTCGTCGACGATCTGGATCCGGACCGGGACGGTGAGGTTCAGCGACATGTCGGCAGGGCTCTGGAGTGAAGGGGTCATGGCGGCGGGGCGTCAGGCGCTGGCGACCGCGGCCGCGTTCGGGCGCGCGGGTTCGCGCTGGCCGATCTCGCGCTCGGTGGCGGCGAGTTCCTGCGAGAGGCGATCGATGCGGCGGCTGTTCCACGGGCTGGCCGCGCAGGCGATCGCCAGCTCCTGCTGCAGGCGGAAATAGCGACCCATCAGTTGCTCGATGCTCATGTGCGTGACTCCCTGGATACGGAAGTCTCGGTGCTGAACCGGCGCGCCACTGTCGGACAGCGCCGCATCCTGACCCCCGTACTCAGGGGGAGGAGAACGCCCCGGTGGCGGTGGCCGGATCGCCGCGCTCGATCAGGCGCTCGATCGTGGCGCGCAATACGGTGGCGTCGGCCGGCTTCGCGAGGTGCTCGTCGAAGCCGCTGGCCAGCGCCGCTTCGCGGTCGCGGGCCTGGCCGTAGCCGCTGAGGGCGATCAGCGGCACGCCGCGCAGCGCGTCGCGGCGCCGGAACTCGGTCGCGACCTCGAAGCCCGAGAGCCCCGGCAGCCCGAGGTCCATCACCGCCAGGTCGGGCGGATCGAGCGTGGCCAGGCGCAGCGCCTGCTCGCCGTCCGCGGCCTCGACGACGTCGCAGCCCAGGTCCTGCAGCAGCGCCGACAGGGCGTCGCGCGCGTCGGCGTTGTCCTCCACCAGCAGCACGCGGCGGCGCGCCGGCACCGGCGTCGCAGCCGCCGGACCGGCGCCATCCTCCGGCGCCGCCGCGGGCGCGTCGATGCGCGGCAGCGTGACGGTGAAGACGGCACCGCGCCCCGGGCCCTCGCTCGCGGCGGTGACGGTGCCGCCGTGCAGGTCGACCAGTTCCTTCACCAGTGCCAGCCCGACGCCGAGCCCGGCCTGCTGCCGGCCCTGGAGCGCGCGGCCCTGCACGAACGGCTCGAACATGCGGGGCAGGAAGTCGGCCTCGATGCCGGCGCCCTGGTCCCGCACCTGCAGCACCGCGTGGCGCGCCTGCGCGCGCAGGGTGACCCGGATCTCGCTGCCGGTGGGCGAGAACTTCAGCGCGTTGTTCACGAGGTTGTTGACGATCTGTTCGAGCCGCACCGCGTCGCCGGCGATCCACACCGGTTGCGCGTCGAGCGTCAGCGTGTGGCCGGCGGCCTGGTCGGAGGTGCGCAGCGCGTCCACGCAGGTCGACACGCAGGCCGCCAGGTCGAGCGGCTGCGGCTCCAGCGCGATCTTGCCGGACAGCATCCGGCTGACCTCCAGCAGGTCGTCGACGATGTGGCGCAGGTGCTTGTTCTGGCGCTGGATGATGTCGAGGAAGCGCCGATGCGCGGCCTCGAACGGCGCGCGCCGGGCCAGCAGCTCGGCGGCGCCGCTGATCGCCGCCAGCGGGTTGCGCAGTTCGTGGCCCAGCAGCGCGAGGAACTTGTCCTTCGCCGCGTTCTCGGTCTGCGCGAGCTGGCGCGCGGCGGTCTCGTTGGCGAGCAGGCGTTCGCGCTCGGCCTCCACCGTCCCGCGTGCCGCCTTCTCGGCCACCAGCAGATCGCTGGCGCGCCGCAGCGCGCGGTTCAGGCCGTTGACCTCGTCGAGCGCCGTGTGCGGCGGATCGACCCGCTGGCCGAGGCCGAGGGCGCGCGCGCCCGCCGCGGCGGTGTCCATCGACCCGATCAGCACCCGGTTGAGCATCGAGGCGCCGATCACCGCGACCGCGAGCGCGGCGGCGATGCCGGTCGCGAGCCACGCGATCGCCTGCGTCGCCGAGGCCTCGATGCTGTCGATCGGCGCGGCCACGGCGATCGTCCAGCCGGTCAGCGCCGAATGCGTGAACGCGTCGTAGACCTCGATGCCTTCCAGCGTGCGGTGCCGGATCACGCCTTCCTTGGCGCCCGCCGCGGCCGCCACCAGCTCCGGCCGCGCCTGCCGGCCCAGGTACTCCTCGGTGCCGCGGGTGCGGGCGATGAAGCGGCCGGTCGGGTCGATCACCGCGACGATCAGCTCGGGCCGGTTGCGCGGCTGCTCCACCGTCTGCCGCCAATGCTCGAGCGAGAAGGTCTTGGCCAGCGCCAGGCGCCGGCCCGCAGAGGGGGCCGCCGGCACGAACACGGTCGTCACCAGCTGGCGCGTGACCGGCCCGTTGCGCAGCCCGGTCACGACGGGCCGGCCGGCGCGGAAGAACTTCTCCAGCAGGTCGCGTCCCTCGGGCGGCGGCGGCGGGGTGCCGAACGGCACGGCGGTGTTGATGACCTGCGTGCCCGTGTCGTCGATCACGACCGTCCAGACGTGAGGCAACTGATCGGTCGCGGTGGCCTGCGCGTGGAAGGCCTCCAGGTTGCCGGTCCTGAAGTGGCTGGACTGCGCCAGCGCACCGAGCGCGCCCAGCTCGCGCTGGATCTGGCCGTCGACCAGCAGCGCGGTCGCCCGCACCGTCTCGGTCAGGCCGGCGATCGCGGCGCGGCGTTCGCCGTCGCGGACCTTCTCGACCGCCACCGTCGCGGCGATCAGCCCCGGGATCAGCACGATCCCCGTCAGCAACAGCAGGTGGGTCCGGATCCGCACGTGGTCGAGGGCGCGTCAGGCCGCCGCGAGACGCGCGCTCACGCGGGCGTGTCGCGCTTGTCGATCACGCTGGCGATGTCGTCGATCGCGAACTTCAACGCCGAGACGTCCATCATCGCCAGCAGGTACAGCATCCCGTCGTGATGCGGCAGCTGCAGTGCGCGCGCCTGCGCCCGCACGAACATCGGGATGCGCCGCGGGCGGTTCATCACCAGCTCGGCCGCGACGCTGCCCTCGGGCCGGGCGGCGCCGGCGAGCAGCGCATCGAACCCGGGCACCGAATCGGCGTCGAAGCGCTCGCGCAGCGGCCGCTTGAGCACCGCGGCGTAGTCGAGCCCGATCATCTGGAGCGCCTTGTCGTTGCAGTCCAGCACGTGGCCCGCGGCCGAGAGCGTGAGATAGCCGACGGGCGCCGATTCGTACAGCGACTGGTACTTGGCGCGCAGCGCATCGAGTTCGCGATGGGCCGTCATCAGCTCGTCGTTCTGCAGTTCGAGCTCGATCTGGTGCACCTGCAGTTCGTGCAGCAAGCGGATCGGGTCGAGCTGGTTCTTCGACGGCAGGTCGCGGTTTCGCAGCGTCTTTTCCGCCTGACGACGCAGGTCGGCGGGATCGATCGACGATCGGTTCATGGCTCAAATCTCCCAGCGGTCGACAGGTCCAAAGGCATACTGGCCGGCCATGAGCAGCAAAGTCAACAGCGTACCGCGACGCCGCGCCACTCCAGGCAAGAAACGAGCCCCTGCCGCTGGCGCACCCGGGGCCGTCATCGGCATCGGCGCCTCGGCGGGCGGGCTGGAGGCCATCGAGGCCTTCCTCGGCGAGGTCGGCCGATTGCGCAACTGTACCTTCGTCGTGGTCCAGCACTTGGGCGCCGGCACGCCGAGCCTGTTGCCCGAGCTGCTGCAGCGCACGACCACGCTGCGCGTCGAGAGCATCGAGGCGGGCGCGCCGGTGCGGCCCGACACGATCTACGTCGTGCCGCCCGGGTCCGACGCGACCTTCGCGAAGGGCCGGTTCCTGCTGACGTCGCAGCCCGTGGGCGCGAGCCACAAGCTGCCCATCGACCGGTTCTTCCGCGCGCTCGCCGACACCTACGGCGCCGAGGCCGTCGGCGTCGTGCTCTCCGGCATGGGCTCGGACGGCACGCAGGGCCTGGCGGCGCTCAAGGAACACGGCGGCGCGAGCTTCGTGCAGTCGCCCGACACGGCGCAATTCGACAGCATGCCGCGCAGCGCGGTGGAGGCCGGACTGGCGGACTTCACCGCCGCGCCGGCCGACCTGCCGGCGCTGATCGCGCAGCACCTGCTCGATGCGCCGCACGCGCCGGTCGAGCCGGCGGCGACCGCGGTGGCCGACGATCCGGCAGCGCTCAAGGCGATCGTCGACACGCTGCGCCGGCACACCGGCCACGACTTCGTCGACTACAAGAAGAGCACGTTGCAGCGTCGCATCGAGCGCCGCATGGCGCTCCACCACTGCCCCACGCTGGCCAACTACAGCCGCCTGCTCGCCGACAACCGCGCCGAGGCCGAGCTGCTGTTCAAGGAGCTGCTGATCGGCGTGACCTCGTTCTTCCGCGATCCGCGGGTCTGGGACCACCTGCGCAACGTGGTGCTGCCCGAGTTCCTGCGCGGGCGGGGAGAGGGCCGGGCGCTGCGCCTGTGGGTGCCCGGCTGCTCGACCGGCGAGGAGGCCTACACGCTCGCGATGGTGCTGGCCGAGACGCTGCAGGCGCAGGGCGCGTCGGCGCACCTGGCCTTCCGGATCTTCGCCACCGACATCGACAGCGACGCGATCGACCGCGCGCGCCAGGCCCGTTATCCGCTGGGCATCGCCGAGGCCGTGTCGGCCGATCGGCTGGCGCGCTTCTTCGTGCGCGACGACACCAGCTACCAGGTCCGCAAGGAGCTGCGCGAGACCGTGATCTTCGCGCTGCAGAACGTCGCGATGGACCCGCCGTTCACCAAGCTCGACATGCTGGTGTGCCGCAACCTCATGATCTACTTCGAGCCGACGCTGCAGCGGCGGCTGCTGCGGCTGTTCCACTACAGCCTCGAGCCGGGCGGGCTGCTGCTGCTGGGCCGCGCCGAGACCACCGGGCAGGCCGGCGACCACTTCGCGCCGGTACCGGGCGAGATCAAGCTGTTCCGCCGCCTCGAGACCTTCCGCAGCTCCGGCTTCGTCGCGTTCCCGGCGACCTTCGACCGCCCCACCGCACCGGCGACGCAGGCCCACCGGCCGAACACGGACGACGGCGAGCTCGGTCTGCAGCGCCTGGCCGATCACCTGCTGCTGCAGCGCTACTCGCCGGCGGCAGTGCTGGTCAACCGCGAAGGCGACGTGCTGTACGTGAGCGGCAAGACCGGCCGCTACCTCGAGCCGGCGGCCGGCAAGGCGAACTGGAACGTGTTCGCGATGGCGCGCGAGGGCCTGAGCCGCCCGCTCGGCGCCGCGTTCAAGGAGGCGGTGCGCGGGCAGCGCAGCGTCAGCGTCGACGGCACGATCGTCGACCCCGATGCTGGCACCCGCAAGCTGCGCGTCACGGTCGATCCGATCACCCTGCCGACCCTGCTGGCCGGGATGCTGATGATCGTGTTCCACGACGTCGACGTCGACCGCGACAGCGCCGAGCGCCCGGTGACGGGCAAGGGCAAGCTCAAGGGCACGGCCCGGTCGGCACGCGCCGACGCCGGTGATCGCCAGCTGGTCGAGCTGCGCGAGGCGCTGCGCGCCGCGCGCGACGAGGCCCAGACGGCGGAAGAACAATCGCGCGCCTCGAACGAGGAAATGCAGTCCACCAACGAGGAGCTGCAGTCGACCAACGAGGAACTCACCACCTCGAAGGAGGAGCTGCAGTCGATGAACGAGGAGCTGCAGACGGTCAACCAGGAGCTGCAGGCCAAGGTCGACGAACTCTCGCAGGCCAGCGACGACATGCGCAACCTGCTCAACAGCACCGAGATCGCGACGGTGTTCCTCGACGAGCTGCTGCGCATCCGGCGCTACACCTCGCAGGCGGTGAGCATCTTCAAGCTGATCCCGACCGACCTGGGCCGCCCGATCACCGACATCACCAACGCGCTCGAGGGCTGGAACGTGGCGCAGGACGCGCAGGAGGTGCTGCACACCCTGGTGCCCAAGGAGCGCGAGGTGCCGGCCTCGGACGCGCGCTTCTTCCGCGTCCGCATGATGCCGTACCGCACCGCCGGCAACCGGATCGACGGCGTCGTGATCACGCTGTCCGACATCGGCGCCGCCAAGCGGCTCGAGCAGCGCCTGACCGAGGCGCTGAGCGTGTCGGAACGCGGGGGCGACGCTGCTGCCGCAGCGGCGGGCGAGGACACGCGCGGCCCACGCGCGACGAAGCCGCGTCGTTCCCGGCCCTAGCGCCAGGCGGGCCGCGCGCCGGGCTGCGACAGCGTATCGGATCGCCGCCGCTGCGGATCGCACCGATCGCCGCCACATGCCTATCCTGTCGGCGTCCGGCGCCGCGCGTGCGCCGTCTGGAGACTCCCGCATGACAACCCCTCTGGCAGGCCAGGTCGCCGTCGTCACCGGCGCCGCATCGGGCATCGGTCTGGCGAGCACCGAGGCGCTGCTCGCGGCCGGCGCGCGCGTCGTGATGGTCGATCGCAACGAGGCCGCGCTGCAGGCCGTGCGCGCGCGGCGCGGCGACGCGGTGATGCCGCTGCGCGTCGACCTGCTCGACGCCGCCGAGTGCGCCGGCCTGGTGCCGCGCGCGCTCGAGCTCGGCGGCCGCATCGACATCCTGCACGCGAACGCCGGCTCGTATGTCGGCGGCGACCTGGTCGACAACGACACCGCCGCGATCGACCGGATGCTGAACCTGAACGTCAACGTCGTGATGAAGAACGTGCACGACGTGCTGCCCCACATGATCGGGCGCGGCAGCGGCGACATCGTCGTCACCAGCTCGCTGGCGGCGCACTTCCCGACGCCGTGGGAGCCGGTCTACGCCTCGTCCAAATGGGCGATCGACTGCTTCGTGCAGACGGTGCGGCGCCAGGTGTTCAGGCACGGCCTGCGGGTCGGCTCGATCTCGCCCGGGCCGGTGATCAGCGCGCTGCTCGCCGACTGGCCGCCCGAGAAGCTGCAGGCGGCGCGCGCGGCCGGCAGCCTGCTCGAAGCCGCCGACGTGGCCGACGTGATCATCTTCATGCTGACCCGCCCGCGCGGCATGACGATCCGCGACGTGGTGATGCTGCCGACGAACTTCGATCTGTAGTCGCGCCCCGGGCGCAAGTTTCCCACCGGCGCACGTCCGGTTGGCCTACGCCCGCGACATTCCGTGCTCGCTACCGTGGGGGTGATCGCCACTCATCGCGGAGACATCACATGGCCACCAGCAGCATCCTCGGCGGCGAACGCGCCGCCCGCCAGGCCGAGGGCACCGACGTCGATCGGCTCGGCCCGAGCGACTCGTCCGACAGCGGCAGCGACGTGCAGGGCGCGAGCCCGATGCCGACCGCGCCGGACAACCCCGGCGAATGGGGCGCCGTCGTCGCCGACCCGGACAGCGACAGCGACGCCGGCGGCACCGGCGAGCGCGCCTCGTCCGATGGCAGCGACGCCGTCGACGGCGCGGACATCCTGCCCGACCGCATCGTCGACGATCCGGGCCTGTCCGGCGAGCCGGCGAACCGGCGCCATTCCGTCGAAGCCGGCGAGCTGGCCGACGAAGAGGGCACCGAAGACGACCCCGACAGCGACCCCGACGGCGACACCGCGCGCGACGACGCGGACGACACGCGCGACAGCGGCGACGTGAAGCGCGGCACGCCCGAGAGCGGGCGTTGAAGGGCCGCGCCCGGCCCGGCGTCTCCCACGCGCAGATCCGGGGCGCGCTAGGCCGGGTGTTCGGCCTGCGCGAGCTGCGCGAGGGCCAGGAGGCCGTGATCTCGCGCGTGCTCGCCGGCCTGCCGACGCTGGCGCTGATGCCCACGGGCGCGGGCAAGTCGCTCTGCTATCAGCTGCCGGCGGTGCTGATCGCCGGCCGCACGCTGGTGATCTCGCCGCTGATCGCGTTGATGAAGGACCAGTGCGATGCGCTGGCCGAGGTCGGTATCGAGGCGGTCGCGCTGCACAGCGGGCTGTCCGCAGGCGAAGCGGCTGCGGCGCGCGAAGCCATCGGCGCCGGCCGGGTGCGCATCGTCTTTTGCACGCCCGAGCAGCTGGCCAACGCCGAGTTCGTCGCCGGGCTCGCGGCGGCCTCGAACGCGCCGCCGATCGAACTGCTGGTGGTCGACGAGGCGCACTGCCTGTCGCAGTGGGGTTTCGACTTCCGCCCGGCGTTCCTAGAGATCGGCGCGGCCGTCGAGGCGCTGGGCCGCCCGACGGTGCTGGCGCTGACGGCCACCGCCACGCCGCCGGTCGTCGACGACATCGCCGAGATCCTGTCGATTCCGCGGGCCGGCATCGTCGGCACCGGCTCGTACCGGCCCAACCTGCACTACCGCGCCGAGCACTTCTCGCGGGCCGACGACAAGCGGGCCCGCGTGGGGGAGCTGGTGGCGGCGATGGCGGGCACCGGGCTGGTCTACGTGGCCACCGTCAAGGCGGCCGAGGAGCTGCACGCGGCACTGGCTTCGGCCGGCGAGTCGGTCGGCCTGTACCACGGCCGGCTGACCGCGGCGAAGCGCCATGCCGCGCAGGACGCGTTCATGGACGGCGGCGTGCGCGTGATGGTCGCGACCAACGCCTTCGGCCTGGGCATCGACAAGCCCGACATCCGCTTCGTCATCCACTTCCAGCTGCCCTCGGGGCTGGACGCGTACTGCCAGGAGTCGGGCCGCGCCGGGCGGGACGGCGAGCCGGCCGAGTGCACGCTGCTCCATGTCGAACACGATCGCGCGGTGCAGCAGTTCTTCCTCGCCGGCCGCTACCCGCAGCTCAACGACTTCAAGGCGGTCGTCGACACGCTCGGCGAGCCGCCGTCGGAGCCGACGGGCTGGACGACCGGGCTGCTTGCGGAGCGCCTGGGCCAGCGGCGCAAGGTGGCGGTCGTCGTCAACCTGCTGCGCAGCGAGGGGCTGCTCGAGGCCGACCGCGACGGCCGGCTGCGACTGCGCGGCGACGCGTCGTCCGTCGATCGGCTGGAGGCGCTGGCGCAGGCCTGCGCGGCGCGCTCCTCGCGCGACCGCGACATGCTGGAGCGCATGGTCGCCTACGCGCAGAGCGGCCAGTGCCGCTGGCGCCTGCTGCTCGATTACCTGGAGGGCGCCGCGCCCGAAGAAGCGTGCGGCACCTGCGACAACTGCCTGCGGCTTGCCGCGCACCAGGCACAGCAGCAGCCCGCCGAGCCCGAGGCGGCGCCGGCGCAGGACCCGCCGGCGATCGAGTTTCCGCGGGGCGCGCGCGTGCGCACCCGCCGCCACGGCCCCGCCAGCGTGGTCGAGGCGGACGCGCTGGGCGTGACCGTCGAGTTCGCCAACGGGCAGCGGCGCACCTTCCTGCCGCAGTACCTCACGGCCCTGCCGGCGCGCGCCTCCGGCCGCGCCATGTCGCACGCGCCGCCGACCGCCTAGCGGTTCCCGCGCGGCCGCTCAGGCGGGGGTGACGCGCTTGCCGACGCGCACGTCGCGCGCCAGCTCGCCCAGCGTCATGAAGCGGCGGTCGACGGCCTGGCGCCGCAGCTGGGCTTGCCAGGCATCGCTGACGCGCGGCAGGTCGTCGGCCGGGTGCAGCTCGAGCCGGACCTGCGCCGCGTCCCGCTGCGCCCACGCCAGCCACGCGTTCCAGCGCACCGAGGCGATCTGGCGCAGCACGTTCGCGTGGCTGTAGACCTGCGCCCTGCAGGCCAGGCTGGAGGGTGGATCGACGCCGAGCACGTGGATGCGCCGCCGGGTCGCGGTGTACTCGAAGGGCTGCTCGTTCAGCGCGCGCCACGCGCCCTGGCCGAGCCGCCATTCCGGCGCGACGAAGCCGCGCGGCCGCACGCCGAGGTTGCGCAGCCAGTCGCGCCCGGTGCGCAGGCGCTTCATCGCCTCGGTGTAGTCGAGGGTGCGGAACTCCGGGTCGGAGCGGGTCGGGACGCGGCCGCGCACCCGGTCGGCCGGGAGCTGCAGGCGGGACCGGTCGACATGGTTGTAGCCGTGCAGCGCGACTTCGTCGCCCGCCGCGGCGCGCTCGCCCAGCCAGCGTTCGAAGCCGCGGTGGCGCGGCGCGCCGTGGTACCGCGGCACGGCCAGCAACGTGACCGGGAACGGCCCGATCTCGCGCAGCGCGTTCAGGATCCACTGGCAGGCCAGCCAGGTCGGCGGCGCCACGTCGTGGAGCACGACGCACACCGCCCGCTGCGTCCTCGCGGTGGGTGCAGCCTGCGCGCTTCGGTGCGCGTCATCGTTCGGGGTCATTCGGCCATCGTAGCCGTGGAAGGGCGGGCCGCCATCCCACGAGCGGAGCGGGGTTGTGACCAGTCGCGTGCGGCGTTTGCCGGGCCGCGCGACGCTCGGCGGGGGCGGCCGCCCGCAACGCTCAGCCGGCCGCGGTGCGCGGGGCGCGGTCGCGCGCGGTGCGCTCGACGACATCGAGTGTCTGGCGCACGTCGAGCGGCTTGGTCAGGTAGTGCACGAAGCCGGCCAGCCGGGCCCGTTCGACATCGTGCGGCATCGCGTCGGCGGAGACGGCGATGGCCGGCGGCAGGCGCGGGCCGAGCGCGACGCGCAGGGCCTGCAGCAGCGAGATGCCGTCGTGGTCGGGCAGGTTCATGTCGAGCAGCAGCAGGTCGATCGGGTGCGACGTCGCCCAGGCGATGGCCGCCGCGCCGGTGGTCTCGATGTGCAGCTGCAGCGCCGGGCGCAGCTCGCAGATCGCCTGCATGACCAGCGCGTTGACGGGGTTGTCCTCGACGTACAGCATGCGGCAGCTGCGCGCGGGCGGCACGGCGCCGGCGGGCTCGGGGTGCGCCACGTCGGCCGGCGGGCGGTCCGCGGCCGCCGCCGTCGAGGGCTGCGGCAGCGCGACGCGGAAGGTCGAGCCCTGGCCGGCGTTGCTGCTGAGCACGACGCTGCCGCCCATCGCCTCGACCAGCCGTTTCACGATCACCAGCCCGAGCCCGGTGCCCGGCGCCGCGCTGCGCTCGGCGCCGAGCCGGTTGAAGGGTTCGAAGAGGTGGCTGACCTGGTCCTCGGTCAGGCCCTGGCCGGTGTCCTGGATCGAGATCACCACGCGGTCGGCGTCGGCCGCGCACGAGAGCGTGACGCTGCCGTGCGCGCGGTTGTACTTGATGGCGTTCGACAGCAGGTTGGTCAGCACCTGGCCGAGCCGTGCGGCGTCGGCGTGGACGCGGGTCTGCAGGCCCGCGCCGAGCACGATGTCGATGCCGCTGTCCCGCGCAGCCGCCTCGACGACGCGGATCACGCGGCCGAACAGCATCCCGACCGTGATCCATTCGGGTTGCAGGCGCACCGAGCCGGACTCGATCCGCGCGATGTCCAGCACCTCGTCGATCAGGTGAAGCAGGTCGCGGCCGGCCTCCTCGATGTGCTGCACGCGCTGGCGGTGGAACGGGTGCAGCACATGCTGGTCGTCGAGCGCCAGCACCTGTGCGAAGCCGAGGATCGCGTTCAGCGGCGTGCGCAACTCGTGGCTCACGCGGGCCAGGAATTCGCTCTTCGCGCGGTTCGCCTTGTCCGAGGTCTCCTTCTCGCGCAGCGCGTCCTCGACGGCCTTGCGCTCGGTGATGTCGTGGATGAAACCGTGCCACAGCGTCGCGCCGTCGGCCACGCGCTCGGGCGTGGAGGTGCCCTCGAACCAGCCGTAGGGCGCATCCGCCGCACGCCGCGCGCGGAACTGGTGGCGCCACGGCTGCAGCAGCGCGGCGGATTCGTGCACGCTGCGGACGAAGGCGGCACCGTCGTCGCCATGGATGCGCGTGAACAGCGGCGTCGCGTCGTGCGCCACCTCGCCGGGCGAGACGCCGAACATCTCGCGCACCGCCTCGCTGGCGTACGGAATGCAGTGGCTGCCGTCGGCGCGCATCAGGTACTGGTAGACCGCGCCGGGAATCTGCTCGGTGATGCGGCGGGTGCGCAGCAGGTCGTCCTCGAGGCGGCGCCGCTCGGTCATGCGGGTCGCGGAGATCACGATGTCCTGGCGCGCGCCGGCGCTGCGCAGGGACGCGGTGCACAGGGCGGGCACTTCCACGCCGTCGGGCCGCCGGAAATCGAGGTAGGCCTCACCGATGCGACCGGCGCCGCACAGCTGCGGGTACAGGCTCGAGTGGTACACGACCGCCGCCGGCAGCGTCAGCACCGAGGAGAGCGGTTGCCCCAGCAGGGCGGCGCGCTCGCAGCCGAGCAGCTCCAGCATCGCCGCGTTCGCGTCGACCACGGTGCCGCCGTCGCGGACGACGAGCACGCCGTTCGGCAGGTCGTCGAGACCGAGGGCGCCGGGTTCGTCGGGCATGCTCAGGCCGGCTGCGCGTGCCGGGCGTCCAGGTAATCGCGGATCAGCGCGATGGTCTCGTCCGGCCGGCTCAGCTGCGGGCAGTGGCCGGTGGCGCTCATCACGCGCAGCGTCGCGCCGGCGATCGACCGGGCCAGGTACTCGCCGACGGCGAGCGGCGCGATCGCGTCGTCGGTGCACTGCAGGATCAGCGTCGGCGTGGTGATGGCGGGCAGCAGGGCGCGCGAGTCGGACAGGAAGGTCACTTCCGCGAACTGGCGGGCGATGGTCGGGTCGAGGGCGCAGAAGCCCGCTTCCATCTCGGCGGTGAGGTCGGGGCGGTGGCCGTTCTTCATCGCCACCGGCGCCAGCGTGCTGGCCCAGCCGGCGTAGTTGTGCTCCATCATGTTGAGCAGGCCGCGCACGTCCTCGCGTTCGAAGCCGCCGGCATAACCGGGCGCCTCGTTCAGGTAGCGCGGCGAGGGCGCGATCATCACCAGCTCAGAGAAGCGCGCGGGCTGCTGGATCGACGCCGCGGCGCCGATCATGGCGCTGACCGAATGGCCGACGAAGCTCACCCGGTTCAATTGCGCAGCGTCGAGCACCTCCAGCAGGTCCTGCACGTAGCCGTTGAGGCTGCCGTAGCGCACCCGGTCGTAGGCGCGCAGGTCCGAGCCGCCGGCGCCGACGTAATCGAACAGCACGACGCGGTGGGTCTGCTCGAACGCCTCGCGCAGGAAGCGCCAGGTGGTCTGGTCGCTGCCGAAGCCGTGCGCCATCACGATCGTGTGCTCGCCGCGCCCGTGCACGGTGATGTTGTTCCTGAGCGCGATGCTGTTCATGGAGGACCGCTCCTGCCACGGAGCCGGAATGGCCAAGAAACAATTCTCTACAAACCGCGGAACAGCGGTGCGTTCCAAAGTCACGCAATTGTTATCGGTGAAAAAACGCACGACTGGAGTTGACTGTGGCCGGATTGCTAACTGTTCGTCACGCACCAAGACGCCTGCGCACAAGCTGCTGCGCTAGCATGAGGGCTCGAAAAAGGCTCACCCGCGCGAAAGCCGGGGTCGCAAAGTCTCCGGTCTTCGAGTGCCCCGGCACCTCATGACAGCGGAACTGCCGAAGCGCCGCGGCTCCCGCGCGCTCACCGTGCCGACCGGCGGTCGGCGCCGCAGTCCGTGCTTGCGCGACCCTCCCGAATGCGCCTGCTCACGGAGAGCGGAATGGAACACGTCGACCTGGCGATCCCGCTCGCGCCACTGCCCGTCAAGGGGCTGGCGGGCGAGGACGCGAGCGCCACTGCCACGCCGGGCCCGGCCGCTGCGGAGACCGCCGGCGGCGAGTCCGCCGAGCATTCGCTCGCTGGCGCCTACCGGGCGCTCGACCACGGCGACACGCAGACGGCGCGCGGTCTCGCGCAGTCGGTGCTGCTCGCCGCCAAGGCCGGTGCCGACCTGCGCAGCGAGGCGCTGGCGCTGGCCTGCCTCGCGCATTGCGATCGCGTCGCGCAGCGCCTGCGGCGCGCGAGCGAGGCCAGCCGGCGCGCGGCCGAGATCTTCCGCCGCATCGGCGACAACGCCGGCGAGAGCGCGGCGCTGAACACCTTCGCGCATTCGACGATGCTGCTCGGCCAGAGCGACGAGGCGCTGGAGGCGGCGCTGCTGTCGGTGCAGCTGTGCGGCGTCGGCGGCGCGACCGCGTCGGCGGTGCTGGCGTTCAACGCGCTGGGCATGTCGTACTGCTGGAGCGGCATGCACGACAAGGCCGCCGCGGCGCTCGACACCGCGGTGCTGCTCGCCGCACGCTGCGAGCCGCCGATGAGCGCCTACCAGCCCAAGCTGAACCAGCTGTTCGTCGAATCGATGCGGCTCGTCAACGAGCGCTACCAGACCAGCGCGATGCCCGCGCTGACCCGCATGAGCCAGCTGGTGCGCGAGTGCCGCCAGCTCGAGCGCTCGAACGAGGAACTCCGGTTCATGCCCGGCATGCTGCCGATGGCGCGCACCATCTCGCTGGCGATGAAGCTCCTGTGGGCGGCCTGGCAGCGCGACGACGAGAACGCGCGCATCTACGCCGACCGCGCGGTGGGCTCGCTCGGCGGCGCGGTGACCTGGCTCGACGCGCTCGTCCACTGGGGCCTGGCCGAGTTCGCGTGGATGCGCGGCGACTGGGCGGCCGCGCAGGCCGCGCTCGACGAGATGAAATCCTGCGCCGTGTCCGTCGAGCACGAGAAGCTCGCCTGCCTGGCGCACCTGCTGATCGTGCAGGTCTGCGAGCTGCAGGGCCGCACCGACATGGCGATGCTCGAAGGGCGCGCGCTGCGCTCGCGCGAGCACCGCATCGCGCGCGAGAGCATCCACAACCGGGAGCTGCGCGTGAAGGCGCAACTCGGCGCACGGCAGAGCGAGCGCCACCTCGAGCAGGCGCTCGAGGCCTCGCGCCGGTTCGAGCGCTGGTCGCTCGAGGACGCGCTGACGGGCATCGCGAACCGCCGCGCGTTCGAGATCGCGCTGGCCGACCGGCTGCCCGGCGCGGTCGCGGACTTCCGGCCGCTGACGGTCGCGATGATCGACATCGACGCCTTCAAGTCCGTCAACGACGGCCATTCGCATCAGGTCGGCGACCGGGTGCTCAAGGCGATCGCGCACCTGCTCGCCACGACCGTGCGCGAGCGTGATCTCGCCGCGCGGCTGGCCGGCGACGAGTTCGTCGTGCTGCTCAACGACGCCGACGAAGCGACCGCCGCCGAGATCGTCGCGCGCATCCAGCACGCGGTCGCGGGCTTCGAGTGGGACGCCCTCTCGCCCGGCCTGGCGGTGTCGCTGAGCATCGGCCTGAGCCAAGCGCAGGCCGACGACACCGTCGACACGATCCTGCACCGCAGCGACCGCTCGATGTACAGCGAGAAGGCGCGCCCGCGCTGGGTGCCGACCCGGCTGTGACCGTGCGGCGCGCGGCGCTCAGGCCGGCGCGCGCCGGGGTCGCCATACGGCGTTGAGCTCGGCGCCGAGGATGAGCGTGGACGCGCTCGCGTAGAGGAACACGAGCGTCGCCACGGCGCCGGTGAAGCCGCCGTAGATCAGCACCAGTTTCGTCGCGCTGCGCAGCGTGACCGAGAGCAGCGCCGCGGCGCCGATCCACAGCGCGGCACCGATCAGCGCGCCCGGCAGCACATGGCGCGGCCGGTGCGAGAGGTCGTCCGGCAGCCAGCGGTACAGCGCCGCATACACGCCCGAGAGCACGACGAACGCCGCGCCGTAGCGCACGGCATCCTGGACCCAGCCGGCCCGCACGTCGACATCGGCGTCGTGCTGCAGGAAGCGCCAGACATGCGGCATCACGAGCACCGAGCCGAAGGCCGCCACCGCGCCGATGCCCGCGACCAGCGTGAACACCGTGACCTTGATCCGCGCCTTCCAGAACGGCAGGCCGTGTTCGATGCCGTAGGCCTTGTTCAGCGCCGTGCGGATGGCCTGGATGCCGGACGAGGCGGTCCACACCGTGGCGATCAGGCCGAGCGCCACCAGCGCCTGGCTGCGGTGGCCGAGCAGCTGGTCGACCGAAGGCTGCAGGCTCTGCCGCGCCAGCTCCGGCGCGTAGGCCAATACCCGACCGGCGAGCGCCGCCGCGTCGCCGGGCCGTCCGAAGAACGCGGCCAGCGACGAGGCCAGCACCAGCAGCGGGAACATCGCGATCAGGAACGAGAAGGCGACGCTGCCGGCCTGGTTGGCGCTCTGGTGCGCGATGTAGTTGCGCACGGCCGATACCGCGACGACCAGCGCCGCCGACATTCGCGCAGGCGCGCCGCGGCTCATGGTCGGTTCCTCGACATGGAACGGGGCATGGCAAGCCGCGTGCCCGCGATTCCCCGGGAACGCCAAGTGCCGACGTGCGAACTCGTTCCCGTCCAACCTCTCAGGAGCTTCACCATGGCCATCAACGACGTCCGTACTTCCGCCACCACGCACCCCACCGGAGCCCGCCTGGGTTTCATCGACTGGCTCGCGCTCGCGCTGATGATCGTCGGCGGCATCAACTGGGGCCTCGTCGGCCTAATGAACCTCGATCTGGTCGCGATGATCTTCGGCCAGATGACCACCGCCTCCCGTGTCGTCTACGCGCTGGTGGGTCTCGCCGCGCTGTACGGCATCGTGCTGGCGTTCCGGATCCCGGCTGCCCGCACCGACGCGCGCGCCGCCTGACCCCCAACCGTGGCGGTCCCCCCGGGGGCCTTCAGGGTTTGTCCGATCCTGTTCGGCGTGTGTTGGCCCTTACCGTCCGTCCACTTCACGGAGGCAAGACATGCGCCAACTCACGCTTCTCCTCGCGTCCGCGGCCTGTGCATGGCAACTCGCGTTGCCGGCGCAGGCGGCCGACTCTGCCGTCGAGCGCCAGACCCGCTACGGCCCGGTCATCGGCGTCGACGACGCGGCCGGCAGCGGCACGTATGCCTGGAAGGGCGTGCCGTTCGCCAAGGCGCCGGTCGGCGAGTTGCGCTGGAAGGCGCCGGTCGACCCGGACGGCTGGAAGGCGCCGCGATCCGCCGCGCAGTTCGGCAACGCCTGCGTGCAATACGGTCGCATCTACGGCCCGGGCGCCAACAACCGCTACGACCCGACCATCGGAGCGACGCTGAACCAGGCCGTCGGCAGCGAGGACTGCCTGTACCTGAACATCTGGCGCCCGGCCGACCGGCGCGGCAACCGGCCGGTGATCGTGTTTGTGCACGGCGGCAGCAACGTCTCCGGCTACACCGCCGACCCGGTCTACGACGGCGCGGCGCTCGCCAAGGCGGCCGACGCGGTCGTCGTGTCGGTCAACTACCGGCTCGGCATCTTCGGCTTCCTGAACGTGCCGCAGCTCAAGACCGGCACCGACGCGGCCGGCGACTCCGGCAACTTCGCGCTGCTCGACATCGTCAAGGCGCTGCAATTCATCCAGCACGACATCGCCAAGTTCGGCGGCAACCCGACCAACGTGACGCTGATGGGTCAGTCGGCCGGCGCGATCAACGTGTACGCGCTGCTGACCACGCCGGCCACCGTCGACGCCCGGCCGCGCCTGATCCACCGCGCCGCGCCGCTGAGCGGCGGCATCTCGCTCGCGAGCAACCTGCCGCCGGGCCGGCTGCCGACGCTGAACCCGGCGTCGTTCTACCTGAACCAGGGCAACCAGCTGCTCTACAACCTGGTGATCGCGGACGGTCTCGCGCCGGATGCGGCCGGCGCCGCGGCGTGGGTCGCGAGCCAGCCCGCGTCACAGGTCGCCGCCTACCTGCGCAGCAAGACCCCGTCGACGCTGCTGCTCACGCTTCTGACCAGGCTCGCCGCGCTCGGGCTGGCCGGCTCCGGGCCGATCCCGGACGGTGCCTACCTGCCGACCGATCCGATCGGCGCCATCAAGGCCGGCAACTACCTGCGCGTGCCGGTGCTGGCCGGCAACACGCGCGACGAGGGCAAGCTGTTCCCGACCTTCCTGACGCTGTTCGGCGGGCCGAGCGGCCGCCTCGTCACCGACAAGCAGCTGTTCGACATCCAGTACGGCTACGCGCCCGACGCGCCGGCGCAGATCGCGATCGAGCAGTGGATTCCCGGCGCCTACCTGCCGGTGACGACGCCGGCGACCGGCTTCAACGCCAGGACCGAACTGCTGAACCAGCTGTTCCTCGTCGCCGGGGCCGACAACGCATTGACGGCGCTGAAGTCGCAGCAGAACGAGGTCTGGTACTACCGCTTCGACTGGGACCAGGAGCCGGCCCCGTTCAACGACATCTATGGCGCCGCGCACGCGTTCGACCTGCCGTTCCTGTTCGGCACGTTCGGGCCGTCGCTGTTCGCGAACATCGCCAACTCGACCGCCAACCGGCCCGGGCGGCTGGCGCTCTCGCAGGCGATGATGGCCAGCCTCGCGGCCTTCGCGCGGCACGGCGATCCGAACGCGCCGGCCGCGCTGGGCGTCACGTGGCCGGCGTATCCGTCCAAGCTGCTGTTCGACGCGACGCTGACCGATAAGGCGATCGCGGTGGAGTGACGAAGCCGCCGGGCCGTCACCCCGCACGGTCGACGAGGACGCGGGCCTCAGCCCGCACGGTCGACGAGGACGCGGGCCTCAGCCCGCGTCGGGCTGCGCCGCCGGTGCCGCGCGGCGGAACGCCTCGAGCTCGCCGCAGGCGGCGTCGATCGCCATCAGCCGCGGCCAGCGCGTGAGGTCGACCTTGAAGCGGCGCGCGCTCTCGATCTGCGGCACCAGGTACGCGTCGGCCAGGGTCGGCGTGTCGCCGAAGCTGAACCGGCCGCCGGCATCGCGCGCCTCGACCAGCGCCTGGTAGGCATCGAAGCCGTCGCCGATCCAGGTCTGGCACCAGGCGTCGATGGCGGCGGCGTCGGCGCCGAACCGGTGCCGCAGCGCCTCGAGGATCCGGCGGTTGTTGACCGGGTGGATGTCGCAGCCGACGATCGCCGCCAGCGCGCGCACGTGGGCACGGTCGTCCGCGTCGGCCGGCAGCAGCGGCGGGGACGGGTGGCGCTCCTCCAGCCACTCGATGATCGCGGGCGACTGCAGCATCGTGTGGCCGTCGTCGCGCACCAGCGCCGGCACCAGCGCCTGCGGGTTGACCGCGCGGAACGCGGCGCCGAGGTGCTCCTCGGCGCGCAGGTCGACCGCCAGATAGTCGACGCCCAGCCCCTTCAGGTTCAGCGCGATGCGCAGGCGGTGCGAGGTGCCACTGCGGAAGAAGTTGTAGAGCTTCATCGCGCTCACTCCAGGCTGATGCTCTTGCGCTTGACCAGCTCGGCGTAGATGCGCGCCTTGGCGGCGGCCTCGGTCATGATCTGGTCGGGCCCCCAGCCGACGTTCTCGAACGCGAAGGTGTCGAAGCGCGCCTTGGCATCGGGCTCGGCCAGCGCCTTGCGCACGTCGGCGTCGATCTTGTCGCGCACCGCCGCGGGCACGCCGCGCGGCGCCACCAGCACCACGAAGGAGTTGACCGCGAGCGCGGCCGGGCCGCCCGCCTCGGCCATCGTCGGCACCTCGGGCAGCTGCGGGATGCGCTTCGGCGCGGCCACTGCCACGTAGCGGATCTTGCCGGCCTTGTACGCGCCCTGGCTCGACGGGATGCTCGCGAAGCTCCAGTTCACGTCGCCCGAGCCGACCGAGGTGAACAGTTGCGAGACCTCGCGGAACGGCACGTGCTGCATGTCGGTGCCGGCCAGCATGTCCATCTGCTCGCCGCCCAGGTGCCCTGGGCTGCCGATGCCCCACGAGCCGTAGCTCACCGGGCCGGCTTTCGCGGCGGCGACCAGCTCGGTGATGGTCTTGATCTTCGAGTCGGCCGGCACCGCGACCAGGAACGGCGTGCGGAACAGCGACGCCACCGGCTCGAACACCTTCAGCGTCTCGAAGCCCTTGGACTTGTAGAGGTAGGGCAGCGCGGCCAGGTGCTCGCTGTCGAGCTGCAGCAGCGTGTAGCCATCGGCCGGGGCACGGCGCACCGTCTCGATCGCGATGAAGCCGCCGCCGCCCGGCTTGTTCTCGACCAGCACGCGCTGGTTCCAGGCCTTGCCGAGCTTCTCGGCCACGATGCGCAGCACGGCATCCGGGCCGCTGCCCGGCGCGAACGCGGTGACGATGGTGACGGGCTTGGCGGGGAAGGGGTCGGCGGCGTGCGTGGCGGGGGCGAAGGCGGCCAGCGGTGCGGCGGTGAGCGCGGCCAGCAGCAGCGTGCGGCGATTCGTCGGGAAGCGGTTCATGGGTGTCTCCGGAGTGGTCTTGTGGTGGTGCGGTAAAGCGTCACTCGGCGGCGCCGATGTGCAGGCGGATCTCGCCGATGCCGGCGATGTGGCCGTCGATGCGGTCACCGGCGACGACCGGGCCCACGCCCTCGGGCGTGCCGGTGAAGATAAGGTCGCCGGTCTGAAGATGATAGAAGCGCGACAGGTCGGCGATGACCTCGCGCACGTTCCAGATCAGCATCGACACGTCGGACTGCTGGCGCGGCTCGCCGTTGACCGTCAGCGCGAGCGCGCCGCGCTCGAGCACCACGCCGGGCATCGGCACGATCTCGGAGACGACCGACGAATCCTCGACGTCCTTGCCCAGGTCCCACGGGCGGCCCTGGTCGCGCGCGACGAGCTGCAGGTCGCGGCGCGTCATGTCCAGGCCGCAGGCGTAGCCGTAGATCAGTTGGTCGGCGTCTTCCACCGCCACGTTGAAGCCCGGCGCGCCGATCACGACCACCAGCTCCATTTCATGGTGGAAGTTGGCCGTCTGCGGCGGGTAGGCGACGGTGGCGCCGGACTCCACCAGCGTCTGCGGCGCCTTGGTGAAGTAGAAGAGTTTCGCGCTGGCCTTGTCGACAGGCTTGCCCATCTCGACGGCATGCGCGTGGTAGTTGCGGCCGACGAAGAACAGGCGGTTGATCGGCGCGCGTTCGGTGCGGCCGCGCACCGGCAGCGAACGCACGGGCGGCGGGGTCCAGAGGTAGGGCGTGGGGGTCATGGGGTCTCCGATGAAATGAGTGTGATGGGTCAGCCGCGCACTTCGTGGATGCCGAGCTTGCGGTGCAGCGGCGCCTCGTCGGCGATGAACAGGAACGAAGGCCGGTCGGCGGCCGCGTTGGTCAGCGTGACCGCGGCGTAGCCCGGCGCGCAGCAGGTGTCGGCCTCGGCGAGGCGGAAGGCCTGCGGTGCGATGGCCTCGATCGCGACATCGACGCTGCCCTCGATCAGGTGGAACACGCTGGCCGGCGAGCGCGCCGGCAGGCGCAGCGTCTGGCCGGGGCGCAGCATCAGGGCCGAGTAGCCGAGTACGTTCTGCGCGTCGGCGCCGGTCTCGGGGTTGACGTAGGCGACCTGCACCGCGTCGAGCGCGGGGTCGTCGGTCGCGAGCGCTTCCAGCGTGGCGCGCACGTCGGTCCACGGGTAGCGCAGCATCGGGTAGGGCTTGCTGCCGCGCTGGAACACCGGCATGGGCACCACGCCGCCGCGCGCGTGGGCCACGTCACCGCTACCGGCCCGCGTCTGCTGGCGCTGGCCGTCGACGTGGTAGCTGGCCTCCAGGTAGAACATCAGCGGCAGGTCCAGCACATCGAGCCACACGACCGGCTCGGTGCCGTCGTGACCGTGTTCGTGCCACAGACCCGTGGGCGTGAGGATCAGGTCGCCGCGCTGCATCACGCACTTCTCGCCGTCGACCGTGGTCCACGCGCCTTCACCTTCCACCACCATGCGCACCGCGTTCGGCGTGTGGCGGTGCGAAGGCGCCCATTCGCCGGGCAGCAGCAGCTGCATGCCGAGGTAGATGGCGGCGCTCGCCTGCATCTTCTCGAGCCCGTGGCCGGGGTTGGCCAGCACCAGCACGCGGCGCTCGGCCTTCTCGATCGGGGTGAGTTCACCGGCCTTCAGCAGCAGCGGCTTCAGGCCCTCGTAGGACCAGTGGATCGCGCGCGTGGCCGGGCGCGGCGTGCCGGCGGGCATCACCGCGCGCAGGTTCGGCCACAGCGGCACGAGGTTCTGCTGCGCCAGGGCCGCGCGGTAGTCGGCGGGCAGGTCTTCCATGCGGCCGAGTGCGTTGTCGCTCATGAGGTCGTCTCCTGAATGTTTCGCGGGAATCAGTGGGCCAGGCAGTTCGCGACCGACCAGCCGTACAGCCATTCCATCGCATCGTAGAAGCGTTCGGGGGTGCGCCCGGCCCACAGCTCGTTGCGGACCATGCGCTCCACGCCCTTGGCGTGGAAGATGCGCCCCATCTCGCGCGCCGACAGCACCACCCGCGCGGTGCGGGCGACCCGGGAGCGCTGGTACAGCGCGAAGGCTTTGCCGAAATCGTCGTTCGTGACGCGCAGCGCCTCGCCGAGCGTGACCGCGTCCTCCAGCGCCATGCAGGCGCCTTGCGCCAGGTACTGCAGCGTCGGGTGCGCGGCGTCGCCGAGCAGGACCGCGCGGCCGTGGGTCCACTGCGCGATCGGCTCGCGGTCGGCGGTGGCCCAGCGCTTCCAGTCGCGCGGCAGGTCGATCAGCTGGCGCGCCTTCGGGCAGATGCCCTCGAAGTAGCTCTGCACCTCCTCGCGGCTGCCTTCGCGCACGCTCCACTCCTCGCGCTCGCGGCTGTGGAAGGTGACGACCACGTTGTACTGCTCGCCGCCGCGCAGCGGGTAGTGCACCAGGTGGCAGTTCGGGCCGACCCAGATGCTGGCGGCGTTCCACTGCAGGTCGACCGGGAAATCGGCCTTGTCGATCACCGCGCGGTAGACCACGTGGCCCGAGACGCGCGCCTCGTCGCCCACGTACTGGCGCCGCACCGCCGACTTGACGCCGTCCGCGCCGATCAGCGCCAGGCCGCGGTGGGTACGGCCCTGCGTGTCGTGCACGGTCACGCTGTCGTCGTCCTGCTCGACGCGCTGCACGGTGGTGGAGGTCAGCACCCGGATGCGGTCGTCGGCCTGCGCGCCTTCGAGCAGCGAGCCGTGCACGTCGGCGCGGTGGATCACCGCGTAGGGGTTGCCGAAGCGGGCGCGGAACGCATCGCCGGTCGGGATGCGGCCGACGCAGGTCTCGTCGATCGCGTCGTGCATCACCATCTCGTCGGTGTAGACGGCGCGGCTGCGCGCCAGCGGGCCCACGCCCAGCGCGTCGAGCGCGGCGAACGCGTTCGGGCCGAACTGGATACCCGCGCCGATCTCGCCCAGCTGCGCGGCCTGCTCCAGCACCGTCACGTCGAACCCGCGGCGCGTCAGCGCCAGTGCCGCCGCCACGCCACCGATGCCGCCACCCGCCACGATGACCGGAAGCCGTTTTGCCGTCGTATCCATGTTGCTTGTCTCCTGTGCTCTGGCGGCAGTTTCGGCAAACCCGGCCATCTCGTAAATGCGTGTCGTGATATACCTTCCATATCGTTTTCGGATACTGGGCGGTGCATGGCGAAACTCGACATCGACTGGCTGCACGTGTTCGTGGAGATCCACCGCACCCAGAGCGTCACCCGCGCGGCGGAGCGGCTCGGCATGGCGCAGGCGCACGCGAGCGTGGTGCTCGCGAAGCTGCGCGCGCATTTCGACGACCCGCTGTTCAGCCGCACCTCGCACGGCATGGAGCCCACGCCGTTCGCGCGCCAGATCTACGGTGACGTGGTGGAGTCGCTGGACAAGCTGGCGAGCCTGAGCGGCTCGCGCGCCGGCTTCGACCCGGCGACCGCGCAGCGCGCGTTCCGCATCGGCATGACGGACATCAGCGAGGTCGTGGTGCTGCCGATCCTGACCAACTTCCTGCAGCGCCATGCGCCGGGCGTGACGGTCGAGGCCGAGCGCACCTCACCCGAGAGCCCGCGCCGGCTGGAGGCAGGCGAGGTCGACCTGGCGGTCGGCTTCATGCCGCACCTGGAGGCGGGCTTCTACCAGCAGACGCTGTTCGAGCAGAACTTCGTCTGCCTGGCGGCCGAGAACCACCCGCGGGTGCGCACCCGGCCGAACCGGCGCGCGTACCTGGCGGAGTCGCACATCGTGGTGACGACCTCGGGCACCGGCCACGCGATCGTCGACAAGGTGATGGCGCAGCACGGCTACGTGCGGCGCGTCGCGCTCAAGGTGCCCAGCTTCCTGGGCGTGGCGCGCATCGTGGCGCAGACCGAGCTGCTGGTGATCGTGCCGCAGCGGCTCGGCGAGGCGCTGGCGCAGCAGGAGCGGGTGCGCGCCTACGCGCCGCCGCTGCCGCTGCCGGCGTTCGCGGTCAAGCAGCACTGGCACGAGCGCTTCCATGCGGACGCCGGCAACGCCTGGCTGCGGCGCACGCTGGTCGAGCTGTTCGGCGCGCCGGCGCGGGCTTAACGCGCGGCCATCAGCTCCTCCTTGCGGGCCATCATCTGGTCGCGCAGGTCCACCATGTCGAGGCGGGTCTTCTGCGCCTTGGGGAACATCTCGTTCTGCTCTTCCTTGACGTGGTGCTTGACGAACTCGCCCATCACGCGGACGCGCGCGTCGTACATCTCGCCGTCGGGTTCGACGTTCTCGACCTGTGCGATCAGGTCCTTGACCGACGCGTGCTCCACGTTGGCCTCGGGGATCAGTTCCTTGTCCTTCAGCGCCGCCTTCACGGCCGGGTAGAAGATCTCTTCCTCCAGCGTGGTGTGGACCGTCAGCTCGGTGCAGATCTCGGCGACGAGGGCCTTCTTGCGCGACGCGGCGCGGGTCTTCTCGAACTGCTCGAACAGGCCGGAGACCTTCTTGTGGTCGGCCTTCAGCATCGCGATGGCGTCCTTGGGTTGTGCGGGTGCGCGTTTTGTCGGGGCGGTCTTCTTCGCGGTGGCCATGCCTGAATCCTTGTGAAGTGAGTGGTGCGTGATTCTTCGAGCGCGCGTGGTGCGATCCCATCGGAAGAATTCGGCGCGCCCTGTAGGAGGGCGTGCCCCTGTGCGCATGGCGCGCGATGCGCTCGCGCTCAGCGGATCGGTTCGCGCGAGTCGTCGGGCAGCAGCAGCTGCGGTCGCTGCCGCCAGCTCCACCGACCCTCCTTCGGCGTCAGCACCCACACCATGTCGAAGCGTTGCGGGTCCCACTCGGGTATCGGCGTGGCTCGTCGACGAAGGCGCGCGCCAGCGCCGCGATCGTCTCGTGGCGCCAGCACACCAGCACGACGCCGTCGCAGCGCCGGATCGCCTCGACCAGCGCCTCGAGGTCGGCCTCGCCGTGCGCCTGCCGCAGCTCCAGGCCGAGGACGCGCGCGAGCAGTTCCACCGTGCGCACCGGCCGCTGGCTGCGCGGGTGCGACGCGGCCGCGAAGACGACATCCGGCCGCGGCAGCATCTCCGCCGGCTGCGCCGGGCTGAACAGGCGCGGCAGCGCGCCGCTGCGCTGCCAGCCGGTCACGCTGAGCTCGGCCGCATCGGCCTGGCCGCGCGCGTCGACGCCGTTCACGCCGAGCGCCGCATCGGGCTTCTCGGCGTGGCGGATCAGGAGCAAGGTGGTGGGCGGCATCGCCTGCCCGCGGCAAATGCGGTGCCCGCGGCGCGCCGGCGGCGTCAGCCCGTCGGGTCGGTCGCGCCGTCGGCGTGCAGGTCGAAGACCCGGTCGCGCAGCCATTCGTTCGCCGGGTCGCGGTGGCGCCGGGCGTGCCAGAACATCGTGATCGCGATCTCGGGCAGCGGCGCCGGGTGCTTCAGGTACGCCAGGCCGAACGGGCCGACGAGCGCCTGCGCGAGCCGCTCCGGCACCGTCGCGATCATGTCGCTGTGCTGCAGCAGGTGGCCCACCGCGACGAAGTGCGGCACGGTGAGCACCACCCGGCGGGCCACGCCGCTGCGCGCCAGCAGTTCGTCGACCTGGCCGTGGCCGGTGCCGGCGGCCACCACGACGACGTGCTGGGCGGCCGAGAACTCGGCCAGCGTGAGCCGGCGCTTGTCCAGCGCGTGGCCGCGGCGGAACAGGCAGACGTAGCGCTGGCGGAACAGGCGGCGCTGGAAGAAGCCGGCCTGCAGCTGCGGCAGCAGGCCGATCGCCAGGTCGACCTGCCCGGCCTCCATCTCGTCGCGCAGGTCGGCCGCGGCGAGCCGCACGGTGCCTATCGTCACGCCCGGCGCCGTGCGGGCCAGCTCGTCCATCAGCTTGGGCAGGAAGTAGACCTCGCCGATGTCCGTCATGCCGATGGTGAAGGCCTGCCGCGCGGTGGCCGGCTCGAACGCGGTGCGCTCGTTGATCGCGCCGTGGATCAGCGCCAGCGCGTCGCCGATCGGCGCGGCCAGGCGCTGCGCGAACGGGGTCGGCTCCATGCCGCGGGTGGTGCGCAGGAAGAGCGCGTCGCCGGTGAGCTTGCGCAGGCGCGCCAGCGCGTTGCTGGTGGCGGGTTGCGACAGGCCGAGCCGCTCGGCTGCGCGGGACACGCTGCGCTCGGCGAGCAGCTGGTTGAAGACCACCAGCAGGTTCAGGTCGAGGTCCTTCAGGTGCATCGCAGCCCATTCACCGAATCTATTCGGTGTATTCACCGGATTCTATTGGCTGATGGGGCGGCGGGCCCGATGATCTCCGCAGACCCGCCGAGAAGGAGACCCGCATGGACACCGCCGCCCCCGTCTTCCCGCCGAAGACCGCCTGGGAATCCGACGGCACCAGCCGCATCCCGTTCATGGCCTACACCGGGGCCGAGCAGCACCGCCGCGAGCTCGAGCGGCTCTTCTATCGGAAGCACTGGTGCTACGTGGGGCTCGAGGCCGAGATCCCGCAGCCGGGCGACTTCACCCGCACCGTCATCGGCGAGCGCTCGGTGGTGATGGTGCGCGCTGCGGACGGCGCGATCCACGTCGTCGAGAACGTCTGCGCGCATCGCGGCATGCAGTTCTGCCGCGAGCGCCACGGCAACCGCAAGGAGACCGGCTTCACCTGCCCGTACCACCAGTGGAACTACAGCCTGCAGGGCGACCTGCAGGGCGTGCCGTTCCGCCGTGGCGTCAAGCAGGACGGCAAGGTCAACGGCGGCATGCCGGCGGACTTCAAGCCGGCCGAGCACGGGCTCAACCAGCTGCGTGTCGCGACGCGCGGCGGCGTGGTGTTCGCGTCCTTCGATCCGGACGTGGAATCGCTCGAGGACTTCATGGGCTCGGCGATCCTGGGCTACTTCGACCGCCTGTTCAACGGGCGGAAGCTGACGATCCTGGGCTACAACCGCCAGCGCATCCCGGGCAACTGGAAGCTGATGCAGGAGAACATCAAGGACCCGTACCACCCGGGCCTGCTGCATACCTGGTTCGTGACCTTCGGGCTCTGGCGCGCCGACAACAAGTCCGAGCTGAAGATGGACGCGCACCACCGCCACGCCGCGATGATCTCCACCCGCGGCGCGAGCGGCGCGGCCGCGCAGGTGACGCAGGTCTCGAGCTTCAAGGAGAGCATGCAGCTGCACGACCCGCGCTTCCTCGACATCGTGCCCGAGCCCTGGTGGGGCGGCCCGACCGCGGTGATGATGACGCTGTTCCCGAGCGTGATCCTGCAGCAGCAGGTCAACAGCGTCTCGACACGGCACATCCAGCCGCGCGGCCCGGGCGAGTTCGATTTCGTGTGGACGCATTTCGGCTTCGAGGACGACACGCCCGAGATGACGCAGCGCCGGCTGCGCCAGGCCAACCTGTTCGGGCCGGCCGGCTTCGTCTCGGCCGACGACGGCGAGGTGATCGAGCTCTCGCAGAAGGGCTTCGAGCAGAAGCCGTTCCACCGCACGCTGGCCGAGCTCGGCGGCCGCGAGGTGGCCGACACCGACCACATGGTCACCGAGACCCTGATCCGCGGCATGTACGCCTACTGGCGACGCCAGATGGAGGATTGAGCATGGACCCGCACAACTACTTCGAGCTGACCCAGCTCTACGCGCGCTATGCGGCCGCCGTCAGCTCCGGCGACTGGGAACTGTGGCCGGAGTTCTTCACCGAGGACTGCAGCTACCGGCTGCAGCCGCGCGAGAACTTCGAGCGCGGCTTCCCGCTCGCGACCCTGTCGTTCGAGAGCAAGGGCATGCTGAAGGACCGCGTCTACGGCATCCGCGAAACGCTGTTCCACGACCCGTACTACCAGCGCAACGTGGTCGGCACGCCGCTGGTCCTGGCGGTCGGGCCCGACCGCTTCGAGTGCGAGGCCAACTACGCGGTGTTCCGGACCAAGCTCTCGGAGCTGTCGACGGTGTTCAACGTCGGCCGCTACCGCGACGTGGTGGTGCGCACGCCGGAGGGCCTGAAGTTCGAATCGCGCCTGGTCGTCTACGACAGCGAGATGATTCCCAACTCCGTGATCTACCCGATCTGAGGCGACGACCATGAGCGACCCTTCCTCTTCCTCGGTGGCCTGGACCGACGCGATCGCGGTCGCCGACACGCGCGAGGACGACGTGATCGGCCTGGTGGTGGCCGGCCTCGACCTGGCGATCTACAACGCGGCCGGCGAGATCTTCGCGACCGACAACCTGTGCACCCACGGCAACGGCCGGCTCTGCGACGGCTTCTTCGACGGCCAGGAGATCGAGTGCCCGCTGCACCAGGGCCGGTTCGACGTGCGCACCGGCCAGCCGACCTGCGCACCGGTGACCGCGGCGGTCCGCAGCTACCCGGTGAGGATCGAGGGCGGCCGGGTGTTTCTCGCGCTCGGCTGACCGACCGTCGGCGCCGATCAGGGCGGCGGGAACAGGCGCTGCGTGATGTCCGCGTTGCCGAGGTGGACGAGGTCCTTGTCGCTCTCGCCGACCACCGCCTGGCTCGTCGCCTTGCCGAGTTCGCGCCGCAGCAGGCCCAGGAAGCGCGGCGCGGCGACCAGGTGCAGCTGGTCGAAGCGGCCCTGCATCAGCGCCTCGTCGAGCCGCTGCGCGACCCGCTTCGCGAACCCCTGAGCCTCCAGATGCTGCTCGCCTTCCCCGGCTGACGAGGTGGTGCTCGCGCCGCTTCGCAGGCGGTGCGAGGTGCCGGGCTGCGCGTTGTGGGTCGCGCTGCCGGCGCGCCGGCCCTCGGCATCGCGGCGCAGGTCGGCGTTGCGTGCATGCGCGGCCGGATCGGTGAGCTCCTCGACCGGCGTCAGATCGCCGCCGTCGGCCGGGCGTTCGAGGATCCGCGCGATCGCCTCGTCGGCCACCAGCACCCAGGTCGTCGTGTTGCTGTTCATGGCTGCGGTCCCTTCGGATGTGGAGGTGCACGGCGCGCGGCAAGCGGGATGCCGGAGGCGCCGTCGCGAGGCGGGCGCGCGGGAACGGACCTTGCCGACAGGCGTCCGTCTTCACTCCCTCATCTGCACAAGGAGCTTTCGATGAGCATGACTTCTCACCTCCTGGCCATCGCGGCCGGCGTGGCCGGCGTGACCCTGTACCAACGTGCCCGCGAGAGCGGCATGCTGTCCGGCAACGGCAGCATGAACGGCCGGCGCGTGTCGGGCGGCGACCAGTCCTCCTCCGGCATGTCGGGCATGTCCGACGGCACCGGCGACGGCAGCGATTCGCCCAACACCGCCGAGCGCATGAGCGCCCAGGGCCTCGGCCAGGGACCGGTCTCCGACAGCGCGCCGGAAGGCCTGCGTTCGAGCGAGAACCTGTTCGGGTCCAACTCGTCCAACGGCTCCCAGGCCAGCACGCCCGGCATCCCGGACCTGTCGCGCGGCGCCTGAACGGGCGACCCGCCCGGCCCGGGAAATCTGACGGCAGAAAGCGTCGGTTCCGGCGCCGGGCTCGCCAGCACGAACGGAGGCCACTTCATGAAGACCCACGGACCGTCGGTCCCGCGGCCGGCGGCGAACACCGTCGAACCGCACGAGGCGTGCATCGCCCTGAACGAGTTGCTCGAGCTCGCGCGGGCCGCCGAGCGGCGCTGCGTGGCGAGCAGCGGCCGCGCGCTGTCGCCGGTGCTGAAGGCCGCGCTCGCATTGCGCGGCGCCGAGCATGCCGGCGATGCCGAGCGCCTGCATGCGGCACTGGTGCAACTGCGCTGCACCCCCGCCACCGGCGACACCGACGCCGCGCTGAACGATCCGCTGTGGGCCGAGCCGCCGCTCAGCGAGCCGGACGATGCGGCCCTGCTGCGCGGCTGCATCGCGGAGGAAGTCGAGAACGCGGCGCGCTGCGAGGCGGCGCTGCGGGTGCCGGGCCTGACGGACGCCGCGCGCAGGACGATCGAGCTGTGTGTTCAAGCGGCCCGGCGGCGCGAGGAGAGCCTGCGTCGCGTGATCGACCGGCGGGACGACGCCGCCGACTCGGGGAGCTGAAGCACGCTCGTACGCGGGTGGTTGGACGCGGGTCAGGTCACCCGCGGCGCGCGGACCGAGACCAGCAGGCGCAACAGGTCGCGCGCCGAGCCCGCCATCAGCACGAGGATCACGATGTTCGCGAACAGGAAGGTCGCGACGCCGAGTTGCCGCGCCGCCGGCACGCCGGCGAGCGCCAGCTTGCAGCCGACGACGGCCGAGGACGCGATGCCGAAGGTGTAGCTCCAGTACGAGGTCGACCACGGCTCGGCCATCAGCCAGCGCAGCACCCGCAGGCCGATCAGCATCTGGAACACCGCCCAGCCCCAGAGCATCAGCACCGCGCCCTGCGGTGCCGCCGGATCGACCAGCAGCCACGCGACGGCGGCGACCACCGCGGGCGCGAACTGGATGCCGGTGGCCGGCCGGGCCGAGGCGCTCGGCGCGGACCGCCAGAGCTGCTGCAGCATCATCGACTCCAGCGCCAGCCAGGCGAACACGCCGGCACCGAGGAACAGGAAACCCCAGTCCGCATGGCCGTAGGCGCCGAGCATGCCGGCGCTCGTCAGGTTGCCGCCCACCGAGGGCAGGTAGAGCGTCGGGATGAAGTGCGTCGCCTCGCGGCCGCCACGCCAGACGCCGCCGCCGTGCCAGAGCGCGAAGCCCAGGTGCCAGGCCAGCCCGGCGGCGCCGATCCACGCGCCCACGAGCGGCGCATCGGCGCGCAGCGTGGTCGCGACAAGCAGCGTGGAGATGCCGACCAGCGCCGGCGTGGCGCCGGCCACCGGGTGCATGAACTCGGCGCGCGTCGCGTCGCCGCGGCGCACGGCCTGCAGCGCGTAGAGCAGCAGCAGCGTGGCCCAGACGACCACGGCGAGCACCGTCAGCGCCTGACCGATGGCGGCCGGCAGCCCCCACAGCGGGGCGGCGAGCCGCCAGGCCTGGGCCAGGCCGTTGATGCCGAGCACGGTCCCGAACGCCGCGGCGGCCAGGTAGCTCGGGTGTGTCGGGGCCGCGGACATGGTCGGCCAAATGCTACAGGGGTTTGGCCGGTGGCCGCCCCGCGGGGCGTGGGCTGCCTAGCCGATGCCCGGCGGTGCGCCCCGGCGCGGCGCGTCGACCTCCCGCGAGGCGCGATCGGCCCGCTGCGCCGGGTCATCGGACGGGTCCGACGACGAGTCCGCCGGCGCGGCCCGGTCGGAGGGGTCGTCCGACGGCTGGTGCCGTGCGTTGTCCGCCTCGGCGTCGTGCGTGACGGGCGGGGTCTTGCCGGCGTCCGGCGCTGCGCGTTCCTTCATGACCGGGCTCCTCTCGGGGCGTCTGGAAAATCGGTGTGGCCCATTCCCATAACCGGCAATCGGCGCGCCATCCCCGCCGTTCCTCGCCGCGAGCGGCTTTCCGGCATCATCCCGCGATGCATGAACCCCTGGCATCGGCCCCCTCGGGCGACGCGACCGAGCCGTCCGGCGCGGTCGATTCGCGGCGATCCAGTGACCGGCGCCTGGCATTCCTCGAGCAGGTCGGCCAGCGGACCCGCCACCTCGACGACGCCGCGCAGGTGATGAGCGTGGTGGCGCGCGAACTCGGCCTCTACCTCGGTGCCACCCGCTGCGCGTATGCCGATGTCGACCCGGACAGCGACCGCTTCACGATCCGCAGCGATTGGTCGGCGCCCGGGGTGCCGAGCAGCCAGGGGGTGTACTCGCTCGCGCTGTTCGGCCCGCTCGCGGTCGCGAACCTGCGCCGCGGCAGGCCGCTGGTCGTCGGCGACGTGGATGCCGAGCTGGGCGACGAGGGCGGCGGGCGCATGTTCAACGCGATCGGCATCAAGGCCATCATCTGCGCCAGCCTGGTGAAGGAAGGCCGGCTGGTCGCGCTGATGGCCGTGCACCAGGCGGCGCCGCGCCCGTGGACCGAGGAGGAGGTCGCGCTGGTATCGGAGATCGTGGACCGCTGCTGGTCGCACATCGAGCGGATCCGCGACGGCGCCGAGCGCGCGCTGGCCGTGGCGAAACTCCAGGCCAGCGAGGCGCGCCTGCAGGCGATCACCGATTCGATCGACCAGATGGTCTGGTCGACCCGCGCCGACGGGTTCCACGATTTCTACAACCAGCGCTGGTACGACTTCACCGGCATGCCTGTCGGGTCGACCGACGGCGAGGCGTGGAACGGCATGTTTCACCCGGACGACCAGGCGCGCGCCTGGGCCACGTGGCGCGAATCGCTGGACACCGGCAAGCTCTACCGCATCGAGTACCGGCTGCGGCACCATACCGGCCGGTACCGCTGGGTGCTCGGTCGTGCGCAGCCGGTGGTCGACGACCAGGGCCGGATCACGCGCTGGTACGGCACCTGCACGGACATCCAGGAGATCGTCGACGCGCGCGACGTGCTCGCCCAGTCGCGCCAGGCCCTGGAGCGCATCGCCGAGCAGCGCACCCGCGAGCGCGACCAGGCCTGGAAGTACTCGCAGGACCTGCAGGCCGTCATCGGCGAGGACGGCGTGTTCACCGCCGCCAACGAGGCCTGGACGACCATCCTCGGGTGGGCACCCGGCGAGGTGGTCGGCCACAGTCACTTCGAGTTCAACGACCCGGCGCACCGGGCGCGCAGCGAGCACGCGCTGGCCACCGCGGCGCGCGGGGCGCTTCCCGCCTACGAGACGCTGTGCCTGCGCAAGGACGGCGGCACGCGCTGGATCTCCTGGGTGGCGGCGCGCGAGGGCCACCTCGTCTACGCCAGCGGGCGCGACGTGACCCAGCGCCGGGAGGCGGAGGTGGCCCTCGAGTCGACGCGCCAGCAGCTCATACAGAGCCAGAAGATGGAAGCCGTGGGTCAACTGACCGGCGGCATCGCGCACGACTTCAACAACCTGATCGCGGCCACGTCGGCGAGCCTGGAGCTGCTCGGCAAGCGGATCGCGCAGGGCCGCTACGACGGCGTGGACAAGTACATCGGCATGGCCAAGGGCTCGATCCGCCGGGCCGCCACGCTGACCCAGCGCCTGCTCGCGTTCTCGCGGCGGCAGACGCTCGACCCGCGGCCGACCGACATCAACCGGCTCGTGGCGGGCATCGAGGACCTGGTCCGGCGCACCGTCGGGCCGCAGGTCCATGTCGAGGTGGTCGGTTCCGGCGGGTTGTGGGCCGCGGAGATCGACGCGTCCCAGCTCGAGAACTCGCTGCTCAACCTGTGCATCAACTCGCGCGACGCCATGACGCCGACGGGCGGGCGCCTGACCATCGAGACGGCCAACAAGTGGCTCGACGAGCGCGGCGGCAACGAGGTCGGCCTGCCGCCGGGCCAGTACGTCTCCGTCTGCGTGACCGACACCGGGACGGGCATGGCGCCCGAGGTGGTGGCGCGCGCGTTCGATCCGTTCTTCACGACCAAGCCGATGGGGCAGGGCACGGGGCTCGGCCTGTCGATGGTCTACGGCTTCGTGCGCCAGTCGGGGGGGCACATCCGGGTCTATTCCGAGGTCGGGATGGGCACGACGATGTGCATGTACTTCCCGAGGTGCCATGCGGCGCCACCCGACGTCGTGGCCGCGGCCGTGCCGGGCGTGCCCGACGTCGGCAACGGCCAGACCATCCTGCTCGTCGACGACGAGACGACCCTGCGCGTGCTGATCGCCGAGTCGCTCCAGGAGGCCGGCTACGGCGTGATTTCCGGCGCCGACGGGCCGTCCGCGCTGCGGCTGCTCGAGGCGGCCGAGCGCGTCGACCTGCTCATCACCGATGTCGGCCTGCCCGGCGGCATGAACGGCCGGCAGGTGGCGGACGCGGCGCGCGTGTCGCGGCCGGACCTGAAGGTCATCTTCATCACCGGCTACGCCGAGAACGCCGCGGTGGGCAACGGCTTCCTCGAGATGGGCATGACCGTCATGACCAAGCCGTTCGAACTGAGCGCGCTGGTGCAGAAGGTCGACGAGGTCATGAACGGCTAGCCCGCCGCCGCGGCGCTACAGGCTGCCGTGCCAGGTCGAGGGCCACGAACGCGCCTCCTGCGGGCACCGGATCCAGCGGCCGACCGCATCGAGCAGCTCGCGCGCGAGGATCGGCTTGGTCAGGAAGTCGTTCATCCCGGCGGCCAGGCAGGCGGTGCGGTCGTCGGCGAAGGCGTTCGCCGTGAGCGCGACGATCGGGACGGACTCGCCATACGAGCCGACCGCCCCGGCGCGGATCAGCCGGGTGACGGCGAGGCCGTCCATGTCGGGCATCTGCCAGTCCATCAGGACGAGGTCGAAGCTGTGCTCGCGCAGCAGGGCGAGCGCGTGCTGCCCGTCGTCGGCCGCGAGCACCTCGTAGCCCGCGCCGCGCAGCATGGAGGCCACGATCAGCTGGTTGGTCGGGTCGTCCTCGACCACCAGGACCCGGCCGGAGACGAGCGCGGCGCCGGAACCCGGCTCGAGCGCAGCGCCGATGCCGCTCTGGCCCCCACCGAGCCGGCTGACCAGGGCGCCGCGCAGCACCGGCTTCACCAGCCCGCGCGGCAAGCCGAAGCCGCTGCGAAGGGGGGCCTCCGCCGCGTCGTCGACCTGCGTCATTTCGATCAGGCGCCCGGCAGCGATCCACGCGCCCGCGTGCGCGAGCAGGTCGGCGCAACCGGGCGCGTCCGTCGCCACCAGCAGCCAGGGCAGGTCGGTCGGGTCGTCCGGCAGGTCGGCGGCGCCGTGGATGCGCTGGCCGTGGCACCCGCTGCGCACCAGCAGCGAGGCCAGCGCCTCGGCGCTGCGCGCGTGCGGCTCGAAGTACAGCACCGCGTGGCCGAGCGGCGCGGTCGGCGCGATGGTGGTGGCCGGCGCCGCCAGCGGGATCTCGAACACGAACTGGGCGCCCTGGCCGGGCGCGCTGCAGACGCGAATCTCGCCGCCCATCGCGCGCACCAGGCGGCGCGAAATGGCCAGGCCCAGGCCGGTGCCGCCGAAGCGGCGCGTCGTCGTCTCGTCGGCCTGGCGGAACGGCTCGAAGATCTCCTGGTGCTTGCTGGCGTCGATGCCGATGCCGCTGTCCACGACCGAGACGCGCACCGATCCGGCGGCCGAGCCCGGCTCCGCGCGGAGCACGACCTCGCCGCGCGCGGTGAACTTGACCGCGTTGCCGAGGATGTTGAGCACGACCTGGCGCAGCCGCATGGCGTCGCCGTTGCACCAGACCGGCAGCTCGGGCGCGATGATCCCGCACACGACCAGTCCCTTGGCGCGGGCCGCGACGGCCGCGGTGGCGAGTGCGGCCTCCAGGCAGTCGGCCAGGTTGAAGTCGTCGCACAGCATCGGCAGTTCGCCGGCCTCGATGCGCGAGACGTCGAGCACGTTCTCGATCAGCCCGAGCAGGTTGATGCCGCTGCTGCGCACGATCTCCACCAGATGGGACTGCTCGAAATCCGACTGCTCCAGCAGCTGCGCCGCGCCGATCACCGCGTTCAGCGGGGTCCGCAGCTCGTGGCTCATGTTCGCCAGGAACGTGGTCTTCGCGCGCGACGCGCTCTCGGCACGCTCCTTCTCGCGCCGCAGATCGCGGGTGCGTTCGGCCACGCGCGTCTCGAGCGTCACGACCGCCGCCTCCAGGGACTTGTCGCGGACCTGCAACTCGTCGAGCATGCGGTTGAAGGCGTCGACCGCGTGGCCGACCTCGTCGTCGCCGTGGCCGTCGAGGCGTCGGGAATAGTCCTTGGTCATCGCGATCGCGGTCGATGCGTCCGCCAGGGCGATCACCGGGTCGGTGATGCGGCGGGCCGTCGTCCGGGCGATCGCGAGCGCGACCGCCAGACCGACCAGCGCGCCGGTCAGGATCGCCACGAGTTGCAGGCCCAGGCTGCGGTAGACGCGGTACAGGCTCTGGCGCAGTTCGACCCGCCCGACCGTCTGGCCGGCCGGGCCGATCGGCCGCTCCACGCTGAGCCCATCGCCCAGGAAGCCGGCCTCGAACGGGGCCGTGCCGGGCGGCGCCGTGTAGCGGGCCACGAGCCGGCCGTGCTTGTCGTAGACCTCGGCGGATAGCACGTCCGACCGCGCGCGCAGCATGCTCAGCGTCTCGGCCGCGGCCTTGTCGTCCTCGAACGCCAGCGGCACTTCGAGCGCGTAGGCCAGCGTGCCGGCCACTTCCCCCGCCTCGGCGCGGATGCGGTCCGGCTCGAACCAGACACCGGCCGCCAGCACGGCCAGCACCCCGAACAGCGCGGTGCTGCCCGCGCACAGCGCCACCAGCTGCGCCAGGCGGGCGCGCAGTGAACGGTCGGAGTGGGCGTGAGTGGCCATCGCGCTATTGCCTGACCTGGCGGGCGAGCTTCAGCACGCCGGGGTTGATGCCGAGCCGGGCGGCGTGCAGCGCGGTCAGGTTGAAGTCGAAGCGTAAGGCGTTGTCGACCTGGACGATCTCGACCATGCCGCCCTCGCTGACGAAGCCGTCGTGCGAGCCGACGGTGAAGGCCGGCTCGCCGGCGAGGCCCCTGAGCAGGCGATCGGTCGTCATGAACGCGGCGTCGTCGATGTAGACCACATGGCAGCTCCGGGCCGCTGCGCCCGGGTTGACGAGGGTCTGCAGGGGCCGGGTGCCGACCGCGGCGGACGACAGGCCCTGGAAGGCCCGCTCGACGGTCGGGCTGTTCGCGAACACGCACAGGCGCAGCGGCGAGGTGTCGTACTCGAACGCGGTGGGCGGCCATTGCACGAAGCGCGCGAGCGTCGCCACCAGCTTGGCCTTGGCGGCGGCGTCACCGCCGGCCGTCTGCGCGTGCGCGAGGCCGGCGCCGGCCGCGAGTGCGAGCCAGAGCAAGGCTCGGCGAATGGCGCGCCAGGTGCTCCGGCTCGCTCGCCTCATGTCAGAGCGCCCAGCCGAGTTGGAGCCGCAGTTCGCGCCCGTCCTGGCGGATCGCGTCCTGCCTGAGCTCCGGGCCGACGGCGTCCAGGTGACGCTCGCCGCCGACGTTGTAGACCCCGAACGCGATCGACCACGGGCGGCCGGGTGGCGCGTAGTTCAGGTGCGCGTTGCCGCGCACGTAAGGGTCGAGCCGGGCGCCGCTGCGCGTCAGGCGGCTGCTCACGTACTGGCCGTTCAGGTTGAGGGTGGCGCCGGCGACCGGCGTGGGGATCGCCCAGGCGACCTTGGCCAGCGTGCGCGGGGCGCCGCTCAGGCGCACGCCCGATTCGCCGTCCGTGGCCCGCTGATGCGAGCCGCTGAAACGCAGGTGCCCGCCGCCGGCCATGATCCACGTGGCGGTCAGGTCGAGGCCGCGCGAGCGCACCTCGCCGCGGTTGCGGAAGACGTTCAGGCCGTCGTCGTCCGTCATCAGCTCGACCACATCGACGATCTGCGACGCGTACGCGGCCGCCTCGACACTCAGGTTCGGCGAGAGCCGCCAGATCGCCAGCAGCTCCTGCGAGCGCAGCACCTCCGGCTTCAGCTGCGGATTCACCTTCTGCGTCTCGTCGAAGTAGAAGCGCTCGAACGCGTTGGCCTCGCGGAAGGCATTGCCGCGGGTCCACTTGAGCGTCCAGGCGGGCGCCGGGGTCCAGATCAGCGCCAGCCGGGGCGATCGCGTGGACTTCTTGTCCATGCGCCGATCCAGGCGGGCGCCGACGTTCAGCAGCAGCGACGGCGTCAATTGCCACTCGTCGGCGGCGAAGACGGCGTAGCGGTCGGAGCGGATGTCGAAATCGGTCTCGACATTCGGCTGCGGCGCGATCGTCTCGGAGCGGATCGCCTGGCGCAGGTTGCGCTGGAACTCGACGCCCGCCGTCAGGCGGTGACCGACCCAGCGCTTCCAGGTGTAGCGCAGCTCGCCGGAGATGGCGTCGGCCCGGTCCGCTTCCGTGCCGTGGGCGATTCCGTCGGCCGAGGCCGAGGTGGCCCGCTCGCGGAACTGGTAGCGCTCGCCGCCGAGGCGCGCGTAGAGCTCGTCGTCGCCCGAGCCGTGGTCGGCGAAGTCGGCGTTCACGAACGCATAGCGGTCGGTCCACACCTTCGGGTCGTTGAACACGGCCTCGTAGGACGCGGTCGGGATGTCCTTCACCCGCTGGGACGCACCGGCGGTGAGGGTGAAGCGCGCCCAGCGCGCCTTGGCGAAGACCTTGTCGACGCTTTGACCGTCGGCACGGCGCGCGACGCCGTGGTTGTCGCTAGCGGTGTCGAACTCCGGAAAGTAGAGGTCGCGGCCCGGCCGCCGCTCCGAGGTGTAGCCGAGCAGGGCCCGGCCGCCCGCCAGCTCGCCACCCCAGGTCGCGCTCAGCTTGCGGCTGGCGTAGCTGCCGACGTCCACCGTCGAGCGGAAGCCGGGCAGCTGCGAGGGCGTGCGGGTGATGACGTTCACGACCCCGAGCGCGGCGCTCGATCCGTAGAGCGCGGAGCCCGGGCCGGGCACGTACTCGACCCGATCGATCAGCCCGATGTCGAGCGGGAACTCGCGGCCGAGCGGGCCGCCGTCGTAGAGCGCGTCGTTGATGCGGGCGCCGTCGATCATCACCAGCAGCCGCGAGTTGAAGTCGCCCGGCCGGTAGATGCCACGCACGCCGGCGTACACGTACGCGCGGTCGTACTGGAGGTGGATGCCGGGCATGCTGTCGAGCACCTCGGCCAGCGTGCGGTAGCCCTGGGCGCGGATCTCGCCGCCGGTCCGCACCACGACGGCCGCGGGCGCGCTCTCGGCATCCTGGGGATGCTTGGACGATCCGGCCGAGCGGCCGTCGCCGTAGACCGGCTGTGCCAGCACCCCTTCGAGTTCCCGCAGGCCCGGCGACCGGCCCGGGTCGTCGGCCGGTTGCTGCGCACCCGCCGTGGACGTGACACAGGCCACCCCCAGCGCGAGCAGGAGATGGGGGAGCTGCCGCCCGGCCCGGTCGGGTCGCGCAGAAGGGGGTGGAGTGACGGGGCGAGGCATCGGCTGAGGCGGTTTCAGCAGACGATTTTCGAACGCGCCCCCACACGTCGATGGGCCGATAACGGCTGCTTGTGCCCCTCAATAGGCGCGTCCGACAGCAAAACTATCGTCAATCGCCGGGCGCCTGTACCGACGAGGCTGCGCCGTCAAACGGCTTCCGCCGGGCGGCAGGCACCCGCCAGGGCTCCTGTCAAGGCGGCGGCAGGGTCGGTGGCAGGGTGCCGGCGCCTTCGCCGCAGGGCGACTGCCATTCGCGCAGCAGCAGCTCGAGCTGGGCGTCGCCGCGCTCGTACGCCAGCGCGATCAGCGCCTTCACGTTGCCGTCGTGGACCCGCTCGCGGCCCCGGCCCTGCCGCAGCTCGCGGAAGATGCCGTCGATGTCGTCGGGCGCCGCGCCACCGGCTTCACGCTGCGCCGCGACGGAATCGTGGGTCGGGAACGGGATCGGCGCGCTGCTCGGCTCGGCCGGCGCGGTGGCCGTGTCCGGCGGGGCCTCGGCCGCCTGCTCGGCGGCGGCCGCGCCGGGGGAGATCGGGTCGCTGGCCGGGAAGGTCTCGCGCAGCGCGTCGTCGAGCTGGTTCTCGCCCGGCGGCGCGTCGGTCCGGTCGGTCGGGACGTGGGCGGTGGGGCCGGTCTGGCCGAATCCGCCGCCGGTGGGGCGGTCGGCGTCGGCGCCGGGCTCGGGCGGGGCAGGGGTCATGGCGTGGGGTCTCCGCGAGCGTGTCTGCCCGCCCCGGGCATCCCGCGTGCCCGGGCACCGCGCTTGCCGCACGCCGTGCACGACACCGAGGACATTGACGATGGACATCGACTCACCCACCCCGCGCGACGCGCGTGGCACCGGAACGGGCCGTGCCGGCACCGGCGTCCGGTCCGCGTTGCAGAAATTGCAGCAGATCGACCAGGCCCGACCGAGCCTGCCGGGCGAACACTGGGCCACCTTCGGCCTGGCGCTCGCGCTGATGCGTCTGGCGGCCCGCGGCCGATCGCCGCTGCTGCGGGTGGCGGCGTTCGCCGCGGGCGCCGGGCTGGCGTGGCGCGCCGCGAGCGGCCGCGACGGGTTGATCCAGCGCCTTCGCTAGGGGCGAGTGCGGCGCCCGCCCGACCGCGGCGGCGGCGTCGGCGGGCGGCGGCCGCTGCCTGCGGCCGGTCAGGCGGGCCATCCCACGCCCGCGAAGTGCACCGGCCACTCCTGCGGCGAGTCGAGCGCGACCAGCACGGCCGCCTCGTCGTCGTGGAACGCGCCCACGCCGCAGGCGTTGAGGCCGAGCGCGGTGGCCTGCAGGTACAGGCGCTCGCCCACCATGCCGGCTTCGAGAAAGGCATGGCGGTAGCCCCGGGCGGCGCCGCCGTCGTCCGCCGCGAAGTCGGCACGCGACAGGCTCAGCACGAACGCCACCGCGGCATCGCCGATCACGTCCTGGTCCAGCGCGGCGCGGGCTCGTAGCGCCAGGCCGCCTGCGGAAGGCCCTGCACCGCGGCGCTGAGCACGTCGATGCGCACCGCCGTCGAGAGCAGCGGGCCGACGCCGCGCGCCATCGCGTCGAGCAGGGCCGAGAGTTGCGCCAGCGTCAGCGGCGCGCGGCTGGTGCGCCGACGGCTGCGGCGGCGCGCGATGCGTTCCAGGGCCGGCATCGGGCTGGATGTCGGCGCGGGCAGCGCGACGATCGTCCCGCTGCCACTGCCTCGTGCCGGCCTCTGCGCGTGGACGGGCGGCGCAGCATGCGGCGGCGCCGGCGACGAGGCGGCTGGCGACGCGCGCAGGGAGGTCGCGCGGTGGATGGCGTCGGTCACGCCCAGGGCGGCGGCGCCCGTCAACGGCGCTGGCCGCCAGCCGCCCCCCGCGGCGGGGTCGGCGGCACCGATCGACGAGCGTGCTTGGACGGCATCGCCGCCCAGGGCCCACACAGCCAGCACGCCCTCTTCGGCCTCGTCCAGCCCGAGGGCGCGGGCCGCGGCGGCCTCGTCGAACAGGCGGATCGGCGCGGCGGCCGTGCCCAGCGCCGCCGCCGCCGCGCGGACGTTCTCGAGCAGGTGCCCGAGGTCGGCCAGGATGTAGCGGTAGGCCCGATCGCGGTACTTGTGGCCGCTGCGGCGGAACACCGCGCTCGCGAACAGCAGCGCCGCCGGGGCCGCGGGCGCGCCGTGCGCGCCGTGCGGTTCGGCGACGCCCGGCGCGTCCGGCAGGCGGTGCAGGCGATGCGCGCGGCCGTCGTAGTGGTACCGGCCCGGGGCCAGGCCCGCGACGCGCAGCACCTGCACGTACAACTCGCTGGCGAACAGCGCACCCGAGGACGGGGCGCAGCGGAAGTGAATGCCCCCGCGCACGAGGTTGACGCCCGCACCGGCATGCAACAGCGTCGCCAGCACCGGCAAGGTGAGCGACGCGGCGCCGGCCGGCGCCCGCAGCCCGGCCAGCGGAGCGGGCAGCGCGAGCTCGGTGGCGCCCGGCCAGGCCTTGAACGGCGGCGGCGCATCGCCCCAGTCGATGCCCGGCGCCCGCCGGAACACGCCCCGCCGGGAGTGCGCCGAGAACTCGTGGAACTCCTCGACGAAGGCGAGGCTGGCCTGTCGAAGCGCCTGCACGTCGGGGGCGGCGCCGCTGCCGACCGCACCCGCCGCGGCCGACGCGACGCGCAGCTCCGTGCGCCCGTGTCGCAGGCCCAGCCAGTACGCGCCGACGGCGGTCAGGGCCGAGCCCAGCGTCACGAGCAGCGCCGTGCGGCGCGGTGCCGCCGACGCCGGACGCGTCGACGCGACAACGGGCGCGGCGGTGGGCGACGTGGCACCGGCCGCGCCACGCCGCCAGCGCACCGCATGCCGCCACACGACGCGGAAGTTGAAGCCCAGGTGCACCACCAGCAGCAGCACGGTGGCGTAGCCGAAGAGGTAGTGCCAGTCGAACACCGGCAGGTGCTGGTTGGCGACCCAGAAGATGCCCAGCCCGGCCGTCGCGGCCAGGTAGACGAGCAGCAGCACGCTGCTCCACACGTTGAGCGCCGTGCGCCCGGGCGGGCGGTCGCGCAGCGCGAGCAGCAGCACGATCGCCACGGCGAGCAGCAGCGGCAGCGCGACCCAGGCGAGCTTGCTCATGCCGCGCAGCTTAAGCACGGCGCGACGTCCGTCAAACGATGGATCAAACGGCCGCACGGCACGATGCAGCCTTCCCAACCCCCAAGGAGGCGACATGCCCAAGTTCGTGATCGAGCGCAGCATTCCCAACATCGGCGCGGCCGGCGCGGCCGATCTGCAGGCGATCTCCCAGAAGTCCTGCGGCGTGCTCCAGGACATGGGCCCGACGGTCCAGTGGGTCCACAGCTACGTGACGGGCGACAAGATCTACTGCGTCTACAACGCCGCGAGCGAAGAGCTGGTGCGCGAGCATGCCCGCCGCGGCGGCTTCCCCGCCGACAGCGTGGCCCGCGTGATCACGACGATCGATCCGACGACGGCCGAGGCCTGACCGGCGGCGCCGGCGCGCGCGGCGGCCCGCGCGCCGGGTGTCAAACTCGGCGCATGGCAACGGAGCTGCATCTGCTGGGTCTGCCGCGGGTCACGCAGCGCCATGGTGAGCGCGTGGCCGTGCGCGGTCACAAGGCCTGGGGCCTGCTCGCGTACCTCGCGCTTCGCCCCGCGCCGGCCAGCCGCAGCCAGCTGGCCGGCCTGCTGTTCGGCGACGCCGACGATCCGCTGGCGGCGCTGCGCTGGAACCTGAGCGAACTGCGCCGGGCGCTGGGGGAGGGCGCCCTGCGCGGCGACCCGCTCGTGCTGCCGCGCGAGACGCTGGCCGTGGTCGATCTGGACGTGCTGGCGCGCGGCGGCTGGGAAGCGGGCCTGTCCCTGCCCGGTCTCGGGAGCGAGCTGCTCGAGGGCCAGCACTTCGACGGCTGCGCTGCCTTCCAGGTGTGGCTCGAAGGCCAGCGTCGACACGCGCAGGCGCTGACCTCGGCGCTGCTGCGAGAAGCGGCGCTGGCCAGGCTCGCGGCCGGAGCGGCGGGCGAGGCCGTCGAACTCGCGCGCCGGCTCGTGACGCTCGATCCCCTCGACGAGAACGCGCACGTGCTGCTCGTGCGCTGCCTGGGCGTGGCGGGTGACGGCATCGGGGCGGCGCGGCAGGCGGCCGCGTGCCGCAAGCTGCTCCAGGCGGAACTCGGCGTAGTGCCGGGCCCGGCGCTGAACGAGGCGCTGGGCACGGCCACCGCCATGCCCACGCGCGCCGCGTTGCCGGGCCGCGGTGCCGTGCTCGCCCTGCTGGAAGCGGGGGAGGCGGCGCTGCGCGCCGGCGCGCTGGACGCGGGCCTGCAGTGCCTGCGCCGCGCCGTCGCCGATGCCGAGACCTTGAACGACCCGCTGCTGCGCAAGCGGGCAAGGGTCTGCCTCGGCGGCGCGCTGGTCCATTCGGCCCGCGGGCGTGACGACGAGGGCGCCGCGGCGCTCCACGAGTCCTTGTGCATCGTCTGCGAGCCGGCCGCCGAGGTCGATGCGGCGGCCTGCCGCGAGCTCGGCTATGTCGAGTTCCTGGCCGGCCGCTATGAGCGCGCGCTTGCCTGGCTCGTCCGCGCCGAGCCTCTCGCCGCGGCCGTTCCGGCCGAACTGGCGCGCATCGCGACCGTGCGCGGCGCCGTGCTGTCCGACCAGGCCTGCTACGGCGCGGCCCTGGTGCAGCTGCATCGGGCCGCCGATCTGGCGCGACAGGCGGGCGAGTCGCAGCAGTCCCTGTACGCCGATTCGATGATCGGCCGGGTGCTGCTGCTCACCGGTGAGCTGGAGGCGGCGGCGCCGCTGCTCGAACGCACGGTGCGTGAGGCGCGGCAGTCGTGGACCGCCTTCGTGCCGTGGCCGGAGTCCCTGGCGGCCGAACTCGACCTGCTGCGAGGCAACGTCGACCGGGCGGCCGAACAGTTCGAACGCGCCTTCGCACTCGGCTGCCAGCTCGGCGACCCGTGCTGGGAAGGACTGGCCGGGCGCGGCCTCGCGCGGGTCGCATCGGCACGAGGGCAGACGGCGCGCGCCCGCGAGTTGCTGCTGGACGCCCTGCGCCGCTGCACGCGCGTGTCCGATGCCTATCTGTGGGGGCGGGTCTACACGCTCGACGCGCTCTGCGCGCTGGAGGTGGCGCAGGGCAGTGCCGAGGCGCGCGCCCGCGTCGACGACATGCTGGAGCTGGCCCAGCGGTGCGGGATGCAGGAGCTGGCCGTGCGGGCGCAGCTCCACAACGCCGCGCTGGGCCGGACGGCGGCGCTGGCGGTTGCCGTCGAACTCGCGAACGACATCGGCAACCCGGTGTTGAGTGCGGTGGTGGAGGCGGCGGTGCGCCGGCGAGAGGGCACACCGTCATCATGATGAAGAAATGGTGGAGAGGAGGAGGATCGAACTCCCGACCTTCGCATTGCGAACGCGACGCTCTCCCAGCTGAGCTACCCCCCCACTTCGACGCGTAGTCTAGCAAAAACATCGCTACGGGCCGGCCGCTCGGTGTCGCGACGCATAGCGCCGCTCAATGCGCTCCCATTGGCCGTTTGTATTGGCAGAACGTTCGGGGTGGGGTAGCGTGCGCTGTGCCGCCTGCCGGTCACACGGACGTTGCGGCGGGCGACGCAGCAGATCATTCACCAGGAGACCGACATGGGCTTGAAAGGATCGAAGACCGAGCAGAACCTGAAGGACGCCTTCGCGGGCGAATCGCAGGCGAACCGCCGTTACCTCTACTTCGCGAACAAGGCGGACATCGAGGGCCAGAACGACGTGGCGGCACTGTTCCGCTCCACCGCGGAGGGCGAGACCGGCCACGCGCACGGCCACCTGGAGTTCCTGGAAGCGGTGGGCGACCCGGCCACCGGCCTGCCGATCGGCTCCAGCCGCCAGAACCTGGCCGCCGCCGTCGCCGGCGAGACCCACGAGTACACCGACATGTACCCGGGCATGGCCAAGAGCGCGCGCGACGAGGGCTTCGACGAGATCGCCGACTGGTTCGAGACGCTGGCCAAGGCCGAGCGCTCGCACGCCAACCGCTACCAGAAGGCGCTCGACGCGCTGGTCGACTGACGCGCCGTTCGGCAGGCGACCACACAAGGGGCCTCGTGCCCCTTGTTCATTGCAGGTTCCTACGCTGGAGACAAGCCCGATGAGCAATCGCGAGGGCAACCTGGAGGCGCCCACACGCCACCCGATCGACTGGAAGAACCCGGTGTTCTACGACCAGGCGGCGTGCGAGGCGGAGATGGAGCGCATCTTCGACATCTGCCATGGCTGCCGCCGCTGCGTGAGCCTGTGCCAGTCGTTCCCGACGCTGTTCGACCTGGTGGATGCCACGCCCGATGGCGAGGTCCACGGCGTCGCCAAGAAGGACTTCTGGAGCGTCGTCGACCAGTGCTACCTCTGCGACCTCTGCTACATGACCAAGTGCCCGTACGTGCCGCCGCACCCGTGGAACCTGGACTTCCCGCACACCATGCTGCGCGCCAAGGCGATCAAGTTCCGCAACGGCGAGGTGAGCGCCGGCGAGAAGCTGCTCGCCTCGACCGACACGCACGGGCAGTTCGCCGGCATCCCGGTCGTGGTGCAGGTGGTCAACGCGCTGAACAGGACGAAGCCGGTGCGCAAGGTGCTCGACAGCGCGCTGCACGTGCACCCGGATGCCTGGCTGCCCGAGCTGGCGACGAAGCGATTCCGCTGGAGCGCCGACAAGGGCGATGCGGCCGTGCCCGTCGTCAACGGCGCGCGCACGCCGGGCAAGGTCGTGATCTTCTCGACCTGCTACGTCAACTACAACGAGCCCGGCATCGGCTTCGACCTGATCAAGCTGCTGCAGCACAACGCCGTGCAGTACAACATCGTCGAGAAGGAGAGCTGCTGCGGCATGCCGAAGCTCGAGCTGGGCGATCTCGAGGGCGTAGCGAAGCACAAGGACGCCAACATCCCGGTGCTCGCGAAGTACGCGCGCGACGGCTTTGCGATCCTGTCGGCGATCCCGTCGTGCACGCTGATGTTCAAGCAGGAGCTGCCACTGATGTTCCCCGGCGACACCGACGTGGCGGCGGTGCAGGCGGCGATGTTCGATCCGTTCGAGTACCTGATGGCGCGCCACAAGGACGGGTTGCTCAAGCTCGATTTCAAGGCCGCGCTCGGCAAGGTCAGCTATCACATCCCCTGCCACGGCCGGGTGCAGAAGATCGGCAAGAAGACCGAGGAGGTGTTCAAGCTGATCGCGCAGACGGTGCCGGTGCAACTCAACACCGTGGAGCGCTGCTCCGGGCATGCGGGCACCTACGGCGTGAAGACGGCGTTCCACGCCAACGCGATGAAGATCGGCAAGCCGGTGTTCAAGGCGATGGCGAAGGACGAGCCCGACTACATCAGCTCCGACTGCGCGCTCGCCGGCCACCACATCGCGCAAGGCATGGCGGTCAATGCGCTGCCTGCGGCCAGGCTCGCGCACCCGCTGAGCCTGATGCGCATCGCCTACGGGCTCTCATGACGATGACGACCATGACGATCACCAAGGACAGCCTGCTGACGCTCGAGGCCTACGCGAAGATCCGCAAGACCGCGCGGGCGGATTTCATCGCGCACCGCAAGCTGCGCACCGTGCACCTGGGCGAGCACCTGAGCGTGCAGTTCGAGGACGAACGGACGATCCGCCGGCAGATCCAGGAGATGCTGCACATCGAGAAGATCTTCGAGGAGGAGGGCATCCTCGCCGAGATCGAGGCCTACGCGCCGCTGGTCCCCGACGGGACCAACTGGAAGGCGACCGTGCTGATCGAATACCCCGATCCGCACGAGCGCAAGCGCGAGCTGGCGCGGCTGATCGGCATCGAGGACCGCTTGTTCGTCGAGGTGGAGGGCCATGCCCGCGTGTATGCGATCGCGGACGAAGACCTGGACCGCGAGAACGCCGAGAAGACCTCGGCGGTGCACTTCGCGCGCTTTCAGTTCGCGAAGGCGGCGCGGGACGCGGTGCGGGCCGGCGCGAGCGTCAAGCTCGGGTGCGACCACACCCACTATCCCGCGCACACCGTCATCGCGGCCGAAACGCTGGCGAGCCTGGCGGGCGATCTCGCTTAGCCGGGCGCGCCGATTGCCGACAGCCGGCCCCGTGCCGGCTTTTGCTTATGTGGCCGATAGCCAAAGTCAATGAAAAGCAGGTAATAAATAGCTTAGCATTAACCCTGTTCCGAATCCCATCCCACTCTCTAAAGGACGTACCCATGTCGATCATCAACACCACCGTTCAGCCGTTCAAGGTCCAGGCGTTCAAGAACGGCAAGTTCATCGAAGTCACCGAACAGAGCCTGAAGGGCAAGTGGTCGGCGCTGGTGTTCATGCCGGCCGCTTTCACGTTCAACTGCCCGACCGAGGTCGAGGACGCGGCCGACAACTACGCCGAGTTCCAGAAGCTGGGTACCGAGGTCTACATCGTCACGACCGACTCGCACTTCGCGCACAAGGTGTGGCACGAGACCTCGCCGGCTGTCGGCAAGGCCCAGTTCCCGCTGATCGGCGACCCGACCCACGCACTGACCAACATGTTCGGCGTGCACATCCCGGAAGACGGCATGGCGCTGCGCGGCACGTTCCTGATCGACCCGAACGGCGTGATCAAGACCGCCGAAGTGCATGACAACGCGATCGCCCGCGACATGAAGGAAACGCTGCGCAAGCTGAAGGCCGCGCAATACGTCGCCGCCCACCCGGGCCAGGTCTGCCCCGCCAAGTGGAACGAAGGCGCATCGACGATCACCCCGTCGCTCGACCTCGTCGGCAAGATCTAACGGTGCACCCGGTGGCGAGTACGCCACCACCCGCCGGGCGGGTGCTCGGTCCGCTTGGGGCGGCCCGGCGCTGGCCCGAGCCCTCTTCGATCAAGCAAGGAGCTTCATGATGTTGGATGCAAACCTGAAAGCGCAGCTGGGGGCTTACCTCGAACGCGTGAAGCTGCCTTTCGAGATCACCGCGTCGCTGGACGACAGCGCCGCCGCCCAGGAGATGCATGGCCTGCTGCAGGACATCGTCTCGCTGAGCGACAAGATCACGCTGAAGACCGACGGCGCGGATGCCCGCAAGCCGTCGTTCGCGCTGAACCGCGTCGGCGAGGCGCCGCGCATCCGTTTCGCGGCGATCCCGATGGGCCACGAGTTCACCTCGCTGGTGCTCGCGCTGCTGCAGGTCGGCGGCCACCCGCCGAAGATCGAGGCCGAGCTGATCGAGCAGATCAAGGCGCTCGAAGGCGACTTCCGCTTCGAGACCTACATGTCCCTGACCTGCCACAACTGCCCGGACGTGGTCCAGGCGCTGAACCTGATGGCGGTGCTCAACCCGCGCATCACCAGCGCCGTGATCGACGGCGGGCTGTATCAGCAAGAGGTCGAGGAGCGCCAGATCCTGGCGGTGCCGATGGTCTTCCTGAACGGCGCGCACTTCGGCCAGGGCCGGATGGAAGTCGACGAGATCGTCAAGAAGCTGGACACGGGCGCCGCCTCGCGCGACGCCGCCAAGCTGAACGCCAAGCAGGCGTATGACGTGCTGATCGTCGGCGGTGGTCCTGCGGGCGCTGCGGCGGCCGTGTACGCGGCGCGCAAGGGCATCCGCACCGGCATGCTGGCCGAGCGCCTGGGCGGGCAGACGATGGACACGATGAGCATCGAGAACTTTATCTCGGTGCTGGAAACCGACGGCCCGAAGTTCGCCGCCGCGCTGGAGCAGCACGCGAAGCAGTACGACGTCGACATCCTCAACCTGCAACGCGCCGAGAAGCTGATCCCGGCCGCTGAGCCGGGCGGCCTGGTCGGCGTGCAGCTCGCGAACGGCGCGACGCTGCAGAGCCGCACGGTGATCCTCTCGACCGGCGCGCGCTGGCGCGAGGTCAACGTGCCGGGCGAACAGGAATACCGCAACAAGGGCGTGGCCTACTGCCCGCACTGCGACGGGCCGCTGTTCAAGGGCAAGCGCGTGGCGGTGATCGGCGGCGGCAATTCGGGCGTCGAGGCGGCGATCGACCTGGCCGGCATCGTCGGCCATGTCACGCTGCTCGAATTCGGCGATGCGCTGCGCGCCGACGCGGTGCTGATCCGCAAGCTCGAGAGCCTGCCGAACGTGGTGATCCACACGAAGGCGCAGACGACCGAGATCACCGGCGCCGACGGCAAGGTCAACGGCCTGAACTACACCGACCGCGCGAGCGGCGAGGCCAGGCGCGTCGAGCTGGAAGGCGTGTTCGTGCAGATCGGTCTGGTGCCGAACTCGGAGTGGCTGAAGGGCACGCTGGAGCTGTCGCGCCACGGCGAGATCGTGGTCGACAACCGCGGCCAGACCTCGCTGCCGGGCGTGTTCGCGGCGGGCGACGTGACGACGGTGCCGTTCAAGCAGATCATTATCGCGACCGGCGACGGCGCAAAGGCGGCGCTCGGCGCGTTCGACCACCTCATCCGCACGTCGGTGCCGGAGGCCGTCGCGGCCTGACGAGTCTCAGGCGGGCGCCGGCGCGAGCCGGCTGACCCGCCATCCGTCGATCGTGTAGATCACCAGCGCGAGCCAGATGCAGGCGAAGCCGAGCAGCCGCGCGCCGCCGAACGGCTCGCCGAAGGCCCACACGCCGACCCCGAGCTGGATCGTCGGGCCGATGTACTGCAGCAGGCCGAGCGCCGTCATCGACAGGCGGCGCGCGCCGGCGGCGAAGAGCAGAAGCGGTACGGCGGTGAGCGGGCCGAGCGTGATCAGCCAGGCATTGGTTTCCCATGCCGCCGAGGGAAACAACCCTGTCCCGGCTCTCGCCCAATAGAGCAATGCCGCCAGCGCCAGCGGGCCCAGCACGATCGTCTCCAGCGTCAGGCCTTCGAGCGGGCCGAGCGCCGCCACCTTGCGCAGCAGCCCGTAGCACGCGAACGTGATGCCGAGCACCAGCGCGATCCACGGCAGCTTGCCGGTCTGCAGCGTCAGCCACAGCACGCCGGCGGCGGCGACGGCCAGCGCGATCCACTGCACGCGCCGCGGCCGTTCCTTCAGCAGCGTGAAGCCGAGCAGCACGTTGAACAGCGGCGTGATGAAGTAGCCCAGGCTCGCGTCGATCACGTGGTCGTTGTTGACCGACCAGATGTAGGTCAGCCAGTTCGCCGCGATCAGCAGCGCGCTGGCCGTGAACGCCGCCAGCACCTTCGGCTGGCGCATCACCTGCGGGAACCACGCCCATTGGCGGCGAACCGTCAGCACGCCCGCCAGGAACAGCAGGCACCAGACGATCCGGTGCGCCAGCACCTCGCCCGGCGGGATGCCGGAGACAAGGCGGAAGTAGAGCGGGAACAGCCCCCACCAGACGAAGGCGAGGGCCGCGCTGAGGGCGCCTAGATGCAAACCGGGGTCAGTCCTTCTTCGCGGCCAGCAGCGCGTCGCCGTACTGCTCGCGCAGGCGGTTCTTCAACATCTTGCCGGTGGCGCCGAGCGGGATCGCGTCGACGAAGACGACGTCGTCCGGCGTCCACCACTTGGCGATGCGGCCCTCGAAGAACGCGAGCAGCTCGTCGCGCGTCAGGTCGGCGCCGGGCTTCTTGACGACGACCAGCAGCGGCCGCTCGTCCCACTTGGCGTGCTTGGCGGCGATGCAGGCGGCCATCGCCACCTTGGGGTTTGCCATCGCGATGTTCTCGAGGTCGATCGAGCCGATCCATTCGCCGCCGGACTTGATCACGTCCTTGCTGCGGTCGGTGATGTGCATGTAGCCGTCGGCGTCGATGGTGGCCACGTCGCCGGTGGGGAACCAGCCGCGGCCTTGCGCGTCCGGCACCAGCGGGTTGCCGCCTTCGCCCTTGAAGTACTCGTTCAGGATCCACGGTCCGCGCACCAGCAGTTCGCCGGACTGCTTGCCGTCCCACGGCAGTTCCTCGCCGTTCTCGCCGACGATCTTCATGTCGACGCCGTAGACCGCGCGGCCCTGGGTGCTCTGCACCGCCATGCGCTCTTCCTGCGACATCGCGAGGTGCTTGCCCTTGATCACCGCGGCGGTCCCGACCGGGCTCATCTCGGTCATGCCCCAGGCGTGCAGCACGTTGACGTCGTAGCCCTGCTCGAACGCCTTCATCATGGCCGGCGGGCAGGCCGAGCCGCCGATCACCGTTCGGCGCATGGTGGAGAACTTCAGGCTGTTGGCCTCCATGTACGTCAGCAGCCCCTGCCACACCGTCGGCACGCCGGCCGAGATCGTGACCTTCTCGGCCTCGAACAGCTCGTACAGCGACTTGCCGTCCAGCCCCGCGCCGGGGAACACCAGTTTCGCGCCCATCATGCAGGCCGCGTACGGCAGGCCCCAGGCGTTGACGTGGAACATCGGCACGACCGGCAGGATCGCGTCGCGCGCCGAGACGTTCAGCGCATCGGGCAGGGCGATCGCGAAGGTGTGGAGCACCGTCGAGCGGTGGCTGTAGAGCACGCCCTTCGGGTTGCCGGTGGTGCCGCTGGTGTAGCAAAGCGAGGAGGCGGTGTTCTCGTCGAACGTGGGCCACGCGAAGGTGTCGCTGCTCGCGTCGACCAGCTCCTCGAAGCACAGCAGGTTCGGGATCTTCGATTCCTTCGGCATGTGCGCGCGGTCGGTCATCGCGACGAAGGACTTGACTGTCTTCAGGCGGCCGGCGACGGCCTCGACCAGCGGCAGGAAGGTCATGTCGAAGAACAGCACCTGGTCCTCGGCGTGGTCGGCGATGTAGACGACGTGGTCGGGGTGCAGCCGCGGGTTCAGCGTGTGCAGCACCGCGCCCGAGCCGCTGACCGCGTAGTACAGCTCCATGTGGCGATAGCCGTTCCAGGCCAGCGTGGCGACGCGATCGCCGGATTTGATGCCCAGCGTCGCCAGCGCGTTCGCCATGCGCCGGGAGCGCGCCGCGAGATCGCGGTAGGTGTAACGGTGGATGTCGCCCTCGGTGCGGCGCGAGACCACCTCCTGCTCGCCGTGGTGCCGCTCGGCGTGTACCAGCAGCGAGGAAATCAGCAGCGGCTGCGTCATCATCAAACCGTTCATTGACCTTGTCTCCGTGAGTGTTCGAAAGCGCGAAAGCGCACCTGTCCTGAATTTGATTGTGACGCAGCGTCGGCGGCTGGCGATCCGGGCGGCCCCGTAGGGTTTCACCGGAAGGCGTTGGCACCGGCGTTCCGAAACGCCGACACACTGTCGTGCGCAGTTCACACCAACGCCTTCGAACGTGGGGGCGACCCCCAGGCGAGGGATGTCTTGTCACACATCGCGATCGAAAATTGCGGCATGCGTCGAGCCCGTTGTCGCGGGCTCCGCTGCTTTACCGGTGTGGCGACGCTGCCGCCCGGCCAGGAAACGCCATGCCGCAGACCTACACCGTTGGAGCCCGTTCGCTGTTCGTGACCGCGACCGCCTGGCTGTTCATCGTCCTGGCGGCGCTGACCAGCATGTCGGCGCTGGTCCAGAACGCCGCCGTGGCGTCGCTCTTGCCGGGCATGCAGGTCGCTGCCGACCGCATGCCGCTGCTCACCGGGCTGTTGATCGGCTACCTGCCCTGGGTGGTGGGCGCCGGGCTGGTGATGTCGGTGGCGACGCTGGCCTCGGCGATCGGCCTGTTGTTGCGCCTGGATTGGGCGCGCCGCAGCTTCATCGGCCTGCTGGTGGTCGCGATCTTCGCCAACCTGCTCGGCCTGTGGCTGCAGCAGGAGGTGGTGCAATCGGTGGTCAGCACCACGCTGAGCAGCGTCGCGATCCCGCAGCAGGCGATGGGCGTGTTCGGCGGCTTCGTCACCGCGGCCCGGGTGATGGCGGTGCTGATGACGCTGACGGGTTGTGCGTTCCTGGGGTGGATCATCCACCGGCTGATGTCGGCGACGGTCCGTCAAGAGTTCGCTTGATCCCTTACGGCGTGCGGCCGTCGATGTAGTACCAGCGGCCGTCCTCGCGCACGAACCGGCTGAGTTCGTGCAGCCGCTCGGCACGGCCGCCGAGCTTGTGACGGGCGACGAATTCCACCGTCGCGTGGTCGGCATCGAGCGGCGTGTGGCGCCTCACCTCCAATCCCAGCCACTTCAGCCCGGGCGGATTCGCCTCCAGCGCTGTCGGCCGCGTGTCGGGGTGCCAGGTGGCGCGCAGGTAATCGAGCTCGTCACGCACGAACGCCGTGTAACGCGAGCGCATCAGCGCCTCGGCGTCCGGTGCCTGCAGGTGCAGCGGGCCGGCGTGGTAGCGGCCACAGCAGGCGGCGTACGGCCGCGCGTCGGCCGGCGTGCGGCACGGGCAGGGCGCGGTCACAGCGCCAGTTCCCAGGTTTCGCCGACCAGATCGTGGCCGAAGCTGCGGTGCGGTTCACTGTGGGTCAGCACGTAGCCGGCGGTCGCGTAGATGCCGCGGGCGGCGAGCAGGCTGGCGTTGGTCCAGAGCATGATCTTTTGGTAGCCGGCGCGGCGCGCGAACTGCGTGCATTCCTCGACCAGGCGCTTGCCCAGGCCGAGGCCGCGGGCCGAGGGCTCGATCAGCAGCATGCGCAGTTGCGCGGTGCCGGGGATCGGTGCCGGGATGGGTGCGGCGCTGGCGTCGTCGCGCGCCTGCACGAGGAAGACGCTGCCCACCGGCACGCCGTCGCGCTCGGCGATCCAGCAGGCCTCGCGGGCCGGGTCGAAGCGGTCGATGAAATCGGCGGCGATGCGCGCGACCAGCGCCTCGAAGCGCATGTCCCAGCCGTACTCGCCGGCGTACAGCGCACCGTGGCGCGAGACGACCCAGCCGATGTCGCCGGCGCGGTGCGGGCGTAGCGTGCACGGCGACGCGCTGCGTTCCCCGGGGCTGGCGAGCAGGCGCTCGATGCCGGTCATCGAGGCGAGCAGGTGCTGCTGCTGGGTCTCGTCGAGGGCAGAGAGCAGGGCGGCCACGTCTTGCCGGGAGCGGGTGTCGAGCGGCGCGAAGGCGCGCCGGCCGGCGGGTGTCAGGCTCAGGTGCTGTTGGCGGCCATCGTCGGTCGAGCGGGTGCTGCGGATCAGGCCGCGCGTCTTGAAGGCGGTGAGCAGGCGGCTCAGGTAGCCGGCGTCGAGCTCCAGCGTGCGCGAGAGTTCGGCGGCGGTCAGGTCGTCACGGTGCGCCAGTTCCCACAGCAGGCGCGACTCGGTCAGCGTGAAGTTCGAGTCGAGCAGGCCTTCGTGCAACACACCGATCCGGCGGGTGTAGAAGCGGTTGAAGCGGCGGATGGTGTCGATGCGGGCGTCGGGCATGGCGATGATTCTTTCGCACATACTTGCCAAAAGCAATCAGTTTGAAAGCCCGGTGCGCTTGCGCTGGATACTGTATGAACGTACAGTCTTTCGCATGGAATCGCTGCCCCTGTTCGCCGACTCGCCGCCCTTGCGGGGCGCGAACGCCGCGCGGGCGCTCTACCGGCCGGGGGCCGATGTGGCGAGCGTGCCGGTACCGGTCACCGTGCCGGAGCCGGCACCGCTCAAGCCTGAACTCCGCCCCGAAAGCCTGCATCCCAGCCTGTGGCTCGGGCACCAGCTGGCGCGCCACGCCGAGGCCGCCGTGCCCACGGGTTTTGCGGCGCTCGACGCCCAGTTGCCGGGCGCCGGCTGGCCGCGCCGCGCGCTCAGCGAGGTGCTGCTGCCGCATCCGGGCGTCGGCGAGATCCGGTTGCTCGCGCCCAGCCTCGTCGCCACCCAGAAGGCCGGCCGACTGGTGATGCTGTTCGACCCGCCGGCCGATCTGTCCGCGGTGGCGTTCGAGCGGCTCGGGTTCATGGTCGAAGACCTGCTGATCATCCACACCCGCGCCCGCGTCGTGCCCGGGTCGGACAGCCTCTGGGCGCTCGAGCAGGCGCTCAAGAGCGGCCATGTCGGCGCGGTGCTGGCCTGGCTGCCGCCGCGGCTGCGGGCCGAACGGCTGCGCCGCCTGCAGCTCGCCGCGCACGCCCACGACGGCCCGGCCTTCGTGCTGTGCGAGATGAGCGCCGCGCAGCGTCCCACCGCGGCGCCGCTGCGGCTGGCGCTGCGTCCGGCGGCGGCCGATGTGCTCGCGGTGCGCGTGCTGAAGCGCCGCGGCCCGCTGCTCGAACGCCCCCTGCTGCTCGAGCTGCCGCCGGTGCGGCCGCTGAGCACGCCACGGCGGTCGTCGGCGCAGGTCGATGCCACCACGCCCACCGGCGCGCCCGCGCGCGCCGGGGTGCCGGCCGCCACCTTCGTCAACCTGGCGGTCGGTTGAGCGCGATGCTGTCGGCCCGCCCGTGCACGCGACGTTCTTCCTCCATTCATCCGCCATTCGGCCATCACCGTGCTCTGGATCGCCCTGCACCTGCCGGCGCTGTCGCTCGAATCGTTCGCGGCGACGCTGCCGCACGACGCCGCGCAGCCGCCGCCGCTGGCGCTGCTCGACGGGCACGCGATCAGCGCCGCCAACGCCGCGGCGCAGGCGCTCGGCGTCAAGCCCGGCCTGAAGCGCGCCACCGCGCTGGCGCTGGCGCCGCACATCACGCTCGGCCAGGCCGATCCGCAGCGTGACGCGCAGGCGCTGACCGCGGTCGCGCATGCCGCGCTCGCGTTCACGCCCACAGTGGTGATCCAGCCGCCCAGCGAGGCCGCACCGGCCGACACGCCGCACACCGTGCTGCTGGAAGTGCAGGCCAGCCTGCGCTACTTCGGCGGCCTGCCGGTGCTGTTGAAGCGCTTGCATCAGGCGCTCGCCCCGCTCGGCCACCGCGTCAACAGCGTCAGCGCGCGCACCGCGCTGGGCGCGGCGCTGCTGGCGCGCGTCCAGACCCGGCTGGATTGCGGCGACCTGGCGGCCACGCAGAAAGCGCTCGACCGCGCACCCGTCTGGCTGCTGGGTCCCGGCCGCATCCACTGGGAGGCGCTGCAGGGCATGGGCCTGCGCACCATCGCCGACCTGCGCGCCGTGCCGCGCGACGGCCTGGCGCGCCGCTTCGGCGAGGTCGTGCTCGGCGAACTCGACCGCGCGCTGGGCACCCGGCCCGACCCGCGTGACCCGATCGTGTTGCCCGCCACCTTCGAGAGCCGGCTCGAGCTGTGTGCCCGGGCCGACACCACCGACCAGTTGCTGCACGGCGCCGGCGTGCTGCTGGCGCGGCTGGTGGCGTGGTTGTCGGCGCGGCATGCGTTCGTGCGCCGCTTCACCTTGCGGATGGCGCACGAGCGGCGCTCGCGGCGCGACGAATCCGGCGTCACATCCACCGCGCTCGACATCGCGCTGGCCGAGCCCTCGCGCGACCCGGTGCACCTGCAGGTGCTGCTGCGCGAGCGCCTGGCCTCGCTGCAACTGCCGGCGCCGACGCTCGACCTGTCGCTGCACGCCGACGACATCGCCCAGCGCGCCCCGCCGAACACCGAGCTGTTCCCCACGCCGGCCGCCGAGCACGAAGGGCTGACGCGGCTGATCGAGCGCCTGCAGGCCCGCCTCGGGCGCGACCAGGTGCGCCGGCTCGTGCCGCTGCCCGACCACCGCCCCGAGCGCGCCACCACCACCTGCACCGCCGACGCGCGGATCCGGCCGGCACGCCCACGCAGCGGCGGGGCGGCGGCCACGCTCGCGCCGCCGCTGAGCCTGCACGCCGTGCGCCCGGTGTGGCTGCTGCAGCGCCCCGAACTGCTGCGCGAGCGCGAGTACCAGGGCGACCGCGAGCCGCTGGTCGACGGCCAGCCGCTGAAGCTGGTGAGCGGGCCCGAGCGCATCGAGTCCGGCTGGTGGGACGGCGAGCGCGTCGAGCGCGACTACTTCATCGCCGAGCTGCCGGACGGCGCGCTGGTGTGGGTCTATTGCTCGCGCGTGCCGGGCGTGTGCGCCGAGACGAGTTGGTTTTTGCAGGGACGGTTTGGTTAGGACCGTACTTAACATTTCGCAAAAACCAAGAGAACGAAACTTCAAGCACTCGCCTAAATTGAGTCGGCGGTACGGCCCGTCGACTCATGGAGATCACTTTGAAATCACGTTCGATCAAAGGTACAGGATTCTTGTTGATGCCAATGCTCTTGGCAGCATGCGGCGGTGGCGGTGGCGGCGACAGTGCGCCGGCTGGCCCCACCGCGGAGGGCGTTTATGGCGGAACACTCTCCGGCAGCACGTCGTCCGAATTCCAAATGGTGGTTTTGGAGGACGGAAGCTATTGGGCGATCTACGGGACGACTTCCGCGAACGTCTTGTATGTCCGTGGATTCATGCAGGGATCGGGCAATTCCAACAATGGCACATTCACCGGGAACGCCAGAGACTTCGGTTTCGCACCCGCTGCGACCGGGTCGGTGACCGCCCAGTACACGGCGACTCCCACCATTGTCGGAGCCGTCACCACAGGCACCCAGGTCGTCAACTTCAATGGCGGCGCCGTCGCCGACTCGACATACGTTTATGCCAAGCCGGCTTCATTGACCGACATTGCAGGGTCGTGGTTCTTGGGGCTTTCGAATGGGGAGACGCTGCCCATCACGGTGTCGAGCACCGGTGCCATCACTGGCACGAGTTCGGCCGGTTGCCGTATCACCGCGACGGCCACGCCGCGCGCGTCGGGCAAGAACATCTTCAATCTGACGCTCACATTCGGTGCCGCGCCTTGCGCACTGCCGGGCCAGACGGCAAGCGGAATTGCGATCACCTACCCGTTGACGAGCGGGGGCAGTCAACTGGGCGTGGCAGTGATCGACTCCACGCAGGCCTTCGGTCTGGCCGGTTTCGCGAACCGGTGATCAGGCCACCCGCCCGAACCACCACACCGACAGGCCAGCCGCCAGCACGACCATCAGCGCACCCGCGGCCGCGAACAGGGCGCTGATCTCGGTCTCCTTCTTCTCGACGATCAACCGGGTCGAGAGGTTCTGGTAGACCTGCTTCAGGTCGGCGGCGGTGCCGGCGTAGAAGTAGTCGGCGCGGGTCATGTTGGCGATGTTCTTCAGCGTGTCCTCGTCGAGCCGCACGCGCATCGACCAGCCCTCGAAGCCGATGGTCTCGCCCTCCTTGGTGCCGATGCCCACCGTGTAGACGCGCACGCCGCGGTCGGCGGCCATCTTCGCGGCCTCGACCGGATCGGGCCCGGTGGTGCGCTGGCCGTCGGTCAGCAGGATGACCGCCGCCGAGCCGTACGTGCCGGGCTGCACCGGCGTGAACACCGGCTTGGGCTTGTCGCCCGGCGCCGGCGGCATCTCGCGCTGGCCGGTGATCTGCGAGAGGTCGATGCCGGCGTCGGGGAACAGTGTGGCGAGCGACAGCACGATGCCGCTGCCGATCGCGGTGCCGCGCTGCAGCTGGAAGCGATCGATGGCGGCCACCACGTCCTCGCGGCTCAGCGTGGGCGCCTGCACAACCGCCGCGGTGCCGGCGAACTGCACGACGGCGATGCGCACGGTGCGCGGCAGGTCGGCGACGAAGGCCTTGGCGGCTTCCTTGGCTGCGGTCATGCGATCGGGCAGCACGTCGGTGGCGCGCATGCTGCCGGAGACGTCGATGGCCAGCACGATCGTCTTCTCGGCGGTCGGCAGCGTGATGACGGCCGCCGGGCGCCCGGCGGCGATCAGGAGCGCGGTGATCGCCGTCAGCAGCAGTGCCGGCGGCAGATGGCGGCGCCACGCCACGCTCTTGCCCATCGCCTCCCTGACCAGGCCGAGATTGGCGTAGCGCAACGACGACTTCTTGCGCCGCCGCAGCAGCCACACGTACAGCAGCACCAGCACCGGCACGGCGACGAGGCCCCAGAGCATCTCGGGCCACAGGAAGGTGACCGGCAGCTTGAAAGGCAAGGATTCGTTCATGTGGGGGCTCCTGCCCACGACGACAGATGCGCCGCCGCCTGTCCGGCGCGCCCGGTCCGGCCGCTCCAGTTGGCGAGCCGGCTGCGCTGCTTGCGCAGGTCGGCGAAACGCAGGATCGCGTCCATCAGGTTGTCGTCGGTCGCGAGTTCGAGCGTGTCGACACCGGCGCGGGCCAGGCCTTCGCGCAGCGCCGTCTCGCGCTTCTCGGCCGCGGCGGCGAAGCGGGTGCGAAAGCCGCGGTCGTGGGTGTCGACGACCAGCTGCTCGCCGCTCTCGGCATCGCGCATCGTCACGAGGCCGATGTCTGGCAGTTCCATCTCGAGCGGGTCGTACAGGCGCACGGCGGTCACCTCATGGCGCATCGCGAGCTGCGCGAGCGCCTTGTCCCAGCCCGGCGCGCTGATGAAATCGGAGACGACGAAGATGCTGCTGCGCCGCTTGACCACGCCCTGCGCGGCGACGAGCAGATCGCGCAGGTTGGTGGCGCCGCCCGCCGTCTGCTCGGGCCGCTGGCCCATGCGCTGCAGCAGGTTCAGCACGTGCACGCGGCCGTTGCCCGCCGGCAGCACGGTGTCGACCTCGGTGCCGTAGAGCAGGGCGCCGACGCGGTTGCCGTGGCGCGTGAGCAGCCGCGCCAGCACGCCGACGAACTCGCGCGCGACCTCGCGCTTGGTGAGCGTGTCGGAGCCGAAATCGACGCTCGCGCTCAGGTCGACCAGGAACCAGGCGGTGAGCTCGCGGTCCTCGGTGAACTGGCGCACGTAGGGCTGCTGCAGGCGCGCGGTCACGTTCCAGTCGATGTGGCGCACGTCGTCGTGGTGCTGGTACTCGCGCAGGTCCGCCAGGTCGAGGCCCGCGCCGCGGAACAGCGTTCTGTAGTCGCCCTGCAGCAGGCCGTCGAGGCGGCGGATGACCGTCCACTCGAGGTGCCGCAGCAGGGCGTCGGCGCTGCGCGTGGGCGCTGGCGCGGCGGCTGGCGGAACGGTCGCGGTCATGGTCATGAGCTCAGGGCGCGGAGGTGGCCAGCGGCTTGTCGGGCACCGGGATCTTCTTCATCACCTTCTGAACGATCGCGTCGGCGGTCAGGCCGTCGGCGAGCGCCTCGTACGAGAGCACCAGGCGATGGCGGAACACGTCGCCCACGAGGCCGGTCATGTCCTCGGGCAGCGCGTAGCCGCGGCCGCGCATGAACGCCAGCGCGCGCGCGCCCTCGATCAGGCCGATGGTGGCGCGCGGGCTGGCGCCGTAGGTCAGGTACTTGGCGATGTCGCCGAGCTCGTAGCGGTCGGGCCGGCGCGTGGCGCTGACCAGCTTGACGGCGTACTGCATCAGCGACGGGTCGACGTAGACCTTGCGGCACTCCTGCTGCAGCTCCGCAAGCTGGCTCATGCTGGCCACGGCCGCGACCGCGGTGGCCGCGCCGGTCACGCGCTGCGCGATCACGAATTCCTCTTCCTCGCTCGGGTAGTCGACCAGCACCTTCATCATGAAGCGGTCGACCTGCGCCTCGGGCAGCGGGTAGGTGCCTTCGGTCTCGATCGGGTTCTGCGTCGCCATCACGAGGAAGGGCTCGGGCACCTTGTGCGTCTCGCCGGCGATCGTGACCTGGCGCTCCTGCATCACCTCGAGCAGCGCGCTCTGCACCTTGGCCGGCGCGCGGTTGATCTCGTCGGCCAGCAGCAGGTGGGTGAACACCGGGCCGAGCGACGTGGAGAACTCGCCGGTGCGCGGGTTGAAGACGCGCGTGCCGATCAGGTCGGCCGGCACCAGATCGGGCGTGAACTGGATGCGCTTGAAGGTGCCGCGCAGCGTCTGCGCCAGCGTCTTCACGGTCAGCGTCTTGGCCAGGCCGGGCACGCCCTCGACCAGCAGGTGGCCCTGCGCCAGCACCGCGACCATCACGCGCTCGAGGAAGTGGTCCTGCCCGACGACGACACGCTTGACCTCGTACAGGATCTGCTCCATCAGCGTGGAGGCGTGCGTGGCGCTGTTGAGGTTGTCGTTCATTCGTGGGTTCTCGTGGAAGGGTCAGAACGGCGGCATGCCGACGGCCGCGGCGGCGTTCTCGATCGGCACGGCAAAGCCGATGCCGATGAAGGTGCGCTGCGAGGACGGGTTCAGGATCGCGGTGACGATGCCGACGACCTCGCCGTCCATCGTCACCAGCGGCCCGCCGGAATTGCCCGGGTTCGCGGCCGCGTCGAACTGGATCAGGTTGGTCATGGTCTGCCGGCCTTCGGGCGAGCGGAACTCGCGCTTCAGGCCCGAGACGATGCCGGCCGACGCCGACGGCCCGATGCCGAACGGGAACCCGACCGCGAGCACCTGATCGCCGGGCGCCAGATCGGCCGTGCTGCGCAGCGTGGCGGCGGAGAGATCGTCCGGGATCGTCTTGGCGCGCAGCACCGCCAGGTCGTTGTGCGGCTGGGTGCTGAGCACCACGGCGTCGGATTCGGTGCCGTCCATGAACGTGACCTTGATCCGCTTGGCGCCGTTGACGACATGCAGGTTGGTCAGGATGGTGCCGTTGTCGATGATCACCACGCCGGAGCCGACGCCGCGCTCCACCGGGTTGCGGACCTTGGCGGCTTCCTTGTTGTCCTTGGCGCCGCCGGCCTTCGGGGCCTTCTCGTCCTTGGGCGGCTCCTTCGCGTCCTCGCGGTCGCTGCCGTCGTCGCCCTCGGTCATCAGGCCGACCACGCGCACCACCGAGGGGAGGATCGCGTCGTAGGCGGCGGAGACCGGCGAGGGAAGCGGCTTCTCCTCGATCGACTTGCGCATCGCCGCGTCGATTTGCGCGATCGTCAGCGGGGGCGCCTGCGGGCCGCCCGAGGTGGTCAGCACGACACCGGCCGCCACCAGCAGCAGCACCGCACCGGCCCAGACCCGGCGCTCGTGGCGGAACAGGAACGTCTTGAAACGACTGCGGCGGCCGACGGGAGCGGCGGCCACCCCGGCAGCGGGCGTCGGAGCGGCGTTCGCCGAGGCGCCGGGCGCGCCCGGCTCGGCAGGGCGTGCGGCGGGGCGCGAGCGGCTGTAAAGCGGTGCCTTCTTCATCGTCTGGTTCCCGATTGAAACGTCCGATCCGATGCCTGCGCGGTGACAACCAGACGCTGCAAGAAGCAGGCCTCGTCTATCGCGTTGCAACGGTAGCACGCGCGGCAAGACCTGTCACAGCCCGGGGCGAGTGGCCGTGTCGGTGCATCATGCCGGGCATGTGGACCGACAGCCATTGCCACCTCGATGCCCCGGAGTTCGATGCCGACCGCGACGCCGTCGTCGAACGTGCCAAGGCCGCCGGCGTGAGACAGATCGTGCTGCCCGCGGTCGGGCGTTTCGATTTCGACACGGTGCGCGATCTCGCGCACCGGCACGCGCTGAGCCACGCGCTCGGCATCCATCCGCTGTTCGTCGACAAGGCCGAAGATGGCGACCTCGTCGCCTTGCGCGACGCGCTCCGGGCCGCGGCGGATCCGGCGCAGCACGATGCGCGGCTGGTCGCGGTCGGCGAGATCGGCCTCGATCACTTCGTCCCCGGCTCCGACTTGGCGAAGCAGGAGCGCTTCTTCGTCGCGCAACTCAAGCTGGCGCGCGAGTTCGACCTGCCGGTGATCCTGCACTCGCGGCGCTCGGTCGACACGGTGCTCAAGCACCTGCGCGCGATCGGCGTGCGCGGCGGCATCGCCCATGCGTTCAACGGCAGTGAGCAGCAGGCGGCCGTCTTCATCGAACTCGGTTTCAAGCTCGGATTCGGCGGTGCGATGACGTTCGAGCGCGCGCTGCAGATCCGTCGCCTCGCGCAAGGCGTGCCGGCCGACGCCATCGTGCTCGAGACCGACGCGCCCGACATCCCGCCGCACTGGCTCTACCGCACCGCGGACCAGCGCGCGCAGGGCGAGCGTTCGCGCAACGAACCGGCGGAGCTGCCGCGCATCTCGCAGACGCTGGCGGAACTGCGCGGCCTGTCGCTGCCCGAGCTCGCCCGCCTGAGCACCGCGAACGTGCAGGCGGCGCTGCCGGGTCTGGCGGCTCTGGCGACCACGTGAGCGGAGTGCGCGACGGGCGCGCACACGACGCCGGCGATTCGGCCGGCGCGATGCGGCACACTCGCGCGCTCTTCGAGGAACACGTCATCGCATGAACGCACGCAGGAAGAACGACGAGCCCGAACTCGCGCCGGCCACGATCTCCGAAGCCGACGGCGTGCGCTACCTGCACCTGGGAACGCCCTGGGTGCAGGGCGCGATGCGCATCCGCAAGTCGCTCGCGCTCGAGCTGGAGTACATCCAGCGGATGATGGTGTGGATGTTGTTCCGGCCCGAGGCGGAGCTGACCCGCGGCCACGCGGTGCAGCTCGGTCTCGGCGCGGCCGCGATCACGCGCTTTTGCCACTCGACGCTGCGCATGCGCTGTACCGCGGTCGAGCTGAACCAGAGCGTCATCGACGCCTGCCGGCTGTGGTTCCACCTGCCGGCCGACTCGGCCCGCTTCACGGTGCTGAACCTGGACGCCGCCGCGTTCGTCGCCGATGAAGCGCGGATCGAATCGGTGCAGGCGCTGTGCGTCGACCTCTACGACCACGACGCCGCCAGCCCGGTGCTCGACAGCGAGGCGTTCTACCGCGACTGCCACCGGGTGCTGGCCGATGGCGGCGTGATGACCGTCAACCTGTTCGGTCGCGACGCGAGCTTCGAGCGCAGCGCGGCGCGCATCGCCGCTGCCTTCGGCGACGCGCAGGTCCTCACGCTGCGCCCGACGCGCGAGGGGAACACCGTCGTCGTGGCGCTGCGCGGCACGCCGCTGCCCGATCGCGAGACGCTCGCCGCGCGGGCCGACGAGATCGAGCGCCGCTTCAAGCTGCCGGCGCGCAAGTGGCTGCGCATGATCCGCCCGCTCGCGACCGCCGCGCTCGAAACCTAGGCACACTCTTCCCCATGAAAGCCGCCGCCAAGCCCACGCCCGCCTCCGCGACCTCGACGCCGCCCCCAATCGCCCCCGCCGGCAAGCTGGACTGGAGGCAGCTCGTCCAGTGGCTGCGCGACGACGGCCTGATCAGCGCGGAAGATGCCGAGCTGACCGCGCGCCGCTTCGCGGGCGGGCAGAGCGCGCAACACCCGCTGGTGCGCATCGCCAGCGTCAACCTGGTGCGCCAGGGCACGAACAAGGCGCTCGACGTCGAGGCGCTGACCGAATGGCTGGCCGGGCGCTGCGGGCTGCCGTACATGCGGATCGATCCGCTGCGGGTCGACGTCGGCCGGGTGGCCGAGATCATGTCGATCACCTACGCCGAGCGGCGCCGCGCGCTGCCGCTGACGGTGGGATTGAACGAGGTCACGATCGCGACCTGCGAGCCGCTCGATCGCAGCTGGGTGCCCGAGATCGAGGCGCATGCGCGCAAGACCGTGAAGCTGGTGGTCGCGAGCCCGCCCGACCTGGCGCGCTACACGACCGAGTTCTACACGCTGTCGCGCTCGGTGCGCAACGCGATCAAGACCGGGGAGGTCTCGGCGCTGGCGAGCTTCGAGCAGTTGGTCGAGCTGGGCAAGACCAACAAGCAGCTCGACGCCAACGATCAGGGCGTGGTGCAGGTCGTCGACTGGCTGTGGCAGTACGCGTTCGACCAGCGCGCGTCGGACATTCACCTCGAGCCGCGCCGCGAGCAGAGCGTGATCCGCTTCCGCATCGACGGCGTGATGCACACGGTCTACCAGCTGCCACCGGGCGTGATGAACGCGATGATCGCGCGCGTCAAGCTGCTCGGCCGCATGGACGTGGTCGAGAAGCGCCGCCCGCTCGACGGCCGCATCAAGACGCGCAATCCGAATGGCGACGAGGTCGAGATGCGCCTGGCGACGCTGCCCACCGCGTTCGGCGAGAAGATGGTGATGCGGATCTTCGACCCCGACACCACCGTCAAGTCGATCGACGCGCTCGGCTTCGGGCCGGCCGAGGCCAAGCGCTGGGAGCAGCTGATCACGCAGCCGCACGGCATCATCCTGCTGACCGGGCCGACGGGCTCGGGCAAGACGACGACGCTGTACTCGACGCTGCGGCGCCTGGCCACCGACGAGGTCAACGTCTGCACCATCGAGGACCCGATCGAGATGATCCAGCCGGCGCTGAACCAGACCCAGGTGCAGCCCTCGATCGACCTGAATTTCGCCGAAGGCCTGCGCGCGCTGATGCGGCAGGACCCGGACATCATCATGGTGGGCGAGATCCGCGATCTCGAGACCGCCGAGATGGCGATCCAGGCGGCGCTCACCGGCCACCTGGTCTTCAGCACCCTGCACACCAACGATTCGGCATCCGCCGTGACGCGGCTGGTCGATCTCGGCGTGCCGCCCTACCTGATCGGCTCTACGGTGATCGGCGTGCTCGCGCAGCGCCTGGTGCGCACGCTGTGCCCGGCCTGCAAGCAACCCGACGAAGCGCTCGGCCGCGAGCGACTCGACGAGGTCGCCAGGCCGTGGCGCCTGAGCGGCGCGGTGCGCCCGTATCGCCCGGTCGGCTGCATCGAGTGCCGCATGACCGGTTACCGCGGCCGTGCCGGGCTGTACGAACTGCTGACGCTGAGCGACGCGGCGCGCGCCGCGATCCACCCGGTCACCGATGCGGCGCGCCTGCGCCAGCAATCGCTCACCGACGGCTTGAGGCCGCTGCGGCTGGCGGGCGTGATGAAGGTCGCCGAGGGCGTGACCACGCTCGACGAGGTGCTGCGCGCGACGCCCGCCTGGGAGAGCTGAGCCCGGCGCGCGAAGGGCTCGATGCCCGGGCGAGGGCTAGGCGTAAACCAGACCCGACTGGGGGCAGGGTTTTGCCTAGAATCCGCGCAACGCAAACCTGGAGCAGCCGGTGAAGATCAAGAGTCAGAGGGATTTCGTTTCGGGGTTGATGTTCATCGCCGTCGGCGTGATCTTCGCCGTCGGCGCGACCAACTATTCGATGGGCAGTTCGGCCAAGCCCGGTGCAGGTTACTTCCCGCTGATCCTGTCCGTGATCATGGCGATCCTCGGTGCGGTGGTGCTGTTCAAGTCGCTGACGATCGAGACCGAAGGCGGGGACCCGATCGGCAGCATCGCGTGGAAGCCGCTGCTGGTGATCGTCGCCTCGATCACGGTGTTCGCGATCGCGCTGCCGCGGCTGGGCATGTTCCTGACGATCCCGCTGCTGATCGTGATGGTCAGCTTCGCGGGTGACGAGTTCAGCTGGAAGGGCGTCATCGGCAGCTGCATCGTGCTGACGATCTTCTCGTGGATCGTATTCATCTGGGGCCTGGGTCTGACGATCCCGCTCAAGCCGATCTTCATGGCCTCCTGAGCCGGACACCGCATCCCATGGAACTCCTGAACAACCTGGCGCTCGGCTTCGGCGTCGCCTTCACGCTGCAGAACCTTCTGTATGCCTTCTTCGGCTGCATTCTCGGCACGCTGATCGGCGTGCTGCCGGGCCTCGGCCCGGTCGCGACGATCGCGATGCTGCTGCCCTCGATCTACGCGCTCGACGCCACGCCGGCGCTGATCATGCTGGCCGGCATCTACTACGGCGCCCAGTACGGCGGCTCGACCACCGCGATCCTGATCAACGTGCCGGGCGAGTCGAGCTCGGTCGTGACGGCGATCGACGGCTACCAGATGGCGCGCAAGGGCCGCGCCGGTTCCGCGCTCGCCGCGGCCGGCCTGGGCTCGTTCTTCGCGGGGTGCGTGGGCACGATCGTCATCGCCGCCTTCGCGCCGCCGCTGACCGAACTGGCGTTCAAGTTCGGCCCGGCCGAGTACTTCTCCCTGATGGTGCTGGGCCTGATCGGCGCGGTCGTGCTGGCCTCGGGCTCGCTGCTGAAGGCGATCGCGATGATCATCCTCGGCCTGTTGATGGCGCAGATCAACACCGACGTGATCTCGGGCACCGCGCGCTACAGCTTCGACATCCCCGAACTGACCGACGGCATCGGCTTCGTCGTGATCGCGATGGGCGTGTTCGGCTTCGGCGAGATCATCGCCAACCTCGGCCAGCCGGCCGAGCACCGCGAGGTCTTCACCAAGGACGTGAAGGGCCTGTGGCCGACCAAGCAGGACTTCCAGGACGCCTGGCCGGCGGTGATCCGCGGCACGGCGCTCGGCTCGATGCTCGGCGTGCTGCCGGGCGGCGGCGCGCTGCTGGCGGCGTTCGCGGCCTACACGCTCGAGAAGAAGATGAAGGCGCGCCCGGGCGACGTGCCTTTCGGCAAGGGCAACATCCGCGGCGTGGCCGGCCCGGAATCGGCCAACAACGCCGGCGCGCAGACCTCGTTCATCCCGATGCTGACGCTGGGCATCCCGCCGAACGCGGTGATGGCGCTGATGGTCGGCGCGATGACGATCAAGGGCATCCAGCCCGGGCCGCAGGTGATGACCAGCAACCCGGAGCTCTTCTGGGGCCTGATTGCCTCGATGTGGGTCGGCAACGCGATGCTGGTGATCCTGAACCTGCCGCTGATCGGCATCTGGATCAAGCTGCTGACGGTGCCGTACCGGTTCCTGTTCCCGGCGATCACGCTGTTCTGCTGCATCGGCGTCTACACGCTGAACAACAACAACTTCGACGTCTACATGACCGCGATCTTCGCGCTCGTCGGCTACACCTTCTACAAGCTCAGCTGCGAAGGCGCGCCGCTGCTGCTCGGGTTCATCCTCGGGCCGATGATGGAAGAGAACCTGCGGCGCGCGCTGCTGCTGTCGCGCGGCGACTGGACCGCGTTCATCACGCGCCCGCTGTCGGCCACGCTGCTCGCCGCCGCGGTGCTGATGGTCATCATCGTGATGCTGCCGTCCATCAGCAAGAGGCGCCAGGAAACCTTCACCGAAGAACTCTGACGCCGCGCGGCCCGCGGCCGCGCCCATCGACCATGCCGCCTCAGGGCGGCATTTTCTTTGCGATCATCGCGGTCTAATTTTCACCTGCACGAGCTTCCATGACCCACGCATTCGACTGGTCCCGCGGCTACCCGAGCCAGCGCCTGCCGATCTTCGGCCGCAACGTGGTGTCGACCTCGCACCCGCAGGCCGCGCAGGCCGGATTGCGGATGCTGCAGAACGGCGGCAACGCGGTGGACGCCGCGATCGCGACGGCCGCGGCGATGACGATCCTCGAGCCGGTCAGCAACGGCCTGGGCTCGGACGCGTTCGCGCTGATCTGGGACGGCCGCACGCTGCACGGCCTGAACGCCTCCGGCCATGCGCCGCAGGCCTGGACGCCCGAGTACTTCCGGCACAAGCATGGCGCGGACGCCCTCACGCCGCCCAAGCGCGGCTGGGACAGCGCCACGGTGCCCGGCGCCGTGGCCGGCTGGGCCGCCATGAGCGAGCGCTTCGGGCGCCTGCCGTTCGCCGATCTGATGGCGCCCGCGATCGAGATCGCCGAGCGCGGCTACGCGGTGCCGGTGGTCGTGCAGCAGAAGTGGGCCGCGGCGGTGCCGCTGCTCGCCGATCAGCCCGGCTTCGCGCAGGCGTTCATGCCGCACGGCCGCGCTCCCCACGTCGGCGAGTTGTTCCGCTTCGCCGATGCCGCGCGCTCGCTGCGGCTGATCGCGCAGACCCGGGGCAGTGCCTTCTACGGCGGCGAGATCGCACAGGCCGCGGCGGCGCATGCGCGGGCCAACGGCGGCGCGATGACGGCGGCCGACTTCGCCGCGTACCGGCCCGGGTGGGTCGAGCCGATCGGCATGACCTTCGGCGGCCAGGACGGCGGCGAGTACACGATGCACGAGATTCCGCCGAACGGGCAGGGCATCGCGGCGCTCATCGCGCTCGGCATCGTCAAGCAGTTCGACATCGCGGCGTTGCCGGTCGACGGCATCGCCTCGCAGCACCTGCAGATCGAGGCGATGAAGCTGGCGTTCGCGGACACCTACCGCTTCGTCGCCGAGCCGGCGAGCATGGAGGTCACCAGCGCGCAACTGCTCGCGCCGGCCTACCTCGCGTCGCGCGCGCGGCTGATCGACATGACGCGCGCGCAGGATTTCGGCCACGGCAACCCGGCCAAGGGCGGCACGATCTACCTGACCGCCGCCGACGAGCAGGGGATGATGGTGAGCTTCATCCAGAGCAACTACATGGGCTTCGGCTCGGGCGTGGTCGTGCCGGGCTACGGCTTGTCGATGCAGAACCGCGGCCATGCGTTCAGCCTCGACCCGGCCAGCCCCAACGTGGTGGCGCCGGGCAAGCGGCCGTTCCACACCATCATCCCGTCGTTCCTGACGAAGGCGACGAACGGGACGCGCGAGGCGGTGATGAGCTTCGGCGTGATGGGCGCGAACATGCAGCCGCAGGGGCACCTGCAGACGCTGGTGCGCATGCTGGCGTACGGCCAGAACCCGCAAGCCGCCTGCGATGCGCCGCGCTGGCGCTTCAACGCCGGGCTCGAGATCAATGTCGAGGCCGCCATGGACCCGGCCACCGTGGCGGGGCTGCAGGCGCTCGGGCACCGGGTCGAGGTGATCAACGACAGCTACCAGGACTTCGGCGCCGGCCAGTTCATCTGGCGGCTGGGCGATCCGGCCGTCGAGGGGTACGTCGCGGCGAGCGATCCGCGGCGCGACGGCCAGGCGGTGGCCTGGTGAGTTCGCGCGGATGGAACCGCGTTCGCTGGGCTGGCGCACCGACCTGATCTTTGCCCGCTTCGACGGCGAGGTCGAAGCGCGCGGCGATCACCTGGTGATCCGCACGCCCCGGAACCCGACGTACTGGTGGGGCAACTTCCTGCTGTTCGACCACGCGCCGAAACCGGGCGACGCGCCGCACTGGCTGGCGCGGTTCGAGGCCGAGATCGCGGCGCGGCAACCGGAGTCGCGGCATGTCACGTTCGGCGTCGACAGCGAGATCGACTTCGACTTGCCCGACGACTTCGCGGCGGCGGGATTCACGAAGTTCGCGTCGACCGTTCTGACGATGCACAGGGCGCAGCTGCGTTCGCCACGCAGGGAACTGGACGCCACGTTCCGGATCGCTGCGCTGCGCCTGCCCGAGCAGGCCGCCGCGGCAGTCGACCTTCAAGTCGCGGTCGATGCGGGCGAGCACGAGAGCCCCGCGCAATACCGCCTGTTCCGCGAGCGCCAGATGCACCGCTACGAGACGATGGTGCGGGCCGGGATGGGCGCGTGGTTCGGCGTGTTCGCCCGGGGCGAGGAGGGTACTGACGACACCCTCGTCGCCGACTGCGGGCTGTTCCGTTCACCGGGAGAATCGCTCGGCCGCTTCCAGCATGTGGTGACGCACCCGGCCTGGCGGCGCCGCGGGCTGTGTTCGGCGCTGGTCCATGCGGTATGCCGGTACGGCTTCGAGCAACTGGGCCTCGCGACGCTGGTGATCGTGGCCGACCCGGACGACGTGGCGATCCGGCTCTACGAGTCGCTCGGGTTCCAGCGCGGCGCGAGCACCTGGCATCTGGAGAAGGCCGCGCCGCGCACGGCATGAGGCGCGGCGTCCGTAGAATGCCGCGCAATGTCTTCCACCCCCACCGCGGCCGCGAGCGCTGCCGCTCCCGCGGGCCCGGTGTGGCCCGGCCTGGCGCTCGCCTCGCTCGGTGCCATCGCCTTCTCCGGCAAGGCGATCATCGTCAAGCTCGCGTACCGCCACGGTGTCGACGCGGTCACGCTGATCATGTACCGCATGCTGTTCGCGCTGCCGCTGTTCATGCTGC
>JAZKIO010000020.1:0-7221 GCA_040384825.1 Pseudomonadota bacterium
GACGATCACCATGCTGTTCGGCAAGCTGCTGCCGCGTGAAGGCAATTTCTTCGAGTTGTTCGACCAGCACGGCGGCTTCATCGTCTCCGGCGCGCGCTCGTTCATCCTCCTGATCCAGAACTACGGCGATCCGGCGCTGCGCGAGAAGTACGCCAACGACGTCGGCAACGCCGAGCGCCAGGCCGATCGCGTCACCGCCGAGGTCAACCGGCTGCTGCACAAGACCTTCATCACGCCGATCGACCGCGAGCAGATCCACGGCCTGATCAACGCGATGGACGACATCCTCGACCTGCTGCAGGACGCGTCGGAGACCATGTCGCTGTACGACGTGCGGGCGATGACCGAGGACATCCTGCGCCTGGGCGACATCAGCGCCAAGTGCTGCGAGCGGGTACAGCACGCGGTGTCGCTGCTGCCCCGGATCAGCCAGCCCGAGGCGGCCGAAGCTGCGATCAAGACCTGCGAGGAGATCGACAAGCTCGAGTCCGATGCGGACCGCGTGATGCGCTCGGCCATGTCCAAGCTGTTCCGCGAGGAGACCGACGTTCGGGAGCTGATCAAGCTCAAGGCGATCTACGAACTGCTGGAGTCGATCTCGGACCGGTGCGAGGACGTGGCGAACCTGATCGAAGGCGTGGTTCTCGAGAACTCCTGACCATGACCACGGTTCAAACGGCCTTCTGGGTCGTGGCGGTGCTGGTCGTGCTGGCGCTGGCCTTCGATTTCATGAACGGCTTCCACGACGCGGCCAACGCGATCGCCACCGTCGTCTCCACCGGCGTGCTGAAGCCCCAGCAGGCGATCGTCTTCGCGGCGTTCTTCAACGTGCTGGCGATCGCGGTGTTCCACCTGAGCGTGGCCGCGACGGTCGGCAAGGGCATCGTCCTGCCCGGCGTGGTCGACCACCATGTGGTGTTCGGGGCCCTGATCGGCGCCATCTTCTGGAATGTGGTCACGTGGTGGTACGGCATCCCGTCGAGTTCGTCGCACGCGCTGATCGGCGGCATCGTCGGCGCCGTGGTCGCGAAGGCCGGCGCCGGCTCGCTGATCGCGGCTGGGCTGCTGAAGACGGTGCTGTTCATCTTCCTGTCGCCGATGCTCGGCTTCCTGCTCGGCTCGCTGCTGATGGTGCTGGTCGCCAACCTGTGCCGGCGCACCTCGCCGCTGCGGGTCGACAACCTGTTCCGGCGCCTGCAGCTGGTCTCGGCCGGCCTGTACAGCCTGGGCCACGGCGGCAACGACGCGCAGAAGACCATCGGCATCATCTGGATGCTGCTCATCGCCAGCGGCTACTGGAGCAACACCGAAAAGATGCCCCCGGGCTGGGTGATCTGGGCGTGCTATCTCGCGATCGGCGCCGGCACCATGTTCGGCGGCTGGCGCATCGTCAAGACCATGGGCCAGAAGATCACGAAGCTCAAGCCCGTCGGCGGCTTCTGCGCCGAGGCGGGCGGGGCGATCACCCTGTTCCTCGCGACCGCGCTGGGCGTGCCGGTGTCGACCACCCACACGATCACCGGCGCCATCGTCGGAGTGGGCTCGGTGCAACGCGCTTCGGCCGTGCGCTGGGGCGTGGCCGGGAACATCGTCTGGGCCTGGATCTTCACGATCCCGGCGTCCGCGCTCGTGGCGGCACTCTTCTACTGGGTCGGGCTGGTGGTCCTGCCCTGAGCCGGTTCGGCCTGGTACTCGAAGAAGCGTTGCGCGCTGAATGCGATCGTCGCCATCAGCACGCCACCGCCGACGATCAGCGCCAACGCCACGCCGATCACGGTCAGCCAGTTCATCCGGTGCGCCGGGCCGTCCGGGTTGAAGCGGGCGTTCCACTTCTCGTCAGGCGTGAGGCCGTAGACGATCGCCGTCAGCATCGCGATGGCCAGCATCACGCCGAGCAGCGGGATCAGGGCCCACGCGAGGTGGTCGTTGGCACCCAGCGCGCGCATTCGCTGCACGCCGTACAGGCCCACCATGGTCGGCACGAAGAACAGCCAGCCCCAGCGGTCGCGAAAGCCGTGCAGGTAGAAGCGGTGGAGGCCGACGCTGCCGAACAGCAGCGCGATCCAGGTCGCCAGCGTCTTCGACTTGTAGCCCGACCGGTCCGTCGCGGAGGTGCTCACGCGCGATCCACCGCGGCGGCCGTGTCGCCGACGCCCAGCGCCTTCTGCATCAGGACCACGTCGAGCCAGCGGTCGAACTTCCAGCCGGCCGACTTCATCACGCCGATGGGCTCGAAGCCGAGGGTGCGGTGCACCCCGATCGAGCCCCCGTTGGCCGAGTCGCCGATCACCGCGAGCATCTGGCGAGCACCCAGCGCCTCGCAGCGCGCGATCAGCTCCGCCAGCAGCAGGCGGCCGATGCCCCGGCCCTTGGCGTCGGGCGCCAGATAGACCGAGTCTTCCAGGCAGAACCGGTAGGCCTTGCGCGGCCGGAAGTGGTTCGCGTAGGCATAGCCCAGCACCACCCCGGCGCGCTCGGCCACCAGCCACGGCAATCCCTTGGACAGGACGTCGTCGCGCCGGCGCGTCATCTCCGGCAGGTCGGGCGCTTCCGTCTCGAAGGTACCGGTGCCGTTCTCCACGTTCCAGGCGTAGAGGGCGGTGATCGCGGCCAGGTCGGCGGGGGTGCTCGGGCGGATCAGCAAGTCGGGGCTGCTCATGGCGTGGTCCAGTGGATGTGCGGCTGAGTTTATAATGCGCGGTTTCGCTGAAGGCCGGCCGGGTGGTCGGTGTGATTCAAGCCAGCGAGCTTGTGGTCGTACGCGTTTGCGGCGACGTGCAAGGGAGATCCGCCTGGGCCGTTTCGGAGCGGGCGGGTCATTGGAAACTGAAGGAATTGTCATGGTCGTGATTCGTCTGTCCCGCGGTGGCGCCAAGAAGCGCCCGTTCTTCAACATCGTCGTCGCCGATTCGCGCACCCGTCGCGATGGCCGCTTCATCGAGCGCGTGGGCTTCTACAACCCGGTGGCGTCGGGTGGCGAGCAGCCGCTGCGCGTCGCCTTCGACCGCATCGAGCACTGGACCAGCAACGGCGCGCAGATGTCGCCGACGGTGCAGCGCCTGGTCGCGCAAGCCAAGACCGCGGCCTGAAGCCGTTGTCAGGGGCGCAGGCCGTGAGTGCTGCTCCCCGTCCGCGCGGCGCCGATGCCGCGTGGCCCGACGATGCGATCGAAGTCGGCCGCATCGTCGATGCCTGGGGTCTGAAGGGCTGGATCAAGGTCCAGCCGTTCGCCGACGACCCGCAGGCGCTGTTTTCGTCGCGTCGCTGGTTCCTGCTGCCCACCGAGAAGGTCGGCCCGCTGCGGCCGGCCGGTGCGGACAACATCCCCTCGCTGCTGAAGATCACCCAGGTGAAGGAGCACGGCGAGGTCGTCGTCGCGCTCGCGCAGGAGGTGCCCGATCGCACCGCCGCCGAGGCGCTGCGCGGCGCGCGCGTCTTCATCGGCCGCGCCAGCTTCCCGACGCCCGATCCCGACGAGTTCTACTGGGTCGACCTGATCGGCCTGAACGTCGTGAACCGGGAAGGGGTCGCGCTCGGCACCGTGGCCGGCCTGATCGACACCGGCCCGCACAGCGTGCTGCGCGTGGCGCCATCCGAGCTGCCCGCAGGCACCAGCGCGCAGGAGGCCGAGCGGCTGATCCCGTTCGTCGGCGCGTATGTCGACGAGGTGAGCCTCGAGAAGCGCTTGATCACGGTCGACTGGGGCCTGGACTACTGACGCCGGGCCTGCGCATGCGCTTCGACGTCATCACGCTGTTCCCGGACCTGTTCGCCCCGCACCTCACGCAGGGCATCACGCGCCGCGCGTTCGAGACCGGCCGGGTCGACGTGACGCTCTGGCCGCTGCGCGACTATGCCGACAACGCCTACCGCCGCGTCGACGACCGGCCGTACGGCGGCGGGCCCGGCATGGTGATGCTGGTCGAGCCGCTCGAGCGCGCGCTGGCCGCGGTGCGCGAGGCGCGCGCCGAGGCCACGCCGGCACCGGTGGTGCACTTCACGCCGACCGGGCGCCGCATCGACCAGACCGTGGTGCGCGAATTCGCCGCATCGCCCGGCGCGATCCTGCTGTGCGGTCGCTACGAGGGCATCGACCAGCGCTTCATCGACCGCCACGTGGACGTGGAGCTGAGCCTGGGCGACTTCGTGCTGTCGGGCGGTGAGCTGCCGGCCCTCGCGCTGCTCGACGCCGTCGCGCGCCTCCAGGAAGGAGTGCTCGGCGACGCGCAATCGCACCAGCAGGACAGTTTCGAGGACGGCCTGCTCGACTGCCCGCACTACAGCCGGCCCGAGGTGCTGCCCGGCAACGGGGCGGAAGACACCGTGCCGGCCGCGCTGCTGTCGGGCAACCACGCGGCCATCGCGCGCTGGCGCCGGGAGCAGTCGCTGGCGGTCACCGCCCGCCGCCGGCCCGATCTGGTCTTGGCGGCGCGGGCCGCTGGCCGGCTGAGCGCGGCCGACGAGGCCTATCTGGCAACGCTTGTGCCATAATCGAAGGCTGTCCGATCCTCTGCTGCGCCAGAAGCACCGACCCGGTTCGCCGGCCTCACCGCTTCACCCAACTCCATCAACGCGCGTTGGCATGATCACTTGGAGAACCCCATGGACCTGATCCAGACCCTCGAGCACGAAGAGATCGCTCGGCTCAACAAGACCATTCCGCCGTTCGCCCCGGGCGACACCGTGATCGTCAGCGTCAACGTCGTCGAAGGCACGCGCAAGCGCGTCCAGGCGTTCGAAGGCGTCGTGATCGCCAAGCGCAACCGCAGCCTGAACAGCAGCTTCATCGTCCGCAAGATTTCCAGCGGCGAAGGCGTGGAACGCACGTTCCAGCTGTACAGCCCGTTGATCGCGTCGATCGAAGTGAAGCGCCGCGGCGACGTTCGCCGCGCCAAGCTGTACTACCTGCGCAGCCGCTCGGGCAAGTCGGCTCGGATCAAGGAAAAACTGGCCTGACGGAGTCAGTAGTCGCCTGACGGCGACTCTTGCGCGCAGCGCGTCGCCGGTTTTCGTCGAAGGCAAAAGCTGGCTTAAGCGCGGCGACGAGGCAGTCTGCTGCCTCGAACCGAAGGCCGCCTCTTCCAGGCGGCCTTTTGCATTCCGGACCCGACACATGGCCCTCAGCTTCGATCCGCAACAGCTCCCCGTCGTCGGCATCGACGACCACCTGCCCGCGCTGACGGCGGAGGTGTTGCGCTCGGCCTCGGTGCGCCAGCGTTTCCTGATGCCCCCGTTGTGGACACCGGAGATCAAGCAGGAGCCGCGCTTCAACGACCGATCGCCGACGCATGCCTCGGTGCTCGTGGCGCTGGTCGAGCGCGATGAACTGACGGTGCTGCTGACCCAGCGCACCGATCATCTGAACGACCACCCGGGTCAGGTCAGCTTCGCGGGCGGCCGCGTCGAGCCGACCGATGCGGACGCCGCGGCCACGGCACTGCGCGAGGCGCAGGAAGAGATCGGCCTCCACGCCAGGTTCGTCGACGTGCTCGGCGCCATGCCGACGTACACCACCGGCACCGGCTTCATCGTCACGCCGATCGTGGCGCTGGTGCGGCCGGGGTTCACCGTCGCGGCCGATCCGTTCGAGGTCGCCGAGGTGTTCGAGGTGCCGCTGCGCTTCCTGATGGACCCGGCCAATCACCGCCGCCACGCGATCGACATGAACGGCGCGCAGCGGGAGTTCCTGTCGATGCCCTACGACGGCGTCGATGCGCAGGGTCAGGCGAAGCGTTACTTCATCTGGGGCGCCACCGCGGCGATGTTGCGCAACCTCTATCGCTTTCTCGCGGCCTGAGCTGCACCTGCGTCGTTATCATCGGCGCGAATGAGTTTCTTCGCCGTCCTGTTCGCGCTGCTGATCGAGCAACTCAAGCCACTGCCGCGCGGCAACGTGGTCCACGACTCGTTGACGGGCTGGATGCGCTGGACCGGCCGCAACTTCGACGCCGGTCGCGATCACCACGCGTGGGTCGTCTGGGGCATCACCTGCGTGTTTCCGGCCCTGGTCGCCTGGGGCGTGCACTTCGGGCTGATCCGCGTCAATGTACTGCTGGCGCTCGCCTGGGACGTGGCGGTGCTCTACCTGACGCTCGGCTTCCGCCAGTTCAGCCACTACTTCACCGACATCCGCGACGCGCTCGATCGTGCGGACGAGGCCGAGGCGCGCCGGCTACTTTCCGAATGGCGCCATCTAGACGCCAGTGAACTGCCGCGCACCGAACTGCTGCGCCACGTCATCGAGCATTCGCTGCTGGCCGCGCACCGCCACGTGTTCGGCGTCTTCTTCTGGTTCGTGCTGCTGTCGTCGTTCGGTCTCGGGCCGGCGGGCGCGGTGCTCTACCGCATGGCGGAGCTCGCGAGCCGCTACTGGGCCTTCAAGAGCCGCACCATCGATGCGCCGGTGAACGCGCGCCTGCTCGGGCTCTCGCAGCGCCTGTTCAACCTGCTCGACTATGTGCCCGCGCGCATGACGGCGTCGGGCTTCGCGGTGGTCGGCAACTTCGAGGAGGCGATCACCTGCTGGCGGCGCGATGCGGGGCTCTGGAAGCACCCCAACGAGGGCATCATCCTCGCCGCGGCGGCGGGCGCAGTCGGCGTTCAGCTCGGCGGCAGTGCGGCACCCGGCGTGACGCCGGACCGCTCTCAGACCTTCGAGGCCGGGGTGTCGCCCGAGGCCGTGATCGCCGAGGGGTCGACCCCCGGGCTGCCGCCGGTGCCGGGGCACCTGCGCAGCGTCGTCGGCCTGGTGTGGCGCTCGGTGGTGCTGTGGATGCTGCTGCTCGCGCTGTTGTCGCTCGCCAACCTCGTCGGCTGACGAGTTCGAGGCTCAGCGCCGGTCGACCAGTTCGGCCAGGATCTCGCCGTAGATCCGGTAGCGCGATTCGCTGATGTCGCCGCGCTCGACCGCCGCGCGCACGCCGCAGCCGGGTTCGTGCAGGTGGGTGCAGTTGTAGAAGCGGCATTCCGACGCGTGCGCGCGCAGGTCCGGCATCAGCGAGGGAAGCTGGTTCGCGTCGATCTGGCGCAACCCGAATTCCTGGAACCCAGGCGAGTCGATCAGCGCGCTGCGGCGATCGCTGCCGTCGATCCAGTACCACTGCGTGAAGGTCGTCGTGTGGCGGCCCGAGTTCAGCGCCTGCGAGATCTCGCCGACCTGCGCCTTGGCCTCGGGCGCCAGCAGGTTGATCAGCGTGCTCTTGCCGGTGCCGCTGGGGCCGA
>JAZKIO010000021.1:0-26229 GCA_040384825.1 Pseudomonadota bacterium
ACGAGTACGAGAACATCTCGTGGGTGCTGTACCCGAACGACAGCACACCGGCCGGGCGCGAACTGCGGCTGCGGCAGGAGTACTTCTTCGTCGCCGCGTCGATGCAGGACCTGATCGAGCGCCACCTCGCCGAGCACGGCACGCTCGCCAACCTGGCCGAGAAGGTGGCGATCCACCTGAACGACACCCACCCCGCGATCGGCGTGGCCGAGCTGATGCGGGTCCTGTGCGACGAGCACGGCATGCACTGGGAGCCCGCCTGGAAGATCTGCGGCCAGGTGTTCTCGTACACCAACCACACGCTGATGCCCGAGGCGCTCGAGACCTGGCCGGTGGCGCTGATGCAGCACGTGCTGCCGCGCCACCTGGAGATCATCCTGCGCATCAACCAGGACCTGATGGACCTGGCGGCGGCGCACCGGCCGGGCGATGTCGGCTTCATGTCGCGCCTGTCGCTGATCGACGAGGGCGGCGAGCGCCGCGTGCGCATGGCCAACCTGTCGATCGTCGGCAGCCACAAGGTCAACGGTGTCTCGGCGCTGCACTCCGAGCTGCTGGTGCAGACGATCTTCAAGGACTTCGCGAGCCTGTGGCCGGAGCGCTTCACCAACATGACCAACGGCGTCACGCCGCGCCGCTGGCTGGCGCAGGCGAACCCCGGTCTGTCCGACCTGCTCGACCGCACGCTCGGCAAGAGCTGGCGACTCGATCTGGACAAGCTGGCCGAGCTGCACAAGGTCAAGGCCGCGCCCGGCTTCCGCGACGCGTTCATGACGGTCAAGCGCCACAACAAGGCGCGGCTGGCCGCGCTGATCGAGCGCAAAACCGGCGTGCGCGTCGACCCGGCCAGCCTGTTCGACGTGCAGGTCAAGCGCATCCACGAGTACAAGCGCCAGCTCCTGAACGTGCTGCATGCGGTGACGCGCTACCAGGCCATCCTGGCCAATCCGGCGGGTGTCGACGGCACCGCCTGGGTGCCGCGCACGGTGATCTTCGCGGGCAAGGCGGCGTCGAGCTACGCGATGGCCAAGAACATCATTCGGCTGATCCACGACGTGGGCAGCGTGGTCAACAACGACCCGCGCATCGGCGACAAGCTCAAGGTCGTGTTCATCCCGAACTACGGCGTCTCGGTCGCCGAGACGATCATGCCGGGCGCCGACCTGTCGGAGCAGATCTCCACGGCCGGCACCGAGGCCTCGGGCACCGGCAACATGAAGCTGGCGCTCAATGGCGCGCTGACCATCGGCACCGACGACGGCGCCAACATCGAGATCCGCCAGAACGTCGGCGACGACAACATCTTCATCTTCGGCCTGAAGACGCCGGAGGTGCAGGCGCTGAAGCAGTCGGGCTACCAGCCGATGCGTTACTACGAGAGCGTCCCCGGGCTCAAGCCCGTGCTGGACGCGATCGCCGGCGGCGCGTTCTCGCCCGACGAACCGGGCCGCTACCGCGGGCTGGTCGACTCGCTGCTGTGGGGCGGCGATCACTACCTGCTGCTGGCGGACTACGAGTCGTATGTCGCCACGCAGGCCCGCGTGGATGCGCTCTACCTCGATCCGGGTGCGTGGGCCGAGCGCGCGATCGCGAACGTGGCCGGCATGGGCGCGTTCTCGTCCGACCGCACGATCCGCGAGTACGCCAAGCAGATCTGGGGCATCGCGCCCGAAGCGCGCTAGATCCCCGCGCGGCGGCGGCGCTACGATGCGTCGCCGCCATCGAACCCTTGCGGCCCTGGCGCCACCGACATGCTTCCCGACTCCGAGATCGACGCGTTCAGACACGCGACCCACAACGACCCGTTCGCCGCGCTCGGCGTCCATGCCGACGGCGCCGGCCGGTTCTGGCTGCGCGCCATGCTGCCCGGCGCGGCGCAAGTGGCCGTGCTCGACGCCAGCAACGGCGAGCTGATCGGCACGCTCGCCCGGCGCCACGCCGACGGCCTGTTCGAGGGCCAGCTCACGAGCACCGAACGCCCGAACTACCGCCTGCAGGTGCGCTGGGACGACGGCCGTTCGACGATCGTCGACGACCCCTACCGCTTCCCGCCGGTGCTCGGCGAGCTCGACGTGTGGCTGCTCGGCGAGGGCTCGCACCTGCGGCCGTTCGAGGTGCTGGGCGCCGCGCAACGGGTGATGCTCGGCGTGGCCGGCACCAGCTTCGCGGTGTGGGCGCCGAACGCGTCGCAGGTCAGCGTGGTCGGCGACTTCAACCACTGGGACGCGCGCTGCCACCCGATGCGCCTGCGCCGCGAGTGCGGCGTGTGGGAGATCTTCCTGCCCGGCGTGGCCCTGGGCGCGAAGTACAAGTACCAGCTGCGCGCCGCGGACGGCCGCGTGCTGCCGCAGAAGGCCGATCCGTACGCGCTGCAGTCCGAACTGCGGCCGGCGACCGCCAGCGTGGTCGCACGCATGCCGACCGTGGTGCCGCGCTCCGACGCGCGCCAGCGCGCCAACGCGCTCGATGCGCCGGTCAGCATCTACGAGGTCCACCTCGGCTCCTGGCGGCGCCACCACGACCACGCCAGCGGCCCCGACGGCCGCTACCTGAACTGGGACGAGTTCGCGAGCCTGCTGGTGCCCTATGCGCGCGACATGGGCTTCACCCACATCGAGCTGCTGCCGGTCTCCGAGCACCCGTTCGACGGGTCGTGGGGTTACCAGCCGATCGGACTGTACGCGCCGACCTCCCGCTTCGGCGACGCGGCCGGCTTCCGGCGCTTCGTCGACCGCTGCCACGCCGAGGGGCTGGGCCTGCTGCTCGACTGGGTGCCGGCGCACTTCCCGTCCGATGCGCACGGGCTGGCGCAGTTCGACGGCACGCACCTGTACGAGTACGCCGATCCGCGCGAAGGCTTTCATCAGGACTGGAACACGCTGATCTACAACTTCGGCCGCACCGAGGTCAGCAACTTCATGGTGGCGAACGCGCTGTACTGGCTCGAGCGCTACGAGGTCGACGGCCTGCGCGTCGACGCGGTCGCCTCGATGCTGTACCGCGACTACAGCCGCCAGCCCGGCGAGTGGGTGCCCAACGTGCACGGCGGGCGCGAGAACCTGGAGGCGATCGCGTTCCTCAAGCGGATGAACGAGATCGTCGGCACCGAGCGGCCGCAGGCGATCACGCTGGCCGAGGAGTCCACCGCGTTCCCGGCCGTCTCGCGCCCGGTCTACGCCGGTGGCTTGGGCTTCCACTACAAATGGAACATGGGCTGGATGCACGACACGCTGCAGTACATGCAACGCGATCCGATCCACCGCCGCCATCACCAGGGCGAGATGACCTTCAGCCTGGTCTATGCCTTCAACGAGAACTTCGTGCTGCCGCTCTCGCACGACGAGGTCGTGCACGGCAAGGGCTCGATGCTCAGCAAGATGCCTGGCGACCGCTGGCAGCGGTTCGCGAACCTGCGCGCCTACTACGGCTACATGTTCGGGCACCCGGGCAAGAAGCTGCTGTTCATGGGCTGCGAGTTCGCGCAGGAGCGCGAGTGGAACCACGACCGCAGCCTCGACTGGCACCTGCTCGAGGATCCGCTGCACGACGGCGTGCGCAAGCTCATGCGCGACCTGAACGCCTTCTACCGCGCCACGCCGGCGCTGCACCAGCGCGACTTCACGCCCGACGGCTTCGAGTGGATCGACCACGCCGACGCCGAGAAATCGGTGCTGAGCTTCGTGCGGCGCGGCCAGGCCGACGACACGCTCGTGCTCGTGGTCTGCAACTTCACGCCGACGCCGCACCGCGCGTACCGCGTCGGCGTGCCGCACGCCGGCACCTATCGCGAGTGCCTGAACACCGACTCCGCGCACTACGGCGGCAGCAACGTGGGCACGCCGCTCGGCGCCGCGACGGCGCAGGAACTGCCGCTGCACGGTCGCGCGCAATCCATCGTGATCGACCTGCCCCCGCTGGCCACCGTGATGTTCGAATGGAAGGCCTGAGCCGGCTGCGCGTCGGCCGCTCGTGGCCGCTCGGTGCGCATGCCGATGATCAAGGCGTCAATGTCGCGATCTTCTCGGCGCATGCGCAGGCGATCGACCTGTGCCTGTTCGATGACGCCGGCACCCGGGAGGTCGAGCGCCTGCGACTGCCCGGCCGCACCGGCGACGTCTGGCACGGCCGCCTCGAAGGCGCCGCCGCCGGGCTGGTCTACGGCCTGCGCGCGCACGGCCCGTGGCGGCCCGACAAGGGCCACCGCTTCAACCCGCACAAGCTGCTGCTCGACCCGTACGCGCGCGAGATCGTCGGCGCGTTCGACTGGTCGGACCTGCACTTCGACGCCGACCGCGCGCACCCGCGCCAGATGGACCCGCGCGACAACGCCGCCACTGCGCTGAAGGCCCGCGTCACGCGCGACCGCCACGAGTGGGGCGACGACCGCCCGCCCGCCACGCCGCTGGCCGACACGGTGCTGTACGAGATGCACGTCAAGGGCTTCTCGAAGCTGCATCCCGACGTGCCGGAGAAGCTGCGCGGCACCTACGCCGGGCTCGCGCACGAGGCCTCGATCGCGCACTTGAAACGGCTCGGCGTGACGGCGGTGAGCCTGTTGCCCGTGCACCAGCGCATCGACGAGGAACGGCTCGTCAAGATGGGGCTGACCAACTACTGGGGCTACAACACGATCGGCTTCTTCGCCGTCGAGCCGCGCCTGAGCAGCACGCCGCTGGACGGCGCGGCGACGCGGGCCGAGTTCCGCGCCATGGTCGCCGCGCTGCATGCGGCCGGCATCGAGGTGATCCTCGACGTCGTCTTCAACCACACCGCGGAAAGCGATGCGCTGGGTCCGGCCGTCGCGTTCAAGGGCCTGGACAACGCCGCCTACTACCGCCTGCCGCCCGACGCGCGCCACGCCTACGACAACTACACGGGCTGCGGCAACACCGTCGACCTGCGGCATCCGCGGGTGCTGCAGCTGGTGATGGACTCGCTGCGCTACTGGGTCGAGGAGATGCATGTCGACGGCTACCGGTTCGACCTGGCGCCGGTGCTCGGGCGCGGCGACGACGGCTTCTCGCGCCACGCTGCGTTCTTCGCGGCCGTGGCCCAGGACCCGGTGCTCGCCGGCGTCAAGATGATCGCCGAGCCCTGGGACCTGGGACCGGGCGGCTACCAGGTCGGCGGCTTCCCGAACGGCTGGGCCGAGTGGAACGACAAGTTCCGCGACGACATGCGCGCGTTCTGGCTGCGCCACCCGGCCACGCGCGGCGGCTTCGCGCAGCGCCTGTGCGCGTCGAGCGAGCTGTACCAGGCGCGCGGCCGCGTCCCGGCCGAATCGGTCAACTACGTGATCTCGCACGACGGCTTCACCCTGCGCGACCTGGTCAGCCACGCCGAACGTCACAACCTCGCGAACGGCGAAGACAACCGCGACGGCACCAGCAACAACCTGAGCTTCAACGCCGGCGTCGAAGGCCCGACCGACGACCCGGCCGTGAACCGCTTGCGCGCCCGCCTGCAGCGCGCCCTGCTCGCCACGCTGCTGCTGGCGCAGGGCACGCCCCTGCTGTGCGCCGGCGACGAGCTCGGCCACACCCAGGCCGGCAACAACAACCCGTACTGCCACGACAGCGAAATCACCTGGATCGACTGGTCGACGGCGGATGCCGAGCTGATCGAGTTCACCGCCCGGCTGCTGCGCGTGCGCCGCGAGGCGCGGCCGTTCGGGGACGGCTGGTACAGCGGCCTGACCGACCCGCTCGGCCTGCACGACATCGCCTGGCTCACGCACACCGGCGAGGGGCTGCAGGGCGACGCCTGGGGCGACGCCGGCAGCCGCGTCCTGGGCTGCCTGATCGGCGAGCCCGGACGCGCCGCCGCCCCGTTGCTGCTGCTGGTCAACGCCGGAGCCGACGACACGCGGTTCATGCTGCCGGCCGGCGTGTGGGAGGTGGTCGTCGACACCACCGAGCCGACCGGGCGCGGCAGCTGGCACGGCCAGGGCGAGGTCGAACTGGCGCTGCCGGCCGCCTCGTTGCTGCTGCTCGCCGCCGCCGGCGCCGGGATCAAGCCCTAGCGAAGGCCGGTCGGCCCAAAGAAAAGGGGCGCCCGAAGGCGCCCCGCAGAACCGTAGCGAAGCGTCCGATTAACGGACGACGGCGATCTGGTCGCGCTTGTCGGCCTTGTACGTGAACAGCGTCAGCGCGCCGTTCTTGATGTCGCCCTTCTCGTCGAACGCGATCGTGCCGGTCGCGCCCTTGTAGCCGGCCGTCTTGGCCAGCACCGGCAGGTAGACCTTCGGATCGGACGAGCCGGCCTTGACCATCGCGGCGACCAGCACGTTGGTCGCGTCGTACACGTACGGTGCGTAGACCTGCACGTCGATGCCGAACTTCTTCTTGTAGTCGGCGCGGAACTTCTCCATCCCGGCCTTCTGCTCGCCTTCGACGCCACCGGCTTCGGCGCAGACGACCTGGCCGTCGGCCATCGCACCGCCGGCCAGCTTCGGCAGCTCGCTCGAGCAGATGCCGTCGCCGCCCATGAACTTGGCGTTGATGCCGAGTTGCTTCATCTGGCGGATCATCGGGCCGGCCACGGCGTCCATGCCGCCGAAGAACACCACGTCGGGCTTCTTCGACTTGATCTGGGTCAGGATGGCGGTGAAGTCGGTGGCCTTGTCGGTGGTGAACTGGGTGTCGGCGACAGCGCCACCGGCAGCCTTGACGGCCTTGGTGAACTCTTCGGCGACGCCCTGGCCGTAGGCGGTGCGGTCGTCGATCACGGCGATCGACTTGCCCTTCAGCTCCTTGACGGCGTACTTGCCGAGGGTGCTGCCCAGGTGCACGTCGTCGGCCACGACGCGGAACGCGGTCTTGTAGCCCTGACGGGTGTACTTCGGGTTGGTCGCCGACGGCGAGATCTGCGGAATGCCGGCGTCCGAATAGATCTTCGAAGCGGGGATCGTGGTGCCCGAGTTCAGGTGACCGATCACGCCGACGACCTTCGCGTCCGCCAGCTTCTGAGCCACGGCCGTGCCCTGCTTCGGATCGGCGCCGTCGTCTTCGGCGAGCAGCTCGAGCTTGACCTTCTTGCCGCCGATCGTCACGCCCTTGGCGTTCAGCTCGTCGATGGCCATGCGGGCACCGTTTTCATTGTCCTTGCCGAGGTGGGCGATGGCGCCGCTCGTCGGGCCGACGTGGCCGATCTTGACGACCATGTCCTGCGCGTACGCAGAAGCACCGACCATCACCAGGGATGCGGCGACGATCGTGTTCAGTTTGACTTGCATGCAAAACCTCCAGATTGGAATGTTCAAGGAAACGGTTGATGTCTCAACGGGCGACACAATACCGCAAAAAAACGCATTCCCTATAGTGGTGAATGCTCGGTCGCCCGCCGCCTGCCGGCCGTCGGCGAAGGTCGCCGCCAGCCCTCAGGGTCAACCCACAACGCGCGGGTCAACGGGTGCGATGACGTGTCAGTTCCTGCGCCACCGCACGAGCCACGACGTCACGCAAGGTCGATGCCAGCTCGCTGCGCGCCTCTCGCACCACCGTGTCGGCGGCGCGGGTCAGCAGCGGCGTGAGGATCTCGCGCAGGCGGTAGTCGAGCATCAGGTCCATCTGGCGCTGCAGGTCGTTGAGGATGCGCTGGGTCAGCTGCTCCTCGGTGATCGACGCCGCATCGGCGGCCGGGGCCGCCACGTCCGGTGCGGGCGAAGCGCCTGGCTCGACCGGCTCGGCCAGCTCGACGGTCGGCCCCGCGGCCGAGGTCGCGCCGCCCGCCGGGGACGAACCCGGCCACGCGACGACCTCGGTCAGCGTCGGCACCCGATCGGGCGGCAAGGGCGAGGAGCTCACGCCGCCACCTCGTGCTTGCGGATCGCGTAGCCGCGCGACGAATAGTGGCGCCAGCGGGCCCGCGCCGCCGTGCGCTCGGCCTCGTCGGCCGAGACGATTTCGATCAGCTTGCCGAAGCTCTCGAACCCGTCGGGCGGATCGTCCCCGAGGTTGACCAGCACGTCGTGGTGGCCGGGCTGGTTCGCGTCCTCGGAGAGCCAGACCCGCGTCGTTTGCCAGCGCGGCTCGACCGCTTGCCCGGGGCGCAGCAGCACGTGCGGGAGGAACTCCAGGTCCTCGAAGGTCCAGAGCGCGCGGTCGAGGTGCGCGAGCGCCGGCGCCGGCCCGGCCAGCACCACCGTCGCGCCTGTCCGGTGTGCCTTGCGCACCAGCCGGCAGGTGTAGGCGGTGCGGTCGGGCACGTTGAAGTGGAAGCTGACCTCGGTCACGACACCTCAGGCCACCTGCGCGAGCACGAAGTGGGTGAGCAGCGGCACCGGGCGGCCGGTGCCGCCCTTGGCCGCGCCGGACTTCCAGGCGGTGCCGGCGATGTCGAGGTGCGCCCACGGGTACTTGCCGGTGAAGCGCTTCAGGAACATCGCGGCGGTGATGGCGCCGCCGGGGCGACCGCCGATGTTGGCCATGTCGGCGAAGTTGCTCTTCAGGCCGGCGTCGTATTCCTCGTCGAGCGGCATGCGCCAGCACGGATCCAGGCCCTTGGCACTGGCGGCCTGCATCTGCTCGGCGATCCGGTCGTCGGCCGTGAACAGGCCGGAGTTGTGGTGGCCCAGGGCGATCACGCAGGCGCCGGTCAGCGTCGCGACGTCCACGACCACCGCGGGCTTGAAGCGCTCGGCATAGGTCAACGCGTCGCACAGGATCAGGCGCCCTTCGGCGTCGGTGTTCAGGATCTCGATGGTCTGGCCGGACATGCTCGTGACCACGTCGCCCGGCTTGACCGCATTGCCGCCCGGCATGTTCTCGCACGACGGGATGATGCAGACGAGGTTCAGCTTCGGCTTGAGCTCGGCGATCGCGCGCAGCGTGCCGAGCACGCTCGCGGCGCCGCCCATGTCGTACTTCATCTCGTCCATCTCGCCACCCGGCTTCAGCGAGATGCCGCCGGTGTCGAACGTGATGCCCTTGCCGACCAGCACCACCGGCGCCTGCGTCTTGGGCGCGCCGTCGTAGCGGGCCACGATGAAGCGCAGCGGTTCGTCGGAGGCTTGCGCCACCGACAGGAACGAGCCCATGCCGAGCTTCTCGCAGGCCTTGCGGTCGAGCACCTCGACCTTGAGCGCGTGCTCCTTGCCGAGCTTCTTGGCGACATCGGCCAGGTGCGTCGGCGTGCAGTGGTTGCCCGGGCGGTTGGCCCATTCGCGCGCCAGGTGGACGCCGGCGGCGATCGCGTGGCCGCGGGTCAGCCCCTGCTGCACCGGCTTCACGTCGGCCTTGGCGCACAGCACGGTGACCTTGTCGAGCTTCGAGGCGGCGGGCGCGCTCGGCTTGGTGTGGCGATACAGGTAGGTGCACTCGCGCGCCGCGGTGACGACCGCCTCGGCATGTGCGTCGCTCAGCGCGCTGGCGCCGGCCAGGCCGACGGCCACGTGCTTGGCGCCGCTGCCCTTCACCAGATTCAGGCCGTTCATCAGCGCCGCCTTGAACGCCTTGACGGTCGGCGCGCCGGCCGCCGCGAACACGACCCGCGCCGCGCGCACGCCCGCCGGCCGATGCAGGTACAGGCTCTTGCCAGCCTTCAGCGCGAGGTCGCCCTGGGCGATCGCGTCGCTGAGCGCATTGGCGAGCGGTGCATCGAGGCTGGCGTCGACGGCGTCGCCGACGACGACGAGCACGAGCGCGTCGCAGGCCAGCGCGGCCAGGTTGTCCGGAGCAGAAATCTGATGACGAAAGTCCATAATCACCCGTCCCGTGTAGCAGGACATTGAGACAAGCCGACGATGTTATTCGATTCCACCCTGCGCCGAGACCTGGCCCGTAACTTCGGGGCGACCCTGGTCGTGATCCTCACCATCGTGCTGACGATGATGCTGATCCGCACCCTCGGCCAGGCCGCGGGCGGCAAGGTGGCGCCGCAGGATGTGGTCCTGCTGCTGGGTTACGTGGCGCTCGGCCACCTGCCGACCATGCTCGCGCTGTCGCTCTTCATCGCCGTCGTCGCCACCCTGACCCGCATGTACCGCGAGAGCGAGATGACGATCTGGTTCGCCAGCGGCGTCGGGCTGACGCGCTTCGTGCGGCCGGTGCTGCGCCTGGCCTGGCCGGTGCTGCTGGTGATCGGGCTGCTGGCGCTCTTCGTCTGGCCGTGGCAGAACCAGCGCGGCGTCGAACTGAAGGAGCGCTTCGAGCGCCGCTCCGATCTCTCCCGCGTGACGCCGGGGCAGTTCCAGACCTCGAGCGACGGCACGCGCGTGTTCTTCATCGAGCGCGACGCCGGCGACGCGCGCATCGGCAAGAACGTGTTCATCCTGAGCTCGCTGCCCAACACCGAATCGGTGACCTCGGCGCGCAGCGGCCGCATCGAGCTGATCGGCGACGACCGCTTCCTCGTGCTCAGCCGCGGCCAGCAGAACGAGGAGAACCTGCGCACCGGCGAGAAGACGCTGGCGCGCTTCGAAGGCTACAGCGCACGCGCCGGCGAGCGCGTGATCTCGAGCATGGACAACCTGCCGCCGCGCGCCCGCACGACCTTCGAGCTGCTGACCGACCCGACGCCGCGCCACCAGGGCGAGCTGGTCTGGCGCCTCGGGCTGCTGCTCGGTGCCGCCAACATGGTGCTCCTGGGCATCGGCCTGTCGGCCTCGAACCCGCGCCGTGCCAGCAACTGGAACCTGCTGTTCGCGCTGCTCTCGTTCGCCGTCTACTACAACCTGATCAACCTCTCGCAGGCGTGGGTCGCGGGCGAACGCATCGGCATCGGCGGCGCGCTGCTGGTGGCGCACGGCGGCGCGTTCCTGCTGGCGCTCGGGCTGCTCTGGTGGCGTGACGCCACCAACCGCCGCGGGCTCTGGCGGGCCCGGCTGCTGGCCCGGGCGGTGCCGGCATGAAGACGATCCGCCGGCTGTTCTATGTCGACATCGTCACCGCAGTGACCTTCGTCGCGCTGGCCTTCCTGTCGCTCTCGTTCTTCATCGACTTCGTCGACGAACTCGGCGATGTCGGCCCCACCTACACGGTGCTGCAGGCGGCGCTCTATTCGCTGCTGCTGGTGCCGGGGCGGTTCTACGAGGTCGCGCCGATCGCGGTGCTGATCGGCACGATCTACTCGCTGGCGCGCATGGCGCAGTCGTCCGAGTACACGATCCTGCGCACCGGCGGTCTCGGCCCGGCGCGCGCGCTCTCGCTGCTGGCCGTGCTCGGGCTGGTGTTCGGGGTGCTGACCTTCGTCGTCGGCGACTACCTCGCGCCGCTGAGCGAACGCGAGGCCGGCCAGGTGCAGGCCTTGCGCAAGGGGGGCCTCAAGCTCGGCCGCTCCGGCGCCTGGCTGAAGGACCACGCCACCACGCCGGAGGGCGAGCGCAGCTACTCCATCAACGTCGGCTCGGCGACTCCCAAAGGCGAGCTCAACAACGTCCGGATCTTCGAGTTCGACGACAGCAACCGGCTGCTGCGTCGGATCGCCGCGGCGCGCGCACAGGTCGACCCGAAAAGCCAGGCCTGGGCGTTGGAGGACGTGACGATGACCCGCTGGGTCGACGCCGGCGACGGCAGCGGCGCGCGCCAGGTGCCCGAGCAGAAGCTGCCCTCGCTCGCGTGGCACAGCCGGCTGTCGTCCTCGGTGGTCGCCGCCACGGTGTCGCCGGTGCGGGCGATGTCGACGGTCGACCTGGCGCGCTACATCGGCCACCTGGCCGAGAACGAACAGGCGGCGCAGATCTACCAGATCCAGTTCTGGAAGCGCGCGCTATACCCGTTCGCCTGCCTCGTGATGGTGGCGCTCGCCTTGCCGTTCGCCTACATGCACGCCCGCGCCGGCGGCATCAGCCTGAAGGTGTTCGGCGGGATCATGCTGGGCATCAGCTTCGTGCTGCTGAACAACGTGTCCGGCCACCTCGGGCTGCTGCGCGACTGGACGCCGTGGATGGTGGCGGCGGCGCCGAGCGCGCTCTACCTGCTGCTCTCGCTGGCGGCGTTCAGCTGGCTGGTGAGGTACCGATGAAGCGTGGACTGCTGCTTTTCGCACACGGCGCGCGCGATCCGAACTGGGCGCTTCCCTTTCGCGCCGTCGCCGAGCGGGTGCGGGCGCGCGACGCCGGCCTGCTCGTCGAACTCGCGTTCCTCGAGTTCATGACGCCCACCTTGCGCGACGCCGGTGCCGCGCTCGCGGCGGCCGGCTGCACGCAGGTCGACGTGGTGCCGCTGTTCCTGGGCGCCGGCGGCCACGTGCGCAAGGACCTGCCCGAGCTGCTGGCCGAGCTGCGCAGCACCTGCCCCGGCACCGAGTGGCGCCTGCGCCGCGCGATCGGCGAGGTCGACAGCGTGATCGATGCGATGGCCGCGGCCGCCTTCCACCTGACGAACGAACCGACGCCGCCATGAACCTGCACCAGTTCCGTTTCGTCCAGGAGGCGGTGCGCCGCGACCTGAACCTCACCGAAACCGCGAAGGCGCTGTTCACTTCGCAACCCGGCATCTCGAAGGCGATCCTGGAGTTCGAGGCCGAGCTCGGCGTCGACATCTTCGCGCGCCACGGCAAGCGGCTGCGCCGCATCACCGAGCCCGGGCGCGAGGTGCTCAAGAGCATCGAGGTGATCATGCGCGAGGTCGGCAACCTGAAGCGCATCGGCGAGGAGTTCTCGATGCAGGACGCCGGCACGCTGTCGATCGCGACGACGCACAGCCAGGCCCGCTACTTCCTGCCCGAGCCGGTGGCGCAGCTGCGCAAGCGCTTCCCCAAGGTCAACATCAGCATCCACCAGGGCTCGCCGGAGCAGGTGGCGCGCATGGTGCGCGACGAGGTCGCCGACATCGGCCTGGCGACCGAGGCGCTGGCCGACCTGCCGGAGCTCGTCACCCTGCCCTGCTACGAGTGGCGACACGCGGTGGTGATGCCGGCCGGGCACGCGCTGGCGCAGGTCGAGCGCATCTCGCTGGAGGACCTGGCGATCCTGCCGCTGGTGTCCTACCACCCCTCGTTCAGCGGCCGCACCCGCGTCGACCAGGCGTTCGCGGCGCGCAACCTCAAGCCCAACATCGTGCTCGAGGCGATCGACGCCGACGTGATCAAGACCTATGTGCGCGTGGGCCTGGGCGTGGGCATCGTGGCCGAGATCGCGGTGCGCGACGATCCGCCGGGCGGCGACCTCGTGGCGCGCCCGGTCGGCCACCTGTTCGGCAACAACGTGACGCGGATCGCCTTCAAGCGCGGCGCCTACCTGCGCAACTTCGTCTACGCGTTCACCGAGATGCTGTCCGACCGCCTCAACCGCAAGCTGATCGACGGCGCCATGGCCGGCGGCGCCGACGACTACCAACTCTGACACCGACGACACCCCATGACCCCTGCGATCACCAGCCGCCTGCCGCATGTCGGCACGACGATCTTCACCGTGATGTCGGCGCTCGCCACCGAACATGGCGCCGTCAACCTGGGCCAGGGCTTCCCGGATTTCGATTGCGACCCGGCGCTCGTCGACGCCGTCGCCGCGGCGATGCGCAGCGGCCTGAACCAGTACCCGCCGATGGCCGGCGTGCCGGCGTTGCGCGAGGCGGTGAGCGCCAAGATCGCGGCGATGTACGGCCGCCACTACGACGCGGGCAGCGAGATCACGATCACCGCCGGCGCCACGCAGGCGATCATCACGATCATCCTCGCGATCGTTCACCCCGGCGACGAGGTGATCGTGCTCGACCCGTGCTACGACAGCTACGAGCCGAACATCGAGCTGGCCGGCGGCACGCCGGTGCACGTACCGCTGACGCCGGGCACCTTCGAGCCCGATTTCGGCCGCATCGCTGCGGCCATCACGCCGTGCACCCGCGCGATCATCGTCAACACACCGCACAACCCGAGCGCGACGGTCTGGTCCGCCGCCCACATGTCGCAGCTCGCCGAGCTGCTGCGGGGCACCGACATCCTGGTGATCGCCGACGAGGTCTACGAGCACATGGTCTACGACGGCGCACTGCACCAGAGCGTCGCGCGCTTCCCCGAGCTGGCCGAACGCGCTTTCGTCGTCTCGAGCTTCGGCAAGACCTACCACGTGACCGGCTGGAAGGTGGGCTACGTGGCCGCGCCCGCGCCGCTGATGGCCGAGTTCCGCAAGGTGCACCAGTTCAACGTCTTCACCGTGAACACGCCGGTGCAGCACGGGCTGGCGAGCTACATGGCGGACGCGTCGCGGCACCTCGGCCTGCCGGCCTTCTACCAGCGCAAGCGCGACCTGTTCCGCGCCGGCCTGGCGTCGACCCGCCTGCGGGTGCTGGCGAGTGGCGGCAGCTTCTTCCAGTGCGTCGATTACTCCGCTGTGAGTGATCTGCCGGAGGCCGAGTTCTGCCGCTGGCTGACCACCGAGATCGGTGTCGCGGCGATCCCGCTGGCGGCGTTCTACCAGGGTGGGTTCGAGCAGCGCATCGCGCGCTTCTGCTTCGCCAAGAAGGACGAGACGCTGCAGCTCGCGCTGGCGCGCCTGGCGAAGCTCTGATTCAGCGCGGCGGCTTGTCGTCCGGCGCGGGCTCGGGCGGCAGGTCGAGGTGGAAGTCGATGAAGCCGGGCGTCGCCTGATCGCCGCGCCCGGGCTCTCGCGCCACGGCCGACTGGTTCGCTTCGAGGTTCAGGTCGACCGGCAGGGTGGCGGTGTCGGCGTACTCCGGCGCAGGCGCCGTGCCCGACGCGGCGCTGAGCCGCGACACGGGTTCGTGGTCCGAATCGTCGAGCGGCAGCAGCAGGTCCACGCCGGTGCTCGGGGGCACGCCGACGCTCTCGGCCAGATCGCGCGCGACGGCGTAGAGGAACAGCAGTTCGCGGTAGGCCGTCAGGTCGAAGGTGGCGTCGCCCCGGTTGCGGCGGAACAGCGACGCGTCGAGCGTCTGCATCACGCGGGCCGGCGCCGGCCACAGCGACTGCAGGCGCTCGATCGTCTCGGGGTAGTCGACCAGCGATTTCCCTTCCTGCGGATCGGCGCCGAAGTCGGGCGCGTAGGCATTGAAGCGGCGATTGAAACGTTCGCGGATGCGCTCGTACGAATCGGCATCACCGAGCCGGCGGTGGATCTCGAGCAGCTTCAGGTACGGCAGCGGGCTGTTGCCGCCATCGGTGCGCACGTGGCTCATCAGCAGCTCGATCGCGGCGTCGTCCTGGCCCAGCACGATGAAGAACTCGGCCTGCTGCTCGAGGTCCATCAGTTCCTCGACCGACAGCTCGCGCGGCGCCGCCGCCGCGGTCGGCTCCTCCTCGCGCGGGAAGGTCGGCACGTCGAAGACGTCCGGCAGCGTCGCTGGGGACGATTCGGGCGCGACGACCGGCATCGGCACCGGCACGGGCATGGCTGCAGCGGGGGCGACCGTCAGCGGCGCGTCGGACGGCGCGGGCGTCGGCACCGGGCCGGACCACCACTGCGCCGACCGCGCACCGCGGTTCTGGCGCCAGAACAGCAGCGCGATCAACAGGGCCAGCAGCGCGACGAGGGCAGCCAGCAGGTAGACCAGCGGATTCGCGTAACGCTCCGACTCGGCGTCCTTCAGACGGGCCTGCAACTCGACGACCGAGGCCTGCGTGGCCTGCGAACTCTTGACCAGGCTCGCAACATTCGCCTCCAGCGACTGGATGCGCTGGCGCTCGGCAGCGAGCGCATCGGCCGGCGAATCGGCGCGCGCCGCGGAGGCCGCATCGGCGACCGGCGTGCTCGCCGCGCTGGCGGCCACGGCGGCCGTGGCGGCAACTGCCGGGGCCGGTGCCGGCGCTGCCGATGCGGCGCGCGCGACGACCGGCGCGGCCGTTTCGAGCTGCAGGCGCGGACCGGATGTCGCCGCGCGGGCGCTCGTGTTCGGTTGACGCGCCGCAGCGGTCGGGCGCGGGCGTGCGGGTGCCGCGGTGACCCCGTCGCGCGCAGCGCGGTTCACGCTGGCGGGTGCGGTCGAGCGCGGGCGGGTATTGCGTGGCGCCGCGCCTTCGCGCGTGGACGCATCGGCCGTGCTGCGTGCGCGCTGCGCGTCGCTGCTGCGCGGCACCGCGTTGACGATCGAGGTGGTCTGCGGTTCTGCGCGCGGCGGCACCGGCTCGGTCGTCGCGACCTGCGGCATGCTGATCAACGGCGGATCGACGAACGCGACGAACCTTCGCGTGACCTTGGCCTGGCAACCCACCGTCACGCTGACGGTGACCACCGGCTCGTCGATCAGGGCCGTGGTGGTGATGCGGACGGTCCGCTCGCCGCCCTCGCCCGAGCCCTCGACCGCGACCCGCACCTGCCCCGGCGCGAGCCGGTTCTCGCCGGACTGCACTTCCGCCGAGACACAATCATTCGGCAGCGATTCGTCGGCCTCGAGACGCACGACGGCGCTGAAGTTCAGCGGCTGGCCGAGCTGGGTGGGATTGCTGATTCGCCCGAAGCCGATGGACTGCGCCGGGAGCGCCGCCAACCACAGTGCCGTGCCGATCGCGGTAAGGGTCAGGACTGCGCGCATGCGTGATCGGCGTTGGATGAGCAAGTGTCAATAAGGGTCGAGGGACTCTAGCATGAAGTAACAATTGCACGGCCTCGTGGCGCCTGCGAGACGCGTGACAGAATTCCGCAACACGCCCCTGGTCGGATCACTTAATGACAGCTTCCCTTCTCTCCGATCAGCGCGACGCGACGCTGGTGCTGACCCTCAGCGATCCCGCCACCCGCAACACCCTCTCGCACGAGGTGATCGCGGCGGGCATCGAGGCGCTGAACCGCGCGGAATCGGACGCGACCATCCGCGCCGTTGTGCTGTGCGGCGACGGCGGTCACTTCTGCGCCGGCGGCAACCTGCAGGGCTTGCTCGAGCGGCGCCGCAGCGGCCCGCCTGCGCAGGTGCGCATGCTCGAACACCTGAACCAGTTCGTCGAGGCGCTCGGCGCCTGCCCGAAACCGGTGATCGCCGCCGTCGAAGGCGCAGCCACCGGCGCGGGGTTCTCGCTGGCGCTGGCCTGCGACCTGGTCGTCGCCGCCGACGACGCGCGCTTCATCCTGTCCTATGGCCGCATCGGCCTGTCGCCGGACGGCGGCGCCACCTGGCAGCTGCTGCAGGCGCTGCCGCGCGCGCAGGTCCAGCAGATGATCTGGCTCGGCGAACCGGTGACGGCCCAGCAGCTGCTGGCCTGCGGGCTGGTCGCCGCGGTGGTCGACAAGGGCCGCGCCATCGACGAGGCGCTGCGCCTGGCCGGGCGCCTGGCCGCGATGGCGCCGAACGCGCTGGCCAGCGGCAAGGCGCTGCTGCGCGAGGCCGGCGGCCGGACGCTGGCGCAACAGCTCGATGCCGAGCGCGACCATTTCGTCGAGAACCTGTTCCACGCCAACGGCGCGGAAGGGCTGAACGCGTTCCTCGAGAAGCGCGCGCCTCGCTTCAGCTGACGGCGGACTCGGGCCAGCGCCGGGCCGCCCCGAGCGGCCCGAGCACCCGCCCGGCGGGTGGCGGCGTACCCGCCGCCGGGTGCACCCTCAGGTCCGGTAGCCGGGGTCGGCCTTGTCGAGCTTGCGCAGCAGGGCCGGCCACGCGAGTGCGCCGCCACCGACGCCGCGCGTCACCTGCTTCGCCTGTTGCTGGGCGCCCGCGATGATGCGCGGATCGACCGGGATCAGCTCGCCGCCCCCGGCCTGGGCGCGGACCTGGATCGTGCAGACCGTCTCGAACAGGTACATGTTCAGGAACGCGTCCGGGATCGTCGCGCCGAGCGTCAGCAGCCCGTGGTTGCGCAGCATCAGGAAGCTGTTGTCCGGGCCGAGATCGGCCACCAGCCGCGGCTTCTCGTCGTCGCGCAGCGCGACGCCCTCGTAACCGTGGTAGCCCAGGCTCGACAGCACGAAGATCGACTGCTGCGAGATCGGCAGCACCCCGCCCTTCTGCGCAGACACCGCGATGCCGTTCAGCGAATGCACGTGCAGCACGCATTGCGCGTCGTGGCGCGCCGCGTGGATCGCGCTGTGGATCGTGAAGCCGGCGGGGTTCACGTCGTACGGCGATTCGTCGAGCTTGTTGCCCTGCGCGTCGACCCGGATCAGGCTCGACGCGGTGATCTCGTCGAACATCAGGCCGTAGGGGTTGATCAGGAACTCGTCGTGCCGGCCCGGCACGCGGGCGCTGATGTGGGTGAAGACGAGGTCGTCCCACTTGAACATCGCCACGAGGCGGTAAGCGGCCGCGAGGTCGACGCGGGTCTGCCATTCTTCGGGGCTGACCTGCCCCTTGCGGCTGGCGATTTCGAGGGTGAGCGGGTTCATGGCGATGTCTCCGTGTGGCTGCGTCCGTGGCTGCGCCAGCGTCATACACAATAGGCCGGCGCGGCGGCATGATGCTGTCACATCAGCGACTCACTCATGAATACCCCCGTTCTTACAATTGCCGAACGCTCCAACATCGACGCCGGCTCTTGGTTCTCCCGACTCTCCCAACCCCTGCGCAACGCGATCCTCTCGCGCGCGGTGGTCAAGCGTCTGCAGGACGGCACGATGCTCTCGGCTCGCGGCGGCCCGGCCGAGGAGTGGTGCGGCGTTGCCAAGGGCGCGGTGCGCGTCAGCTCGGTCTCGCTGTCGGGCAAGCAGGTGACGCTGACGTACGTCGAGCCCGGCACCTGGTTCGGCGACATCTCGCTGTTCGACGGCCTGCCCCGCACCCACGACTCGAACGCCCATGGCGAGACCACGCTGCTGGTCGTGCGCAAGGCGGATTTCAAGGAACTGCTGTCGCAGCACACCGAACTCTACGAAGCGCTGCTGCGGCTGAACTGCCGGCGTCTGCGGCTGATGTTCGATGCCGTCGAGGACCTGAACACCCGCCCGCTCGCCTCGCGCCTGGCCAAGCAAATCCTGCTGCTCGCGCGCAGCTACGGCATCGCGCAGGGCGAGGAGATTCGGATCGGCCTGCAGCTTGCGCAGGAAGACCTGGCGCAACTGCTCGGCGCCTCGCGCCAGCGTGTCAACCAGGAGCTCAAGGGCTTCGAGCGCGACGGTGCGGTGCGGATCGAGCCCACGCGGCTGGTGGTGTTGTCCAAGGAAAAGCTGCTCGCGATCTCGAGCAAATAGCAGGCCGGCGCGTCGCGTCGGGCTACCGATAGTTCTTCATACGAATTGACGCCATGGAAGCCAACACCGGGACCAAGCCCGTCGCCGAATCGCACGCCTTCGACATCGCTGCCCTGGCGTCGTACCTCGAGGGCCGGCTCGAGGGATTCGCCGGGCCGCTCACCGTGGAGCAGTTCAAGGGCGGGCAGTCGAACCCGACCTACAAGCTGGTCACGCCGGGCGCCTCGTACGTGATGCGCTCCAAGCCGGGCCCAGCCGACAAGCTGCTCGCCTCGGCCCACGCGATCGACCGCGAGTTCACGGTGATGAGCGCGCTCCACGGCACCGACGTGCCGGTGCCGAAGATGCACCTGCTGTGCGAGGACGAGTCGGTGATCGGCCGCGCCTTCTACGTCATGCAGTTCATGCCGGGCCGTGTGCTGTGGGAGCAGTCGCTGCCCGGCATCGAGAAGGCCGACCGCGCCGCCTACTACGACGAGATGAACCGCGTGATCGCGGCGATGCACAACGTCGACGTCGCAAAGGTGGGCCTGGCCAACTACGGCAAGCCGGGCAACTACTTCGAGCGCCAGATCGGCCGCTGGACCAAGCAGTACCTGGCCTCGATCACGCAGCCGATCCCGGCGATGGACGCGCTGATCGAGTGGCTGCCCGCGCACATCCCGGCCAGCGCGCGCGACGAGACGCAGGTCTCGGTGGTGCATGGCGACTACCGGCTCGACAACGTGATGTTCGATCCGGCCGCGCCGCGCGCGATCGCGGTGCTCGACTGGGAGCTCTCGACCATCGGCCACCCGCTCGCCGATTTCAGCTACCACTGCATGTCGTGGCACATCGAGCCGGGCCAGTTCCGCGGCCTCGGCGGGCTCGATCTGGCGGCGCTCGGCATTCCCGACGAGAAGAGCTACGTGCGCCGCTACTGCGAAAGAACCGGTCGCGCCGACCCCGACGCGGTGATGGCCGACTGGAACTTCTACCTCGCCTACAACATGTTCCGCCTCGCCGGCATCCTGCAGGGAATTGCGAAACGTGTCGAGATGGGGACAGCGTCGAGCGCCCAAGCAAGGCAAGCTGGCGCCGGTGCCAAACCGCTCGCCGAAATGGGCTGGGCGCTCGCCCAGCGCGCTTGATACCGAACACCCGAAGGAGACCTCACCATGGATTTCGCCTACTCGCCCCGCACCCTCGAACTGCAGTCCAAGCTGCTCAAGTTCATGGACGACTACATCTACCCGGCCGAGGCGAAGTACGAGGCCGAGATCGCCGCGAACACCGCCGCCGGCAAGCGCTGGACGCCGCTGAAGACGATCGAGGACCTGAAGCCCAAGGCGCGCGCGATCGGCCTGTGGAACCTGTTCCTGCCGCCCACCGCCGGTGGGGAGGGCTCGGCGCACAACGGCCGCGACTTCGGCCTCTCGAACAGCGACTACGCGCCGCTGGCCGAGATCATGGGGCGGGTGCCCTGGTCGAGCGAGGTCTTCAACTGCTCGGCGCCCGACACCGGCAACATGGAGACGATCGAGCGCTACGGCAAGGAAGAGCACAAGCGTCAATGGCTCGATCCGCTGCTGGAAGGCAAGATCCGCAGCGCCTTCGCGATGACGGAGCCGGCGGTCGCCTCGAGCGACGCGACCAACATCGAATCGAAGATCGAGCGCCAGGGCGACGACTACGTCATCAACGGCCGCAAGTGGTGGATCAGCGGCGCCGGCGATCCGCGCTGCCAGATCTACATCTTCATGGGCAAGACCGATTTCGACGCGCCGCGCCACTCGCAGCAGTCGATGATCCTGGTGCCGGCGAACACGCCCGGCATCAAGGTGCTGCGCCCGCTGTCGGTGTTCGGCTACGACGACGCGCCGCACGGCCACATGGAGATCACGTTCGACAACGTGCGCGTGCCGGCCTCGAACATCCTGCTCGGCGAAGGCCGCGGCTTCGAGATCGCGCAAGGCCGCCTGGGGCCGGGCCGCATCCACCACTGCATGCGGCTGATCGGCCTGGCGGAGCGCTCGCTGGAGCTGATGTGCAAGCGCGCGTCGTCGCGCGTCGCGTTCGGCCGCACGGTGGCCGAGCAAGGCGTCACGCGCGAGCGCATCGCCGAAGCGCGCTGCCGCATCGACATGGCGCGGCTGCTGACGCTCAAGGCCGCGTGGATCATGGACGTGGCCGGCAACAAGACCGCCAAGGCCGAGATCGCGATGATCAAGGTCGTGGCGCCGAGCATGGCGCTGCAGGTGATCGACTGGGCGATGCAGGCCCACGGCGGTGGCGGCGTCTGCGAGGACTTCCCGCTGGCCGGCTTCTACGCCGGTGCCCGCACCCTGCGCTTCGCGGACGGCCCGGACGAAGTCCACCGCAACGCGATCGCCAAGCTCGAGCTCGGCAAGTACGCCTGACGCCAGGCGAGCCACGCGCGCTCAGCGCGTGTCGTCGTCCGCCGCGCTGCCGGGCGGAAAGCTCTGCCACGCGGTGCTGCGGCCGGTCGCTTCGGGCGCGCGGCCGGCCCCGTCGCCGACCACCCGCAGCGCCTGCAGCACACCGATCTCGAACAACGCGAGCGTGCCGGCCACGGCCTTCGGGTCGGGCGCATCGAGCTGCGTGCGCAGGTAGGCCCGTCCGCGCAAGGTCATCAGCACGAACGGCGGCTCGGCGCGCAGCAGGCCGCGCGAGGCCTGCTCCAGCGCGTTCGCGAGCGGCCCTTCCAGCCACGCGAGGCCGGTCTCCGGCACGCTGGCGACCGCGCCGAACTGCGCTCGGAGGTTCTTGAGCGTGGTCAGGTTCACCTTCGGGAACATCACCAGCCAGCGCATCTCCTCGGGCGTCTGCGTGCCGATCTGCGTCTGCACGTTGTCGGTGAACTCCTCGAAGGTCTTGCGCTCGAGCGAGTCCATCAGCGGCCGCGAGAGCACCAGCATCTGCGCGTCGGAGGACAGATCGAGCTCCATGCGCAGGCGCAATTCGTGGCCGCGGATGTAGTCGCGCTGCGGCGGGCCCCATTCGATGCGCCAGGGGCGGCCGTCGAGTTGGCCGTCGATCACGAAGCCGTCTTCGCCGCGCGCGCGCTTGAAACCGTAGCCGCGCTGCTGTGCCCAATCGGAGATCAGCGTCAGGTCGCGGTCATGGCCCTGCCGCAGGAACAAGCGCTTGAACGAGTCGAGCATCGGTGCGCCCAATCAACTAGAGTGAATGCCCCGCACGACTCAGCAGCAAAGGCGATATCGGCATGGATCCGAACATGATCGAAGTGTATTCGTGGGCCACGCCCAACGGGCACAAAGTTCACATCATGCTGGAGGAATGCGGCCTGCCGTACCGCGCGCACGCGGTCGACATCGGCGCCGGCGACCAGTTCGCGCCGGAGTTCCTCAAGATCAGCCCGAACAACAAGATCCCGGCGATCGTCGATCCGAACGGACCGGACGGCGCGCCGATCTCGCTGTTCGAATCCGGCGCCATCCTGATGTACCTGGCCGGCAAGACCGGCCGCTTCATGCCCGAGACCACGCGCGGCCGCTACGAGATGCTGGAGTGGCTGATGTTCCAGATGGGCGGCGTCGGCCCGATGCTCGGCCAGGCGCACCACTTCCGCATCTACGCGCCCGAGAAGATCGGCTACGCGATCGACCGCTACACGAACGAGGCGAAGCGCCTGTACGGCGTGATGAACCGGCGCCTGGCGCAGAGCAAGTACATGGCCGGGCCGGAGTACACCATCGCCGACATCGCGATCTTCCCGTGGCTGCGCTCCTGGAAGAACCAGGGCATCGACTGGAACGACCATCCGCACCTGAAGGGCTGGTTCGACGAGATCGCCGCGCGGCCGGCGGTGCAGCGCGGCGTCGAGGTGCTGGCATCGCAGCGCAAGCCGCTGGTCGACGACAAGGCGCGCGAAGCGCTGTTCGGTGCGACGCAGTACCGCTCGCGCTGACGCGGATGCAGGTAGGCTCGCGGCCTCGTACACGGAACCTTCGATGAATCCACTTGTCCAGCGCGCCTGCGTGGCGTCCCTTCTCGCGAGCGCGGCCCTGGCCGCGCAGGCCGAGTCCGTCGGCGAGGTCGACACCGTGTTCAAGCTGATCGGGCCGGACCACAAGATCGTCGTCGACGCCTACGACGACCCGAAGGTCGCGGGCGTGACCTGCTACGTCTCGCGCGCGAAGACCGGCGGGATCGCCGGCGCCGTGGGCCTGGCCGAAGACAAGGCCGACGCCTCGATCGCCTGCCGGCAGGTCGGCCCGATCTCCTTCGTCGGCAAGCCGCTGGTGCAGCAGGAAGAGATCTTCAACGAGCGGCTGTCGGTGCTGTTCAAGAAGCTGCGCGTCGTGCGCATGGTCGACAAGAAGCGCAACACGCTGATCTACCTGACCTACTCCGACCGCGTGATCGAGGGCTCGCCGAAGAACAGCGTCACCGCGGTGCCGGTCGATCGCGCGACGTCAATCCCCTTGAAGTAATGCACAGGGCCGTCGAATGGCGGCGGCATGCCGGCGCGTCGCTTGCTTAAAATTGTGTCCTATCTCCACCGATTCCCGATCTGTTCCCCGATGTCCAAGCCCCCGCCGAAGCCCGTTATTCCTGCCGCCGAGCGCCGCACCGGCGTCGATCGCCGCCATGTCGACGGCACGCCGCCCGGCAAGCACGAGCGGCGGCGCGGCATCGAGGCGCGCAAGCCCGAGGTGCTCGAGCTGGACATGAGCAACTCGGAATGGGCGGCGCTCGGCGGCGACGCGGTCGTCCCCGCAGCCCCGAAGAAGCGCGCCTGATCAGGCGTGGCGGCTCAGCCCGCCGACGTGACCGCTGAAGCCGATACCGTCGACGACGCCGGCGGCGCCCCGTTGGCGCGGTCGGTCGGCATGCCCTCTTCGTCGATCGAATGGGTCTCCTTGCCCTTGCCGCCGTCCTTGGCGCGGGCGGCCAGCCGGACGTAGAAGTCCGCCACGTCGCGCAGGTCCTGCTCGTCCATTTCCTCGATGCCGATCATCCGGTTGCTGGCCTGCTTGGTCGCGGCGAGCAACTCGTTGAGCTTGAGGTGCAGCGCGATGCTGTCCTTGTTCTGGCTCTGCTGGATCATGAACACCATCAGGAAGGTGACGATGGTGGTGCCGGTGTTGACCACGAGCTGCCAGTTCTCCGAGTAGCCGAAATAGCGCCCGGTCAGCCCCCAGACGAAGATCGACAGCAAGGCGAGCGCGAATGCGAGCGGCGAGCCCGCCCAGCGCGTCACGCGCGACGCGAAGCGATCGAACGCGCTCAGCAGGGCCGAGTGCTTGGCGTACGAGACCGTGTTGGTTTCGGGCATCGATCCGATCACGTCGGATTCCCGGTCGGCAGTCGTTTCCATGGTTTCTCCCACGTTCGAAAGACGCGAATCAGTCTCCGGCGTGGGCGGCGGCCGTCGAGTCGGCTGCGTGGTCGATTCGGCGTAGGACGACGGCGATTCGCGCGTCGCCCCTGGGGAAACCCCGTACTGCAGGCGTCCGCAGCACGAACGTCGGCGTTGCGTTGTAGGACAGCGCCGCGTCCTGACGTGCGCGTGCACGCCGAGCGCGTGTCCGAGTCTCACTGATGCGGCCGCATGCCCTGCAGTAGTGCACGACTCAACCCAATAATTGTTGCTCACCGTAACTCGCCGGATCAGATCATGCAGGCACTCAAACCCGCAGTCAGACTCAACAAGCGGGCGAACGGCGGCGAGCGCGCCGGTGGCGGGGCGACCGGAAACGGAGCGGCCGACGCGCGCTCACGCCAGATCCTGCTGGCGCTGACCGCGTTTCGCGACGGCGAGTTCGCGGTGCGCCTGCCTTCAGACTGGGACGGCGTCGACGGCCAGATCGCCACCGCCTTCAACCAGACCATCGCGCACGAGGCGCGCATCGCCGCCGAGGTGGCGCGCCTGAGCGCATCGGTCGGCAAGGAAGGCCGGCTCAAGCAGCGCATGTCCCTGCCCGGCTCGCTCGGTGGCTGGGCGACCAAGATCGACTCGATCAACACGCTGATGGACGACCTGGTGCGGCCGACCGCCGAGATCGCGCGCACGATCGGCGCGGTGGCGAAGGGCGACCTGAGCCAGTCCATGGAGCTCGAGGTCGACGGCCGCATCCTGAAGGGCGAGTTCCTGCGTTCCGCCAAGCTCGTCAACACGATGATCGAGCAGCTCTCGGTCTTCACCTCCGAGGTGACGCGCGTGGCGCGCGAGGTCGGCATCGAGGGCAAGCTCGGCGGTCAGGCCAAGGTCAAGGGCGTGTCGGGCGTCTGGAAGGAACTCACCGACTCGGTCAACCAGATGGCCGGCAACCTGACGGCGCAGGTGCGCAACATCGCCGAGGTGACGATCGGCGTGGCCAACGGCGACCTGTCGAAGAAGATCACCGTCGACGTGCGCGGCGAGATCCTGCAGCTGAAGGAAGCGACCAACATGATGGTCGACCAGCTGCGCTCGTTCGCGTCTGAGGTCACGCGGGTCGCGCGCGAGGTCGGCACCGACGGCCGGCTCGGCGGCCAGGCCGTGGTGCCCGGCGTGGCCGGCACCTGGAAGGACCTGACCGACTCGGTCAACGCGATGGCGACCAACCTCACGGCCCAGGTGCGCAACATCGCGACGGTGACGACCGCGGTGGCGCGTGGCGACCTGTCGCGCAAGATCACGGTCGACGTGAAAGGCGAGATCCTGGAGCTGAAGGAGACCATCAACACGATGGTCGACCAGCTCAACGGCTTCTCGTCCGAGGTGACGCGGGTCGCGCGCGAGGTGGGCACCGAGGGCCGGCTCGGCGGCCAGGCCGAGGTGCCGGGCATCGCCGGCACCTGGAAGGACCTGACCGACTCGGTCAACTCGATGGCCTCGAACCTGACCGGTCAGGTGCGCAACATCGCCGGTGTCGCGACCGCGATCGCCAAGGGCGACCTCTCGTCGAAGATCACGGTCGAAGTCAAGGGCGAGATCCTGGCGCTGAAGAACACCATGAACACGATGGTGGACCAGTTGAATGGCTTCGCCGGCGAGGTCTCGCGCGTGGCGCGCGAGGTCGGCACCGAAGGCAAGCTGGGTGGGCAGGCGCAGGTGCCCGGCGTGGCGGGCATCTGGAAGGACCTGACCGACAACGTCAACTTCATGGCGTCCAACCTGACGGGCCAGGTGCGCAACATCGCCGAAGTGACGACGGCGGTCGCGAACGGCGACCTGTCGAAGAAGATCACCGTGACGGTGCTCGGCGAGA
>JAZKIO010000022.1:0-53234 GCA_040384825.1 Pseudomonadota bacterium
AAGGGCTACCCCGGCATGGCCGAGGTCGGCAACATGCCGCTGCCGCCGAAGGTGCTGCGCAAGGGCATCACCGACATGGTCCGCATCAGCGACGGCCGCATGAGCGGCACCGCCTACGGCACCGTGGTGCTGCACACCGCGCCCGAGGCCGCCGCCGGCGGGCCGCTGGCGGTGGTGCAGAACGGCGACATCGTCGAGCTGAACGTGCCCGAGCGCAAGCTGCACCTGCACATCAGCGACGAGGAACTCGCGCGCCGCCTCGCGGCCTGGGTCAAGCCTGCGCCGCCGCTGGCCAGCGGCTACTGGAAGCTGTACGTGGACACCGTGCTGCAGGCGGACCAGGGTGTGGACCTGGAGTTCCTGGTCGGCCGTCGCGGCGCGTTCGTGCCGCGTGACAACCATTGAAGCTCAGCGTGACGTTCGCGATCCCGATGCGGCGGTGAACGCCGCGAGACCGAAGTAGACGGCGGCGCTGAGACATCGGCCCACGGTGCCCGCGCCCGCGTTCCGAACGAGCGCCGGCGCGGCCCAGGCGGCCGCGAATACGTAGACCACATCCGTGCACGCCGCGATCACGACGAACGCGACCCCGAGCAGCACGCTCTGCGCGATCGCCGAGCCGGCCGGGTCGATGAATTGCGGCAGGAACGCCGCGAAGAACAGCGCGGTCTTCGGGTTCAGCAGCGAGACAAAGAAGCCGTCGCGCAGGATGCGGGCCGGCGATGCCGCCGGCGCGGCGGTGGCCTCGCCGCGCGGTGCCGGCGAGCGCAGCGCCTTGATCCCGAGCCAGGCGAGGTACGCCGCGCCGGCATACCGGACGACATCGAACGCGAGCGTCGAGACCGCCAGCAACGCCGCCAGCCCGAGCGCCGCGCCGAGCGCATTGCCGAGGTTGCCCAGCGCCACGCCCGCGATAGACGCCAGCCCCGCCCGCCGCCCCTGCGACAGCGTGCGCGTGACGATGTAGAGGACGCCCGGCCCCGGCGTCGCGGCCAGCACCAGGCTCGCGAGCGCGAAGGTCGCGAGCACCGGCCCGTTCAATCGCGGCTCCCGAATGCGAGCCGCACGCCGAACGCGACGAACACGGCGCCGATCGCGCGGTTCAGCCAGCAGGCCGTGCGCGGCCCGACCCGCGTGCGCTGGCCGACCGCCGCCGAGAACAGCGCCAGCCCGTGCGACCAGATCATGCTGTTGAGGTTGAACACGCAGCCCAGCGCGATGAACGCCAGCGCCTTGGTCGGTGAGGCCGGGTCGATGAACTGCGGCACGAACGCGAGGAAGAACAGCGCGACCTTCGGGTTCAGCACGTTGGTCAGGAAGCCCTGCGCGAAGATCTTCCGATAGGGCAGCGGTGGCGTCGCATCGCCCGCGGCAGGGGCGCGCTCGGCGTGGGCCAGCCACATCCGCACCCCCACATAGACGAGGTACGCGGCGCCGACCCACTTGACGACCGAGAACGCATGCGCCGAGGTCGCGAGCAGCGCCGACATCCCGAGCGCGGCCGCCAGCACGTGCACGAAGGTGCCGGCGCCGATGCCCAGCGCGGCCGCCGAGCCGGCGCGCCAGCCCTGCGTGGCACTGCGCGAGACGACCAGCATCGTGTCCGGCCCCGGCACGATGTTGAGCAGCAGGCCGGAGACGATGAACAGCGTGAGGTCGTGGATGCCGAACATGGGGACTCGTGGTGAGGCGTCCGGCCAGCTCAGGCCCACGCGCACTTGCGGACGGTGTCGATCGTGCGGGTCGTGATCATTTTGCCGAAGCTGCGTTCGAGCAGCGTCATGAACGCCGGTCCCTGGTCGTTCGGCAGGTAGGCGCAGAGCACTTCGCTGCCGCCGATCTTCAGGATGCGTGCGCCGTCGCGTTCCGGCGGCAGCAGGAACGCCGGGTCGGCGGGCTGGCGCAGGAACGTGACGATCCGCTTGTGCTCGGGCCGCAGGTCGAATCCGGCGAACGGATCGGACTCGACCAGCTGCTGCAGCGCCAGCGTCGGCCGCACGATGGTGTGGAAGCTGCGCCCAAGGGTGGCCAGCATCGCCTTCTCGGCGCGGGCTTGAAGCGTGTCGATGGCGGCCGTGCGGGCGCTGAACACCACGTTGCCGCTCGACAGCAACGTGCGCACGTCGGTGAACCCGCCTGCCTCGAACGCCTGCTTGAGGTCAGGCATGCGGGCGTTCATCGGGCTCACGCCGCGGAGGAAGGCTGCGTAGCGGGTCATGGTCGACTCAGACTCGCCAGGGGTTGATGACCGCCACGCCCGCTGCCGCGAACGGGCCGGCGTCTCGTGTGGCGACGGCGAATCCGTTGGCCGCGGCGATGGCTGCGATGTAGCCATCGGCGGCAGCGACGGCCACTCCTGCCGCGCGGGCCTTGGCGGTCAGTGCGGCGTAGGCGGGCGTGCAATTCAGATCGAAGGGCAGCACCCGGCCGGCGAACAGGGGCAGCACGCGGTTCTCCAGGTTCTCGTGCAGCCCTGAGCGCCGCTTGCCGGCCGGCAGCAGCGCCACGCCGGCGCGCGCTTCAGCCACCGTGACGGCAGAGAGGAACAGTGTTTCCAGCGCCTGCGCGTCGATCCAGGCGATCACCCGTGGGTCGGGTGCGGCGCGCAGCGGCTCCGACAAGACATTGGTGTCCAGCAGGATCACTCGAAGCTCACCGGGCGAGCGGGCGTCTTGTCACGCACCGCCTCGAACACCGCGAACTCCTCGTCGGTCAGGCGGGCCTGGCGGCCCATGTCGGCCAGCAACGAACCCAGCTTCACGCGTCCTGCCGGGTTGATGGCGGACTCGAGGATCTCCCGCACCTCGGCTTCCATGCTCTGGCCGTGCTGGGCCGCACGCACGCGCAGTGCACGGTGAACTTCCTCGGGCAGATTGCGAACGGTGAGCATGGCCATGCGATCACTCCTGAGTGCAGTCGATGCATGCATTTTAGTCTCTTGCATTCACTTTGGATGACCCCGGCGTCACTGCGATAAGCTGTATGTTTATACAGTATCAAAGCTCATGCCCGACCTCCCCGCGTATGCGGAGCTCCACTGCCGCAGCAACTTCAGCTTTCTGACCGGTGCGTCGCACCCGTCCGAGCTGGTGGAGCGTGCGCAGGCGTTGGGTTATTCGGCGCTGGCGATCACCGACGAGTGCTCGCTGTCGGGCGTGGTGCGCGCCCACGTGGCGGCGCGCGAGAACGGGCTGCCGCTGATCATCGGCGCCGAGATGCGGCTCACGCTGCCGCCGCCGCCCGGGGCGCCGCGCCATGCGCCGCCGGTGCCGCACGCCCGGCTGGTGATGCTGGCGCAGACGCGGCGCGGCTACGGCAACCTGTCGCACTGGATCACCCTGGCGCGGCGCCGTGCGCCCAAGGGCCAGTACCTGGCGCACCCGACCGACCTGGAAGGGCAGGCGCCCAACGCGGCCACGCTGGCCGGCCTGCCGGACTGCCTGGCGCTGCTGGTGCCCGACGCCGACCAGCCGCACGACGAGGTGCTCGCGCACGCCGTCTGGCTCGAGCAGTGGTTCCAGGACCGCGCTGCGATCGCGCTCGAACTGCTGCGCCGCCCCGGCGACGCCGCGCTGTGCGCGGTGGCGCGGCGCGTCGCCACCTTCACCGGCCTGCCGATCGTCGCGGCTGGCGATGTGCTGATGCACCTGCGCTCGCGCCAGCCGCTGCAGGACGCGCTGACCGCCACGCGCCTGGGCGAGCCGGTCGCCGCGTGCGGGCTGCGGCTGCAGCCCAACGCCGAGCAGCACCTGCGCTCGCGCGCGCGGCTGGCGGCGATGTACGAGCCGCAGTGGCTGCACAACAGCGTCGCGTGGGCGGCGCGCTGCCGCTTCTCGCTCGACGAGCTGAGCTACGAGTACCCGCAGGAGATCGTGCCGCCCGGCGCCACGCCCAGCAGCCACCTGCGCGCGCTCACCTACGCCGGTGCGCCCAGGCGCTTCCCGGGCGGGCTGCCGGAACACTACCGGCTGCAGATCGAGGAGGAACTCGCGCTCATCAAGCAGTGCGACTTCGAACGCTTCTTCCTCACCGTGGCCGACATCGTCCACTGGGCGCGCGAGAAGAAGATCCTCTGTCAGGGCCGCGGCAGCGCCGCGAACTCGCTGGTCTGCTACTGCCTGGGCATCACCGAGGTCGATCCGCGCCGCGCCAGCATGCTGTTCGGCCGCTTCATCAGCGTCGAGCGCAACGAGCCGCCGGACATCGACGTCGACTTCGAGCACGAGCGCCGCGAGGAGGTCATCCAGTACATCTACGGCAAGTACGGCCGCCACCGCGCCGCGCTGACCGCGGTGGTGATCCGCTACCGGCCGCGCTCGGCGCTGCGCGACATGGGGCGCGCGCTCGGCATCGACCTGCAGCGTATCGAGGCGGTCGCCAAGGGCCACAAGTGGTTCGACGGCCGCTCCATCGCCACCGACCGCCTGCGCGAGAACGGCTTCGATCCCGACTCGCCGATCGTGCAGCGCTGGATGGCGCTGACCGCGCAGGTCATCGAGTTCCCGCGCCACCTGAGCCAGCACCCGGGCGGCTTCGTCATCTCGAAGGGGCTGCTGTCGCAGCTGGTGCCGGTCGAGCAGGCCGCGATGCCCGACCGCAGCGTGATCCAGTGGGAGAAGGACGATCTCGAGGAACTGCGCCTGCTCAAGGTCGACATCCTCGCGCTCGGCATGCTCACCGCGCTGCGGCGCACGCTCGGCTTCCTGAGCGAGAAGGCCGGGCGCCAACTGGAAGTGCAGGACATCGGCGACGACGACCGCGCCACCTACGAGATGATCTGCCGCGCCGACACCGTCGGCGTGTTCCAGATCGAGAGCCGGGCGCAGATGAGCATGCTGCCGCGGCTGCGGCCGAGCTGCTACTACGACCTGGTGGTCGAGGTCGCGATCGTGCGGCCGGGGCCGATCCAGGGCGGCATGGTCCACCCGTACCTGAAGAACCGCACCCTGGCGGACGACGAGATCGAGTACCCGCGCGCACTCGAGCCCGCGCTCAAGCGCACCAAGGGCGTGCCGATCTTCCAGGAGCAGGTGATGCAGATCGCGATGATCGCTGCCGATTTCACGCCCGGCGAGGCCGATGCGCTGCGCCGCTCGATGGCGGCCTGGAAGCGCCGCGGCGGCCTCAGCCACTACCACCAGCAGCTCGTCGGCCGCATGATCGACAAGGGCTACGAGGCCGATTTCGCCGAGCGCATCTTCAAGCAGATCGAGGGCTTCGGCGAGTACGGCTTCCCCGAGAGCCATGCCGCCGGCTTCGCGCTGCTGGCCTACGTGAGCAGCTGGCTCAAGTGCCACCACCCCGATGCGTTTCTCGCCGCGCTGCTCAACAGCCAGCCGATGGGCTTCTACGCGCCCGCGCAGCTGGTGCGCGACGCGCGCGCGCACGGCGTCGAGGTGCTGCCCGTCGACGTGACGATCAGCGGCTGCGAGAGCAGCCTCGAGGCCGCGCCCGACACGGTGGCCACGGTGGCTGGCGAGGTGGGCCCGCTGCCGCTGCAGCGCCTGCCGCGCCACCCGGTGCGGCTCGGCCTCGACCGCATCGCCGGGCTCGCTGCCGAGGCGGCCGAGCGCATCGTCGAGGCCCGCGCGCAGGCGCCGTTCATCGACGCCGAAGACCTGGCCCGCCGCGCCGCGTTGAACGCCCATGACCTGCAATGCCTGGCGCGCGCCGACGCGCTGCGCACGCTCAGCGGCCATCGGCACGAGGCGGCCTGGTCGGTCGCCGGCATCGACACCCGGCCGACGCCGATGCTGCGCGACAGCCGCACCGCCGAGACGGCGCTGCGCCTGCCTGCGCCGGCCGAATCCGAGGAGACGTTGGCCGACTACCGCGCGCTCGGCCTGACGCTCAACCGCCACCCGGTCGCGCTGCTGCGCGAGACGCTGGCGCGCTTCCGAGTGCAGCCGGCGGTCGTGCTGCGCGAGTACCCGAACGGCCGGCTGGCGCGCGCCAGCGGGCTGGTCACGCACCGCCAGCGGCCCGAGACCGCGAAGGGCACGATGTTCATCACGATCGAGGACGACACCGGCACCGTCAACGCGATCGTCTGGCCGTCGGTGGTCGAGTCGCAGCGCCAGCCGCTGCTCGCCGCGCGGCTGCTGACGCTGTACGGCCGCTGGCAGCGGCAGGAGGGGCCGGAGGGCGACCGCGACGGCGCGGTGATGCACCTGGTCGTGATGAAGGCCGTCGACCATTCCGATCTGCTGCAAGGCCTGTCAGCGCCCAGCCGCGATTTCCACTGATCGGCTGAAACCGGCCGCGTCGCGATAATCGCCGCCATGCTGTTCCTGCTCTCGCCCGCCAAGTCGCTCGACTACGACACGCCCGTGCCCAAGGCCGTCGCGAAACTGGCCACCGACCCGCTGTTCATCGACCGCTCCACCGAACTGATCGCGTTGATGCGAAAGCGCAGCGCGAAGAACGTGGCCGCGTTGATGGACCTGTCCGAGGCGCTCGCCGAGTTGAACGTGGCCCGCTACGCCGCGTGGTCGCCGCGCTTCACCGCGGCCAACAGCAAGCCTGCGGTGCTCGCGTTCGACGGCGACGTCTACGGCGGCCTGCAGGCGAAGGAGTTGACCCTCGCCGACCTGCGCTGGGCGCAGAAGCACGTCGCGATCCTCAGCGGCCTGCACGGCCTGCTGCGGCCGCTCGACCGGCTCCAGCCCTACCGCCTGGAGATGGGCACGAGGCTGCCCAACCCGCACGGCGCCGACCTGTACGCGTACTGGGGCGACGCCATCGCCGAACAGTTGAACGAGCGCCTCGCCGAGGCGAAGGCGCCGGTCGTCGTCAACCTGGCCTCGCAGGAATACTTCCACGCCGTTCGCACCCAGGTGCTGGCCGCGCGCGTCGTCGAGTGCGTGTTCGAGGACTGGAAGAACGGCGAGTACAAGATCATCAGCTTCTTCGCCAAGCGGGCCCGCGGGCTGATGGCGCGGCACGCGATCGAGCGGCGCGTCGGCAGCGTCGCCGGGTTGAAGACCTTCGACGCCGATGGTTACCGCTTTGACGCGGCTGAGTCGAAGCGCGACCGCCTGGTGTTCCGCCGCCGGGTCGACTGAGCGCCGCGGCTGCTGCAGAATCGTCTCCATGAGCGAACAGCAGCCCATGACGCCCGAGCTGCGGGCCTGGATCATCGAGCAGGCCACCGCCGGGCATAAGCCCGAGGCGGTGCTCGAGTCCATGCTGGCCAGCGGCTGGAACGAGGATTCCGCGATCGCGGCGCTCGAGCAGGTGCTGACCGGCTACCTCGACGACCGCGTCAAGCAGACGGTCCTGCCGCCCCCCGTGCCGGTGCCCGAGCCGCTGCCGGAAGGGCCGCGCACCACGATCCACGCCCACGACCGCGATGTGCAGGTGCTGATGACGATGCACGCGCCGCGCGTGATCGTGTTCGGCAGCCTGCTGTCGGACGATGAGTGCGACCAGATGATCGCGCTGGCCCGCACCCGGCTCGCCCGCTCCGAGACCGTGCAGACCGAGACCGGCGCCAGCGAGGTCAACGAGGCCCGCACCAGCCAGGGCATGTTCTTCGAGCGCGGCGAGCACCCGGTCGTCAGCCGGATCGAGGCGCGCATGGCCGCGCTGATGGGCTGGCCGCTCGAGAACGGCGAGGGCCTGCAGGTGCTGCGCTACGGCCCCGGCGCGGAGTACAAGCCGCACTACGACTACTTCGACCCCGCGCACTCGGGCACGCCGAGCATCCTGAAGCGCGGCGGCCAGCGCGTCGCCTCGCTGGTGTGCTACCTGAACACGCCGGCGCAGGGCGGCGCCACGGTCTTCCCCGACGTGCAGCTCGACGTGGCGCCGCTGCGCGGCAACGCTGTCTTCTTCAGCTACGACCGCGCGCACCCGGCGACCCGCTCGCTGCACGGCGGCGCGCCGGTGATCGAGGGCGAGAAGTGGGTCGCGACCAAGTGGGTGCGCGAGGGCCGTTTCGTTTGAGCGCCGCCGCCTCCGACGCCGACCTGCCCCTCGCCGGCATCCGTGTCATCGACCTGACGCGGCTGCTGCCCGGCCCGCTCGCCACCCGCCACCTCGCCGAGATGGGCGCGCAGGTGCTCAAGATCGAAGGCCCGGCCGGGCGGGGCCAGGACGACGGCACCCGCACGATGAGCCAGACGCCGGCCGAACGCGCCGCCGGCGAGCCGGCGCTGAGCTTCCGCGAGCTGAACCGCGGCAAGGAACTGTCCCGGCTCGACCTGCGCACGCCTGAAGGCGCCGCGGCGCTGATCGAGCTGGTCCGCGGCGCTGACGTGCTGGTCGAGGGCTTCCGCCCCGGCGTGATGGACAAGCTCGGCCTGGGCTGGGCCGTGCTGCGCGAGGCCAACCCGAAGCTGGTGATGTGCGCGATCAGCGGCTATGGCCAGCACAGCGCCTGGGCCCACCGCGCGGGGCATGACATCAACTACATCGCGATGGCCGGCGTGCTCGGGCAGATCGCCACCACGGCCGGCGGCGAGCTCGCGGTGCCCAACTTCCAGATCGGCGACCTGATGGGCGGCACGCAGGCCGCGGTCACCGGCATCCTGGCCGGGCTGCTCGGCGCGCAGCGCAGCGGGCGCGGGCGCTTCGTCGACGTATCGATGGCGCACGAGGTGCTGCGCCACCACGTGCTCGCCACCTTCACGCTGCAGTCCACCGGGCGCGAGCCGGCGCCGGGGCGGGACCTGCTCTCCGGCGGCGCGCCGTGCTACGGCGTCTACCGCACCGCCGACGGCCGCCACCTCGCGGTCGGCGCGCTGGAGCCGAAGTTCTGGCAGGCGCTGTGCGAGGCCGTCGGCCGGCCCGAATGGGCCGCGCAGCACTGGTCGCGCGGGCTGGCGGTCGGCTCGCCGGCGTCGATGGCGTTGCGCGACGAACTGGCCGCGCTGTTCGCCGCGCAACCGCTGGCGCACTGGGCGGCGGTGTTCGAGACGGCGGATGCGTGCGTCACGCCGGTGCTGACGGTCGCCGAATCGCTCGCGCATCCGATCTTCCGGTGAGGCGTGTCGACCGGCCCGCGGCGGCTGGGTGGCCATTTCTGAGCGGACATCGTGCCCCTCGTCCGACACCGCTGTAGGAACCGGCCGATTGTTCCGCGCCGGCACGATTGCAGAGTGGAGGTTTCCTCAGTTCGACCAGGAGACCATGATGCTCAATGCAATCGACCAGGCGTGTCTCGACGCCTGCAACGCGTGTGCCGATGCCTGCGACCACTGCGCGGCCGCGTGTCTGCAGGAGCAGGACGTGAAGATGATGGCGCAGTGCATCGCGCTGGACATGGACTGCGCGGCCGCCTGCCGTGCAGCGGCGGGAACCATGGCGCGTGGCAGCCGCTTTGCGAAACAGCAGTGCCGGCTGTGCGCCGAAATCTGCCGTGCCTGCGGCGAGGAATGCGCCAAGCACCGCATGGACCATTGCCAGGCCTGCGCCCGCGCCTGCAGGGCGTGCGCCGAGCAGTGCGAGCGGATGGCGGGTTGATCGGGACACGGCGAGCGCGGGGGTGCCCGCCTGCCCGATAATCCCGGCCGTGAAGTACGCGCGTCTGTTCCTACTGGCCCTGCTCTGCGTCCTGCTGCCGATCCGCGGCGCGATGGCGCTGACGATGTCCTGCGCGACGGGTGCGGCGACGGGCGCGCCGGCTGCCGTCTCGCCTTCGGCGCACGACCCACACGCGGGCCACCGGATGCACACGGCGCCCGCCGAAGCCCACGAAGCGGCGGCCGAGGCGTCACCCGATGCGAGCCCGTCGGCCGGGGATCACCCGGCCACGTGCGCGCTCTGTGCGAGCGGCTGCTGCCTGGCCTCGATGGTGGGCGCGGCGGTTTCCCTCGCCGAGCCGGTGCCCTCCGCGCCGGCTCAGTTCGCGGCGTTCGCGCCGCGCATCCCGGCCTTTCAGTCGGACGGCCAGGAACGGCCCCCACGAACCTGCTGACCCGCACCGGCCCCCGCTGAGGGGCCGCATCGGGCTCGTGCGTCCAGCGCACGGGTACTCGCCGCCGGCATGGCGCCGGCGGTTCATCAGTCGAGTTCGAATCATGCAATCCAACCGATCGCCCTGGCGCCGGGCGCTGACCGCGTGCGCGACGTTGCTGTGCGCCGCACACGCGGCCCACGCCCAAACGCCGACTTTCTCACCGCAGCGCGGCTACCAATCCGCCTTCTCCGACTACAAGCCCTACCGTGACGCGCCGCGCGCGAACTGGCGCGAACTGAACGACCGTGTCGCGGCCGCGCCTCGCGGCGCCGACGCTCACGCGGGACACGCGGGACACGAGGATAAAGCCGGGAGCGCGGCAAGCGCAAGCCTGGCCGGCCACGCCGGACACGCTGGCCACGCCGGACACGCCGGCCACGCGGATCACGCGGATCACGCGGGACACCCCGGCCACATGATGGGCGGCCCGAAAGGCGCCGCGAAGCCCGCCGCGCCGGCCAGCGCCGCCAAGCCCGGCAGCGCGGCGCCGCACCACGGTCACGGAATGCACGGGGGCAAGCCATGATGCGCCCGACCCTCGCGGCGCTCGCCGTCCTCGCGCTCGGGGGCTGCGCCTCGTTCTCACGGGACGGTGGCTTCGACGCCGTCGAGCAGCTGACCCGGGAGCGCATCGGCACGACGCCGAGCTACCAGCGCCGGCAGGATCAGGCCGACGCGGCGCAGGCGCGTGTCGCGGCGCTGCTGAAGCAGCCGCTCGACGCCGACCGCGCCGTCGAGATCGCGCTGCTGAACAACCGCGGCCTGCAGGCCCGCTACGCCGAGCTGGGCATCGCCGAGTCCGACCTCGTGCGCGCCGGTCGGCTCGCGAATCCGTCGTTCAGTTTCGGTCGGCTCAGCGGGGGCGGTGTCGTCGAGATCGAGCGCGCGGTGCTGTTCGACGTGCTGGGTCTGCTCACGATGCCGATCGCGCAGCAGGTGGAGCAAGGCCGCTTCGAGCAGGCGCAATGGCAGGCCGCGTACGAGACCGTCGGCGTCGCCGGCGAAGCGCGCCGGGCCTTCTTCGAGGCGGTCTCGGCGCAGCAGCTGCTCGGCTATGCGGTGCAGGTCCGGGAGGCCGCCGAGGCCTCGAACGAGCTGGCGCGGCGCATGGCCGCGGCCGGCAACTTCAGTCGCCTGGCGCAGATGCGCGAGCAGTCGTTCTACGCCGACGCCACCACGCTGCAGGCCCGGGCCCAGCACCAGGCCGCGGCGGCGCGCGAGCGACTGGCCCGCGTGCTCGCGGTGTCCGGCGATCCGGCGGCCTTCACGCTGCCGGACCGTCTGCCCGACCTGCCGGCCGCACCGGCCGAGCCCCGGGATGCCGAGCAGACGGCGATGGACAAGCGCCTCGACGTGCGGATGGCCACGCTCGCCACGCAGGCCACCGCGCGCTCGCTCGGGCTGACGCGCGCGACGCGCTTCGTCAACGTGCTGCACGCCGGCTACCAGAACCAGAGCAGCACCGGCGAACGGCGCAGCAACGGCTACGAGATCGAGCTGGAACTGCCGCTGTTCGATTTCGGCTCGGCGCGCCTGGCCCGCGCCGAAGCGACCTACATGCAGGCGGTGAATCGCACGGCGCAGGTGGCGATCGACGCGCGCTCCGAGGTGCGCGAATCCTATTCCGCATACCGCACCGCGTACGACATCGCGCGGCACTACCGCGACGAGGTGGTGCCGCTGCGCAAGCGCATCTCCGACGAGAACCTGCTCCGCTACAACGGGATGCTGGCGAGCGTCTTCGAACTGCTCGCCGATTCCCGCGCGCAGATCGCCGGCGTGACCGGCGCGGTCGAGGCGCTGCGCGATTACTGGCTGGCCGAGACCGACCTGCAGTCCGCGCTGACGGGCCGCTCGCCGGGCGCGGCGATGCTGCGCGAAGCGAGCGCGCCGGCCGCGACGCCGCAGCGTGCCCACTGAAGGAAGAGGACCATGAACCGACGCAGAAACTTCTTCAAGGCCGCCGGCGCGACGATGCTCGGCGCGGCCGTGGTCAGCCGTGCCGGCGCCGCGCTGCTGCCCGAGGCCGCGGTGCAATCGTCCGCGGCGATGCAGTTGGCGCCACCACCGCCGAACGGCCGCCCGTATCGACCCATCGTCACGCTCAACGGCTGGTCGCTGCCGTGGCGCATGAAGGACAACGTCAAGGAGTTCCATCTCGTGGCCGAGCCGGTGGTGCGCGAGATCGCGCCCGGCATGAAGGCCAACCTCTGGGGCTACAACGGCCAGAGCCCGGGCCCGACCCTCGAGGCGGTGGAGGGCGACCGCATCCGCATCTTCGTGACGAACCGGCTGCCGGAAGTCACGAGCGTGCACTGGCACGGCGTGCTGGTGCCGTCGGGCATGGACGGCGTCGCGGGGCTGACCCAGCCGCCGATCGGCGTCGGCAAGACCTTCATGTACGAGTTCGTGCTGCAGCGCGCCGGCACGTTCATGTACCACCCGCATGCCGACGAGATGGTGCAGATGGCGATGGGGATGATGGGCCTGTTCATCGTGCACCCGAAGGACGCGCGGCAGCATCGCGTCGACCGCGACTTCGGCTTCATCCTGAACGCGTACGACATCGAGCCGGGCAGCGCGACGCCGCGCGTGAACACCATGCTCGACTTCAACCTGTGGACCTGGAACAGCCGCGCGTTTCCGGGCATCGATCCGCTCGTCGCGCGCACCGGCGAGCGCGTGCGCGTCCGCGTCGGCAACCTGACGATGACCAACCACCCGATCCACATGCACGGCCCGCATTTCGAGGTGACCGGCACGGACGGCGGCTGGGTGCCCAAGGCGGCGCGCTGGCCGGAGGTGACGACCGACATCGCCGTCGGCCAGATGCGCGCCTTCGAGTTCGACGCGATCGCCGGCGACTGGGCCATCCACTGCCACAAGTCGCACCACACGATGAACGCGATGGGGCACGGCGTGCCGACGATGATCGGCGTCGATCACCGCGATGTCGCGCAGAAGATCTCGAAGCTCGTTCCCGACTACATGGTGATGGGCGACAAGGGCATGCACGACATGGCCGCCATGCAGATGCCGCTGCCCGAGAACACGCTGCCGATGATGGGCGGCACCGGTCCGTTCGGCCCGGTCGGGATGGGCGGCATGTTCAGCGTGGTCAAGGTCCGCGACGACGTCGCACGCGGCGATTTCAAGGACCCGGGCGACTACCGCCACCCGGCCGGCACGCTCGCGAGCGAATACACCGCGGAGTCGCCCGACCCGGTGCGCGCGCCCGCGCCGAAGGCCGACGCCCGCACGCTCAAGGTCCGCAAACCCACCGGCCACGAAGGCCATTGAAAGGAACGTCGATGAAGACGCACGATGCGATTTCCCGAGTCCCGCGCGCTGGCGCGATCAAGCGTCGCGAGCTCCTCTCGGGGCTCGCCGCCGGCGCCGCGCTGGCGGTGCTGCCCGCGATGGCGAAGACCGCGCTGCCACCGGTGCAGGTGTTCAAGAGCCCGACCTGCGAGTGCTGCGGCGCGTGGGTCGACCACCTGAAGGCGGCCGGCTTCCCGGTCAGCGTGACGGAGGTCGGCGACACGACGGCCGCGCGCAAGCGCCACGGGCTGCCAGAGCGTTTCGGTAGCTGCCATACCGGCATCGTCGGCGGCTACGTGATCGAGGGCCACGTGCCGGCGACCGAGGTCATCAAATTGCTGGCCGCCCGGCCGGCGGCGATCGGCCTGGCCGTGCCGGGCATGCCGGTCGGCTCACCGGGGATGGAGGTCGGTGATCGCCGCGATCCCTACGACGTGCTGCTGATCGACCGGAGCGGCCGGGCGACCGTGTTCGCGCAGTATCCGAAGCGCTGAAGGCGACGCCGCCTCGGGCCTGCGGTTCAGGCCCGCAGGCGCGTGTCCGGGTGGTCGGAGCCGAACGGCCGGCTGAGCTCGATGCGGCGCCACTTGCGCTGCTCCCAGGTCTGCGGCCCCTGCACCGGCCAGCGCTCGATCAGCGCGGCCAGGTCGGCGCGCGGCACGCGCATGAACACGGGGTTCGTCAGGCCGAGGAACCAGCGGCCGCGCCGCAGCCGCAGCGGCAGCGGCGCGCGCGATTCGTTGATCCAGTAGACGCAGCCCTTGTCGGCCCAGAAGGCCTGGCGCTCGAAGTTGACGCGGCCCGCGAAGCCCGTATCGGCCGGGAAGATCAGGCACGCGTCGCCGATCTCGACGACGGCCTGCACCAGGTCGCCGGGCGAATCGCCGGACGCGCGGTGCACCAGCAGCACCCGGTCGATCGCCGGCGCGTGCAGGCGGTCGACCTCGGTGTCGTTGCGGTAGACGACGATGTCCTGGCCCTGCCAGGCGGTTCGCCACGATGACTTCATGTGTCGCTTTCCTCCTCGTGCGCGACCCTAACGCGTGCACCGGCATCTGCCTGTCAGCAGACGCTTCAAGGTGCAAGAGGACGTGAGGGTTGTCAGCCCGGCAGGTTGCGGATCTCGACCGGCTCGATCGCATCGGCGGGCGTGAAGCCGAACACCTTGCCGTAGAAGTACAGCTCGGCTTCGAAGACGCGGCGGATCGTGCTCGCACGCCGGAAGCCGTGCTGCTCGCCCTCGAACAGCAGGTACGCGACCGGCAGGCCCTTGGCGTCGACCGCGTCGTACATCGCCTGCGCCTGCGCGGGCGGCACGGCCTTGTCCTCGGCGCCCTGGAACAGGATCATCGGGCTGGCGAGCCGCCCGGTGTGGTGGATCGGCGAGCGCTCGACATACAGCGCCTTGGCCGCGGGGTAGGGGCCGACCAGCCGATCGAGGTAGCGCGACTCGAACTTGTGGGTGTCGGTGACCAGCGCTTCCAGGTCGCCGATGCCGTAGTGGCTCGCGCCGGCCTTGAAGAAATCGCGGAAGGTCAGTGCGCACAGCGTGGTGTAGCCGCCGGCGCTGCCGCCGCGGATCGCGACCCGCTCGCCGTCGACCGACCCGCGCGCGACGAGGTGGCGTGCCGCGTTGACCGAGTCGTCGACATCGACGACGCCCCATTGCCCGTCGAGCCGCGCGCGGTAGGCGCGGCCGTAGCCGCTGCTGCCGCCGTAGTTGACGTCGACGATGGCGAACCCGCGGCTCGTCCAGAACTGGAACGACCACGTGAACGCGGCGTCGGTCGTGCCGGTCGGGCCGCCGTGGCTGATCACGATCAGCGGCGGCAGTTCGCCGACCGGGCCGCAGGCGTCGCGGTTCGTCGGCGGGTAGTAGAAGGCGTGGGCTTCCAGCCCGTGCTCGGTCGGGAAGGTGATCGGCTCGGCGATCGAGAGGTACGCCGCGTCGACGCTCGCGGTGCTCGAAGAGCGCAGCACGTCGTGCGTGCCGGTGCGCAAATCCAGCCGCACGACGGCGCCCGCCTGCGTCGGCGTGGCGCCGACGAAGGCCGCGAAATCTGCGCCGACGCACAGCGAATCGATCGTGCAGAACGGCGTGTCGAGGAACTCGAACGCGCCGGTTTCGCCGTCGAGCACGGCGAGGCGCGTGATGCCGCGCTGGCTCACGGCGCAGACGATGCGCCCGGCGGCGTCGAAACCGTAGCGGCTGGTGCCGAAGGCCCACTGCGGCTCGCCGAACTCGGCTTCCATCGGGTGCAGCGCCTGCACCGCGTCGCCGCGCAGGCGATACAGGTTCCACCAGCCGCTGCGGTCGCTGACGAAGTGCAGCTCGCCGCGCGGCGACCACTGCGGTTGGAAGATCGATTCCTCCGCACCGCCGGCAATGCGCCGCGGCGTGCCGAGCGAGCCGTCGGCGGCCAGGTCGGCGAGCCAGAGCTCGGAGCCGTCCCACGGCATGTTCGGGTGGTCCCAGCTGATCCACGCGAGCTGCGTGCCGTCGGGGGAGAGCGCCGGGCTGGCGAGGAAATCGGGGCCTTGCACCAGCACGGTGGCAGCGCCGGTGTCGAGTGCGATGGCGACGATCGTCGCGACGGCGTCGACATCGCCGTGGCGGTGGTCCTCGCGCACTGCGATCAGGCGGTCGCGGGCGACATCGACGACCAGGTCGGCGTAGCGTTGATCGGCGTCGTGGGTGAGCTGGTGCACGGCGCCGGACGGGTCGATCCGGTAGAGCTGCTGGTCGTCGTAGTGGCTGAACACCGCGCCGCCATCGGGCGGCAGGGTGAACGCACCGCCGCCGTACTCGTGGGCCCGCGTGCGCACGTTGAACGGCGCCGGGTTCATGTCGGCCATCGAACCGTCGGCACGTCGCTGCACGAGCACATTCCGCCCTTGTTCCTGCGGGCGGCCTTCGCCCCAGACGATCTCGTCGCCGCGCAGCGAGATCTGGCCGAGCCGAATGGTGGCGCCGGCAATCAGCTCGGCGGTGACGGGCGAGGGCCAACTGCCGAAGGGCGCGGGCGTCTTTGGAGTGGGGGTCATGGTGCTTGCCTTGCGCGCGCCTGCTCGCGCTTCATGAACAGGTACAGGCCCTCGACCTTCTCGCGCGCCCACGGCGTCTTGCGCAGGAACTTCAGGCTCGACTTGATGCTGGGGTCGGTGTTGAAGCTGTTGATCTGGATGCGCGCGCCGAGCTCGTCCCAGCCGAAGTGCGCGACCAGCTCGGTCACCATCGCTTCGAGCGTGACGCCGTGCAGCGGGTCCATTCAGCTCGCGAGCAGGTGCCGCGCATGGTGCGCGAGGTGGTCGGCCATAAAGGTCGAGATGAAGTAGTAGCCGTGGTCGTAGCCCTCGTGGCGACGCAGCGTCAAGGGCTGGCCGGCATCGCGGCAGGCCGCTTCGAAGTGGCCCGGATGCAGTTGCTCGGCGAGAAACTTGTCGGCCAGGCCCTGGTCGATCAGCAACGGCGGCACGCGCGCCCCGGCCTTCACCAGCTCGGTCGCATCGTGGCGCGCCCAGGCCGCGCGGTCCTCGCCCAGGTAGCCGCTGAACGCCTTGACGCCCCACGGGCACTGCATCGGCGCGGCGATCGGCGCGAACGCCGAGACGCTCTGGTACAGGCCGGGGTGGGTCAGCGCCAGCGTCAACGCGCCGTGCCCGCCCATCGAGTGGCCGAACAGGCCGACGCGGTCCTCGCGCGCCGGGAAGTGCGCCAGCACGAGCGCGCGCAGCTCGCGCGTCACGTAGCTGCCCATGCGCCAGTTCGTGCGCCACGGCGCCTCGGTCGCGTCGAGGTAGAAGCCGGCGGCGGTGCCGAAGTCCCACGCCGCATCGGCGCCTTCCACGCCGGTGTCGCGCGGGCTGGTGTCGGGCGTGACGAGCATCAGCCCGTGCTCGGCCGCGTGGCGCTGCGCGCCGGCCTTGATCGCGAAGGTCTCCTCGTTGCAGGTGAGGCCCGCGAGGTAGAACAGCACCGGCACCGGGCCGGCCTTCGCCTGCGGCGGAACGAACACGCCGAACTTCATCGGCGTGCCGGTCTCTTCGGAATCGTGCCGATAGAAGCCCTGCACGCCGTCGAAGCAGGCGTGCTCGCTCAGCGTAGTGATCTGGCGGGTCCCTTCCATGTCAGTACAGCACCACCGAGCGGATCGACTCGCCGCTCTTCATCAGCTCGAAGCCCTGGTTGATGTCCTCGAGCTTGAGCCGGTGCGTGATCAGGTCGTCGATGTTGAGCTTGCCGTCCATGTACCAGTCGACGATCTTCGGCACGTCGGTGCGGCCGCGCGCGCCGCCGAAGGCCGAGCCTTCCCACTTGCGGCCGGTGACGAGCTGGAACGGCCGCGTGCTGATCTCGGCGCCGGCCTCGGCCACGCCGATGATGATCGAGCGGCCCCAGCCCTTGTGCGTGCACTCGAGCGCCTGGCGCATCAGCTTGGTGTTGCCGACGCACTCGAAGCTGTAGTCGGCGCCGCCGTCGGTCAGCTGCACGATCGCGTCGACCACGTTCTCGGTCGTCTTCGGGTTGATGAAGTGGGTCATGCCGAACTGCCGCGCCATCGCCTCGCGCTCGGGGTTCAGGTCGACGCCGATGATCTTGTCGGCGCCGACCATCTTGGCGCCCTGGATCACATTGAGGCCGATGCCGCCGAGGCCGAACACGACCACGTTCGCGCCCGCCTCGACCTTGGCGGTGAACAGCACCGCGCCGACGCCGGTCGTGACGCCGCAGCCGATGTAGCAGATCTTGTCGAATGGTGCGTCGCTGCGCACTTTCGCGACCGCGATCTCGGGCACCACGATGTAGTTGCTGAACGTGCTCGTGCCCATGTAGTGCAGGATCGGCTTGCCGTCCAGGCTGAAGCGCGAGGTCGCGTCGGGCATCAGGCCCTTGCCCTGCGTGCCGCGGATCAGCTGGCAGAGATTGGTCTTGCGCGACAGGCAGAACTTGCACTGCCGGCACTCCGGCGTGTAGAGCGGGATGACGTGGTCGTCCTTCTTCAACGACGTGACGCCGGGGCCGACATCGACGACGATGCCCGCGCCCTCGTGTCCGAGGATCGCCGGGAACAGGCCCTCGGGGTCGGCGCCCGAGAGCGTGTAGTAGTCGGTGTGGCAGATGCCGGTGGCCTTGACCTCGATCAGCACCTCGCCGGCGCGCGGGCCTTCGAGGTCGACGGTCTCGATCGTCAGCGGGGCGCCGGCTTTCCAGGCGACTGCGGCTTTGGTTTTCATGCGGTGGTTCCTGACGGCTGAAGTTGCCGCCATTCTCACCCGAAGCAGGCAGACCTCAGGCCGCCTTGATCATGTCCGCCGCCTTCTCCGCCATCGCGACCACCGGGGCGTTGGTGTTGCCGCCGATGATGCTCGGCATGATGGACGCGTCGATCACCCGCAGCCCCTGCACGCCGCGCACGCGCAGCTGCGCGTCGACCACGTCACGCTCGCCCGGGCCCATGCGGCAGGTGCCGACCGGGTGGTAGATCGTGTCGGCGTGGCCGCGGATGAACTCCTCGATCTGCGCGTCCGTCTGCGCCACGGCCGAGGCCGGCAGTTCGCGCCCGCGGTAGCCGGCGAGCGCCGGCTGGCCGAGGATGCCGCGCATGATCTTGAAGCCGCGCACCATCTTCACCAGGTCGTCGCGGTCGCCGAGGAAGTTCGGGTCGATCAGCGGCGGCACCAGCGGGTCGGCGCTCGCGAGCGTGAGTGCGCCGCGGCTCCTGGGCCGCAGCAGGCACACATGGCACGAGTAGCCGTGGCCCAGGCTCGGCTTGCGGCCGTGGTCGATCAGCTTGCCGATCACGAAGTGCAGTTGCAGGTCGGGCAGCGCCTCGTCGGGGTGGCTCTTGATGAAGCCGCCGGCCTCGGCGAAGTTGGTCGTCAGCAGGCCGCTGCGCGCGCCGCGCCACTCGAAGATGCCGCGCAGCACGTTGACGGCGCCGGGCAGCGACAGGCCGAACAGCTCCGACAGCCCCGGCGTGTCGACCACCTGCACCACGTCGACGTGGTCGTGCAGGTTCGCGCCGACGCCGCTCGCGTCGTGCACGACCGCGATGCCGTGCTTCTGCAGCTGCGCGCCGGGGCCGATGCCCGACAGCATCAGCAGCTGCGGCGACTGCAGGGCGCCCGCACTCAGCAGCACCTCGCGCCGCGCCTTCAGCTGCTGCAAAGCGCCGCCGACGCGCACTTCGACGCCTACCGCGCGCTTGCCCTCCATCAGCACGCGCGTGGTGTGGGCGCCGGTCATCACCGTCAGGTTGCTGCGGCCGAGGTTCGGTGTCAGGTACGACTTGGCGACGCTGCCGCGCTCGCCGTTCTTCTGCGTGACCTGGTACAGGCCCACGCCTTCCTGCGTCGCGCCGTTGAAGTCGTCGTTGCGCGGGTAGCCGGCCTGCGCCGCGGCATCGACGAACACCGGGCCGAAGCGGTTCGGGCTGCGCAGGTCCATCACGTTCAGCGGCCCGCCGGCGCCGTGCCACGCGCTCGCGCCGCGCTCGTTGTTCTCGGACTTGAGGAAGTAGGGCAGCAGGTCGTCGAAGCCCCAGCCGGGGTTGCCTTCGGCGGCCCAGCGGTCGTAGTCCTCGCGCGGGCCGCGCACGTAGCACATCGCGTTGATCGAGCTCGATCCGCCCAGCACCTTGCCGCGGGGCTGGTAGCCGCGGCGGCCGTTCAGGCCCGGTTGCGGCACGGTCTCGAAGGCCCAGTTGGCCTGCGTCGTCTGCGCGAGCGCCGCCAGGCCGGCGGGGCAGTGGATCAGCACGCTCATGTCGGCCGGACCGGCCTCGACCAGGCAGACGCTGACGGCCGGGTCCTCGGTCAGTCGCGCTGCGAGGACGCAGCCGGCCGAGCCGCCGCCGATCACGATGTAGTCGAACATGCCATCTCCGAAAGTGAGGTGCCCCCGGGGCGCGCGGCGGGCGTGCGTCGGTGCGGGCGGATCATATCGGCGCGTCGCGGCGCGACTTAGGGCGCGCTGCCTAGGCGATTCGTGCTTCGCCGCAGGCCGGGCCTGCATCCGTCAGGGATGAATGGCCGTACGGTTGCGGGCGCGCCGGCTTCTGGCAACATCGCGCGATTCGCGTGGCGACACGCCGCAAAACGGGACGGATTGGAAGATGAACAAGATCATGCACGCCTTGGCGGCACTCTCGGCGGGCCTGGTGATGGCCTCGACTGCGCACGCCGCGCTCGACATCGGCGAGAAGGCCCCCGATTTCACCGTGCCGGCCGCTCTGGCCGGCAAGAAGTACGACTTCTCGCTGAGCCAGTCGCTCGCCAAGGGCCCGGTGGTGCTGTATTTCTTCCCGGCCGCGTTCACGGCCGGCTGCTCGGCCGAGGCGCACGAGTTCGCCGAGGCGACGGACAAGTTCGCGGCACTCGGCGCCACGGTGATCGGCGTCTCGACCGACGACATCGAGACCCAGCTGAAGTTCTCCACCCAGGCCTGCCAGGGCAAGTTCGCGGTCGCGTCGGACGCGAACAAGACGGTGATCAAGAGCTACGACGCGGCGATGATGATCATGCCGGACTACGCGAACCGCGTGTCCTACGTCATCACGCCGGACCGCTCCATCATCTACAGCTACCAGAGCCTGAACCCCGCCAAGCACGTGACCAACACGCTCGGCGCGCTGCGCGAGTGGGAAAAGAAGACGCAGAAGAAGTAGGAGCGCATCAGCGGTCGCGGCGCGGCAGCTGAACGGGCAGGTGAATGTCGATCTGCAGCCCGGGATGGGCGTTGCGCAGCGTCATCGTTCCGCCATGCGCCTGCGCGACCAGGCGACACAGGTACAGCCCCAGGCCGACGCCGCCGGTCGCGCGGCGCCGCGCGCTGTCGGGCCGGTAGAACGCTTGCGCGAGCAGCGGCAGCTGCGCCTCGTCGACGCCCGGGCCGTGGTCGCGCACCCGCAGCGTCGCGCCGGCCGCGTCGAACGTGGTCGTGACGACCGGTGGCTGCGCCGCGTCGGCGCTGTGGCGCCGCGCGTTGTCGAGCAGGTTGCGCAGCAGCAGGCGGATGCGCGTGGCGTCGAGCGCGAGCCGCGGCGCGTCGGGCGCCAGCGCGAGCGTCGGCACGTCGTGCGCCAGCGGGAGCTTCGGCAGTCGATCGGCGAACTGCTGCGCCACCACCTCGCGCACCAGCGCGTTCAGGTCGACCGGCTCGGTGTGCAGCGCGGCGTGGCCGCCTGCCAGGCGCTCGCTTTCGAGCAGGTCGGTGATCAGGTCGCGCATCTCGCCCAGATCGCGCAGCAGCGCGTCGCGCGCCGTGCCTTCGTCGACCAGCTCGGCGTTCAGCCGCGCGCGGGTCAGCGGCGAACGCAGCTCGTGGCTGATCGCCAGCAGCAGGTCGCGCTTGGCGTCGAGCAGGCCGTGCAGGCCGTCCGCCATGCCGTTGACCTGCCGCGCGAGCTCGCCGAGCTCGTCCGGTGAGCGCGTCGGGATCGGCTCGGAGAAATCGCCCGCGCCGTAGCGGATCGCACCGGCGCGGATGTCGGCCAGGGGGCGCAGCAGCGCGCGCACCCACGCGTAGGTGGCGGCCACCAGCGCCAGCATCGCGAGCAGTGTGGCCCAGCCGATCAGGCGCGCGCGGTCCTCGGGCGCGTCGTCGCGCGGCAGGCTGGCCAGGCCGAAGCGCACGCGGTGGCCGTCGGCCAGCTCGCGCACCGGCCGCCACGGGCTGGGCGGGCGCTCGGCATCGCGGCGATGGCGGTCGCGCTCGCGCCAGCCGTCGTCGGCCTCGCCGGAGCGTGTGGACCAGTTCACCACCGGCCCCTCGATGCGGATGCGCAGCGGCAGGCGGCGCGCGATCGCCTCCGCCTTGCGCACATCGGGCGGCGTGCCGATCTCGGCGGTGAGCTGGTCGACGTAGTCGGCGATCAGGGGCCGCGCCAGCTCCTGCCAGCCCGAGCGCATCACCGCCTGCACGCCGCCGACGAAGATCAGCGTCATCGCCAGCGCGAGCAGCAGGAACAGCAGCGTGAGCCGCGCGCGCAGGGAGTGGCGCAGGCGGCGCCAGGCGCGCGTGGCGGCATTCACGCGCGCGCCCCGGCGAAGGTGTAGCCGGCGTTGCGCAGGGTCTTGATCACGTCCAGCGGCTCGAGCTTGCGTCGCAGCCGGCTCACCAGGATGTCCACGGCGCGGGTGTGCAGGTCGGCGTCGATGCCGCGCAGCCGGTTCAGGATCTCGTCGCGGTTGAACACCTTGTTGGGATCGCTCGCGAGCAGCACCAGCAGGTCGAACTCGGTGCTTGTCAATTCGATCGACCGCGCGCCGCACTCGACCTGGCGGCGCTCGAGGTCGATCTGCAGGCCGTCGAAGACGAGGCGCTTCTGGTTCGCCGCAACCGGCGCGCGGGCGCGGCGCAGCACCGTCTGCAGGCGCGCGAGCAGCTCGCGCGGCTCGAAGGGCTTGGGCAGGTAGTCGTCGGCGCCGATCTCGAGGCCGACGACGCGGTCCATCACGTCGCCGCGCGCGGTGAGCATGATGATCGGCACGTCGCGCACCGTGGGCTCGCCGTCGCGGCGGATCGTGCGGCACAGCTCGAAGCCGTCCATCTCGGGCAGCATCACGTCGAGGATCGCCGCGTCGTACGCGTTCGCGCGCAGCATCGCCAGCCCGACGCTCGGCCGGACGGCCGCATCGAGCGAGAACTCGAAGCGGCCGAAGAAGGCGGCGAGCGGGGCGGCGAGCAACTCGTCGTCGTCGATCAGCAGGATGCGGCGCATGGGGTGATTGTCCCTTGCGCCTTCCCGCCTTCAGGCTGCCCGGATCAGGACTTGTGGCCGTGGCCGCCGCGGCCGCCGCGCTTGCTCATGAACTCACGCACCTGCTGCTGCTGATCGGGGCGCAGGCCGTCGAAGAAGTCGGCCGCGGCGGCGATCACCTCGGGGCTCTTCGCGCGGATGGCCGCGGCCTTGGCCTCGACCAGAGCCTGCGCGTTGGTGCGGTCGAACTTCGGCCCCGCGACCAGCGCCATCATGTCGGCGCGCGGGTCGGTCGCGCCCATCACGGCGCTGCGCGAATCGCGCAGCTTGTCGGCGAGCACGGTCAGGCGCTGCTTCTGCGCGTCGTCGAGCTTCAGTTCCTTGCCGGCGCGTTCGATCATGCGTTCGCGCGCCTGGGTGGAGTCGCCGCCCATGCGGCCCCAGCCGCCGTGGTGGCCGCCGCAGGCCGTCAGGCCGCCGACGAGAACCGCGGTGCCGAAGACCGCGACGAGGATGCGCTTGATGGATCGTTTCATGGAGATGACCTCAGAGGTGGATGGGAGCGCTCATCGTGCCGGGCGGGGCACGCAGCGTCCTTTCACCGCGGTATCGGCGTGTGTCGTTTCATGTCACCGAGGGTGGTGACATGTGAAGCCCGCGGCCACCGGAGGTCGGTGCGCCCGCTACTGCTGCTTCGCGCCTTCCGCCAGGCGACGACCAAGGCCGATGGCGTACGGCGCGGACCGGGCCGCGATCATCGGGTCGGCGGACGGCTCCACGCCCTTGGGCAACACCATCGGGTTGTAGGTGATCGTCAGGCAGGGGCCGCCGCCGTCCTCGGCGACGGCGGTGATCTTCAGCAGGCCGAGGTTCACCTTCTTGCGGCCCTCGGGCAACGGCACCGTCGCGCTGTCGATCGTGTCGCCCGGCTGGGCGAGTTCGAGATTGAAGTTGAACGCGACCTTGCCGTCCTTCACGCGCTGGCGCAGGTCGTCGAACAGGAAGGCCGGGCCCTTGGCCTTGGCCTCGTCGTCGGTCAGGCCCTGGACCCCGCCGACGGGCTCGAAGATCCACTTGCCGAATTGCCTGGTCCCGCCCGCGTTGACGAAGCCGAAGCCGTGCACGCCCCAGTAGTTGACCGCACCGAAACTGGCCGGGACCGGTTGCGACGCGTAGTACCTGCCTTGCAGCAGGACGTCGGGGTTGGCATCGGCGAAGGCCTTGACCTTGGCCGCGTCGGGCATCTTCGTGGTCGGGTCGGGTTGCAGCGACGCCAGCCGTCCGAGGAACTGCTGCGGCGACGAGGCACCGAACACCGGCGCCGAGATGTTGCCCATCTGCCAGACCTCGCCGTTGGGGAGGTCGAACTGCAGGGCCATGTTGCGCTGGGACTTGGTGTTGTCCGGCGCCTTCGGGTTGGCGCCTCCCACCGAGAAGCGCACCACCACCGGCACCGGCTTGCCGCTGAAGACGGACGCGCTGGAGAGCCCGCGCGCGTCTGCCGAGCCGACGAACTCGCCGGTGGCGCAGATGCCCTTGGCCCCCGAGCGTCGGTAGCCCTCGAACTTGCCGAACGTCGACTCGAACTGGTTCACGAAGGCGCTCGGGTCGACCGGCGCGGCGGCGGTCGATTGCGCGATCGCGCTCGAGGTCAGGAAGGCAGCGGCCGCGGACACGGCGGTGGTAACCAGCTTGGGCATTGACGTAGCTCCTGGGTGAGGGGTTGAAGAATCAACACGCTGCTCACCCGCCCCGGGCTGCCTGCAACGCATGCAGGCATTGTCGGGATCCGTTGCCCGAACTTACAAACTCGCCTCAGCGCATGAAGATGCCGTAGGAGCCGATGGCGTAGAGGTTGTGGCGGCCGGAATCGACCTGGCGCATGCGGCGCTCGAGGTCATAGATGTCGGCGGCGTCGGCCAGATACTGGTCGTCGCGATCCTGGGCCGGATTCGCCGACACGTTGAACAGGTTCTTGATCGACTGGATGACGGAAAACATGATGGTCTTCAGAGTTGCTAGGGTTTGTATTGTGAGGGAAAACCCTAGGCCATGCACGAACCATGGGCAACGATCTGAAGAGAGGCACCTCTAGCGTGCGATTCGACCGTGGATGAACCAAATTGGTGCGGTTCGGTGACCTGCGCGTGGAAGCGCGTCATCGGCTAACCTCTCGCGCCCAGACGACCCGCCGGAGACCCCGCGTGTTCCAGTTCTTCGAGCGGCTCGTGCAGCCCTACCCGGATGCCGAGCCTTCGCCGCCGCCCAGGCGCTTCTTCCCGTTCCTGTGGGCCTGCACCCGCGGCCTGCGCCCGTACATGATCGCGATGACCTTGTGCACCGCGGTCATCGGCGCGTTCGAGGCGCTGCTGTTCGCGTTCCTCGGCCGCGTGGTCGACTGGCTGAGCGCGACCACGCCGGCGCGCCTGTGGGCGGACCAGGGTCACAACCTGCTGCTGCTCGGCGGGGTGCTGACGGCCAGCCTCGTGCTCGTGGCGGTGCAGTCGCTGCTCAAGCAGCAGGCGCTGGCCGGCAACTTCCCGATGCTGCTGCGCTGGAACTTCCACCGCCTGATGCTCGCGCAGAGCATGCACTTCTACCAGGACGAGTTCGCCGGCCGCATCTCGACCAAGGTGATGCAGACCGCGCTGGCCGTGCGCGACGCCTGGATGATTCTGGCCGAGCTGATGGTGTTCGTGGTGATCTACTTCGTCACCATCATGGCGATGCTGGGCAGCTTCGACCGCTGGCTGCTCGCGCCGTTCACCGGCTGGCTGCTGTGCTACGGCGCGGCGCTCTGGTACTTCGTGCCGCGGCTCGGCAAGGTCGCGAAGGCGCAGGCCGATGCGCGCTCGCTGATGACCGGCCGCATCACCGACGCCTACACCAACATCGCGACCGTCAAGCTGTTCTCGCACTCGCACCGCGAGGCCGGCTACGCGCGCTCGGCGATGCAGGAGTTTCTCGGCACCGTGCACGCGCAGATGCGGCTGGTCACTGCGTTCGAGATCGTCAACCACGCCCTGAGCATGCTGCTGATCGCGAGCACCACCGGCGCGGCGCTGTGGCTGTGGACGCAGGGGCAGGTCGGCGTGGGCGCGCTCGCCGCGGCCACCGCGATGGCGCTGCGCCTGAACGGCATCTCGCACTGGGTGATGTGGGAGATGGCGTCGCTGTTCGAGCACATCGGCACGGTGCAGGACGGCATCAACACGCTGAGCCGGCCGCACGCGGTGGTCGACCGTGACGACGCGCAGCCGCTGAAGGTGACGCTGGGCGACGTGCGCTTCGAGCACGTCAGCTTCGCCTACGGCGGCACGAAGAATGTGATCGACGACCTGTCGCTGCACATCCGCCCCGGCGAGAAGGTCGGCCTCGTCGGGCGCTCGGGCGCGGGCAAGAGCACGATCGTCAACCTGCTGCTGCGGCTGTACGACGTGGAAGGCGGCCGGGTGCTGATCGACGGCCAGGACATCGCGCACGCGACGCAGGATTCACTGCGCGCGCAGGTCGGCATGGTCACGCAGGACACCTCGCTGCTGCACCGCTCGGTGCGCGACAACATCCTCTACGGCCGCCCCGACGCCGGCGACGCGCAGATGGTCGTTGCGGCCAAGCGCGCGGAGGCGCACGATTTCGTGCTCGGCCTCGTCGACCCGAAAGGCCGCAGCGGCTACGACGCGCATGTCGGCGAGCGCGGCGTCAAGCTCAGCGGCGGGCAGCGCCAGCGCATCGCGATCGCGCGCGTGATGCTCAAGGACGCGCCGATCCTGCTGCTGGACGAGGCCACCAGCGCGCTCGATTCGGAAGTCGAGGCCGCGATCCAGGCCAGCCTGTACCGGTTGATGGAAGGCAAGACGGTGGTCGCGATCGCGCACCGGCTGTCGACGATCGCCGCGATGGACCGGCTGATCGTGCTCGACCAGGGCCGCATCGTCGAGCAGGGCGATCACCGCAGCCTGCTGGCGCAGGGCGGGCTGTATGCGCGGCTCTGGGCCCACCAGAGCGGCGGCTTCCTGGGCGAAGAGGACGACGAGCCCGCGTCCGAACTCGCCGCGAGCTGAGGCCGACGGTCATGCGCGGTGCCCGCAGCGCGGCGCGCCGCGTTGTGGTGTGATCGGGCCCCGTCCACGGAGTCCTCCCGCATGCCCACCCCGCGCCTCACCCTGGTCCAGCTGATCGCCGCGTACGCGGTGGCGCTCGTCGTCATGGGCGCGCTCGACGCCGCCTGGCTGGGCTGGCTCGCGAAGGACTTCTACGTCGAGCAGCTCGGCCCGCTGATGACCGACTCGGTGCGCATCGTGCCGGCCGCGATCTACTACTTCGGCTTCCCGGCGGTGATCGTCTACCTGGCGCTGCTGCCGGCGACGAGCCTCGGCGAGGCCGCGCTGCGCAGCGCCGTGCTCGGACTGGCGGCGTTCGGCGTCTACGACCTCACCAACCTCGCGACGCTGCGCGGCTACACGGTCACGATGACGCTGGTCGACATGGCCTGGGGCACGTTCGCGACCACCCTGGGCGGCACGGCCGCGTACCGCGTCGTCATGGCGCGGCGCTGACGCGCCAGATCACGTTGCCGACGTCGTCGGCGACCAGCAGTGCGCCCTTGGTGTCCAGCGCCACGCCGACCGGCCGGCCGTTCGCCTTGCCGTCCTCGGTGAGAAAGCCGGTCAGCACGTCGACCGGCGGGCCGCTCGGCTTGCCGCCGCTGAACGGCACGTAGATCACCTTGTAGCCGCTGTGCGGCTTGCGGTTCCACGAGCCGTGCTGGCCGATGAACATGCCGCTCGAGAACTGCGCCGGCAGGCTCGTGCCCTGCGACGCGGCCAGGCCGAGCGACGCGGTGTGCGGCCCGAGCGCGTAGTCCGGCGAGACCGCCTTGGCCACCAGGTCGGGCCGCGGCGGCGTGACCCGCGCGTCGACGTTCTGGCCGAAGTAGCTGTACGGCCAGCCGTAGAAGGCGCCGTCGCGCACCGAGCTCAGGTAGTCCGGCACGAGGTCGCTGCCGATCTCGTCGCGCTCGTTGACCACGGTCCACAGCGTGCCGGTGGTCGGCTCCCACGCCATGCCGTTCGGGTTGCGCAGGCCGGTCGCGAACAGGCGCTTGGTGCCGGCCTTCGGATCGACCTGCCAGATCGCGGCCCGGCCTTCCTCCTCGGCCATGCCGTGCTCGGCGACGTTGCTGTTCGAGCCGACCGTGACGTAGAGCTGCGTGCCGTCGCGGCTCGCGATCAAGCTCTTGGTCCAGTGGTGGTTGCGGGGCCCGCCGGGCAGGTCGACCACGCGCTGCGGCGGCCCGCCGGCGCGCGTGGCCCCGGGGGTGTAGGTCAGGCGCACCACGGCGTCGGTGTCGGCCACGTACAGGTCGTTGCCGACCAGCGCCATGCCGAACGGCGAGTTCAGGCCCTCGGCGAACACGGTGCGGGTCTCGGCCACGCCGTCGCCGTCCGCATCACGCAGCAGCGCGATGCGGTTGGCGCTCGGCGTGCCCGCGCCGGCCTTCTTCATCACCAGGCCCATCGCCCACGCGCGCAGGCCGGTGTTCGCCGGCTTGGGCGGCGCGTTGGTCTCCGCGACCAGCACGTCGCCGTTCGGCAGCACGTGGATCCAGCGCGGGTGGTCGAGGCCGCGCGCGAACGCCGTGACGCGGGTGCCGGCGGCGGCGGTCGGCGTCGCGCCTTCGGCCCAGCCCTGGGCGGGCGCGATGTTGACGGTCGGCAGCAACGTCTTGTTCGGCGGCGGCAGCGTCGGGTTGGCCCCGGTGCCGGCCGTGACGGGCAGGGTGGCCATGTCGCCGCAGCCGGCGAGTGCGGCGGCCGTGGCCGCCAGGGCGATGAGCGTGTTCTTCATCGTGCCGACTCTCTCGCGCGCGCCGTCGCGCGCCTGTAGGCGCAGGCCGCGCACGAAAGTCGGTACCGCGCTACTCCTGCACCAGCCGGACCTTGACCTTCTTGCCCTTGACGCGGCCCGCGCCCAGGCGCTCGAGGGCCTGCTTCGCGATCTGCCGGTCGACCGCGACGTAGGTCGAGAACTCGTTGACGTTGATCTTGCCAATCTGGTCCGCGCCGAAGCCCGCTTCGCCGGTGAGCGCGCCCAGCAGGTCGCCGGCGCGGATCTTCTCCTTGCGGCCGCCGACGATCTGCAGCGTCACCATCGGCGGCAGCAGCCGGCCGCCGGGCGCCGGGGTCAGCCCCGCGAGCGGGTACCAGGTGACCTCGCTGCCCTGCACCTGCTCGATGCGGCCGACGCCGCCCATCTCGTCCAGGCTCGCCAGGCTCAGCGCCAGCCCGGTCGCGTCGGCGCGGCCGGTGCGGCCGATGCGGTGGATGTGCAGCTGCGGGTCGGGCGTGGTGTCGACGTTGATCACCGCCTCGAGCTGCGCAATGTCCAGGCCGCGCGCGGCCACGTCGGTCGCGACCAGCACCGAGCAGCTCCGGTTCGCGAACTGCACCAGCACCTGGTCGCGCTCGCGCTGCTCGAGCTCGCCGTGCAGCGCCAGTGCCGCGAAGCCCTGCGCCTTCAGCACGTCGACCAGGTCGCGGCACTGTTGCCGCGTGTTGCAGAACGCCAGCGTGCGCGCCGGGCGGAAGTGGTTCAGCAGCAGTGACACGGCATGCAGCCGCTCGCTGTCCTTGACCTCGTAGAAGCGCTGCTCGATCTGCGCCGAGTCGACCTGCGCGCGCACCTTCACCTCGGTGGGCGCGCGCATGAACTGCTGCGCCAGCTTCGCGATGCCCTCGGGGTAGGTGGCCGAGAACAGCAAGGTCTGGCGGTCCTTCGGGCACAGCTTGGCAACGCGGGCGATGTCGTCGAGGAAGCCCATGTCGAGCATGCGGTCGGCCTCGTCGAGCACCAGCGTGCGCAGCGCATCGAGCCGCAGCGCGCCGCGGTCGAGGTGGTCGAGCACGCGGCCCGGTGTGCCGACGACGACATGCGCGCCATGCTCCAGGCTCGCGAGCTGGTTGCGCAGCGGCACGCCGCCGCACAGCGTCAGCGTCTTGACGTTGTCCTCGCTGCGCGCGAGGCGGCGGATCTCCGCGCTCACCTGGTCGGCCAGTTCGCGGGTCGGGCAGAGCACCAGCGCCTGCACGGCGAACGGTTGAGCGAGGTCGTCGAGCTTCAGGCGCGCCAGCAGCGCGAGCGCGAACGCGGCCGTCTTGCCGCTGCCGGTCTGCGCTTGCACGATCAGGTCATCGCCGGCGAGCGCGGCGGGCAGGCTCGCGGCCTGCACCGGCGTCATCGCCAGGTACCCGAGCGTGACGAGGTTGGCACGTTGCGCCGGCGAGAGCGCCAGGCGGTCGAACGAGTCGCCGGCAGCAGGCGCGGCGCGGGGCGGGGAGGGCGTGTCGGAACGGGTCATCCGGAATTATCGCGGCCGAGGGCCCGACGCTGCGGATGGAAATTCACTGACACGGCTTGCGGTGTCGTCCTGACACCGTCGTCCCGCGTTGATGTCGATACTTCCTTCAGGCGCCGGTCGATCCGACGACGCCACCGACACAGGAGTGACGCCCGATGAACGCTTCCTACGAAATCCGCTTCCAGTCGCTGTTCCACGAGGGGCGCGCCCTGTGTTTCCCCTGCGACGAGCAGGGCCAGGTGGCACTCGATTCACTCAGCGAGCGGGCGCGTGACAACTACCTGTACGCCCGTGCCGTCATCGGCCGCGAGTACGCGTACCCGATGGTTCGCCCCAGCGCCGCGCACTGAGCGCGACGGCGGTCGTCGCGGCGGTGCCCGGAGGGTGCTGTCCGACAGGCGAACCGCCACGCTGCCGACGGCAGCGCCTTCGCCCGGCTTCTAAGGTTGTCTCACCTCGCCGATTCCGGCAGACCAGGAGAACCTCGATGAAGCAACGAATCCTCACGATGACGACGATCGGCGCGATGGTCGCGACCATGGCACTGGCCGGTTGCGATCGGCGCGAACAGGCCGCCGCGAAGAACGACACGGCGGTCGCGATGGACCGGGCCGGCAACGCCGCCGAGAACGCCGGCACGAAGATGAGCGACAAGATCGACGACGCGATGATCACCACGTCCGTCAAGGCCGAGCTGGCCAAGGACGCGAACCTGAGCGCGACCAGGATCAACGTCGACACCACCCAGGGCCGCGTGATGCTCAAGGGCACGGCGCCGAGCAACGAGGCGCGCGAGCACGCCACCACGCTGGCGAAGAACGTGAAGGGCGTGGTTGCCGTCGACAACCAGCTGAAGGTCGGCGGCTGACGGGTCGACCGTCTTGCGCTCTGACGAGGCGCGCGGCGCGGAGCTCAGCGCTTCGTGACGCCCAGCAACTCCACCTCGAACTGCAGCGGCGTGTTCGGCGGGATCATCCCGCCGCCCGCGCCGCGCTCGCCGTAGGCGATCGCCGCCGGGCAGGTGAGCAGAGCCTTGCCGCCGACCTTCATCAGCTGCACCCCTTCGGTCCAGCACTTGATGACGCCGTTGAGCGGGAACTCGGCCGGCGCGTTGCGCTTGTACGAGCTGTCGAACTCGCGACCGTCGGCGAACACGCCGCGGTAGTGGACCTTGACGACATCGGTCGCGGCGGGCGCGGCGCCGGTGCCGGCCGTCATCGACTTGAAGACGAGGCCCGAGGACGTGACGACGGCGCCCTTCTCCTTGCCGGCGGTGGCCAGCAGGTCGCCCTGCGCGACGGCGCCGAACGTGAAGGGCGCGACCAGCGCGGCGAGCAGGGTGTTGCGGATGATGTTCATGCGGTCCCGTTGGTTCAGTGGTGATCGTGATCGTGGTCGTGGTCGTGGTCGTGCGCGCTCGCGGCACCGCTCAGGCGCTCGCGCAGCGTGTCGATCGGCATGAAGCCGCTGCCGACGAGGTGCAGGTGATCGCCGTGTTCGGCGACCAGCGTCGGGAAGCCGCGGATGCCCCAGGCCTGCGATTGCTGGAAGTCCTGCATCGTCAGGTCGCGCATCTTCTGCGAGGCGAACGCCTTGCCGAACTCGGCGCGTGGCAGGCCCAGCTCGACGGCGATGTCCGCCAGCACGGCCGGGTCGACGACATTGCGCGCGTCGGCATAGAAGGCGTGCTGCACCGCCTTGAAGTAGCGCCACACCTGCTGCGGCCAGAGGGTGCGGACCGTGACCGTCGCCCGCGCGGCCGGCTCGGTGTCGTAGACGAAGCCGGGCAGGTGCAACGCGGTGTTCGGCGCCTGCGCGAACGGCTGGCCGCTCGCCTCCGCCACGCGGTGCCAGTGGCCGGCCAGTTCGCTCGCGCGCTCGGGCGAGATCGGCTCGGTCGTGAACGGGCGCAGCCCGCCCATCACCAGCGCGAGTTGCAGCGGCGCGGCGTCCTGCGGATCGGCGAGCAGGTCGTCGAGCGGTTTGGCGAAGCCGTAGCACCACGAGCACATGGCGTCGCCGACGTAGATCAGGTTCATCGAGTCATCTCAAAGCACGGATCGCGGGACTCTAGCGGAATCGGGGACACTCCTCGCATGACCATCCTGTTGGCCCCGATGGAGGGTTTGCTCGACCACACGCTGCGCGACATCCTGACGCGGGCCGGCGGCGTGGACCGCTGCGTGGCCGAGTTCATCCGCGTCACCGGCACCCTGCTCCCGGAGCGGGTGTTCACGCGCGTCGTGCCCGAGCTGAACCACGGCGGCCGCACCCGGGCCGGCGTGCCGGTGCGCCTGCAACTGATGGGCTCCGATCCGGTGTGCCTGGCCGAGAACGCCGCGCGTGCCGCGAGCCTCGGCCCAGCCGGCATCGACCTGAACTTCGGCTGCCCGGCCAAGATCGTCAACCGCCACGGCGGCGGCGCCGCGCTGCTGCAGGACCCGGCGCTGCTCCACCGCATCGTCGCGGCGGTGCGCCGGGCGGTGCCGGCGCAGATGCCGGTGTCGGCCAAGATGCGGCTCGGCTTCGACGACCCGGACAGCGCGCTCGAGTGCGCGCTGGCGATCGTCTCCGCGGGCGCCGATGAACTGGTCGTGCACGCGCGCACGCGGGCCGACGGCTACCGGCCGCCGGCGTACTGGGAGCGCATCGCCGAGATCCGCGCCGCGGTGGCGGTGCCCGTGATCGCCAACGGCGAGATCTGGAGCGTCGCCGATGCGCGCCTGTGCCGCGAGCGCTCGGGCTGCGACGCGCTGATGCTCGGCCGCGGCATGGTGAGCGACCCGGGCCTGGCACTCGCGATCCGCGCCGCCGACCGCGGCGACGCGGCTGCCGACGGGCTCGACTGGGCGACGCTGCAGCCGCTGCTCGCGGCGTTCTGGCAGCTCGTGTGCGGCCATGTCGAGCCGAAGGCGCGGGCCGGGCGCGTGAAGCAGTGGTTGAACTACCTGCGTCGCCGTCACCCGCAGGCCGAAGCGGCCTACCAGGCCGTGCGCACGCTGAACGAGCCGGGGCAGGTGGCCGAGCGTCTCGGCCTCGTCACCGGCGCCGAACCGAACATCGATCCGAACCCCCGCGCGGCGACGCGCGACACCCGGCTGCTGGAGGAGGCGGTCACGACATGAAGACCTGGAACATCGAAGTGCAGAAGGTCAAGGCGATGGCCCACGGCCACGGCCTGATCCGCGCGCAGATCGACGCGCTGGTGCAACCGGCGCCGGCGCAGGACGAGGGCATGCCCTCGTCGGTCCTGAGCTTGAGCGAGGACAACGCCCGCGTGCTGATCCTGCTGCTGAAGACCCAGCTCGCCGAACTCGATTCGCGCAAGGCGAAGAGCCGGCGCGGCTGATCAGCTCTTGGTGGTGCGCGCGCGCTGCAGCAGGTAGTCGGCGACGGCGGTCGCCTGCTCCAGCCCACCGGCCTGGCCGGGGGAGGTGAGGTAGCGGCCCTGCACGGCCAGCGTGGGGACGCCGTCGAGCTTGTACGCGGCCATCAGCTTCTTCGCGCGGGCGACGCTGGTCGCCACCGAAAACGAGTTGAACACGGCGGTGAACTTGGCCGCGTCGAGGCCGTTCTTGGCCATCAGCGCGGCGATGTCGGCCGGCTTGTCGAGGTAGTTGCGCTCGACGTGGATGGCGGCGAACACCTTGCGCTGCATCGCGTCGACCTGGCCCAGGGTCTCGAGCGAGTAGTAGGTCCGCATCAGGTTCTCGAAGTTCGCAAGGAACGGCACCGGCACGCGGTGGAACGCCACATCCGCCGGCAGGGACTTCGACCAGGCCGCGATCGTCGGCTCGAAGGAATTGCAGTGCGGGCAGGCGTACGAGAAGAACTCGAGCACTTCGAGCTTGCCCGGTACCACGGGCGGGACGGGCGGCTCGACGCGGGTGAAGTGCTTGCCTTCGGCCGGGGCGCCGGCCTGGGCGTGCGCGCCGGTGGCAAACAGCGAGGCGGCAGCGGCGCCGAGGCCGGTGCCGACGAGGCGGGTGGAGAAATCGCGACGATTCACGTTCGGGTCCTTTGATGACGACCACCGACAGAGTGGGCGGGCAGGGGAAAAGTTCAGAGAGCGCCCGGTCACAACGCGCCGTGGCCGGCCTGCGCCGACATCGCCGTGATCCGGCCGGGCCGGCCCGCGATTCTCCGACATGCGCCTCCGACATGCGCGCGAGGGCGGTCACCGGGCTGTAGGCTCGCTCCGACCGCCGGTCGCGCCACACCCTGTCACCTCGGCTCGTGGGGCTGTGCGACCATTCCCGACCATGCCGAACGACAAAGAGGGCCGCGCCGAGCCGGTGCCTCCAACCAACGATCCCTCCCCCCGGGGCTGGCCGCGGCGACTGAAGCGCGCGCTGCAGTGGACCGGCCTGGCCGCCACGGCCGCCGCCGCGGCTGCGGCCGTCTACGTGTGCGTTCTGGTGTATTCGACGCCGGACGTCGACGAACTGCGGCGCGCCCAGTCGGTGCGGCCGAGCGTGATCCTCTCGGCCGATGGCGAGGTGATCGGCCGCTTCTCCTCGACCTACCAGGCGCCGGTCACGCTGAAGGAGGTGCCCAAGGACCTGGTCAACGCGTTGATCGCGACCGAGGACCGGCGCTTTTACGAGCACAACGGCCTCGATCCGGCGCGCATCGTCGGCTCGGCCTGGAACACGCTGAACGGCCGCACGCAGGGCGGCTCCACGATCACGCAGCAGCTCTCGCGCAACCTGTTCCCGCAGGAGATCGGCAACGAGCGCAGCCTGAACCGCAAGCTGCGCGAGGCGATCACCGCGCTGCGGCTCGAGCGGACCAGCACCAAGGAACAGATCCTCGAGAGCTACCTCAACACCGCGCCGTTCCTCTACAACGTGCGCGGCATCGAGATGGCCGCGCGCACCTACTTCGACAAGCCCGCGGCGCAACTCGACACCGCGCAGTGCGCCACGCTGGTCGGCATGCTCAAGGGCACGCAGCGCTACAACCCGGTGCGCAACCCCGAGCGTGCGCGCGAGCGCCGCAACCTCGTGATGGCGCAGATGCTGCGGCGTGGCGATCTCACCCCGGCGCGCTACGAGAAGCTGCGCCAGCAGCCGCTGGTGCTCGCGTTCAAGCGCCCCGAGGAGGGCGACATCGGCCAGGCGCGCCACTTCGTCTCGCGCGTGCGCGAGCAGCTGGTGGAGTGGGCCGACGCGCACGATGTCGACCTCGACACCGACGGCCTCGTCGTCCGCACCACGCTCGATGCCCGGCTCCAGCGCATCGCGCAGGAGGCGGTGGTGCAGCAGGTCGCGATGCTGCAGCGGCTGGCCGGCGAGGAGTGGGCCGACGCGCGGATGCGTGCCGTGCGCATCAAGCCGCCGGCCGCGAACACTGCGCCACTCAAGGGTGGCGGCGAACCGTTCGCGCACTACTGGCGCGAGCACGCGCCGATGCTGGCCGAGATGGCGCGCGACACGCCCGACTTCAAGCTCGCCAGGCAGGCCGGCCAGAGCGAGGCGCAGGCGCTCGCCACCGTGCTCGCCGACACCGCCACGATGGACAAGCTGCGCGCCGAGAAGACGCGCCTGTCCGCCGGCTTCGTCGCGATGGACCCGGCCACCGGCGCGGTGCGCGCCTGGGTCGGCAGCCCCGACTTCGCGCGCGAGCAGTTCGACCACGTCGCGCAGGCCAAACGCCAGCCGGGCTCGACCTTCAAGCCCTTCGTCTACGGCGCGGCGATGCAGCGCGGCATCTCGACCGAGCACCGCTACCTCGACGGCGCGATCGACATCGCGCTGGCCGACGGCGGCGTCTGGCAGCCGACCGACGGCAGCGGCCCGTCCGGCGAGATGATGACGATGCGCGACGGGCTGGTGCAGTCCAAGAACACGATCACCGCGCAGGTCATGCAGGAGGTGGGCGCCGAGGCGGTCGTCGAGTTCGCGCGGGCGGTGGGCGTGCGCGAGGCCAAGCTCGATCCGGTGCCCTCGCTCGCGCTCGGCACCAGCCCGGTCAGCCTGCTCGAGATGGCGCAGGCGTATGCCACGCTGGCCGCGCTCGGCGAGCGCCGCGAGCCGCTGCTGATCGGCCAGATCAGCGACCGCCACGGCCGCGTGCTCGAGACCTTCGAGAGCCGCCCCGAGCGCGTGCTCGACGCGACGCTGGTCGCCAAGCTCGTCGACGTGATGCGCGGGGTGCCCCAGACCGGCACCGGCACGGCCGTCCGCACCGAGTGGGGCGTGAAGGGTGACCTGGCCGGCAAGACCGGCACGACGCAGAACAACACCGACGGCTGGTTCATGCTGATCAGCCCGACGCTCGTCACGGGCGCGTGGGTCGGCTTCAACGATCCGCGCGTGACGATCCGCAGCAACTACTGGGGCCAGGGCGGCCACAGCGCGCTGCGGCTGGTCGGCGCGTTCATGCAGCAGGGCCAGAAGGCGAAGCTGATCGACACGAAGGCGGAGTTCCCGAAGGTCGTGCGCGACCCCCCGGAGGCGCCGGCCGAGCCGGCCTCCGCGCCCGAATCGGCGGGTGGCCTGGCGGGCTTCCTCGGGCTGCCGGCGTTGTCGACCCGGCCGGCACCCACGCCTGCCGAGGCCGCGATCGACCGGCAGCAGCGGGACCAGGCGCTGGGGCGCTGAATCGCCGCCCGAGCGCCCTCAGCGCTCGGCCGCCAGAAACAACGCCGGATCGACGAACGCGCGGTTCAGGCTCACGCCCCAGTGAAGGTGCGGCCCCGTCGCGCGGCCGGTGGCGCCCACAGCGCCGAGCGGTTCACCGGCCGCCAGCACGTCGCCCACCTTCACGGCGATGCTCGACAGGTGGCAGTACATCGTCAGCAAGCCGGCGCCGTGGTCCAGCCAAACCGTCTGGCCGTTGAAGAAGTAGTCGCCGGTGTCGATCACGCGGCCCGTGGCGGGCGCGACGACCGGCGTGCCCTGCGGCGCGGCGATGTCCATGCCGCTGTGCGGATTGCGCGCCTGGCCGTTGAAGACGCGCCGCAGCCCGAAGGAACTCGATTGGCGGCCGGGCACCGGCGCGGCCAGGCGCAGCGTGTCCGGCGGCGTGTCCGAACGGGTCGCGACGATGGTCTTGAGGTGGGCGCTCTCGCGCTCGTAGCGCGCCTGGTCGGCCGGCGCCAGATCGACCTGCCCGGGCGCGACCGTCAGGCGCTGCTCGGCGTACTTCCAGGGCTTGACCTCGAACGAGCGGCTCGCAGCGCCCGCGGCGCCCTCGACGACCAGTTCGGCCCGCCCCGGCGCCGTGGCGAGCGGCAGGCCGACCAGCGCCGTCCATCGGCCGGCGTCGCGGACCACCAGGACCGGCAGGTCCCGGAAGCGCGCGGTCGGGGCCTCGGCCGCGGGACCGAGGTCGATGCGGGCCACGCCGCCTGGCGCGAGGCGTTGTTGCGGCAGGTCGAGGGCGCGGGCGTTCGTTGCCAGCAGGCAGGCCGCGACCATCAGGGAAGCAGTGATCAAGTTCATCGCACGATGATGCCGCAGCGCCGGAGGCGGCCCGCTGTCACAACGCGTAACCCGGCCCTCGGGCGCCTTGCCACTTCTGCACGCCCGCGGCCGGCCGCGCTCACTACGATGGACGTTCGGCCTGTCGGTGGGCCCGGGAGTGGCGAGATGTCGGCGAGTTGGCTGTTCTCCGTGGCGCGGCGCGTCGCTCTCGTCGGCGCGGTCGTCGGCGCCTCGGCCGGGCTGGGTGGCTGCACCACGACCGGCCTGGTGCTCGGCGTGGCCGGCATCGCGACCGACACCAGCGTGACCTGGGAAGTCGTCAAGCACGTCCATGGCCGCCTGACCGAAGGCGACGATCCGCCGTGCCAGCGGCTCGACAGCGTGCAGCGCGCGCTCAACGTGCGCTGCGGTCCCTTCGTGCCCGGCAGCGTCAAGCCGCAGGACCTGCGCAACGCCCACCTGCAGGGTTGCGTGCTGGCGGTCGCCACGCGCGAGCCGCGCTTCTGGGCCGCGTTGCCCGAGTTCATCGAGAAGGGCGCCTCGCCCGAGGCCTGCGAGCGCTCGCCGCTGGTCGAACTCGCGCAGGCGAACGCCTGCCCCGACTTCGCCGCCGCGTCCGCCGGCGAACTGCGCGCGTTGCGCTGGCTCGCCGAGGCCGACTCGCGCGCCGTGCAGCACGACGTGATGCGCATGCTCGGCTGCCCGAACGCGCGCCTGGCAGGCCTGGATTCGGTGCTGGCGACCTGGCTCGCGCAAGGCGCGCTCGAACCGGGCGCGCTCGGTTTCGGCGCGCTCGGCGCGCTGCATCCCGATCTGCTCGCGACACCGCTCGCGCGCACCCTGGAAGCGCGCGGCCACACGGCGCAGGCGGCGCTCGGCGGCCACGATGGCCAGCTGCCGGGAGGTTTCGAACTCGCGCTGCGCGAGAGCCATTGGGCGGCGATCGACTGGTGGCTGGCGCGTGCGCCGGAGCTCGCCAACCGCGTGCCTGCGACGCAGAGCCGCCAACTGGCCTGGGCGCCGCTGGAGCGCGCGCTGCGGCCCGGCTTCCTGGCGCACCCGGAAACGCAGCGCGACCTGGTCGCCTTCCTGATGGCGCGCGGCGCGGACCCGTCGCGCAAGCTGTTCTACGACGCGAGCCGCTCGATCGCGCAGCACGCACGGGCGATCGACAGCCCGCTGACCGCGCTGCTCGATCCGCCGCCGCCGGCCCCGCTGGGCACGACGCTGGCCGCCACCTCGGAGCCCGTCCGCGCCGGCCCGCGCTGGTAAGTCCTTGCATTCGGGTCGCCTGCGTACACGGTCTGTTTACAATTGCAACGGCGTCGACGCGGACGCCATGTCAACCAGGTGCGATCGAGTTCGATGTCAACCCAAGATGAAGCGGAGCGGGCCCGCCAGTCCGAGCTGGACGACTTCCGGATCGTCGACACGCTGGAAGATCAGGCGTTCGACGACCTGACCCGCATGGCCGCCAGCGTCTGCGGCGTGCCGATCGCGCTGATCTCGCTGCTCGATCGCGATCGCCAGTGGTTCAAGTCGCGCGTCGGCCTGCAGGCGACCGAGACGCCGCGCGAGTTCGCGTTCTGCGAGCACGCGATCCACGCGGCCGAGCCGGTGATGATGGTGCGCGACGCCACCCAGGACGAGCGCTTCGCCGCCAACCCGCTCGTCACCGGTGACCCGGGCATCCGTTTCTACGCCGGCGCGCCGCTCGTCAGTTCCGGCGGTCAGCGGCTGGGCACGATCTGCGTGATCGACCGCGTGCCGCGCGAGCTGGACGCCCGGCAACTCGAGACCCTGCAGTTCCTCGCCGACCAGGTGATGCGCAAGCTCGAGGAGCGCCGACAGGCGCTCGCGGCCGGCGGCCCGGCGCCCTGAGCGCCCGCCTGCGGCGTCACTTGCCCCAGGAATCCTTCAGCCCGGCGATCCGGTTGAGTACCGGCTTCGCGGCGGTGTGATCGACGCGGTCCGCGACGAAATAGCCGTGGCGTTCGAACTGCACCTTGTCGTCCGGCTGCGCACCGGCCAGTGACGGCTCGATGTAGCCGGCCACCACCCGCTTGCTGGCCGGGTTCAGCGCGGCCTTGAAGTCCTTGCCGCCGGCGTCCGGCTGCGCTTCGGTGAACAGGCGGTCGTACAGGCGCAGTTCGGCCGGCAGCGCGTCGGCGACCGCGAGCCAGGTGATCGTGCCCTTGACCTTGAAGGCGTCCGCGCCCGGCGTGCCGCTGCGGGTGTCCGGCACGACGGTGGCGGTGACGGCGGTGACCGCGCCGCTCGCATCCTTCTCGCAGCCGGTGCACTCGACGACGAAGCCGTACTTCAGCCGCACCCGGTTGCCCGGGAACAGGCGGAAGAAGCCCTTGGCCGGCACCTCGGCGAAATCGTCGCGCTCGATCCACAACTCGCGGCCGAGGTTGAAGGTGCGTGGCGGCAGCTCGGGCCGGTGCGGGTTGGCCGGGGCGTGACACGGCTCCAGGTGATCGTCCGCGCCGAACAGCGCTGCCCAGTTGGTCAGCTTCAGCCGGATCGGGTCGATCACCGCCATCGCGCGCGGGGCCTTGCCTTCCAGGTCTTCACGCAGCGCGATGTCCAGGCTCGCGTAGTCGGTCCAGCCGCCGGCCTTGCTGGTGCCGGCGCGCTCGCACATCAGGCGGATCGCCTCGGGCGTGTAGCCGCGCCGGCGCAGGCCGACGATCGTCGGCATGCGCGGGTCGTCCCAGCCGTCGACGATCTGCTCGTCGACGAGTTGCCGCAGCTTGCGCTTGCTGGTGATCACGTAGGTCACGTTCAGCCGCGCGAACTCGTACTGGTGCGGGCGCGGCTGCGCCAGCAGGCCGAGCGTGCACAGGGTGTCGAGCAGCCAGTCGTACCAGGGCCGCTGGTCCTCGAACTCGAGCGTGCAGATGCTGTGGGTGATGCCTTCCAGCGCGTCCTCGATCGGGTGCGCGTAGGCATACATCGGGTAGATGCACCACGCGTTGCCGGTGTTGTGGTGCTCGGCGTGCTTGATGCGGTAGAGCGCCGGGTCGCGCAGGTTGATGTTCGGGCTCGCCATGTCGAGCTTCGCGCGCAGCACGGCCGCGCCATCGGGCAGCGCGCCGGCGCGCATCTCGCGGAAGCGCGCGAGGTTCTCGGCCGGCGTGCGGCTGCGGAACGGGCTGTCGGTGCCGGGGTGGCCGAAGTCGCCGCGGTTGGCGCGCATCTGCTCGGGCGTCTGCTCGTCCATGTAGGCGAGGCCGGCGCCGATCAGCGCCTCCGCCGCGCGGTACATGAAATCGAAGTAGTTGCTGGCGTAGTACAGGTGGCTGGTGCCGCCGGACTGCCAGCCGTAGCCGAGCCAGGTCACGGCGTCGAGGATGCTGTCGACGTACTCCTGCTCTTCCTTCTCCGGGTTGGTGTCGTCGAAGCGCAGGTGGCAGATGCCGCCGTATTCCGCGGCCAGGCCGAAGTTCAGCGTGATGCTCTTCGCATGGCCGATGTGCAGGTAGCCGTTCGGCTCGGGCGGGAAGCGGGTGCGGATACGCGCCGGGTCGAGCGGGCCGGCCGCATGGTGCGCCGCGTCGCCCGGGCTGCCGGCGAACCGGCGCTGCGCGTAGGTGCCGTCGGCCAGGTCGCGCTCGACGATCTGGCGCAGGAAGTTGCTGCTGGGCTTGGGCTGGGAATCGACGGGTGCGGTCATGGAATCCATCTGCCGCGGGAGGGCCGCTGGCGGTGGCGGGATTCTATCGGCGGGCCCGCTTTACCAGCGGATACCTCTTGGCGGTCAACCCGGGAACCGTCGCCGCGCGTTGGAGGTCCACAAGGGCCGCATTCCGGTCCCCTCAAGGAGCCCCAGATGATCAAGTCCGCACTCTTCGCGCTCGTCACCGCCACCACGGCGCTCGGCGCCACCAGCGCGCATGCCGGCGGCGTGTCCTGGTCGATCGGCATCAATGCCCCCGCGATCGGCGCCGTGGTGTCGAACGCACCCGGTTACTACTACGACGACCCGTACTACTCCTATGGCCCGGCGCCGATCTACGCGCCCGCACCGGTGTACCGCGCCGCGCCGCGCGTGATCTACGAGCCGCGCCCGATCTACTACCGGCCGCAGCCCATCGTGTACCCGCGTCATTCGTGGGGCCATGACCGCGGCAGCCGCTGGGATCACCGCGGTCACCGCGGCGGTCGCGACCACGACGGCCGGCGCGACGGCCACCGCGGCGACCGGGACGGTCGCGGCCGCCACTGAGCCGCTGTGGGCGAATGACTACGCCCCGCGACGGCCCGGCCCCACAGCGTGAGCGCGGGTCGGCCTAGCGGGCGGCCCTGAACGTGACGACACGATGACTTCATCCCCGAACTTCAGGAGACTTCCATGCGCATTCGCCAACTTTCCCTGGCCTCTTCACTCGGCGCCCTGGCGCTGCTGACCGCCTGTGCGGCGCCGCCGTCGTACCGCGGTGACCAGCGGGTCTACGACTCGCAACCGGTCAACCGACAGGTGCCGCGCTACGCGGAATACGGCCGGGTCGAGAACATCGGCTACGTGCAGGTCTCGCAGCGCCCGAGCGGCGCCGGCGCGGTGCTCGGCGCAGTGATCGGTGGCGTGATCGGCAACCAGTTCGGCAGCGGCTCCGGCAGGGCGCTCGCGACCGGCGCGGGCGCCGTCGGCGGCGCGGTCGCCGGCAACGCGATCGAGAACCGCAACCGCCGTGATGACGAGGTCTACCGCGTGACGGTGCGCTTCGACGATGGCAGCGTGCGTGATTTCGACTACCAGCGCGTCGACGACCTGCGTCGTGGCGACCGGGTCAAGTTCGAGAACGGCGAGTTGCACCGCATGTGACCGGCGGTCTCGGCGCCTGCCGCCGCTACATCGCCTTGAACAGGTGGGCGTAGAGGCGGCTGGCGACGAGCTTGTCGGCGTGCCCGCGCAGGGTCAGGTGGACCTTGCCGGACTCGTCCCGCGTGGCGGTGGCGATCGCGTCGGCGCGCACCACCGTGCCGCGATGGATCTGCCAGAAGCGTTGCGCGTCGAGTTGCGGGAGCAGGTCGCGCAGCGACGTGCGGATCAGGTATTCGCGCACCCCTGTGATCACGCGGACGTACTTGTCGGCGGCCTCGAAATACAGCACCTCGTCGATCGGCACCAAGTGCACGGCGGCGCCGACACTGGCCTGGATGACGTTCAGCTTCGGCATTCCGCCGGAATTCTCACCCGTCGCACCCAGGCCCGTCGCGCCCAGCAGGCTGCGCAGTTGCGCGAGGCTCGCGTCCAGCGCGGCGCTGTTCAACGGCGCCGCCCGGCTGCGCGCCTGCATCGCAGCACGCAGCCGATCGCAGGTCTGTGCCAGACGCTCGGTGTTCACCGGCTTCAGCACGTAATCGACCGCGGCATGCTCGAACGCTTGCAGCGCGTACTGGTCGTACGCGGTCACGAACACGGTCAAGGGCAGGGGGCCCTCATCGGCGGGCCAGTCTTCGGCCAACGCCTGGGCCGCTTCCAGGCCGGTCAGGCCGGGCATGCGGATGTCGAGGAACACGATGTCGGGCCGCAGTGCCAGCGCCTGCTCGACGGCCGCCGCGCCGTGGCCGACGTTCGCGACGATCGCCAGCTCGGGCCACGCGCGCGCGAGCTCGGCCTGCAGGCTCGCGGCGAGCAGCGGCTCGTCCTCGGCGATCAGCGCGGTCGGGCGGGCGGTCATGCGGCGGCCTGGTCGTCGATCGGGAGACGCAGGGTCGCGAGCGTGCCGCCTTCGGCGTCGCCCGCGGGGGCCAGTGTCAGCGAGGCCCGGGCGCCGTACAGCGCGGCGAGCCGATCGCGCACCTGCACCAGGCCGAAGCGCGTGCCCTCGACCGATGAATCGTGCAGCCCGATGCCGGTGTCGCGCACGCGCAGCACCAGCATGCCGCCGTCGCGCACGGCGTTCACGTCGATGCGGCCGCCGTCAACCGACGGTTCCAGCCCGTGCTTGATGCAGTTCTCGACCAGCGGCTGCAGCAGCAGCGGTGGCACCGGCAGCTCGGCCAGCTCCGCGGGCAGCTCGAAGCGGGTGCGCAGGCGCGGCCCCATGCGCATCTCCATCAGCGCCAGGTAATCGGCCAGCCGCGCGAACTCGGCGCGCAGCGGGTGCGCGGCCGCGCGCGAGCCGGACAGCGTGGCGCGCAGGAACGCGATCAGCTGGTCCAGCATGGCCTGCGCGCGCGGCGGGTCGAGCGCGATCAGCACCCGCAGGTTCGCCAGCGTGTTGAACAGCATGTGCGGCTCGAGCTGCGATTCGAGCAGCTTGAGCTGGTGCTCGGCGGCCTGGCGCTGCGCGGTCTGGACGGCCGCCTCCTTCGCGGCGATGGTCTCGCGCGAGTAGAAGTAGTAGGTGATCAGCAGGCCCGGCATCAGCGCGCCGACGAACAGCCAGAACGCCTGCAGCGGCCCGCCGCGGAAGAACCCGCCGCTGTGGTGGCCGGTGAGCCAGCCCGCGAACGCGTTGCCCACGGTGAAGCCGAAGATCGTGCCCACGACGATCAGCGGCAGCATCAGCGGCCAGCCCGGCCAGTCGCTCAGCGATTCCGGGCTGCCGGGCGCGGCGTGACGGTGCTTCCAGCGCGCGAGCGGCTGACGACCGAGGTCGATCGTGAGCCAGCACAGCAGGCCGATGGTGAGCGAGTGGACCAAGCTGCTGAGGAACGAGTAGTTCATCCAGCCCGACAGCACCGCGGCGATCGCCACGCAGATCCCCAGCGTGCGCAACCCGCGCCGCAGGAAGCCGCCGTGGCGCGGGGCCGCAGCGGCGGAGGGCGACAGGGCGGGTGTCATGGTGGCGGATTCTGGCTCACGCCGCCGCGAGTGCGTCGCCCCGTGCGGCCACCGCGCGCAGGCCCAGTCCGCGCGCCAGGAACAGCCCGCTGAACAGGCCGTACGCGACGCTGCAGGTGCCGGCGAATGTGGCGTCCACGGCCAGCGCCGGATGCAGGGCCAGCGTCGCACCGGCCGCGTACTTGACGATGAACAGCGCGACGATCAGCGCCAGCGGCAGCGCGCTGCCCGGCACGAAGACCGCCTGCGACGCGGGCAGCCAGCGTGCGCCCCGCACGGCCACCAGGCTGCGCGCGAAGGTCAGCGCCACGCCCACACCCGCCGCCCAGCCACCGAGCGCGACCGGGAAGTGGCCGAACGCCGTCAGCACGCCGCTCAACGACAGCGCGATCATGGCCAGCGGCAGCAGCGTGATGCGCAGCGTGCTCAGCTCGCGGTCGCGCGCCTGCGACAGCCCGAGGGCGACGAGGGCGGCGAACAGCCCCCAGACCCAGCCGGGAGTGTGGAGAACGATCTGGATCAGCATGGTGAAGCTCCTGGAGAGTGGGGTGGGTGCCGGCGTCGGGGCCGATGGACCGCACTGTGTCGAGCGCGCTGCGCGGCCGCGACCGGCCTGCGACGAAACGCCGTGAAGGGTCGCGAAACGGCGCCCGGCCGGCGCGAGCGGTCTGCTGCAAAATGGTCCGATCGCCCGATGCGGGCGCAGCCCGAGGCGACGAGATGATCGAGACCCCCACCCCCGCGGCGCCCGCGCTCGAGCGCGAGGCCCGCGAGACCCTGGTGCCGCAGGTCGAGTTCGCGGGCGCGCGCTACGGCAGCCTGCGCGGGCAGGGCGTCATCGTGACCGGCGGCGCCAGCGGCATCGGTGCCGACATCGTCCGCGCCTTCGTCGCGCAAGGTTGCGCGGTCGGCTTCCTCGACCGCGACGAGCATGCCGGCCAGGCGCTGGCCGCCGCGCTTCCCGAAGCGCATTTCCAGGCCTGCGACGTGACCGACGTGCCGGCGCTGCAGGCCGCGATGGCGACGCTGACCGCGCGGCTCGGCCATGTCGACGTGCTCGTCAACAACGTCGCCAACGACGAGCGCCACGCGATCGAGACCGTGACGCCCGAGTCCTTCGACGCCCGCGTGGCCGTCAACCTGCGCCCGCATTTCTTCGCGACGCAGGCGGTGATCGGCACGATGCGCGAGCGTGGCGGCGGCGCGGTGATCAACCTCGGTTCGGTGAGCTGGAAGAACAAGACGCCGGGGCTGTCGGTCTACGCGACCTGCAAGTCGGCGATGAACGGCTTCACCCGCAGCCTGGCCCGCGAGCTCGGGCCCGACGGCATCCGCGTCAACTGCGTGGTGCCGGGCTGGGTGATGACGGCGCGGCAGCTCGAGCGCTGGGTCGATGCCGAGGGCGAGGCGGCGATGGACCGCCACCAGTGCCTGCCGGGCCGGCTGGTCGGCGCGGACATCGCGCACATGGTGCTGTTCCTCGCCGCGGACACGGCTCGGATGATCACGGCGCAGGAGTTCGTCGTCGATGCGGGCTGGTCTTGAGCGCATGCGGACGGACATGAGCTTGCACAAGGAGCCAGGCATGCAGGGAATTCGAGGCGACGACGGAATCGTCGCGCGCGGCACGCGGGCGGGCGGCGTGCTCGTCGCCGTGGCGATGCTGCTGGCGGCGTGCGCCAGCGCGCCGTCGCGGGTCGCGGTGCGGCCGGTGCCGGCGCCCGTCACGGCCGTGGGCGTGGCGCCCGCGGCGCCCGCTCCCTCGGTGGCGCCTGTCGCCAATCCGACGCCTGCGACGCCCTTGCCGGCGATGCGGCCGATCGAGCCCGGCAGCGCGGCGGCCTCGGCGGCGGCGGCTGCGAGTGCGCCGCCGGCCACCGAGAGCCCCGGCGTCGCGGCCCGCTTCCCCGACCCGCCGGTGAGCTACCGCACGCCGGCGTTCGAGCCCGGCCGCCTCGACTTCACCAGCAATGCCGAACTGCGCAGCGCGCTCGGCCGGCTGGTTCGCGACGGTGGCACGGGCGCTGCCACCACGATCCGGCTGCTGCAGACCGGCAGCTCGCAGACCGGCGTGCCGCTGGAGGCGCTGCACTTCAGCCGCGGCCCGGTGCCGCTGGCGGCGACCGGCGCCACGGCGCGCGCGCCGCGACCGGTGGTGCTGCTGGTCGGGCAGCAGCACGGTGACGAGCCGGCCGGCGCCGAGGCGCTGCTGGCGATCGCGCAGTCGCTGGCCGGCGGGCCGCTCGCATCGGTGCTCGATCGCATCGACGTGATCGTGCTGCCGCGCGCCAACCCGGACGGCGCGGCCGCCGATCGGCGCACCAGCGCGGGCGGCATCGACGTGAACCGCGACCACCTGCTGCTGCGCACACCCGAGGCGCAGGCGGTCGCGCAGCTGGTGCGCGAGTTCAACCCGGTCGTTGTGGTCGACGCGCACGAGTTCTCGGTGATGGGCCGCTACGTCGAGAAGTTCGGCGCCGTGCAGAAGTTCGACGCGCTGGTGCAGTACGCGATGACCGCCAACCTGCCCGAGTTCGTCACCAAGGCGTCGGAGGAGTGGTTCCGCAAGCCGATGCTGCAGGCACTGAGCGCGCAGGGCCTCAGCCACGAGTGGTACTACACCACCTCGACCGACGTGACCGACAAGAAGGTCTCGATGGGCGGCGTGCTGCCCGACACCGGCCGCAACGTGAACGGCCTGCGCAACGCGGTGAGCTTCCTGATCGAGACGCGCGGCGTCGGGCTCGGCCGGGCGCACCTGCTGCGGCGCGTGCACACCCATGTCACCGCGATCACGAGCGTGCTGCAGAGCGCGGCGGCGCGCGCCGACGACCTGCAGAAGCTGCGCCGCTTCGTCGATGCCGACGTGGCCGCCAAGGCGTGCCAGGGCGAGATGGTGATCGAGGCCGCGGCCACGCCCAGCGAATACAACCTGCGCATGCTCGACCCGCAGACCGGTGCCGACAAGACCGTCAACGTCACCTGGGATTCGGCGCTGGAGCTGGCCGTCGTCAAGCGCCGTGTGCGGCCGTGCGGCTACTGGCTGGGTGCCGACCAGACCGACGCGGCGCTGCGGCTGCGCGCGCTCGGCGTGCAGGTGCAGCGGCTCGACGAGCCCGGCGCGTTGCGCGGCGAGGTCTATGCCGAGACCGCGCGCGAGTTCGGCGCCCGGGCCGACGTGCGCGGCAGCATCGCCGACGCCGGCGGCGTCGTGAAGCTCAAGGTCGACCTGGTGCCCGCGCTGATCGACGTGCGCGCCGGCAGCTACTACGTGGGCCTGGACCAGCCGCTCGCCAACCTGGTGATCGCGGCGCTCGAGCCCGACACCCAGAGCGGCTTCGTCGCCAACCGCATCGTCAGCGAGCTCAAGTCGCTGGCGCGGGTGCAGATGCGGCCGGAAGCGAAGATGACGCCGATGCAGTGAGGCTGGCCTCTCCCTCGCCCCCGCGGGGAGAGGGCAGGGGTGGTGGGTGGCCTGCGCTCAGCGCCGCTTGCCGCCCAGCAGGCTGCCGAGCACGCCGCGCACGATCTCGCGGCCCACGCTGGAGCCGATCGTGCGGATCGCCGAGCGCGCCGCCGATTCGGCCAGGCCCTCGCGCTTGCCGCCACGCGGGCCGGTGCTGCCGAACAGCACGTCCTTCAGCCCGCCGAGCAGGCCGCCGTCGTCGTTCGCGGTGGCCGACGGGCCGCCCGGCGCGCTGGCCGTGCCGGTCGGCGGCAGCCGGATCGGTGTGCCCGACGCCGGCGCCGCCCCGCTGCCCGCAACCGCGCGGCCCTTCAGCATCTCGTGGGCCGACTCGCGATCGACCGCCTTCTCGTAGACACCGGCGACCAGCGAGCCGGCGATCAGCGCCTTGCGCTGCTCGGGCGTGATCGGCCCGATCTGGCTGCCCGGCGGGATCACGAACACGCGCTGCGTGACGCTCGGCCGGCCCTTCTCGTCGAGCAGGCTGACCAGCGCCTCGCCGACCGCCAGCTCGGTGATCGCGGTCTCGATGTCGAGGCCCGGGTTCGCGCGCATCGTGCTCGCTGCCGCCTTGACGGCCTTCTGGTCGCGCGGCGTGAACGCGCGCAGCGCGTGCTGCACCCGGTTGCCGAGCTGGGCCAGCACGGTGTCGGGGATGTCCAGCGGGTTCTGGGTCACGAAGTAGACGCCGACGCCCTTGCTGCGCACCAGCCGCACGACCAGCTCGATGCGCTCGACCAGTGCCTTGGGCGCCTCGTTGAACAGCAGGTGGGCCTCGTCGAAGAAGAACACCAGCTTCGGCTGGTCCAGGTCGCCGACCTCGGGCAGCTGCTCGAACAGTTCGCTCAGCATCCACAGCAGGAAGGTCGCGTACAGCCGCGGCGCGTTCATCAGCTGGTCGGCGGCGAGGATGTTGACGACGCCCTTGCCATCCACCGTCTGCATGAAATCGTCGATGTTCAGCATCGGCTCGCCGAAGAAGCGGTCGCCGCCCTGCTGGTCGATCTGCAGGATGCCGCGCTGGATCGCGCCGATGCTGGCGGCGCTGACGTTGCCGTACTCGGTCGTGAACTGGCTGCTGTTCTCGCCCACGTACTGCAGCATCGCGCGCAGGTCCTTCAGGTCGAGCAGCAGCATGCCGTTGTCGTCTGCGATCTTGAACACCAGCTGCAGCACGCCTTGCTGGATCTCGTTCAGCGCCAGCATGCGCGAGAGCAGCAGTGGGCCCATGTCGCTGACGGTCGCACGCACCGGGTGGCCGTCCGCCTTCTTGTCGTCCGCGAACACGTCCCACAGCGTCGCGGGGCACGCGACCGGAGGCGAGGGCTCGATGCCGCGTTCCTTCAGGATCGCGCCGAGCTTGGCGCCGACCGTGCCGGGCTGGGTGATGCCGGTCAGGTCGCCCTTCACGTCGGCCAGGAAGACCGGCACGCCCAGTCGGCTGAAGTTCTCGGCCAGCGTCTGCAGGGTGATCGTCTTGCCGGTGCCGGTGGCGCCGGTGATCAGGCCGTGGCGGTTGGCGAGCGCCGGGAGCAAGAAGCACTCCGTCTTGTCGTGCTTGGCTATGAGAATCGGCTCGGCCATCGTTCTTGCTCCCGGGAGGGGCCGTGGCCCCAAGTAAAATTCGAGTCTAGCGAACAAAACCCGCCGCGCCGCCCCAGCGCGAGGCGGTTCTCGGAACAAAACAAGGAGCCTCATGGCCGGTCATTCCAAATGGGCCAATATCCAGCACCGCAAGGGCCGCCAGGACGAGAAGCGCGGCAAGGTCTGGACCCGCGTGATCCGTGAGATCACCGTCGCCGCACGCCAGGGTGGCGGTGATCTGGCGATGAACCCGCGGCTGCGGCTGGCGGTCGAGAAGGCCAAGGCGGCGAACATGCCCGCCGACACCGTCAAGAAGAACATCGACAAGGCCACCGGCAACCTCGAAGGCGTGAACTACGAGGAGATCCGCTACGAGGGCTACGGCATCGGCGGCGCGGCGATCATCGTCGACACCATGACCGACAACCGCGTGCGAACGGTCGCCGAGGTGCGCCACATCTTCAGCAAGTACGGCGGCAACATGGGCACCGAGGGCTCGGTGGCGTTCCAGTTCAAGCATGTCGGCCAGTTCGTGTTCGCGCCCGGCACCAGCGAGGACAAGGTGATGGAAGTGGCGCTCGAAGCGGGTGCCGACGATGTCGTGACCGACGACGACGGCGCCATCGAGGTGCTGTGCGCCCCGCCCGAGTTCGAGGCCGTCAAGGCCGCGCTCGAGGCCGCGGGCCTGAAACCCGACGTCGCCGAGGTGACGATGCGCGCCGAGAACACGGTCCAGCTCGCCGGCGAGGAGGGCCAGCGCATGCAGAAGCTGCTCGACATGATCGAGGACCTCGACGACGTGCAGGAGCTGTATCACAACGCCGAGATCTCGGAATGAAGGCGGCGGCATGAAGGTTCTCGTGATCGGCAACGGCGGCCGCGAGCACGCGCTCGCCTGGAAGCTCGCGCAATCGCCCAAGGTGCAGACGGTGTTCGTCGTGCCCGGCAATGGCGGCACGGCGGCCGACCCCAAGCTCACCAACGTCGCGCTGACCGACTACGCCGCGATCGCCGATTTCGCGCAGGCCGAGAAGGTCGCGGTCACGGTCGTCGGGCCGGAAGGGCCGCTGGCCGGCGGCATCGTCGACCTGTTCCGGGCGCGCGGGCTGCGCGTGTTCGGGCCGACGCAGGCGGCGGCGCAACTCGAGAGCTCCAAGGCCTTCGCCAAGGCGTTCATGCAGCGCCACCACATCCCGACGGCGGCGTTCGAGACCTTCACCGACGCCCAGGCTGCGCACGCGTATGTCGATGCGCAGGGCGCGCCGATCGTCATCAAGGCCGACGGTCTCGCGGCCGGCAAGGGCGTGGTCGTCGCAACGAGCCTGCCGCAGGCCCACGAAGCGATCGACTGGATGCTGAGCGAGAGCGACAACAAGCTCGGCGTGCAGCACAACGCCGGCCAGGCCCGCGTCGTGATCGAGCAGTTCCTCGAGGGCGAGGAGGCCAGCTTCATCGTGATGTGCGACGGCAAGAACGTCGTCTCGCTCGCGACCAGCCAGGACCACAAGCGCCTGCTCGACGACGACCAGGGCCCGAACACCGGCGGCATGGGCGCGTACTCGCCGGCGCCGGTCGTCACGCCGAACGTCCACGCCAAGGTGATGCACGAGATCATCAACCCGACCATCGCCGGCATGGCGAAGGACGGCATCGTGTTCACCGGCTTCCTGTACGCCGGGCTGATGATCGACGCGGCCGGCCAGCCGCGCACCGTCGAATTCAACTGCCGCATGGGCGATCCCGAGACGCAGCCCATCATGATGCGGCTCAAGAGCGACCTGCTCGACGTGCTGATGCACGCGACCGACGGCACGCTCGACAAGGTCGAGCTCGAATGGGACCGCCGGGTCGCGCTCGGCGTGGTGATGGCCGCGGCCGGCTATCCGCTCGCGCCGCGCAAGGGTGACGCGATCACGCACCTGCCGGCCGACGCGCCCGACGCCATGGTCTTCCACGCCGGCACGGCGGCGGGCGCGGCCGGCCCGGTCAGCGCGGGCGGACGGGTGCTGTGCGTGACGGCGCTCGGCGACTCGGTCAAGCTGGCGCAGCAACGCGCCTACGACGTGCTGCGCGGCATCCACTTCGATGGCGCGCAGTACCGGCGCGACATCGGGTTCCGCGCGATCAAGCGCTGAGCGTCGTGACCGCGTCGCCCCCGCCGGACTCGCCGGCGCAGCCGGCCCAGCCGGTCCAGCTGCCCGGCAGCGCCCGCGCGCACGCCGTGATGCGCCTGCTCGGCTGGCGCGTGCGCTTCGACGGCCTGCCGGCGCGGCAGGGCGTGCTGATCGTCTACCCGCACACCTCGAACTGGGATTTCCCGTTCGCGATCCTCACCAAGTGGGCGATCGGCATGGACGTCACTTTCTGGGGCAAGGACACGCTGTTCCGGCTGCCGCTGTTCGGGCGCTGGCTGCGCTGGATCGGCGGCGTGCCGGTCGACCGCGGCTCGGCCAACGGCATCGTCGGCCAGATGGCGCGCGAGCTGGAGGCGGCGCGCGCCGAGGACCGGTTCCTCTGGCTCGCGCTGTCGCCGGAGGGCACGCGCGGCTACACCGATGCATGGCGCTCGGGCTTCTATCACGTCGCCGTGCAGGCGCAGGTGCCGGTCGGGCTCGCGTTCGTCGACTACGAGCGGCGCGAGGCCGGCGTCGAGCGCTTTCTTTCGCTGAGCGGCGACCCCGTGACCGATCTCGCCGAGATCGAGCGCCTGTTCAACCAGCCCGTCGGCAAGCACCCGGCGCTCGCGGCACCGATCCGGTTCAAGACAACATGAGCACCACCCAAGCCGTCCGTGACTACCTCCTGGGTTTGCAGGACCGCATCGTCGCGGCGGTCGAGGCCGAGGACGGCCAGTCCTTCATCACCGACGCCTGGGCGCGCGAGCCGGGCGGCAAGCTCGAAGGGGGGGGGCGCTCGCGGTTGCTGGAAGGCGGCGCGGTGATCGAGCGCGGTGGCTGCAGCTTCTCGCACGTCAAGGGCAAGACCTTGCCGCCCTCGGCCACGCAGCACCGCCCGGAACTGGCGGGCGCACCGTTCGAGGCGATGGGCGTGTCGCTGGTGTTCCACCCGCGCAACCCCTACGCGCCGACCGTCCACATGAACGTGCGCATGCTGGCCGCGCTGCCTGAGGGCAAGCCGCCGGTGACCTGGTTCGGCGGCGGCATGGACCTGACGCCGTACTACGGCGTCGAGGCCGACGCGGCCCACTTCCACCGCACCAACCGCGACGCGCTCGCGCCGTTCGGCGCCGACCTGTACCCGCGCTTCAAGACCTGGTGCGACGACTACTTCTTCCTGAAGCACCGCGACGAGCCGCGCGGCATCGGCGGCGTGTTCTTCGACGACTTCGCCGAGCTCGGCTTCGAGCGCAGCTTCGAGATGCTGCGCGCGGTGGGCGACGCGTTCGTGCCGGCCTACCTGCCGATCCTGCAGGCGCACAAGAACGATCCGTACGGCGAACGCGAGCGCGCGTTCCAGACCTACCGGCGCGGCCGCTACGTCGAGTTCAACCTCGTGTTCGACCGCGGCACGCTGTTCGGCCTGCAGTCCGGCGGGCGCACCGAGAGCATCCTGATGTCGATGCCGCCGGTCGTGACCTGGCGCTACGACTGG
>JAZKIO010000023.1:0-62717 GCA_040384825.1 Pseudomonadota bacterium
CTCGCGGAAGGCCTGGCGCTGGTAGACCGGCAGCGTGCTCGGCGCGACCCAGCGCGCATGCGCTGCGCTCCACGACCCTTCGGCATGGTGCACGCCGTTGTTGGCGGCGACCGGGCCCTCGAACACCCACGCCGGCAGCGGCGCGCTGCTCAGCGCCTTGCCGGCATCGATGTCTTCCTTGACCCAGTTCGCGACCTGCGTCCACCCGGCCGCCTGCCACAGCTCGAACGGGCCCTGCTGCACGCCGAAGCCCCAGCGCATCGCGAAGTCGATGTCGCGCGCGCTCTCGGCGATGTCGGCCAGGTGCACGGCAGCGTAGTGGAAGCTGTCGCGCAGGATCGCCCACAGGAACTGCGCCTGCGGGTTCTTCGATTCGCGCAGCAGCTTCAGGCGCTCGGCCGGCGGCTTCTTCAGAATGCGGGCGACGATCTCGTCGGCCTTGCCGCCACCGGCCACGTACTGGCCCGAGGCCGGGTCGAGCCGCTGGATCTCCTTGCCGACCTTCTTGTAGAAACCGGCCCCGGCCTTCTGGCCGAGCGCGCCCTGCTCGATCAGCTTGGCCAGCACCGGCGGCGTGGCGTAGCTCGGGAAGAACGGATCGGACTGAAGGTTGTCCTGCAGCGTCTTGATGACGTGCGCCATCGTGTCCAGGCCCACCACGTCCGCAGTGCGGAAGGTGCCGCTGGAGGCGCGGCCGAGCTTCTTGCCGGTCAGGTCGTCGACGACGTCGTAGCTCAGGCCGAAGGTCTCGGCTTCCTTCATCGTCGCGAGCATGCCGGCGATGCCGACGCGGTTGGCGACGAAGTTCGGCGTATCCATCGCACGCACCACGCTCTTGCCGAGCGCGGTGGTGACGAAGGCCTCGAGCTGGTCGAGGATCTCGGGGTTGGTGGTCGGCGTGTTGATCAGCTCGACCAGCGCCATGTAGCGCGGCGGGTTGAAGAAGTGGATGCCGCAGAAGCGCGGCTTGATCTCGGCCGGCAGCACCTCGGACAGCTTGGTGATCGACAGGCCGGAGGTGTTGCTCGCGACGATCGCGTGCGGTGCCACGGCCGGCGCGATCTTCTCGTACAGCGCCAGCTTCCAGTCCATGCGCTCGGCGATGGCCTCGATGATCAGGTCGCAGTCCTTGAGCAGGTCGAGGTGTTCTTCGTAGTTGGCCTGCTGGATCAGCGCCGCGTCCTCGGGCACGCCGAGCGGCGCCGGCTTCAGCTTCTTCAGGCCTTCGACCGCCTTGGTCACGATGCCGTTCTTCGGGCCGTCCTTGGCGGGCAGGTCGAACAGGATCACGGGCACCTTGCAGTTGACGAGGTGGGCGGCGATCTGCGCGCCCATCACGCCGGCGCCGAGCACGGCGACCTTGCGGACTGGAAATCGGTTCATCTTTTGTCCTTCAGTTCAATTGCGTATGCGTCATTCCACGCGGAGCCAGGTCTGCGTGCGGCCGAGCATGGGCGCGCCGATGTACCCGCGCACCGCCAGCGTCTTGCCGCCGTCGCCCGGTGTCAGGCGGACCTTGTAGGTCTTGCCGTTGTTCGGGTCCATGATCTCGCCACCGTCCCACATCGCCTTGTCGGAGGCGCTCGCCTTCACGCCCTTGATGAGGGTCATGCCGACCAGCGGCTTGTCCTTGCGGTCGTCCACACACTTGTCGCACAGCGCGTCCGGCTTCACCGCCGGGTCGAGCAGCTTCTCCAGCTTGCCGGTGAACACGCCGCCCGCCTCGGTGATGCGGATCAGCGACTTCTCCTTCTTGGTCTCGTCGTCGACCGTCTTCCACAGGCCGGCCGGCGTGGCCTGCGCGTGGGCGATGGCAGACAGCAGGCCGAGACTGAGCGCGGCGACGAGGATCTTGGTGTGGCGGATCATTTTGTTGTCTCCCGGGGAAAAATCGATGCGGACGATCAGAACAGCGCCTCGTCCATCTCCATCAGCGTCGCCGAGCCGGCGCGCGCCGTGCGGATCAGTGTCGCCGTTTCGGGCAGCAGCTTCGCGAAGTAGAAGCGGGCGGTGATCAGCTTGGCCTTGTAGAACGGATCGCCGCCGTCGACCTTCTCGAGCGCGACCTTCGCCATCCGCGCCCAGAAGTACGCGAACACCAGGTGGCCGCAGACGCGCAGGTAGTCGACCGCCGCGGCGCCCACTTCGTCCGGGTTCTTGAACGCCTTCATGCCGATCTCGGTCGTCAGCTTGGTCACCTTGTCGCCCAGGTCGGCGAGCGGGTTGACGAACTCCTGCATGTCCTCGCTGGTGCCTTCGTCCTCGACGAACTGCGCGACGAGCTTGCCGAACTTCTTCAGCTTGGCGCCGTTGTCGCCCAGCACCTTGCGGCCCAGCAGGTCGAGCGACTGGATCGTGTTGGTGCCCTCGTAGATCATGTTGATGCGCGAGTCGCGCACGAACTGCTCCATGCCCCATTCGCGGATGTAGCCGTGGCCGCCGAACACCTGCATGCAGTGCGAGGTCGCGATCCAGGCGTTGTCGGTGAAGAAGGCCTTCACGATCGGCGTGACCAGCGCGACCATGTCGGCGCAGTCGGCGCGCACCTGGTCGTCGTCGGTCGCGAGTTCCTTGTCGAGCTGCAGCGTCGTCCACATCGCCAGCGCGCGGGCGCCCTCGGCGTAGGCGCGCGCGGTCAGCAGCATCTTGCGCACGTCGGGGTGCACGATGATGGTGTCGGCCGGCTGATCGGGATTCTTCACGCCGGACAGCGAGCGCATCTGGATGCGGTCCTTCGCGTAGGCCACGGCGTTCTGGTAGGCCACCTCGGTCAGCCCGAGTGATTGCATGCCGACGCCCAGGCGCGCCGCATTCATCATCACGAACATCGCCGCGAGGCCCTTGTTCGGCTGGCCGACCAGCGTGCCGACCGCGCCGTCGAGGTTGATCTGCGCGGTCGCGTTGCCGTGGATGCCCATCTTGTGCTCGAGGCCGCCGCAGTAGATGGTGTTGCGCTCGCCGAGCGTGCCGTCGGCGTTGACCTTGAACTTGGGAACGACGAACAGCGAGATGCCCTTGGAGCCCGCCGGCGCGTCCGGCAGGCGCGCGAGCACCAGGTGGACGATGTTGGCGGCCAGATCGTGCTCGCCGGCCGAGATGAAGATCTTGTTGCCGGTCAGCTTGTAGGTGCCGTCGGGAGTTCCTTCACCAAAGACGGGCTCGGCCTTGGTGCGCAGCAGGCCCAGGTCGGTGCCGCAGTGCGATTCGGTCAGGCACATCGTGCCGGTCCACTCGCCGCTGGTCAGCTTGGGCAGGTAGGTCTTCTTCTGCTCGTCCGAGCCGTGCGCATGCAGCGCCTCGTATGCGCCATGCGAGAGGCCCGGGTACATCGTCCAGGCCTGGTTGGCCGAGTTCATCATCTCGTACATGCACTGGTTGACCAGGTGCGGCAGGCCCTGGCCGCCGAACGCCGGGTCGCAGCTCAGCGCCGGCCAGCCGCCCTCCACGTACTGCGCGTAGGCGGCCTTGAAGCCGTCCGGTGCCTTGACCTCATGGGTGGTCTTGTCGAGCACGCAGCCCTGTTCGTCGCCGCGCTGGTTGATCGGCGCGAGCACGTTGGCGGCGAACTTGCCGCCCTCCTCGATCACCGCGTTGATGGTGTCGGCGTCGATGTCGGCATGCGCCGGCAGCTGCTTCAGTTCGTCGACGACGTGGAGCAGCTCGTGCATCACGAATTGCATGTCGCGCAGGGGCGGCGTGTACTGGGGCATGAGAACTCCTGGGAAGTTGAAATCAGGGGGAGGCGGGCGGGCGCCGGCGGCGCGCGGCGGCCGCTGGCGCGGGCGACGCGGCGTTGGCCGCCGGCGCCGCGATGTAGTGGGACAGCACGTTCTCGAAGCCGGCCCGCGCGCGGGCATCGGCGCCCGGGCGGCGCAGGAAGCGGGCGTCGTGGTGCAGGGCCAGGATCAGGCCGTGGATCTCGAACAGCATCTGCTGCGGGTCGGTATCGGCGCGCAGGTGGCCTTCGTCGATCGAGATGCGGATCGCGCGCTCCAGCGCGGCGTGCCAGGTCTGCACCATGCCGACCAGCGCGTCGCGCACGGGGCCCGGCCGGTCGTCGAACTCGACCGCGCCGCTGATGTAGATGCAGCCGGCGTCGATCTCGACCGAGACGCGCTTGAACCAGCGGTCGTACATCGCGCGCAGCCGCGGCAGGCCGCGCGGCGCGGTGATGGCGGGCTCGAAGATCTCGGCCTCGAACTTGGCGTGGTACTCGCGCACCACGGAAATCTGCAGCTCCTCGCGCGAGCCGAAGTGCGCGAACACGCCCGACTTGCTCATCTGCGTGACCTCGGCCAGCGCGCCGATCGACAGCCCCTCCAGCCCCATGTGCGAGGCCAGCGCGAGCGCCGCGTCGAGGATGGTCGAGCGGGTCTGGCGGCCCTTGAGCAGCGGCCGGTGCGCGCCCGTGGCGGACGCGGCCGCGTCGCGGGCAGGTTCGTTCAGGGTGGTCGGGTGGTCGGTCACGGTGGGGGCCGGTGGGTCGCCGGGATTAAAACGAACGGTCGTGCTATTTTGCAGACGATTCCGGCGAGGGGAAGCCCGTCCGGAGCGCAAAGCGCGGGTATTTCTAGGCGGTCGCGCCTAGAACGGTGCCCTGTCCGCGCCCAGCTCTAGGGTTTACCCGCGACCCCGCCGACCGCAACGGGCTCGCTACCATCCTGCCGATTCGAGCAGCGGAGTCACCGATGAAGATCGCAGTGGTGGGGTTGGGGGCCGTGGGCGGCCTGATGGCGGCCCGGCTGGCGGCAGCCGGCCATGCCGTGAGCGGGCTGGCACGCGGCGCCACGCTGGCGGCCGTGCGCGAGCACGGCCTGCGCCTGGCGATGGGCGGCGCGCAGACGACCGCGCCGATCGCGGTGAGCGACGACGCCGCCGCGCTGGGCCCGCAGGACCTGGTCGTCGTCGCGCTGAAGGGTCCGGCGCTGGCGGCCGCCGCCGCGTCGCTGCGCCCGCTGCTCGGCGCCGGGACGATCGTCATGCCGGCGATGAACGGCGTGCCGTGGTGGTTTCTCGACGCCGCGCCGGCCGACGCCCCGCTGGGCGACCGGCGCCTGGCCAGCATCGACCCGGACGGCCGGATCGCCGGCGCGCTGCCGACCGCGCGCGTGCTCGGCTGCGTCGTCCACCTGACCTGCTCGAGCCCGGAGCCGGGCCTGATCCGGCACGGCTTCGGGGATCGGCTGATCGTCGGCGAACCCGCCGGCGGGCTGTCCGAGCGCGCCGAGGCCGTCCGCGCCGCCCTCGCCGGCGCCGGGTTCACCGCCGAGGCCAGCGCCGACATCCGCCGCGAGGTCTGGTACAAGTTGTGGGGCAACATGACGATGAACCCGGTCTCGGCGCTGACCGGCGCCGAGAGCCACCGCATCATCGACGACCCGCTGGTGCTGGCGTTCATGCTCGGCACGATGGAGGAGGCGCGGCAGATCGGCGCGCGCATCGGCTGCACGATCGCCGAATCGGGCGAGGCGCGCATGGCCGTGGCCCGCCAGCTCGGTGCGTTCAAGACCTCGATGCTGCAGGACGCGCTGGCCGGCCGGCCGCTGGAGATCGACGCGCTGGTCGCCGCCGTCCACGAGATCGGCACCCGGCTGGCGATCCCGACGCCGAACATCGGCGCGCTGCTGGGCCTGACCCGCCTGATGGCGCGCGAGCGGGGTTTGTACCCACTTGCCGTGTGACGCGCCGGTGACGGGCGGTGCGGCCCCGGGCCCATCCACCCCGGGCTTGAGCGAATGCGGCGTCTGCATTACGCTCGAAGCCTCATGGAAGTACTGCAACTCGATGTGTCGGGGCGGCCGCAATCCTGGATTTCGGCCAAGGAAGCGGCGGTCATCTACGCGAGCGACGGCGTGGCCTGGACGTTGGGAGACACCTTCTTTGTGCTGCGCGGCGGCTATCAGCGCACGGGGCTGCAGTCGCGGATCGAGGTCCACCCGATCATCGCGGTCAAGGGCTCGGTGCCCAGCAGGGCCTGGCGCCAGACGCCGGCCCTGTCCAACCCCAAGCTGTTCGCCCGCGACCGCGGCATCTGCGCCTACTGTGGCCACCACTTCAAGTTCGAGGACCTGACGCGCGAGCACATCGTGCCCACCTCGCGCGGCGGCCACGACACCTGGATGAACTGCATCACCGCCTGCCGCCCCTGCAACGGCCACAAGGGCAACCGCATGCCCGAGGAGGCGCGCCTGTCGCTGATGTACCTGCCCTACGTGCCCAGCCTGCACGAGGACATGATCCTGCGCGGCCGGCGCATCCTGGCGGACCAGATGGAGTTCCTGCTGGCGAGCGTGCCCCGGCACAGCCGGCTGCACGGGTAGACACCCTCACCCCGGCCCTCTCCCGCCAGCGGGCGAGGGAGTCTCCGCCACGCCCGCTCCCTCTCCCGCTGGCGGGAGAGGGTTGGGGTGAGGGCCTTCAGCTCACGCCGACTTGATGTTCGCCGCGCTGAACGGCATCCGCCGCACCCGCTTGCCCGTCATGGCGAACATCGCGTTCGCCACCGCCGGGCCGATCAGCGCGGTCGCCGGCTCGCCGATGCCGCCTGGCTTCTCGGTGCTCGGCACCAGCGTGATGTCGATCGCCGGGGCCTCGTTCATGCGCAGCAGCGGGTAGTCGTGGAAGTTGGTCTGCTGCACGCGGCCCTTGTCGAGCGTGATCTCGCCGTACAGCGCCGCCGTCAGGCCGAACACGATGCTCGACTGGATCTGCGCCTCGACCGTGTCCGGGTTGACCATGCGGCCCAGGTCGGCCACCACCGTCACCTTGTGCACGACCGGCACGCCGTCCTTCATCGAGATCTCGGCCACCTGCGCCATGTAGGTGTCGTAGCCCTCCATCAGCGCGATGCCGCGCGAGCGCCCCGCCGCCAGCGGCGTGCCCCAGCCGGCCTTGTCGGCGGCCTGCTTGAGCACGTTGGCGAAGCGCGGCTGCTTCTCGAGCAGCGACATGCGGTAGGCATACGGGTCCTTGCCCGCGGCGGCCGCGCACTCGTCGATGAAGCTCTCGTTCGCGAACGCGTTCAGCGCATGGCTCACCGAGCGCCAGTAGCCCACGCGCAGCCCGGCGTCGTGCTTGACCATCTCGTGCTTTGTCGCCGGGATCTCGTAGGCGGCGATCGCGGCTTCGGTCATCAGCGGGTCCTGCACTTCCAGCGGGAGGCCGAAGACCCGGCCGGTGACCGACTGCGAGACCATCCTGAAGGTCATCGCGGTCGGCTTGCCGTCGGCGCCGAGCGAGGCCGCGAGCTGGTGCAGCGACTGCGGGCGGTAGAAGTCGTGCGTGGTGTCGTCCTCGCGCGTCCACAGCAGCTTGACCGGCTTGTTGACCGCCTTCGAGATCTGCGCCGCCTGGATGATGTAGTCGATGTCGATGCGCCGGCCGAAGCCGCCACCGAGGAAGGTGGTGCGCAGCGTCACGTCTTCCGGCTTCACGCCCAGCACCTTGGCGACCGTGCCCTGCGCCGCATCCTGCCACTGCGTCGGGCCGATCAGGTCGACCTTGTTGTCGTGGAAGTGCGCGGTGAAGTTCATCGGCTCCAGCGGCGCGTGCGCCAGCAGCGGCATCGCGTACTCGGCGCGCACGACCTTGTTCGAGGCCTTGATCACCGCGTCGGCATCGCCCACGGCCTTCAGCGGGATCGTCTTGTCGGCCGGTGCGCCGGCGCGGATGCCGTCGAACATGGTCTTGTCGTTCAGCGCCGCGCCGGCACCCTCGTTCCAGGTGACCGTCAAGGCCTCGCGCGCCTTCTTCGCGTGCCACCAGGTGTCGGCGACGACGGCCACGCCGTCGGGGATCTGCACCACGTCGATCACGCCCGGCATCGCCTTGGCCTTGGCCGGGTCGAAGCTCTTGACGGTGCCGCCGATCACCGGGCACTGCTCGAGCGACGCGTAGACCATGCCGGGCAGCTTCACGTCGATGCCGAACTCGGCCGTGCCGTTGGTCTTGGCCGGCGTGTCGAGCCGCCTGGTGCGCTTGCCGACGAGCGTGAAGTCCTTCGGGTCCTTCAAGGCGACCTTCTCCGGCACCGGCAGCTTCGACGCGTCCGCCGCCAGCTCGCCATAGGTCGCCTTCTTGCCGCCCGGCCCGGTGACGACGCCGTTGGCCGCCGTCAGCGATGCGCGGTCGACGTTCCAGCGCGACGCCGCGGCGCTGACGAGCATCTCGCGCACCTGCGCGCCGGCGACGCGCAGCTTCTCCCAGCCGTCGCGCACCGAGGTCGAGCCGCCGGTGAGCTGCGGGCCGCCGAGCAGCGCGTTGCCGTAGAGCTTGGCGTTGGGCGGCGCGATCGCGACCTTGATCGAGCGGAAGTCGACGTTCAGTTCCTCGGCGATCAGCATCGGCATCGAGGTGTAGACGCCCTGCCCCATCTCGGAGCGGGCCGACAGCAGCGTGATCGTGTTGTCGTCGGCGATGTGGACCCAGGCGTTCGGCGTGTAGAGCGTGCCGGCGGCCGTGGCGGCGCCGGCGGCGAGCAGCCCGGGCAGCGCGACGCCGAGCATCAGCCCGCCGGTGGCGAGCGACGAGGTCTGCAGGAAGGTGCGGCGGGTCAGCGCCGCGGCGGCGGAGGAGGAACGGGTGGTGATCTTGGTCATGGCGGTGCTCCTCAGGCCTTGCGCATGTCGGCGGCGGCGGTCTTGATCGCGGCCTTGATGCGCCCGTAGGTGCCGCAGCGGCAGATGTTGCCGCTCATGGCCGCGTCGATGTCGGCGTCGCTCGGGTTCTTGTTGTCCTTCAGCAGCGCGGCCGCGCTCATCAGCTGGCCGGACTGGCAGTAGCCGCACTGCGGCACGTCGTGCGCGATCCAGGCCTTCTGCAGCGGGTGCGAGTTGTCGGCCGACAGGCTCTCGATCGTCGCGACCTTCTTGCCCGCCGCCGCCGACACCGGCGTCTGGCACGAGCGCACGGGCACGCCGTCGAGGTGCACGGTGCAGGCGCCGCACAGCGCCATGCCGCAACCGAACTTGGTGCCGGTCAGGCCGACCTCGTCGCGGATCACCCACAGCAGCGGCGTGTCGGGCTCGGCCTTCACGTTCACCGACTTGCCATTCACATCGAAGCGGATCGTCATCGCAGTCTCCAGTTTTTTGTCGTCGTTGCATCGACCGGGCGTCCCACGCCGGCGGCGGATGCTAGCGCCGCGCGGGCGTGCCGGCCGCTCCCGGCCGGGCTGTCGCGTTCCGGAACAGTCTGTCGGGGACGTCGAAATGCGACAAACCACCTGGATTGAGCGTCCAAAAGTGAACTCCCGTCAACTAGGCGACGCGACGCCGCCGCACCCGTCAAGTCGGCTTCGGGCAGCACCGATATGCGCGCATGACGCACGCCACCGCCCTGCCCTGCCCGACCGATCCCGGCTTCGATCACGGCAGTGCCGGCTGGCTCGAGCTCGACGCCGCCGGTCGGGTGCGTCGGGTCAACCGGGCGTTCGCGCGCAGCCTCGGCTGTGCCCCCGCCGCACTGCTCGGCCGCGCGTTCGCCACGCTGGTCTGCGAGGACGACGCCGACGCGCTGGCCGACGCGTTCGCCGCGCTGCGCTACGGCGCCGGCGCGAGCACCCGCCTGGAGCTGCGCTTCGAGCCCGAGCCCGAGCGCACGGTGTGGGCCGACGTGGCGCTGTCCGCGTCGAGCGATGCGAACGGCGCCGTCGCCGGCGTCCACGTGCTCGCGCTCGACATCGACGCCCGCAAGCGCGCCGAGGCCCTGCAGCTGCAGCGCCACAGCCTGGCGCTGCAGGTCGCCGGCATCGGCCTGTGGGAGTGGCAGGTCGAGAGCGGTGCGTACGAGGTCGACATGCTGTGGGCGATGACGATGGGCTATGCGGTGGCCGAGCTGCGGCCGCATGTCGACACCATCATCGCGCTCGGCCACCCCGACGACGACGTCGCGACCACCGCGATCATCCAGCCCTGCCTGCGCGGCGAGACCGCCGAGTTCGCGGTCGAGCACCGGCTGCAGCACAGGGAGGGCCACTGGGTCTGGCTGCTCGAGCACGGCATGGTCGTCGAGCGCGATCCGCAGGGCCGGCCGCGGCGCGTGATCGGCACCTCGCAGGACATCACGCAGCGCAAGCGCGCGCAGGCCGAGCTGCTGGCCGCCAAGGAGGCGGCGGACGCCGCCAGCCAGGCCAAGAGCATGTTCCTCGCGAACATGAGCCACGAGATCCGCACGCCGATGAACGCGGTGATCGGCCTCACCCGGCTGGTGCTCGACATCGGCCTCGAGCCGCGCCAGAAGGACCTGCTGCAGAAGGTGCAGGCCTCGTCCAAGTCGCTGCTGGGGATCCTCAACGACATCCTCGACCACTCGAAGATCGAGGCCGGTCACATGGAACTCGAGCAGGTGCAGTTCGCGATCGAGGAGCCGCTGGCCAACGTCGCCAACCTGTTCGGCGCGCAGGTCGAGCAGAAGGGGCTGGAGCTGTTCTTCGAGATCGCGCCCGACGTGCCGATGGAGGTGGTCGGCGACCCGATGCGCCTGACGCAGGTGCTCAACAACCTGATCGGCAACGCCGTCAAGTTCACCGAGCACGGCGAAATCCAGCTGAAGGCCGAAGTCGCCGCGCGGGAGCCGGCCGGCACGCTGCTGCGCTTCTCGGTGAGCGACACCGGCATCGGCCTGTCCGAGACGCAGGCCGGCCAGCTGTTCCAGGCGTTCACGCAGGCCGACTACTCGGTGACGCGCAAGTACGGCGGCACTGGCCTGGGCCTGACGATCTGCCGCCAGCTGGTGCGCCTGATGGGCGGCGAGATCGGCGTCGAGAGCCGGCCCGGCGGCGGCTGCACCTTCAGCTTCACGGTGCGCATGCAATCGGCGCGCGCCGAGCACCTCAAGCTCGACCTGCACCGCGTGCGCGGCCTGCGCGCGCTCGTCGTCGACGACCAGGAGACCTCGCGCCTGATCCTCGCCCACATGTTCGACGCCTGGGGCGTGCAGGCCGATGTCGTGGGCACCGGCGAGGAAGGGTTGCAGCTGCTGGACCGCAGCCGCGTCGAGGGCCGCCCCTACGACGTCGTGCTGCTGGATTGGCGCATGCCCGGCATGGACGGCCTGGAGATGGCGCGCCGGATGCGCGAGCGCACCGGCCGCGCCGCGCCCGCCGGGGCCGCGCCGGCCTGCCCGCCGTTCGCGATCATGGTCACCTGGTTCAGCCGCGAGCAGCTGCTCGAGGACGCCGCCGACCTCGGGCTCGACATGGTGCTGACCAAGCCGGTCGTGCCCTCGGCGCTGTTCGACATCCTGGTGCGGCTGCAGCACCGCGACGGCACGCGGCGGGTCGGCGCGCCGCCGCCGATCGCCGCGATGCAGCGCTTCGACGGCGCCCGCGTGCTGCTGGTCGAAGACAACGTGCTCAACCAGGAAGTCGCCAGCGAGTTCCTGCGCGGCCTGGGTGTCGACGTGTCGATCGCGAAGGACGGCCGCGAGGCCGTCGCGCAGGTCGAGGCCAGCGCCTTCGAGCTGGTGCTGATGGACATGCACATGCCGGTGATGGACGGCCTGACCGCGACCCGGCACATCCGCGAACTCGATCTCGCGCCATGCCCGCCGGTCGTCGCGATGACGGCCGCGGTGCTGAACGCGGACCGCACCCGCTGCGCCGACGCCGGCATGGTCGACTTCGTCGCCAAGCCGGTCGATCCCGACGACCTGGTGCGGGTGCTGAGGCGCTGGCTGCCGGCGCACCGCCAGGCCGCCGCACCGACCGGCAGCGAGGGCCGGCCCGCCGCGCCGCATGCCGGCGCCGCCTTGCCCGAGTTCCCCGGCTTCGACGGTGCCGGTGCGCTGCGCCGCCTGCACGGCCGCGGCGACCAGCTGCTGCGCCTGCTGCGCGCCTTCGCGGCCGAGCACCGCGACACCGCCACCGCGCTCGACGCGCAACAGGCGCACGGCGAACCCGCGGCGCTGCGGGCGGCGCTGCACGCGCTCCGGGGCAGCGCCGCCACGATCGGGCTGGCGCGCATCGCGCACGACACCCGCGAGCGCGAACAGCTGCTCGACGCCGACCCGGCGGCGGCCCCGTCCGGCGCGCTCGCCGAGAGCCTGGCGGAGGCGATCACTGCGATCGAAGCGTTCCGCGAACCGGTCGATCCGGAGGGCCAATCATTGTTGACATTCGACCCTGCCGGATGTGCTCATCTTCTCGACGAGCTGCGCCGATATGTGCACGAGCAGGAGCTGATTCCCGACACGCTCCTCGATGACCTGAAGCGCGCGGCCGCGACGGCCGATTCCACCGGTCGCCTCGCGGCCCTGCTTCAGCGCATCGTCGATTTCGACCACGCTGCGGCACTGGCGGACATCGACGCGATCCAGGGCCGATGACCAAGCGATGGAGTGCAGCACGATGGGGTCCCCCGACAGACAGATGCCGATGATCGACCGCAAGCCGCTGGTGCTGATCGTCGACGACGTGCCTGCCAACCTGCACGTGCTGGCCACCGCGCTGCGCGCCGACTACCGGATCAAGGTCGCGCTCGAAGGCGCGGCCGCGCTCGACCTGGCGGGCCGCGAGTCGGACCCGCCGGACCTGATCCTGCTCGACGTGATGATGCCGCTGATGAGCGGCCACGACGTGCTGCGCCGGCTGCGCGCGGACGCCGCGACCCGCGACATCCCGGTCGTGTTCGTCACCGCCGACACCTCCGAGGGCAGCGAGGTGCGCGGCCTGGAACTCGGCGCGCTCGACTTCCTCACCAAGCCGGTCGACCTGCCGGTGCTGCAGCGCCGGGTCGCCACGCTGCTCGAGCAGCGCCGCCTGCAGAACAGCCTGCAGCGCAGCGAACTGAAGCTGGCCGCGATGCTCGACAGCAGCATGCAGTTCATCGGCCTGCTCGACCCGTCCGGTCGGGTGCTGCACGTCAACCGCCAGGTGCTCAAGCTGCTCGGGCTGCCGCTCGACGAACTCCTCGGCAAGCGCTTCTGGGACATGCCGGTCTGGGCCGAGCGCGCGCACCAGCAGGACCACGTGCACGAGGCGGTCCAGCGCGCCGCGCAGGGCCTGGCGAGCCGCTTCGAGACCGTGCACGCCGGCAAGGACGGCCAGCAGATGATCCTGGACTTCTCGCTGCGGCCGATCTTCGGCGAGGACGGCGAGGTCGCGTTCCTGCTGCCCGAGGCCACCGACGTGACCCAGCAGAAGGCGGCCGAGGAAAGCATCCGCCACCTGGCCAACAACGACCCGCTGACCGGCCTGCCGAACCGCACGCTGTTGACGGACCGGGCGAACCAGGCGATCCGCACGGCCGAGCGCACGAAGGAGCCGTTGGCGCTGATGTTCCTCGACCTCGACCGCTTCAAGAACATCAACGACTCGCTCGGCCACGCCTGCGGCGACCAGCTGCTGCAGGAGGTGGCGCGCCGGCTGGTCGACACCGTTCGCCAGCCCGACACCGTGGCGCGCCTGGGCGGCGACGAGTTCGTGCTGCTGCTGCCGGACACGCCGGTCGGCGGCGCGATGGTGGTGGCCGAGAAGCTGCTCGCCAGCATCGCGCGGCCGTTCCTGCTCGAACAACAGGAGCTGACGGTCACGCCCTCGATCGGCATTTCGATGTACCCGGGCGACGGGCGCGACTTCGCGATGCTGTCGAAGTGCGCCGACATCGCGATGTACCGCGCCAAGCGCGAGGGGCGCAACACCTTCCGCTTCTACACGCAGGAGATGCACGACCGCTCGTCACGCGTGCTGTGCATGGAGGCCATGCTGCGCCAGGCGATCGCCCGCGACGAGCTGACGCTGCACTACCAGCCGCAGATCGAGATCGAGACCGGCGACTGCGTCGGCTGCGAGGCGCTGCTGCGCTGGAACAACGCCGAGCTCGGCTCGATCTCGCCGGCCGAGTTCATCCCGCTGGCCGAGGAGACCGGCCTGATCGTGCCGCTCGGCGAGTGGGTGATGCGCACCGCCACCAGGCAGGCCAAGCGCTGGCAGGACGCGCTCCTGCCGATGCGGCTGATGGCGGTGAACGTCTCGTCCATCCAGCTGCGCCGCGCCGAGTTCGCCGACATGGTGGCCGACGCGCTGCGCGAATCGGGCCTGCCGCCGCGCCGGCTGGAGATCGAGCTGACCGAGAGCGCCGCGTTCAGCAACCCCGAGACGGCACTGGCGCTGCTCGATGGCCTGCACCAGCTCGGCGTGCGGATCTCGATCGACGACTTCGGCACCGGCTACTCGTCGCTCAGCTACCTCAAGCGCATCCACATCGACAAGCTGAAGATCGACCAGTCGTTCATCCGCGATCTCGGCAAGAACCGCGGCGACGAGGCGCTGGTCGAGGCGATGATCCAGATGGCGCACTCGCTCAAGCTGACGATCGTCGCCGAGGGCGTGGAGAGCCCGCAGCAGCTCGACGCACTGCGCGCGCGCAGCTGCACCGAGGTGCAGGGCTACTACTTCAGCCGGCCGCTGCCGGCCGCGGAATTCGAGGCGTGGGTTCTGGAGCGCTTCAAGCCGCTGCCCACGCTGGTCGATCCGGAGCCCCGGCCCGCGGCCGCGGCCGTCGACGCGTGACGCGCCGCCGGGCGCACCCGCGTCAGCGCCGCGGGCGCGCGATCACTCGGGGATCAGCCGCCACACGCCGCCCTGCAGCTGCATCAGCTCGCGCCCGCGCTTGTCGAAGCCGGAGTGATCTGCCGCCGTCATCGTGTAGACGCCCTGTGTGCCGACCAGGTCCTTCGTGGCTTCGAGCGCATCACGCAGCGCCACGCGGAACGCCTCGGTCCCGGGCTGTGCGCGCTGAAGCGCGACCGGCACTGCGCGTTGCAGCAGCAGCCCTGCATCGAACACGTTCGCGCCGAAGGTCGCCGGCTTGACGCCGTACATCTTCTCGTACGCGCCGATGTAGTCGAGCGCGACCTTCTTCGACGGGTTGCTGTCGGGCACCTCGGCCAGCACCAGCATCAGGCTGGCGGCCATCACCGCGCCGTCGACCGCCTTGCCGCCCAGGCGCACGAAATCGGGCGTGGCCGCGCCGTGGGTCTGGTAGATCTGGCCCTTGTAGCCGCGCTCGACCAGCGTGGTGTGCGGCAGCACCGTGGGCCCGCCGGCCGCGCCGATCAGCACCGCATCGGGGTTGGCCGCGGCGATCTTGGTGGCCTGGCCGATCACGCTCTGGTCGGTGCGCTGGAAGCGCTCGTTGGCGATCAGCTTGATGCCGGCCTTCTCGATCATCGGCACGAACACGCCGTACCAGGACTCGCCGTAGGCATCGCCGAAGCCGATGAAGCCGACCGTCTTGACGCCCTTCTTCACCATGTGCGCGACCAGCGCCTCGCAGATCAGGCTGTCGTTCTGCGTGGTCTTGAAGACCCACTTCTTCTGCTCGGTCATCGGCAGCACGACCGCGGTGGTGCCCACCGGCGCGAGCATCGGCGTCTTGGCCTCGGCGATGAACTGCAGCGCGGCCATCGAGTTCGGCGAGCCGGAGGGCCCGATGATCGCGTCGACCTTCTGCTCGACCATCAGCTTCTTCAGCAGCGTGACGGTCATGGTCGAGTCGGAGGCGTCGTCGAGCACCGTGTACTCGACATCGAGGTTGCCGATCTTCTTCGGCAGCAGCGCGGCGCTGTTCTTCTGCGGGATGCCGACCGCGGCGGTCGGCCCGGTGGCCGAGGCGATCACGCCGATCTTCAGTTGCGCCTGCGCGGCGAGGGTCGTCAGGGCGGCCAGCGCCAGCGCCGCGAGGCGGGCGGTCGGAAGCAGGTTCATCGAGGAATCTCCGGGGATGGATGGGTGACGGACACAGCGGGCAAGCATAGCCCGCGCCCGCCGCACTCAGACCACCAGCCCCTCGTCGAGCACCACCCGCTCCAGCGCCTGCTCGAAGGTCGCGCGGGCGGCCGCCGTGACCTCGTGCAGGTGCCGGTGCAGCGCCGCGTCGGCCTCGTTGCGCGCCACGCATTCGCCGCTGTAGACCTCGAAGCTGGCCAGCAGCGTGACGATCTCGGCCAGGTGGCGCGGGCACTCGCAGGCCACGCGCGAGGGCGTCTCGCGCAGCGACGACAGCTCGGCATCGGTGTAGCGCCGCGCGCGGGTCGCGATCTCGGCCGCGCGCACCCGCGGTGGCGGGCGCGCCCCGACGACCAGCCGCGCCAGCGCCTTGCCGGTGACCGGCTCGCGCAGCACCGTCACCCCCGCGGCGCGCAGCGCATCGGCCGCGGCCTCGGTGCCGAAGCCGTAGATCAGGATCACGGCCGGCGCCGGCAGCGTGGCGCGCAAGGCCAGCACGCGGTCGGTCTGCGACGCGTGCAGCGTCGGCACCTGGATCACCAGCACGTCGGCGCCGCCCGCCTGCGCCAGACCCTGCTCGAGCTGCGCCAGATCCTCGTACACGAACGCCGGCGCCGGGCGCAGGTGGTCCTGCAGCCGGCGTGCGGCGGCGCGGCCGACGACCAGCACCCGCTGCGCCCCGGCCGGCGCGGCGCTGCCGGCGGACAGCCGCGCGAGTTCGTCGATGTCGAGCCGCGCCAGCGTGCCGATGGCGTGGCCTTCGAGCGTCAGCCGCTTGATCAGGCGCAGGCGCTGCACGTCGCCCATGGAATAGGTGCGCTGGCCGGCCGCCGAGCGCGGCGGCGCCACCACGCCGTAGCGGTGCTCCCAGATGCGCAGGGTCGCCGGCGAGACGCCCGCCAGGCGCGCGGCGGTGCCGCTGCGCAGCAGGGTGGCAGCGCCGGGCTCGTCGGATTCGGTGCTCATATCCCTCCGTTGTCACGATGTTGAAACGCAATTATGGCCTGAATGACCCCATTAATTGACTCATTTCTGACTCAAGTGTTGGCGCGCTCCTATGATTTGCCATCCCCAACCACTCCCAAGAGGCTCTCCCATGTCCAAGAAATTCCTGATCGCCGGCGCCCTCGCACTGAGCGCCCTGTCCGCCCAGGCTGCCGACATCGTCGACACCGCCGTCGCCGCCGGCCAGTTCAAGACGCTCGCCACCGCCCTGCAGGCGGCCGGCCTGGTCGACACGCTGAAGGGCAAGGGCCCGTTCACCGTGTTCGCGCCGACCGACGCGGCTTTCGCCAAGGTGCCCAAGGCCGATCTCGACGCGCTGCTGAAGGACAAGGCCAAGCTGACCGCGGTGCTGACGTACCACGTCGTGCCGGGCAAGGTGATGTCCACCGACATCAAGCCGGGCAAGGTCAAGACCGTGCAGGGCAGCGAGTTGACGCTCGCCACCACCGGCGGCGTCATGGTCGACAAGGCCAAGGTCGTGAGCGCCGATGTGGCCGCCGACAACGGCGTGATCCACGTGATCGACACCGTCCTGATGCCGAAGTAAGCACCGCGCATCACCGAAGGAGACACGCATGCACCCGTCCAACACCACCCGCCGGGTCTTTCTGATGACCATGGCCGCCACCGGCACCGCGGCCCTGGGGACCCGCGCGCTGGCGCAGGCGCCCCTGGTCAACGAGAAAGACCCGCAGGCCGTGGCCCTGGGCTATGTCGCCGACGCCACCAAGGCCGACGCGAAGAAGTTCCCGAAGTACGCCGCGGGCCAGAACTGCGCCAACTGCGCGCTCTACCAGGGCAAGGCCACCGACCCCGCGGCGGCCTGCCCGCTGTTCGCCGGCAAGCAGGTGGCCGGCAAGGGCTGGTGCAGCGCGTGGGCCAAGAAGGCCTGATCCCGCAACCGCGGGTTCAGCCGCCGCGCAGGTAGGCGGCGATCCGGTCCTTCAGGCCGGGTCGCGCCGCCGAGCGGACGAGCGCAGCGAGGTCGGCATCCGCGGCCTCGCAGCCGAGCCGCTCGTACAGCGCCGCGCGGCTCGGCGCCTCCAGCGCCACGGCCGCGTCGCGCGCGGCCGCCACCGCCGCGCCCCAGTCGGCCGGCGCCGCGAGCCGCTCGACGAACCCCATCGCCAGCGCCTGCGCCGCGTCGAACGTGCGCGCCTCCTGCAGGATCGCGCGCGCCTGCGCCGCGCCGACGATCGCCCCGAAGCGCCGCGTGCCGAGCACGAGGCCGAACTTCAGCCCCGGCATCCGGAAGCTCGCGTCCGCACTGGCCATGCGCAGCCGGCACGCGCCGACGATGTCCACGCCCGCGCCGAAGTTGCGCCCGTGGGCGAGCGCCAGCGTCAGTGCCGGCGATCCACCGATCGCGTTCAGCAGCTGCTCGATGCGCACGAAGCGCAGCAGCAGGTCGCCCTCGCTCTGCGCCTCGACGCCGCCGAAATCGAAGCCGGCGCTGAAGTTCGAGCCTTCGCCGCGGAACACCAGCAGCGCGGCACCGGCCGAGTGCGCGCGCGCCACGCCGTCGAGCAATGCCTCCACCAGTGCCGCCGACAGCGCGTTGCGCTTGTCCGGCCGGTTCAGCGCGAAGGTCCAGGCCGGGCCGTCGACGGCGACACGCAGTTCCTCGCTCACGGCGCGACCGCCGCGCGGCGCAGGGGATCGAGCAGTTCCGCGTTGTGCTCGCCCAGCGCCGGCGGCGGGCTGCGCAGCGGCAGCCCTTCGCCGGACAGGCGCAGCGGCGAGACGAACGTGCGCGTGACCTCGCCGTTCGGCAGCGTCAGCGGTTGCACCCACTGCATGTGCTCGACCTGCGGATCGGCCAGCACCTCGGAGTAGCTGTTGATCGGCGCGCTGGGCACGCCGGCGGCCTGGAAGCGCTGCAGCCAGGTGGCGGTGTCGTCCTGCGTGAAGCGGGCCTCGAGGATCTCGAGCAGCGCGTCCTGGTGCTTGGCACGCAGCGTCGGCGAGGTGAAGCGCTCGTCGGCCAGCAGCTCGGGCATCGCGACGACCTCGCAGACCGAACGCCACAGCGCGTTGTTGCCCGCCGCCATGCCGAAGTAGCCGTCGCGGCTGCGGAACACGCGGTAGGGTGCGTTGCGCGGGTGGGCCGAGCCCAGCGGCTGCGGATCTCGCCCGCTGCCGAAGTATTCGGAGGTCTGCAGCGCGGCGATGCCGAGCGTCGCGCCGAGCATCGGCACGTCGAGGTGCGTGCCCTGCCCGGTCGCCTCGGCCTGGCGCAGCGCCGCGACGATCGCGAACGCGCCGTACAGGCCGGCCGAGAAATCGGCCAGCGGCACGCCGCACTTCACCGGCGGGCGCCCGGCCTCGCCGGTCACGCTCATGATGCCGCTCATCGCCTGGATCGTCAGGTCGAAGCCGCCTTCCTGCGCGCGCGGGCCGGTCTGGCCGTAGGCCGAGATCGAGCAGAACACCAGCGCCGGCCGGATCGCCGCGAGCGCGGCGTAGCCGACGCCGAGCCGGTCCATCACGCCGGGGCGGTTGTTCTCGATCAGCACGTCGGCCTCGCGCACCAGCGCGCGCAGCAGGTCGCGGTCGGCCGGATCCTTGAGGTTGAGCGTCACCGAGCGCTTGTTGCGGTTCAGCGAGGCGAAGTTCTCGCTGTAGCCCTGGTTCAGCGGCGGCCAGCTGCGCAGCGTGTCGCCCCCCTCGGGGTGTTCGACCTTGACCACGTCGGCGCCCATGTCGGCCAGCAGCATGCCGCAGTACGGGCCGGCGGCCACGTTGCAGACCTCGATCACGCGAACGCCGGCCAGCGGCAATGGGGTCATGCGGAATCCTTCTTCATCGGTTCGTGGCGCTCGGGGTGTGGTCACGCAGGATAGAGCTTGCCGGGGTTCATGATGCCCGCCGGGTCGAGCGCGCGCTTGATCGTCTTCATCACCTCGACCGCCGCGCCGTGCTCGGTGCGCAGGTGCACGATCTTGTGCAGCCCGATGCCGTGCTCGCCGCTGCAGGTGCCGCCCATCTCGATCGCGCGCCGCGTGACGCGGAACGCCAGCGCCTCGGCGCGCGCGCACTCGTCGGCATCGGCCGGGTCGTGCAGGATGCCGAGGTGGAAGTTGCCGTCGCCCACGTGCCCGACGATCGGCGCGAGCAGCCCGCTGGCGGCGATGTCGGCCTGCGTCGCGAGCAGGCAGGCCGGCAGTTCGGAGATCGGCACGCAGACGTCGGTCGCCATGTTCTTCTTTCCCGGCGCCATCGCCATCGCCGCGTGGTACGCGTTGTGGCGCGCCTTCCAGAGGCGGTTGCGGTCCTCGGGCCGCGTCGCGAACTCGAAGCGGCTGCCGCCGGACTCGGCCGCGATCGCCTGCATCGCCTCAGCGTCCTCGGCCGCGCCGGCCAGGCTGCCGTGGAACTCCAGGAACAGCGTCGGCTTCTCGGCGTAGTCGAGCTTCGAGTAGGCGATGCAGGCGCGCATGCGCACCTCGTCGAGCAGCTCGATGCGCGCGACGCGCAGCCCCGACTGCATGGCGGCGACGGCAGCGCCGATCGCACCGTCCAGGTCCGGGAACTGGCAGACCGCAGCGACGATGGACTCGGGCACCGGGTGCAGCCGCACCTGGATTTCGGTGATCACGCCGAGGGTGCCCTCGCTGCCGATGTAGAGGTGCGTCAGGTCCAGCCCGGCCGACGACTTGCGCGCCCGCCCGCCGGTGTGGATCACCTGCCCGTCGGGCGTGACGACGGTCAGGCCGAGCACGTTCTCGCGCATCGTGCCGTAGCGGACGGTGTTGGTGCCGGACGCGCGCGTCGCGGCCATGCCGCCGAGCGTGGCGTTGGCGCCGGGATCGACGGTGAAGAACAGCCCGGTGTCGCGCACCGCGGCGTTCAGCGCCTCGCGCGTGACGCCGGCCTGTACCCGGCAGTCCATCGATTCGGCGGAGACGGACAGCACCTTGTCCAGGCGCGACAGGTCGAGCGACACGCCGCCGTGCAGCGCCGCCAGCTGCCCTTCCAGCGACGAGCCCGCGCCGTACGGCACCACCGGCACGCGGTGGGCGTGGCACAGCTTGAGGATCGCCGCGACCTCGTCGTTGCCGTTCGGGAACACGACCACGTCGGGCATGCCGCAGGCCGGCAACCCTTCGCCGTGGCTGTGCTGCTCGCGCAGCGCCTGGCCGGTCACGGCGCGCGGGCCGAGCAGCTCGGCCAGGCCGCGCAGCAACGCCTGCAGCGCCGCCGCGTCGGGGCGCTCGAAGGCGACCGCCGTGGCCGCGTCCATCAGGCCTCGTGCCCGAACATCGACTTGATCTCGAGGAAATCCTCGATGCCGAAGCGGCCCCACTCGCGGCCGTTGCCCGACTGCTTGTAGCCGCCGAACGCCGCCGCCCGGTCGACGCCGGCGCCGTTGATGTGGACCATGCCGGCGCGCAGCCGCCGCGCGACCCGGCGCGCATGGTCGAGGTCGCCCGAGCTCACGTAGCTGGACAGCCCGTAGACCGTGTCGTTGGCGATCGCGACCGCGTCTTCCTCGTCGTCGTACGGCAGGATCGCCAGCACCGGGCCGAACACCTCCTCGCGCGCGATCGCCATGTCGTTGCGCACGCCGGCGAAGATCGTCGGCTTCACGTAGTAGCCCGTGCCCAGCCCCTCGGGCCGGCCGATGCCGCCCGCGACCAGCTCGGCGCCCTCGTCGATACCCTGCTGGATCAGGCCCTGGATCTTGGCGAACTGCGCCGCGCTGATCACCGGGCCGAGCACGGTGCCTTCGGTGCGCGGGTCGCCGACGACGACCTGGGCCGCGACCTCGCGCGCGATCGCGACGGCCTCGGCGTGCCGGTCCTTCGGCACCAGCAGGCGGGTCGGCGCGTTGCACGACTGGCCGCTGTTGTTGAAGCAGGCGCGCACGCCGTGCGTGACCGCGCGCTTGAAGTCGGCGTCGCCGAGGATGATGTTGGGCGACTTGCCGCCCAGCTCCTGGTGCACGCGCTTGACGCTGTCGGCCGCGGCCTTCGCGACCAGCACACCAGCGCGCGTCGAGCCGGTGAACGAGACCATGTCCACGTCCGGGTGGCTCGCCATGCGCGTGCCCACCACCGCGCCGTCGCCGTTGACGAGGTTGAACACGCCCGGCGGCACGCCCGCCTCGTCGAGGATCTCGGCGAAGATGAGCGCCGAAATCGGCGACATCTCGCTGGGCTTGAGCACCATCGTGCAGCCGGCCGCGAGCGCGGCCGCGACCTTGCAGCCGACCTGGTTCATCGGCCAGTTCCACGGCGTGATGAGCGCGCAGACGCCGACCGGCTCGCGCACCACGCGGGTCTTGTTGACGACCTCGTCGAACGCATGCTCGCGCAGCACCGACAGCGCCTCGCGCAGGTGCGCCAGCCCGGCCGCCGCATGCGCCTGGCGCGCCAATGCCATCGGCGCACCCATCTCGCGCGAGATCGCCTCGGCCAGCTCGCCTTGGCGGCGCTCGTAGACCGCGATCACGCGTTCGAGCAGCGCCACGCGCTCCTCGCGCGTCGACACGCCGAAGCGCGCGAACGCGCGGCGCGCGGCGGCGACAGCGTCGTCCACATCCTGCGCCGAGCCCATCGCGATGGACGCGAACGGCTGCTCGGTGGACGGGTCGATCACGTCGACGCGGGTCGTGCCGTGCGGCGCGCGCCACGCGCCGTCGATGTAGAACTGGAGCGAACGGTCGGTCATGCGGGGGTCTCCTGAAGTCGGTGGGTCTCGATCGAGACGAGACAGGTGTGCGCGGAGCAGCCCTGGCCGAAGTGCGAGGTGCCCTTGTCCAGCGTCAGCACGTTGGGGTTGCCGGAGCGCTCGAGCGGGTTCTCGCCTTCGTCGGCCGGGTCGTACCAGGCGCCGGTGGGCAGCACCGCGACGCCGGGGCGCACGGTGTCGACGACGCAGGCGCTCGCCAGGCACTGGCCGCGCGCGTTGAACAGGCGCACGACGGCGCCGTCGGCAATGCCGAAGCGGCGCGCGTCGGCCGGGTGGAGCCACACCTGCTCGCGGCCGTCGCGCTTGCTCGCCTGCGCGGCGGGCGCGTCGTCGAGCTGGCTGTGCAGCTTGCCCTGCGGCTGGCGCGACATCAGGTGCAGCTGGTCGGGCGCGGCGCGGCCCAGCCACTCGGCCGGCTCCAGCCACGCCGGGTGCGGCGGGCAGTCCGCCAGTTGCAGCCCTTCCAGCTCGCGGCTGTAGAGCACGATGCGGCCGCTCTCGGTGGCGAGCGGGTGCGCGGCCGGGTCGGCGCGGAAGCGGTCCAGGAAGACGTGGTTCGAGCGCGTCGGCACGCGCGCCGCGCCCTCGGCCCAGAACGCATCGAAGGCCGGCATCGGGTGCTTGAACCGGCGCTCGGCGTCCTCGCGCGTCAGGTCGTACATCAGGCGGATCCAGGCCATCTCGTCGCGGCCTTCGCTGAAGGCGGGCTCGACGCCGAGCTCGTCGGCGATGTGGCGGAAGATGTCGTAGTCGTTGCGCGCCAGGCCGAGCGGCGCGATCGCCTGCTGCATCGCGATCAGGTGGTCGGAGCGCTTGTTGCCGGAGATGTCGTTGCGCTCGATCGAGCTGGTCGCGGGCAGCACGATGTCGGCGCGTCGCGCGGTCGCGGTCCAGACCGGGTCCTGCACGACGATGGTCTCCGGGCGCGCCCAGGCGCGGCGCAGGCGGTTCAGGTCCTGGTGGTGGTGGAAGGGGTTGCCGCCGGCCCACAGCACGAGGCGGGTGTCGGGGTAGGTGCGGGTCTGGCCTTCGTAGGTGAAGGTCTGGCCCGGGTTCAGCAGCAGGTCGGAGATGCGCGCGACCGGGATGAAATCGGCGTTCGGGTTGCGCCCCTGCGGCAGCGACGGCGAACGCGAGACGGCCATCGGCGCGCCGACCCCGCCGAGCGAGGCATAGCCGAAGCCGACCCCGCCGCCCGGCAGCCCGATCTGGCCGATCGCCGAGGCGAGGCCGAGCGCGGCCCAGAACGGCTGCTCGCCGTGGTCGGCGCGCTGCAGGCTCCAGCTGACCGTGATCATCGTTCGCGTCGCGACGACGCGGCGCGCCAGCTCGCGGATGCGTTCGGCGTCGATCTCGCAGATCGCCGCGGCCCAGTCGGCGTTCCTGACGACGCCGTCCTGCGTGCCGTTCAGGTAGCCGATCAGCTCCTCACCGCCGCTGCAGCAGCGCGCGAGGAAATCGCGGTCGTGGCGGCCGGCAGCGACGATCTCGCCGGCCAGGCCGAGCATCAGCGCGGTGTCGGTGTTGGGCCGCACCGGCCACCACTCGGCCGGCACCCAGTCGGGGATGTCGTCACGCACCGGCGAGACCAGCACCACGCGCACGCCGCGCGCGACCATGGTGCGCAGGTTCTGCTCCAGCGTGTGGCGCGCGATGCCGCCGGCCTCGCTCTGCGCGGTGCGCGGCGAGAGCGCGCCGAACACGATCACCGTCTCGGCATGCGCGGCCACGGAGTCGAGCGTGTTCGCGCCGCCGCCGCAGGCCTCGGCGTCGCCCAGCGTGTGGCGCAGGATCACCGGGCCGGCGGCGATGCTGTAGGTGTCGACATGGCCGGTGTAGCCGCCGACGAGGTTCATCATCCGCTTCAGCTGCGAGGACGCGTGGTGGAAGCGCCCGCAGCTCGTCCAGCCGTACGAGCCCGCGAAGATCGAGCCGTTGCCGTGCTCGGTGCGCACACGGTCGATCTCGCCGGCGACGAGCTTCGCGGCCTCGTCCCAGCCGACCGGCACGAAGGTGTCGCCGGGCGCACGCGGCCCCGGGCCGCGGTGCTTGAGCCACGACTCGCGAACCATCGGCTGCGCGATGCGGTGGGTCGGGTCGGCCCAGTGCCGCACCGAGTGGATGATGGGCGACGGCGCCGGGTCGCCGGCGAAGGGCTCGGCGCCGATCACGCGGCCGTCCTCGACCAGCAGGGTGTACGCGCCCCAGTGGCTGCAGTGGCTGAATCGCTGGATGCTCATGGCGGTGTCTCCTCGCTCAGATCACGGCCTCGATCAGGAACGGGCCGCGGCTCGCGAACGCGCGCTTCAGCAGGTCGACGAAGGCCTCGGCGCTGTCGGCGCGCGCCGCCTCCACGCCCATGCCCTGGGCGAGATGCACCCAGTCGAGCGCCGGGTCGTCCAGGTCGAGCATGCGGCGCGCGTTGCGGCCGGGCTCGCCGGCGCCGACGTTCTTCAGCTCGTTGTGCAGGATCGCGTAGCGGCTGTTCGCGAACACGATGGTCACCACGTCGAGCCGCTCGCGGGCCTGCGTCCACAGCGCCTGCACCGTGTACATGCCGCTGCCGTCGGCCTGCAGCGTGACGACCTTGCGCTCGGGGCAGGCCACGGCCGCGCCCGTCGCGAGCGGGATGCCGATGCCGATCGCGCCGCCAGTCAGCTGCAGGAAATCGTGCGGCCGCGCGCCGTAGGTCGGCTTGAAGAAGTTGCGGCCCGACGAGACCGATTCGTCGACCACGATCGCGTGCTCCGGCATCAGCGCGGTCAGCGCCTGCGCGATCGCGTCCGGCGTGAGCCGGCCGGTGGGCAGCGCGGTGTCGGCGCGTGCCGCCAGTTCGGGGAACACGTCCCGGCCGATGCCGAGTTCGTCGGCGAGCGCCTGCAGCGCCGCGCCGAGATCGACCTCGCGCCCCGCCATCTCGATCACCTCGCAATCGGCCGGCAGCATGCTGCTCGGCTTGTCCGGGAACAGGAAGAACGCGACCGGCGCCTTGGCGCCGACCAGGATCACCTGCTCGGTCTGCGCGAAGGTGGCGAGCGCCTGGTCGACGTTGTAGGGCACGCGGTCGATCGGCACGCGGCCGGCACCGCGCTCCATGCGCGCGTTCGATTGCTGGGCCATCAGCCGGGCCGCGCCGTGGCGCGCGATGCGGCTCGCCAGTTCCAGCGCCGGCCCGCGCAGCGCGTGGCCGGACAGCAGGATCGTCGTGCGCCGGCCGCTGCGCAGCGCGCGCGCGGCGAGCGCGATCTGCGCCGGATCGGGCGCGCGCGGCGCCGCCAGCGGCACCTCGACCGCGGCGCTCGCGGTCTCGTCCCACGCGGCGTCGGCCGGCAGGATCAGCGTGGCGATCTGGTGCGGCCAGGCCATGGCCGCGCCGATCGCGGCGGCGGTGTCGCGGCCCACCTCGTCGGCCGACGCGGTGCGCTGCACCCAGTTCGACATCGGCCGCGCGAGCGACTCGATGTCGCTGGTCAGCGGCGCGTCGTATGGCAGGTGCTCGGCCGGGTGCTCGCCAACGATGTTGACGACCGGCGAAAACGCGCGCCGCGCGTTGTGCAGGTTGGCCAGGCCGTTCGCGAGGCCGGGGCCGAGGTGCAGCAGCGTCGCGGCCGGCTTGTCGGCCATGCGCGCGTAGCCGTCGGCCGCGCCGGTCACGACGCCCTCGAACAGGCCGAGCACGCAGCGGATGCGCGGGTTGCGGTCGAGTGCCGCGACGAAGTGCATCTCGGAGGTGCCGGGGTTGGCGAAGCAGACGTCGACGCCGTTGGCGAGCAGGGTTTCGCAGAGCAGATCCGCGCCGTTCATGGGGTGTGTCCTGGTGAGTCGCCGGCGAGTTCGCGGGCTTGCTGCTGGAGCGCGACCAGCTCGGGCCACAGCGGCCCGAGCACATCGATCAGGCGCTTGTAGAGATCGAACTTGCGGTCGAGGAAGCGGGCGTGCGCGCCGGGTGTCGGGGCATCGATCCTGCTGTCGCCGGCGAGCCAGCGTGCGCCGAGCTCGCGCATCGCCACACCGCCGAGGTGGTGACCGGCGATCAGCCCGATGCCCACCAGCCCGGCGTGCGGCGAGGCCGGCCGCAGCACGCGCCGGCCGAGCACGGTGGCCAGCAGCGCGGCGAAGGTGTCGTCGTGCGCGAGGCCGCCGCCGAACGCAACCGCGCCGCCGTCGTCGCCCAGGCTGTCGTGGCTCAGGCGCGCGTTGAACGCGAGCGCCTCGCGCGCCGCCCAGGCGAGCTCGGCGGCGTCGGTCGCGGCACACAGGCCGATCAGGCTGGCGCGCGCGTTCGGGTCGGTCAGCGGCGCGCGCTCGCCGCCCGGCTCGAAGAACGGGTGCAGCACCACGCCCGACGGCGCGCACACCGACGCGCTCGGCGCCGCCGGCTGGCCGAGCAGCGCGCGCATGTGGCGCAGCGTGGTCGTTCCGTTGAAGCCGGCATGGATGCAGAAGTACGCGCCCGGCACGATCGAGGCCTGCAGCATCGCGCCGCGCGGGCGCGCCGGCAGCGCCGCGGCGCTGGCGAAGTGGCCGACGTGGATCGCGCTGGTGCCGAAGATCGACGCGCGGTTCACGCCGTCGAGCACGCCGACGCCGACGCCGATCGCGGTGGCCTGCACGTCGCTCGGCCCGAGCATCACCGGCAGGCCGGCTGGCAGGCCGAGCGCGGTGGCGGCCGCAGCGGTCAAGGGGCGCGGGCTGTCGGCGATGGTGGCGAGCGCGGGCAGGCGCTCGCGCAAGCCCTGCAGGCCGAGCAGGCGCGGGATCTCGTCGGCCACGCCCTGGCGGCGCCAGTCGCCCCAGGTCAGCATGGCGGTCGACGGCTCGCAGCCGAACTCGCCGGTCAGGCCGTGGAACAGCCACTCCTTCGCGCGCAGCACGTGGGCGATGCGGGCGTAGCGCTGCGGATCGTGGCGCTGCAGCCAGAGCAGCTGGATCGACGGCGACGCGAGCGTGGGCTGCGTGCCGGTGATCTCGGCTATCGCGGCCAGCGTGCCGGCGGCCTCGAGCTCGGCCAGCAGCGCGCCGGCGCGGCCGTCGAGCCAGGTCGAGGCCAGGCCGAGCGGCTGGCCTTGCGCATCGAGCGGCCAGACGCCCTCGCCCTGGCCGGTGACGATCAGCCCGCGCGGCTGGCCGCGGCCATGCGCTTGCGCCACGCACGCCTGCAGCGTCTGCCAGGCCTCGTCGCGCGTGACCGCCATGTCCTGCTCGGCGCGCACGCCGTCGCGGCGCAGTGCGCCGTTCGGCATCTCGTGCAGCGCGACCAGCTCGCCGTCGAGCGTGAAGGCCGCGGCCTTGACCGCCGTGGTGCCGGCGTCGAGGCAGAAGATCAGGTCGGCCACGGTGGGTCCAGGCAATCGCTCAGACCGCCTGCTTCAGCTTCTGCTGCACGCCCGGCGTTTGCTGGCCGTAGGTCTTGAACTTCTCGAGCACGCGGGCCATCTCCTCGTCCGACAGCGTGGGCGGCGTGCCCAGCGGCAGGCAGGCGAGGTAGAGCGCGGCCATCTCCTCGATCGTCACGGCCAGCGCCATCGCCTTGCCGAGGTTCACGCCGCCGGCCACCGAGCCGTGGTGCGCGAGCAGGCAGCCGCGGCGGTCCTTCATCGCCACGAGGATCGCGTCGCCGAGTTCGGCGGTGCCGAAGGTCTCGTACTTCGCGCAGCGGATGCTGTTGCCGCCGGCCGAGGCCACGACGTAGTGGATCGCCGGGATGTCGCGCTCGAGGATCGACACCGCCGTCGCGCTGGTCGAGTGGGTGTGCACCACCGCGTTCAGGTCGGCGCGGGCCTGCAGGATGTCGCGGTGGAAGCGCCACTCGCTGGACGGCAGGATGTCGCCTTCATAGGTGCCGTCCCAGTTCATGAAGACGACCTGGTCGGGCGTCATGCCGGCGTAGGCGATGCCGGTCGGGGAGACGTAGAAGCCGGCCTCGCCGCGCACGCTGATGTTGCCCGAGGTGCCCTTGTTGATGCCCAGGCGCGCCATGCTCTGCAGCGCCTCGACGATGCTGGTGCGGATCGAGAGATCGGTGGAATTGGTGGTGGTGCTCATGTCGGAACTCACTTGGCGGGATAGAGGGGCGGCTGGCCGTCGAGGATGCGCGCGATGTCTTCGGCGAGCATGGTCGCGGCCTTGGTGATGCTGAAGATCGACGCGCCCGCGATGTGCGGCGAGAGCGTCACGTTCGGCAGCTGCAGCAGCGGCGAATCGGGCGGCGGCGGCTCGGGGTCGAAGGTGTCGAGCGCGGCGCCGCGCAGCTGGCCCGAGACCAGCGCGTCGTACAGCGCCGGGTAGTCGAGCACCTGGCCGCGCGTGGTGTTGACGATGTAGGAGCCGCGCTTCATCTGCGCGATCTGCGCGCGGCCGATCATGTTCTTCGTCTCGGGCGTGACGCGTGGGTGCAGCGTGACCACGTCCGACTCGGCGAGCAGCTGGTCGAGCGGCACCTTCGAGATACCGAGCGCCTTCTCCTCCTCGGCGCTCAGCTGCTTGTACGGGTCGGCCACCAGGATGCGGCAGCCGAACGGCACCAGCAGCCGCGCCACGCGCGTGCCGATGTCGCCGAAGCCGATGATGCCGACCGTCAGCTCGCACAGCTCGGGGCCGGCGTGGTCGTGGTGGTAGAAGTCGCGCTTGAAGCTGCCGTCCTTCACCGACAGGTGGCCGCGCACGATGTTGCGCGTCTCGGCCAGCAGCGAGGCGACGGTGAACTCGGCCACCGCCGACGCGTTGCGCCCGGGCGTGTTGATCACCGTGACGCCGCGCCGCTTGGCCGCCGCGGTGTCGACGTTGACCGGCCCGCCGCGCGAGACCGCGACGACCTTCAGGTTCGGCGCGCGCGCGAAGGTCTCGTCGATGATCGGCGCGAGGTGCGTGATCAGGATGTCGAGCTCGGCCGCGAAGGCGTAGTAGTCCTCCGGCCGGCCGAGGAACTCGGCCACCGGCAGGGTCGGGTCCTTCTTGGTGGACTGCAGCTTCAGCGGCCAGTCGAGCAGCATGCTGCGGATGTCGAAGCGGCGTTCCGGCATGCGCGCGCGCAGCGCCTTCTCGAAGAACGAAGGCTGCATGAAGCCGTCGCCAACGATGCCGACTTTCAGGGGTTGGTCTGCCAACGGAATTCTCCTTGTCTTGAATCAGGCGGCCGGCGTGCGCGGCAGCACCGCCGCGTACTCGGCCGGGTCGAGGCCGCGCTCGCGCAGGATCTCGTCGGTGTGCTGCGCGAAGGTCGGCGGGCGCTGGCGGTAGGTGGCCGGCGTGCGCGAGAGCTTCACCGGGCTGCCGGTGCCGCGGTAGCCATCCAGGTCGACGACCATGCCGCGGTGATGCGTGTGCGGGTCGGCGACGACCTGGTCGAGCGTGCGCACCGGGCCGCAGGGCACGCCGGCGTCGATCAGGCGCTTCGCGATGTCCACGCAGTCGAGCTGGCCGAGCGACGCGACCAGCTCGACGCGCAGTTCGTCGCGGTGCCTGTTGCGCTCGGCGTTGGTGACGAAGCGCGCGTCGGTCGCGAGCTCGGGCCGGCCGAGCACCTTGCACAGCGTCGCGTACTGGCGGTTGTTGCCGACCGCGAGGAACAGCGGCGTGGTCGCGGTGTCGAACGCGTCGTAGGGGCAGATGTTCGGGTGCTGGTTGCCGGAGCGCTTCGGCACCTTGCCGTTCAGGTAGAAGTTGGGCAGGTGCGGGTGCAGCAGCGAGACGCCCGAGTCGTACAGCGTCGACTCGACGAACTGGCCCTGCGCGCTCTTGTTGCGCTCCTGCAGCGCGAGCAGGATGCCGATCACCGCGTTCAGGCCGGTCACCAGGTCGATCACCGGCACGCCGACGCGCAGTGCCGCGCCGCCCTCCTCGCCGTTGACGCTCATGATCCCGCACATCGCCTGCACCGCGGCGTCGTAGCCGGGCTGGCTGCCGTAGGGGCCGTCGGCGCCGAAGCCGGAGATGCGGCAGTGCACGAGCTTCGGGAAGCGCGCGCGCAGCGCCTCGCTGCCGAGGCCCCAGCGTTCGAGCGTGCCGATCTTGAAGTTCTCGATGAACACGTCGGCGCCTTCGAGCAGGCGCATCAGCAGCTCCTGGCCGGCGGGCTGCGCCATGTCGATCGAGATGTCGCGCTTGTTGCGGTTGACGCCGACGAAGTAGCTCGCGGCGTCGCCGTCGAACGGCGGGCCCCAGGCGCGCGTCTCGTCACCGGACGGCGGCTCGACCTTGATCACGTCGGCGCCGTGGTCGGCGAGCACCTGGCCGCAGTACGGGCCGCCGAGCACGCGGCTCGCGTCGATCACGCGCACGCCGGCGAGTGCGCCGGTGGTGGCGGGGGCGCCTTGGTCATTCCACATGGTTGCTGGTTTCCTGGGAGAGTTGGTTCGCGAAGTCGGGGTAGGTCTCGTGCAGCTCGGCGCGCACGCGGCCGCGCAGCAGCGCGAGCGTCGCGGCGTCGGGCGCGGCGGTTTCGGCGAGGGCCGGGTCGGTGTCGAACGCGAAGCCGGTCGCGTCCTGCACCTGCGCGAGCGTGACGCCGGGGTGCAGGCTGACGAGCCGGAAGCGGCCCTTGGCGGCGTCGAACATGAACAGCCCGAGGCCGGTGAGCAGCGCATGCGGCCCGCCGGTGCGGTGCACGCCGGGCGGGCTGACGCCGGACGCGCTGACGAAGTCGACCTTCTCGACGAAGACGCGGCGCGAGTGCTCCTCGCGGAACAGGATCACGCGCGGCACCACGAAATACAGGTAGGCCGAGCCGAACGAGCCGGGCCAGCGCACCTTGCTCTGCGGGTAGTCGCCGGCGCCGACGAGGTTGATGTTGCCCTGCCCGTCGATCTGGCCGCCGCCGAGGAAGAACGCGTCGATGCGGCCCTGGCCGGCGCAATCGAACAGCTCGGCCGAACCGTTGGTGAAGAAGTTGTGTTTCACCGAGCCGAGGATCGACAGCCGCACCGGCCGGCGGCCTGCCGCCTCGTCCTGCGCACGCAGCAGCATCGCCGCAGCGGCGGGGATGGGCGAGGAGGCGCCGACCGCGACATGGCGCACGCCGGCCAGCAGGCGCGCGATGGTGACGATCAGCAGCTCGCGCGGCGTGGCGGTGGCGGTGGTGGTGCTCATGCGACCTCCCCTTCCGCCATCCACGCCGCGAAGCCCTCCGGCGTGCGCGCCCTCTGCGCGTAGCGGATCAGCGCCGCCGTGTCGGGCGGGTACTCGCCCCACAGGCCGTAGGGCAGCGCGCCGCGCGGCACATGCGCGATGCCCTCGACATACAGCGCCGGCAGCACGCCGGCGGCAGTGAGCTCGTCGGCCAGCAGCGAGGTCTCGACGATGCGCTCGACGGTCACGTAGGTGCGCTTGCTCGCATACGCCATGGCCGCGAGTTCGCGGCGCCGGCCGATCCAGACGTTGCCCTCGCGGTCGGCCATCGGCGCATGGAAGATCGCGATGTCGGGGTGCAGCGCGGGGATCGCGACCACCGGATCGGGCTCGTTCGCGAACGGGTTCTGGAGCACGCGCCAGTCGTCGCGGTGCTTCAGCACGTCGGTGCCGATCAGGCCGCGCAGCGTGGTGAACGGCGCGCCCTTCTGCGCCGCCATCAGGCCGGCGTGGATCGCAGGGCAGGTGCTGTCACGCAGCGCCAGCGTGCCGTTCGCGACGGCGCGCATGAAGCACGGCGCGCCGCCGGCCTCGCCCAGGCTCACGGCGCTGGTCTCGACGGTGCGCACCAGGCCGGCGCCGATCAGCATGTCGAACTGCAGGCCGGCGGTCGGCACGCCGATCAGGTAGAGGTCGCGCGGCGCGCGCCGGATCAGCGGGCGCGTCACCGCCATCGCGACGCCAGCGTAGTCGACCGGCAGCGCGAGGCGGCAGCCGTCCGGCACCTCGGCGGCGATCGCATCGACGGTCATCAACGGGTTCATCGTGAATTTCGCTTTCGATTCAGTGCGCGCTGCGCAGCACGCCGGCCAGCCCGACCGGCCGCGGCGCGGCGCGCTGGCCGAGTGCCTGCGCGAGCAGGTCGGCCGCGTCGCGCACACAGCCGGCGAAGCGCTTGAGCTGCATCGCGCCGAAACGCTGCGCGGGGCCGGAGATGCCGATCGCCCCGACCACCGCGCCCGAGCCGTTGAACACCGGCGCGGCCAGGCCGAACACGCCGGCCCGCCACTCGCCGCGGTTCACGGCGTGGCCGGCGTGGCGCACGCCGAGCAGCGCCTCGTGCAGATCGTCCATGCCGACGATCGAATCGGGCGTGTAGGCGTGCAGGCGCGGCTCGATGCCGTCGAGCAGCTCGGGCGGCGCGAACGCCAGCATCGCCTTGCCGGTGGCCACGCACCAGGCCGGCGCGCGCCCGCCGACGCGGGTGTAGGCGCGCACGTCGTGCGCGCTCTCGATCTTGTCGAGGTAGACGACGTCGAGCCCGTCGAGGATCGACAGGTGCACCGTCTCCTTCGTGGATTCGGCCAGCGACTGCATCGCCGGCCGGCCGAACTGCGTCAGGTCGAAGCGGCTCATCACGCGGCAGCCGAACTCCCACAGGCGCGGCGTCAGCTCGTAGGCGCCGAGCGCGCCGGTCTGGCGCACGTAGCCCTGCGTCTGCAGCGTGCCGAGCAGCCGGTGGACGTTGCTCTTGGTCATCTGCAGCTCGAGCGCGAGCTCGGTGACGCCGCGCGGCGCCTCGCTGCCGGCGAGCGCCTCGATCAGGCGCAGCCCCTTGACGAAAGCCTTGTCCACCGGCGCCCGCTCACTTCGCCGCGAGCAGCGCGTTCAGGCGCTCCTGCAGGAACTCCTCGTTGGTGCGGCCGTCCTTGGCCGGCGCGCCCCAGTAGTCGGCACTCCAGCGGACCGAGACCTTGAGGTTGGCCGGGTTGTTCGGCCAGCGCGACTTGACCTTCGGGTCACCCGCCTCGTAGACCAGCGGCGACGGCACCGGCACGGCGTAGAACTCGGCCAGGCGCGCGGCCTTGTTGCTGTCCAGGCGCCACGAGAGCAGCTTGAGCGCGGCCTCGGGGTTGGGCGAGTTCTTCGGGATCGAGAAGAAGTCGTAGTACGTGAAGCCCTGGTTCCAGGTCATGTTCAGGCCGGCGTCGGGCTCCTTGATCATCAGGTCGTTGATGCGGCCGGCGTAGGCCATGCACATGTCGGCCTCGCCGTCGAGCATCAGCTGCGGCGCCTGCGCGGCGGTGGTCCACCACTTCACGACGTGCGGCTTGATCTCGGCGATCTTCTTCAGCGCGCGGTCGGCGTCGATCGGGTAGAGCTTGTCCATCGGCACGCCGTCGGCCATCAGCGCGGCTTCGTAGACGAAGCGCGACCAGCCCGGCATGCACCGCTTGCCCGGGAACTTCTTCACGTCCCAGAAATCGGCCCAGGTCTGCGGCTTGGTCGACGCGTACTTCTTGTCGCTCCAGGCCATCGTGACGCCGATCACCTGCAGCGCGACACCCTTGGGACGCACGGCTTCCTTGGGCAGGCTCGCGACCGTCTTCTTGGCCTCGGGCGAGAGCTTGTCGTAGGCGATGTCGGCGAGGCAGCAGTCGCCGAGCAGGCGCGTCTCCTGGTCGAAGATGAACACCAGGTCCCACTCGGTCTTGCCGGCGGCGACCTGCGCCTTCACGCGCGGGCCGCTGCGCGCCTCCTGCACGAGCTGGACCTTGATGCCGGTCTCCTTGGTGAACGGGTCGTACATCAGGCGCTTCAGCGCGTCGCCGTAGGCGCCGCCCGGGTCCTGCATGACGACTTCCTTGTTCTGCGCGAACGCGGGGGCGACGGCCAGGCACGCCGCGAGGGCGGCGCCGGCAACCAGCTGCATCTTCATCGGGTTGGCGAACTCGAGCTTCATCTTGTCTCCTTCTGTGTTGAATGAAATGACCCGCCTCACGGCTGAGTCCGACCGGCGAGCGTCTTGCGGGCGAACGTGATCCCCGCGATGACCAACAGGACCTCCAGCGTCGACACCACCGCCAGCACCGGGTTGAGCTGGTAGTTGATGTCGGCCCACAGGCGCAGCGGCAGCGTCGTCATGCGCGAGCCGGCCAGGAACATCGAGAGCACGAGTTCGTCGAACGAGTGCAGGAAGGCGAAGAAGCCGGCCGCCGCCAGCCCCGGCGCGATGCCGGGCAGCGTGACGTGCGTGAACACGCGCAGCGGCGAGGCGCCGTGCACCGCGGCCGCGAGCTCGAGCTTCTGGTCGACCGCCTGCAGCGCGGCCGCGACGATCACGACAACCAGCGGGATGCCGCCGATCGCATGCGCCATCGCCACGCCGGGGACGGTCCCGATCAGGTCCAGGCGCAGCACGAAGCTGTAGAGCGACAGGCCGAGCACGACCGGCGGCACGATGATCGGGCTGATCAGCAGCGTCATCACGATCGCCTTGCCGCGGAACCTGGAGCGCACGATCGCCATCGCCGCCGAGGCGCCGATCAGCACCGCGAGCAGCGCCGAGACGATGGCGACGCCGACCGAAGTGCCGAACGCGGTCATCCAGTTGCTGTCGCTGACGAACTGCGCGTACCAGCGCGTCGACAGCGCCGGCGGCGGGAAGGTCAGGAAGCTCGAGCGGCTGAACGAGATGATCGCGACGACGATGATCGGCAGCGTCAGCGCGCCCACGACGAACCCGCCCGTCAACCCGACGAACCAGGTGCCGACCCGCTCTGGCAGCGCGCCGAGCGCACGCAGCACCGGCCAGCCGATCGCGTCGGCCAGCGCCGCCTTGGCGCCGGAGCCGCGGCGCTTCTCGTGGGCCGGCTTGGTGCGGCCGGCGTCGTCGTCGAGCTTCTGGCCGCCCCAGATGAAATCGAGGCCGAGGAAGCGCATCGCGATGCCGACCATCAGCAGCGTGATGAGCAGCAGCACGACCGCCAGCGCCTGCAGAAAGCCCTCGCTGCCGAGGAAGTCGGCCTGCTGGGTGATGTGCATCGCGAACATGTGGTCGCCGGGGCCGCCGAGCAGCGTGGGCGTGATGAAGAAGCCGAGCGCCGAGACGAACACCAGCAGGCAGCCGGCGCCGACGCTGGGCAGCGAGAGCGGAAAGAAGATGCGCCAGAACACCGCCATCGGGCCGGCGCCGGCCGAGCGCGCCGCGCGCAGCACCGCCGGGTCGATGCGCGACAGGCCGCTGTAGATCGTCAGCACCATCAGCGGCATCAGCACCGCGGACATGCCCAGCAGCACCGCGCCGCGGTTGAAGAGCAGGTCGATCGGCGTGTCGATCACGCCGATCGCGAGCAGCGCCTTGTTGATCGGCCCGTTGCGGCCGAGCAGCACCATCCACGCGTAGGTGCGGATCAGGATCGCGACGAAGTACGGCAGGATGATTGCGCCGGTCAGCAGCGCCTTGGCGACGCCGCGGCTGCGGTGGATCAGCAGCGCGGTCGGGTAGCCGAACAGCGCGCACAGCACCACCACCCAGCCGGCGATCGCGAGCGTGCGCACCAGCGAGTCCCAGTACAGCGGCACCGAGAACACGCGCTCGAAGTTGGCGAACAGCGTCGCGCCGGTGAGGCTGACGCGGAACAGGTCGAGCAGCGGCAGCACGTAGATGAAGCCGAGGAAGATCACGGCCGGCGCGAGCAGCCAGGCCGGGCCGCCACGCAGCGCGAAGCGGCGGGCCGGCCCCATGCCGGCGGGCAGCGTGGCCGCGGTCATTCGATTACCCAGCAGTCGGACGGCGACCACGCGACGCTGATCTCGTCGCCCTCGACCGGCGTCTCGTCGTGCGCGCGGTCCATCGCGCGGATCTGCAGCATCGCGCCGCTCGCCAGGCGGATGTCGACGCGCAGGATCTCGCCGAGGAACACCGCGTCGACGACCGTCGCCTTCAGCGAATTGGGCGTGCCGGCCGGCACCACCCGCACCCGCTCGGGCCGCACCAGCACGACGGCAGGGCCCGGCGCGACGGTGCGCAGGCCGAGCGCGACCTCGAAGCCGAAGCCGGCCCGGTCGCGGACCCGCGCGACGCCGTTGCGCGCCTCGATCACGTCGACCTCGATCAAGTTCGATTCGCCCACGAAGCCGGCGACGAACTTGTTGGCCGGGCGGCGGTACAGGTCCGCCGGCGTGCCGAGCTGCACGATGCGCCCGGCGTCCAGCACCGCGATGCGGTCGGACAGCGCCAGCGCCTCGCCCTGGTCGTGGGTGACGAAGATCACCGTCATGCCGAGCGAGCGGTGCAGGTCGCGGATCTCGACCAGCGTCGATTCGCGCAGGCGCCGGTCGAGCGCCGACAGCGGCTCGTCCATCAGCACCACACGCGGGCGCTTGACGATCGCGCGGCCGATCGCGACGCGCTGCTGCTGGCCGCCGCTGAGCTGCGCGGGCAGCTTCTGCGCGTGGTCGGACAGGCGCAGCGTCTCCAGCACCTCGGCGACGCGGCGGTCGGAGCCGGCCCGGTCGACGCCCGCCATGCGCAGCGGGAACGCGACGTTCTGCGCCACCGTCATGTGCGGGAACAGCGCGTAGTTCTGGAACACCATGCCGAAGCCCCGGCGGTGCGAGGGCACGTCCTGCACCGGCGCGCCGTCGACCAGGATCTCGCCGGCGTCGACGTGCTGGAAGCCCGCGATCATGCCGAGCAGCGTGGTCTTGCCGCTGCCGCTCGGGCCGAGGAGCGTCAGGAACTCGCCCGGCTCGATCGCCAGGCTGAGCTTGTCGAGCACGACGACCTTGCCGAACTGGCGCGTCACGCCGTTCACGTCGATCCGGCTGCCGATGCGCTGGGCGGCGGCGTCCTGCGCGACCGACTTCGTCGTCGTCGGCACCCGCGTCTGTACGGCTTGCAGCATGTGATGGTCTCCTGGCTGAACCGCGTTCCACAACCTGGAACCGAGTTCTGAATTCCTATTCGGCAATAAAGGTCTTGTTTGCGACATTTAAGACCCTCGCCGCCGTCGTCCCGATCGCTGTTTCGAGAGGTTCTCCAGAGGAAGAACCGCCGCGTTTCGACGACCCGTGACGGTCATCATAAGTATTCGGATAAGCTGAATCAAAACGAAAAATTGCTTTGCTCAGCATCGGAAATTCTGATTAAGAGCAAACCCCTAGGCAGTTTCCAGCAGCGTGTCTGAGGCGTGAAAACGTCACGCACAAGGCTGCGCCGGCCCGCTGCGGGGCCGGTCGTCGATGGAACGGGAGGATCGGCGCGGGGGTCGCGAGCGGCGCCTCAGCGCGCGCTGACGACGGGCTCGTTGGTGTAGCCCGAGACGAATTCCTTCGTCGTGCCGGTGTGCTCGTCGTAGACGTGGCGCTTGATGCGCCCGATGTTGCCGCCGTAGGCGTGGATGCTGATCGAGACCTGGTCGGCGTACGCGTTCGAGACGCGGTGGATGTCGCCGATCGTCGGCGAGACGCGGTCGACATGGCCGGGCTCGAGCCGGTCGGTGCCCAGTGATCTCATCGGCCGGCCTTCACCCTGCAACTCGAAGCGCTCGCCGATCTCGGCGCCGCGCAGCATGCCGATCAGCGCCCACACGGTGTGGTCGTGCACCGGCGTCTTCTGCCCCGGGCCCCAGACGAAGCTGACGACCGAGAAGCGGTCCTGCGGGTCGGCGTGCAGCAGGTACTGGCCGTAGTACTGCGGGTGCGGCTGCGCGAACTCGCTCGGCAGCCAGTCGTCGCTCGCGACCAGTTGGCCGAGCAGCTGGCTGCCGGCTTCCAGGATGCGCGGCTCGTCGTCGGTGCCGGCATCGAGCACGCGGGTCAGCCCGTCGACGAACTGCTGGAAGGCGATCGGGTGGGTCATGTCGTTTCTCCTGTCATGGTGTGGCGACGGAAAATCCTAAGATAGCGCCGATTGGAAATGATGTCTCTTCGGAAACCCTGATGCTGATCCGTGCGCTGCGCGCCTTCCTCGCCCTTCACCGCTACGGCACCGTGGTCGCCGCCGCCGAGAAGGTGCACCTGTCGCAGGCCGCCGTCAGCGTGCAGCTCAAGAACATGGAGGAGGAGCTGGGCGTCGCGCTGTTCACCCGCACCAAGCGCTCGCTCGAGTTCACGCCCGCCGGCCATCAACTGGTGCGGCTCGCGGAACAGCTGATCTCGACCTACGAGCAGATGAAGGCGATCGGCGACAGCAGCGCGGTGGCCGGCGTGCTCTCGCTCGGCGTGATCAACAGCGCGCTGACCGGCGTGCTGCCGCGGCTGCTGCGCAAGATGACGCTGGAGAACCCGAACCTGGAGGTGAAGGTGATCGCCGGCATCTCCGGCGACCTGGTCGCGCAGGTGGACGCGGGCACGCTCGACGCCGCGATCGTCACGCAGCCGCCCAAGCTGTTCCCGACCAACCTGGCGGTGCACCACCTGTACTCGGAGCCGTTCGTGCTGATCACGCCGCACGACATGGCCTTCGTCGACGTGCCGCGCACGCTGGCCTCGGGCGCGCCCTACATCGCGTTCGACCGCAGCACCTGGGCCGGCCAGCTGATCGACGAGTTCCGCGCCAAGCGCGGCGTGCAGACGCGGCCGTCGATGGAGCTGAACTCGCTGGACGCGATCGCCGCCGTGGTGAGCCAGGGGCTGGGCATCTCGATCGTGCCGCTGATCCGTGGCGCCGGCTGGCACCGCAGCCCGAGCCTGCGCATCGTGCGGCTGCCCAACTTCGACCGGCCGGTCTCGCTGGTCGAGCGCAAGCGCCACCTGCGCTCCGCCCTGACGGCGACGCTGATCTCGTCGTTCGACGACATCCCGTCGGGCGACGGCGAAGTGGCCGACTGAGCCCGCGCCCACGCGTCGGCCCTCAGCCGCCGATCGGGTGCTGCAGGTAGCCGTCGCGCGTCTGCGGCAGGCGCTGGCCGAGCAGCTTGCTCGCCACCTGGGTGCGCAGCACCTGCGCGGTGCCGCCGGAGATCGTGAACATGCGCGCGTCGCGCACCATGCGTTCGAGCGGCCGGTCGCGGCCGTAGCCAGCCGACCCGTGCACCTGGAGCGCGTCGTTGGTGACCTTCAGCGCGGTGTCCGACGCCAGCACCTTGGCCTGCGCGGCGGCCTGCATGTCGGGGAACTCGGCGCCGCTGGTGGCGGCGCGCCAGATCATCGCGCGCGAGGCCTCGAGCTGGATCGACATGTCGGCCAGCATCCACTGGATGCCCTGGAACTCGGCGATCGGCCGGCCGAACTGGCGCCGCGCCTTGGCGTAGTCGATCGCGAGTTCGAACGCGCCCTGCGCGATGCCGAGCGCGACCGTCGCGGCGCCCACGCGCTGCGCGTTGTACGCGTTCATCAGGCCGGCGAAGCCACGGTCGGCGCCGCCGGGCGGGCAGACCATCATCGTGGCCGGCACTTCCACGTTCTCGAGCGTGACGTGCCCCTCGGGCACGCCGCGGATGCCCATCGCGTACAGGCGCCGTATCGTCATGCCGGGCACGTTCGGGCCGACGACGATGAAGCCGGCGATGCCGCGGTCGACACCGCCGTCCATCACCCGCGCGAAGATGAAGTGCAGCCGCGACACGCCGGCCCCGGTGATCCAGTGCTTGACGCCGTTGATGACGTAGGTGTCGCCGTGGCGCACGGCGGTGGTCTGCATGTCGGTGGCGGCGCTGCCGGCCTCGGGCTCGGTGATGCAGATCGCCGGCTTGTCGCCGTCGAGCACGAGCCCGGCGGCCAGGCGCTTCTGCGCCTCGGAGCCGTACTTCATGATCGCGCCGATCGCGCCCATGTTGGACTCGACCATGATCCGGCCCGAGGCCGCGCAGACCTTCGAGAACTCCTCGATCGCGAGCACCGCGTCGAAGTAGCTCGCGCCCTGCCCGCCGTACTCGACCGGCATCGTCATGCCCATGAAGCCGTTGGCGCGCAACGCCTCGACGGTGTGCCAGGGGTAGGTCTCGGTGCGGTCCGTCTCGGCGGCGTGCGGCTGCATCGCCTCGATCGCGAGGGCGCGGGCCTTGAGTTGCAGCGCGGTCTGGGCAGGGCTCGGTGTGGTCATGATCGCCTTGTTCGGCTGGAGGTCCAGCGCTTCGGCACGATCATATGGATCGGATTCACCGAATCAAAGCGAAAAGTTCGTTCTCTCAGTATCGAGAATTCTTATAAACGCCGGAGCAGGTCAATAGTGCGGCGGCAGCTCGTCGCGCAGGTTGCGCGGCGCGTCCATGGCACCGTCCGGCGACTGCTGGCGCAGCGCGGCCAGCTCGCGGACCAGCCGGTCGATCTGGTCCTGCTGGCGCGCGACGAGGCGGTTGAGCTCGTCGACCAGGTCGTCGGCAAAGCTGGCCTTGATCTCCAGCTCGGTCAGGCGTCGTTCGAGTTGCTCGTCGGTCATCGGCGCCGATTATGGTGGCGGCCGGTGCGGCGCACGACGTGGGCCATCGCCAGCAGCCCGCCCGCGAACAGCGCCCAGGTCGACGGCTCGGGCACCGGCGCGGCGATCGTGCCGCCCGCCGTCAGCACCACGTTGTCGAGCAGCATGCCCATGGAATCGGCCGGGCCCACGCTCTGGAAGCGCAGCCGCGCCGAGGTGGCGCCGGCCAGCGTGACCGAGCGGCTGAAGGTCGTGAAGTCGGCGTCCGACGCGAGCGCGAAGGTCTCGCTGAACAGCACCTCGCCGAACACGCTGACCAGCGACGCGACCACGCCGTTGCCGCTGCGCCCGCGCTGGTCGCCGGCCAGGTCGAACTGCATCGTCACGGTGCCGGGCGCCATGTCGTAGGCTGCCAGCGTCGTCAGCGTGCCATTGCCGCTGCCTTCCATGTCGACGCATGCGGTGCTGCCGCCGGCCAGCTGGCACAGGCTGAAGAAGTAGCCGGGCGCGAGCAGGTCGATGTTGGCGGCGCTGAAGTTCACGAAGCCGCTGTACTCGGCCGCGCCGACGCCGGCGTGCTCGGTGTCGAAGGTGTCGGCGAGCAGCACGGTCGGGTCGGCCTGGGCGGCGAAGGGGGCGGTGCCCAGGCAGGCGGTGAGCATCAGGGTGGCCAGGCGCGTGCGAGCGCGGGCCGGGAGGGAGTGGGTGGTCATGAAGGTCGTCCTCGTTGGGGGTTGGGAGCAGGCTTCATTGTCGAAATCAGGCGTGCCGTAAACATCGGCCAAAGGAGCCATTCGGGGCGATGGCCCGTCGCGCCGCGTAGGGCGATTCCGACGACCGCACGGGTGGACGGCTCCTGCCAAAGAAGCGCTGCCCGGCGCACGATTGCTGCATTGCACCAATCTGTTATCCGTCACATGAACGCCTCCTTCGCCCTTCCCCGCACCGCGCGCACCGAACCCGCCCCGCCGCCGCCGCTGGCACTGACCAGCTTCGAGCTCGCGCGCGCCGCGCTCGAGTACGGCGCGATGCGCCTGATGAACAAGTCGACCTTGCCGCGCGGCGACGGTCACCCGGTCGTGCTGTTCCCGGGCCTCGCCTCGGACCACCGAGCCATCGCCCCGCTCAAGGACCTCTGCCAGCAGCTCGGCTACGCGGCATTCGACTGGGGCCGCGGCTTCAACGCCGGCCCCAAGGGCAATCCGGATCGCTGGCTGGATGCGCTCGCCGATGAAGTGCTGGAACGCTCGCCGTCGCCCGGCGAGCCGCTCAGCCTGGTCGGCTGGAGCCTCGGCGGCATCTACGCCCGCGAGGTCGCCAAGCGCATCGGCGCGCGCGCGCGCAACGTGATCACGATCGGCACGCCGTTCGCGGGCACCAGCGACCAGACGCGGGTCGGCGGCGTCTATCGCCTGCTGAACGGCCGCGAGCCGGTGATCGACACGGCCCTGCAGCGCCGGCTGCGTGTGCCGCCGCCCGTGCCCACCACCTCGATCTACAGCCGCAGCGATGGCGTCGTCGCGTGGCAGGCCTGCATCCAGGAAGGCGAAGGCGGGAAGTTCGAGAACGTCGAAGTCGCCGGCAGCCACTGCGGGCTGGGCTGGAACGCCGACGTGTACCGCGTGCTCGCCGACCGCCTGCGCCAGACCCGCGCCGGCTGGCGGCCGTACCGCGCGCTCTGAGGCGCGGTCTGACGCGCGGCCCGAAGGCTAGAGGCCCAGCTCCTTCAGGATCGCGACGCGCAGTTCCTGTGCGCGCGGGCTGGCGAGCTGGCGCGGGTGTGGCAGGTCGACCGCGAAGGTCGCCTGGATCGTCGTCGGCCGCGGCGAGAGCACAATGATCCGGTCGGCCATGTAGAGCGCCTCTTCCACGTCGTGCGTGATCAGCAGCACCGTGTGCCGCTCCTCGCCGAGGATGCGCAGCAGCTCGTTGCGCATGCGCAGGTTCATCAGCGCATCGAGCGCCGAGAACGGCTCGTCCATGTAGAGGATATCGGGCTTGACGACGAAGGCGCGTGCCAGTTCCGCGCGCTTGAGCATGCCGCCCGAGAGTTCGTGCGGGTAGGCGTTCTCGAAGCCCTTCAGCCCGACCATCGCGGCGTAGTGATCGGCCAGCGCCGCCTTGTCACCGTGCCCGTCGCCGTTCAGTCCGAACATCAGGTTCTGCTGCACCGTGAGCCACGGGAACACCGAGCCGTGCTGCGAGATGACGATGCCCTTGGGGCTCGGGCCGGCGAGCTCGCGGCCGTCGATCCGCACCGTGCCGCGGTCCGCGCGCTCGAAGCCGGCGACGATGTTCATCAGCGTCGACTTGCCGCAGCCCGAGGGTCCGACGATCGCGACGAACTCGCCGTCGGCCACGTCGAAGCTCACGCCGCCGATCACCGGCAGCGCGCCCTGCCGCGACGCGAAACTCTTGTGGAGGTCGCTGACGACGATCTTGGGCTCAACGGACATAGCGCCACCTCACCGTGCGCAGCCGCTCCAGCAGCCTCGTCGCGCCGTCGAGCAGGAGCCCGATCGCGCCGATGATGATCATTCCGGCAATCACCAGGTCGTAGCGGTTCCCGGCGTTGCGCGAGTCCATGATCAGGTAGCCCAGGCCCGAGCGGAGCGCGATCATCTCGGCCGCCACCACCACCAGCCACGCCACGCCCACGCCGATGCGCATGCCAACGATGATCTCGGGCAGCACGGCCGGGATCACGACGCGGCGGAACAGCACGCCGCGCGAGACGCCGAAGTTCGCCGCGGCGCGCAAGTAGCGCCGCTCGATCGTGTGCACGCCCGAGGTCGTCTGCACGATCATCGGGAACACCGAGGCGATAAAGATCAGGAAGATCGGCGAGACATCGCCGACGCCGAACCACAGGATCGCCAGCGGGATCCACGCGATCGGCGAGATCGGCCGCAGCATCTGGAAGATCGGGTTGAACGTGCGGTACGCGCCGCCGACCCAGCCCATCCACAGCCCCAGCGGCACCGCGACCAGCACCGCCAGGCCGAAGCCGGTGCCGACACGGAACAGCGAGGCACCGATGTGCTCCCACAGTGTGCCGTCCTCGACCAGCTCCCAGGCGCCCGTGACCACCTGCCCCGGCGTCGGGAAGATCGGGCTCTCGGTCTGCACGACGACGATCCACCAGACCGCGACGACCACGACCATCACGGCCAGCGGCGGCAGGATCTTCTTCGCCCGGTCGAGCGACGGGTTCATCGCGTCACCCCCACGTGCGCCGCCACTGTTCCCAGCGGTAGCGCAGCCGCGGCGCGCCGGCCGCCGGGTGCGGCGCGACGACGATGTTCATCTGCCCGCTGGCATGCGCCGTGCACGCGAAGCTGTAGGTCGAGGCCTGCTCGAACGGCAGCCGGAAGCTCTGCCCCGGCATGATCAGCGCGGGGCCGAAGACCTGCGGCACGTCGTCCAGGTTGCGCAGCAGCAGCACGTCGTCCAGGCCGAGCGTGAGCCGGATCGTGTCGGGCAGGATCTCGAGCTTCTCGCCCGCCATGCGGCGCGCGTACGTGCCTTTCGGGATCTCGAACAGCGCATCGCGCGAATCGACCGTCAGCGGCGCGAGCGCGGCCCACGCCGTGGCGGCGAGCAGCAGCGCGGACACCCCCAGCGCGCCCCAGCGGGCCCGGTGCATCGTCATGGGCCGGCATCAGGGCGCGAGCAGCAGCTTGAGGTCGTGCACGTAGTCCCGGGCCTCGCGGCCGTAGGGCATCAGCGCGCGCAACCGGCCGTCGCGGTCGATCAGGAAGGTCGACGAGGTGTGGTCGACGGCGTAGCCGCCCGAGGCCATCGGCACCTTGGTGGCGACGACGCCGTAGTCCTTGCGCATGGCGACCAGCGCCTCGGGCCGGCCGGCGCCGCCGACGAAGCTCGGGTCGAACGCGGCGAGGTAGGCCTTCATCCGCTTCGGGTCGTCGCGCTCGGGATCGACGGTGACGAACACGACCTGCACCGCCGCGGCCTGCGCGCCGAGCGCCTCGCGCGCCTGCGCGAGCGTGGCCAGCGTGACCGGGCAGACGGCCGCGCAGTGCGTGAAGCCGAAGGACAGCAGCACGATCTTGCCGCGGTAGCGCGCCAGCGAGAGCTCGCCGCCTGCGGAGCTGCTCAGCGCGAAATCCGGCGCCGCGCGCGGCGGCTCGAAGACGCCGGCCTTCAACGCGGGGGCGGCGTGCGCGGCGGGCAGCAGGAGCAGGGACAACGCCAGCAGTGCGGCGCGAGGCAGAGCAATGGTCATCGGGTGCGAGGGCGAGGTCACAGCGGGGAAATCACAGACAGGGTCACAGCGGAATGGTCGCGGCCCGCGCCGCCTTCGCGAAGCTCTCGTCCATGTACTTCTCGTAGGCGATCGGGCGCTTGATCGTACCGGCCTCGATCGACAGCTGCATCAGCTCCTCGAACTCGGTGCGGATCATCCGCAGGTCGCCGTAGGTCACGCGGTCGACCGGGTTCTCCATCACGAAGCGGATGATGTTCGGGTCCTGGTTGAAGAACTTGCGGCCGGCCGCGATCGTCACGGCCTTGTTGCGGTTGTCCTGCTTCTGGTCCAGCCACTGGCCGGCACCGAGCACGTGGTTGACCAGGTCCTGCACCAGCGGGCGGTTGTCGCGGATCAGTTCCTCGCGCACCGTGAGCACGCAGCAGATGTAGTTGCGCCACTCGTCGCGCGTCATGCGCAGCGCGCGGGCGTAACCGGCGCGCTGCGCCGCGGCGCCGAAGGGCTCGCCGGTGCAATAGGCATCGACGGCCTTGGCGTAGAGCGCGGCCGGCATGTCCGGTGGCGGCATCTCGATGATCTCGATGTCCTTCGGCGTCATGCCCTCGCGCGCCAGCATCTTGCGCAGGAACAGGAAGTCGACCGCGAAGCGGCTCGGGATCGCGATGCGCTTGCCGGTCAGGTCCCTGAACTTCTGGTACGTCGAGTCGGTGCGCACCATGATCACCGCGCCCGAACGGTGGCCGAGCGAGACGATCTTGACCGGGATCTTCTTGTCCGCCAGGTCCATCACCAGCGGCGCGAGCATGTATGCCGCCTGGACCCGGCCCGTCATCAGCGATTCCTTGATCTCGGGCCAGCCGTTGTACTTGCTGTACTCGTAGGTGAACTCCGGGCCGCCGCTCTTGTCCGCGGCGTTGGCCGTGGCGCGGGCCACGCAGGCCACCGGCAGCGTCAGGTTGCAGGTCACCGGCAGGCCGCCGACCTGCAGCGGCGCGGGCGCGGCCACCGCGGCGGGCAGGCCGAGTGCAGGCAACAAGGCCGCCGCCGCGCCGCGCAGCAGGTGGCGGCGGTCGGGGGAAGCGGGCGGAGCGGGATCGATGTGGTCGGGCACGGGGCGCCATTCTCCATCAGGTCGCCAGCGCGGGCGGCGCGGTCGAACTACCATGCCGGGCCCGCGTCCGGGTGCGACGTTTCAATCACGAAGGAGCAGCGACATGGTCAGCAAGAACACCCTGTGCCTCTGGTACGACGGCACCGCCCTCGAAGCCGCGAATTTCTACGCCGAGACCTTCCCCGACAGCTCGGTCGGGGCGGTCCGTCGCGCGCCGAGCGACTTTCCGTCCGGCAAGCAGGGCGACGTGCTCACGGTCGAGTTCACCGTCGCCGGCATCCCGTGCATCGGTCTGAACGGCGGGCCGATGTTCAAGCACAGCGAGGCGTTCTCGTTTCAGATCGCCACCGACGACCAGGCCGAGACCGATCGGCTCTGGAACGCGATCGTCGGCAACGGCGGCCAGGAAAGCGCCTGCGGCTGGTGCAAGGACCGCTGGGGGCTGTCGTGGCAGATCACCCCGCGCGCGCTGACCTCCGGCATGGCCGACCCCGACCCCGCGGTCGCCAGGCGCGTGTTCGAGGCGATGATGACGATGCGCAAGATCGACGTCGCCGCGATCGAGGCCGCGCGCCGCGGCTGAGCGGCCTCAGCACTCAGAACAGGTAGATGTAGCCGAGTCGAATGCCGGTCTGCGTGGTGCGGTCCACCAGGGGGCTGTCCTTGATGGCGCGGCCCAGGAACGTCATGCCGGCGTCCAGCGTCACGAGATGGTTGCGCGTGATCGCGTAATCGGTGCGCAGCCCGAGTTCTGCGTTCGTCGTGCTGGAACCGTCGTACTGCGGCCGGCCCGGGAGCGCTTCTGCCGCGCGAACGCCGTAATAGTAGTCGACCGTCCTGCGGTCGAGCCAGACTGCCGCGACCCGCGGCGTGACCATGAACGCGCCGAGACGGATCGGCTTGTCGAAACCCAGGCGAACCTGCTGCCCCTTGCTGTGCCCGCTGACGTCCCCCGCCACCTCGGCCGACAGGACGCCGAAGCCGCTGCGCCACGCGGCCGCACCGCCCAGCAGCACGGCGGCCTTGCGATCCGCCATGCCGTTCAGGACCGGTGCGTCCGACCCGTCGTAGCCGTCGGGCGCGTAGCGCACGCGCAGCGCGAGCGATACCGGCCCGGGCGTCGGCAGCTTGAGGTCGGCGCCGAGCCCGCGCAGGCGCACGTAGCGGTTCTCGTACAGGATCAGCGGCACGACCCGCGTCTCCGTGCCGATGCCGGCATACGGCTGGCGCTGCGCCCCGACGCCCAGCCCGATTCCCCACGGCGAGCGGCTGCCCTCCGGCGAGAGCCCGACCATGCCCGGCGCGGGCGCGATCACGTCGTCGGCCGCACGGGCGTCCGGCGCGACAGCGGCCGCCGTGGCAAAGAGAAGTGAGGCAGCGCTCGACACTGCGAAGCGGAAAGTGGTGGTCATGGGAACGCCCCGATGCGGTTGATCGACCTGCGGCGCCGTCATCGCGCCGCAGGCGGCCTTCTTACAGGGTCGGGATCAGAACCTTGCCGATCACGTGGATCACACCGTTGCTGGCGCGGACATCCGTCGCGACGATCGGCGCGGGCGTGGCGGTCTTGTCCGAGATCGTCGGCGGGGTCCCGGGGTTGATGGTGATCGTCTGGCCCTCCACCGTCGCCACCGGCGTGCCGAACGGGATGGCCGCCGCCAGCACCTGGGCGGGCAGCACGTGGTACGTCAACACCTGGGTCAGCTGCGCGGTCGAGAGCCCGGCGACGGTCGTCTGAATCGCCGCGAACGCGTCGTTCGTGGGCGCGAAGACGGTGAACGGGCCCGCGCCGCTGAGCGTGCCTTGCAGGTTGGCCGTGACGACCGCGCCCACCAGCGTGGAGAAGACCGGGTTGACCTGCGCCATCTGCACGATGTTGAGCACACCGGGCGGCACCAGCACCTTGTCGATGACGTGAACGATGCCGTTGCTGGCGGGCACGTCGGCCGTCACGACGTTGGCCGTGGTCAGCGCAGCGTCGGTGATCTTGACACCGGCGGTCGTCGACAGGGTCAGCCGGGTGCTCGTGCCCTCGAACGCGTAGAGCGTCGGTTGGGTCGCACCGCCGGCCACCAGGTCGGCCGCCGACTTCCTCGTGGGCAGGACGTGGTACGTGAGGATGCTGGCCAGGGTGTTGGCCGGCAAGGCCTCGACGAGCGCGCCGGCGCTCGGGAAACCGAGCTGCGTGGCGAGCGCGGCGAATGCGGCGTCGGTCGGTGCGAAGACCGTGAGGCTGGCGGTCGGGTCGGTCAGCGCGGTCGCGAGCCCGGCCTTCGTGACCGCGGCCTCGAGCGCCGTGAGCTTGTTCGCCTGCGCGACCTGGACGATGTTGCCCGGAGGATCGTCGTCGCTCCCTCCGCACGCTGCGAGCGAGGCGACCAGACCCAATGCGGCCAGAACCTTGAACCACCGATTCATCATGTCTCTCCTTGAAGATTGAATGACGATTGCTCCGCCCGACTTCCACAGGAACAGTCCGGAACAGCCCCGCCAGAGAACTCGACGTTCGTTTATTGAACTGATCAGTCTCTAAGGCGACGGAATGGTATCAATCCTTCAATCCCGTACGATTCGGTGCAGTTTTCTGTTCCCGGAGATGCCGACGCGCCACATGCTGGACACGAGAGTCATTCGGGAACTGCTCGTCGACGACGGCGCCGCGCAGGCGGGGCAGGCCCACCTGAGTGCCGCCAGCGGGCTCGCGAAGCAGGGCCACCGCCTCTTCGTCGTCGCGGACGACGAACATCATCTGGCGATGTTCGATCTCACCAACGCCGAACCGGGCCGGCTGTCGCCGATCTTCCCCGGCGACCTGCCGCTGGAGCCCAAGGCGCGCAAGGCGGCCAAGCCCGACTGCGAGGCCCTCCTCGTGCTGCCCGCGTTCGTCGACTTTGAACACGGTGCCCTGATGGCGATGGGATCGGGGTCTCGACCGTCGCGCCAGCGCGGCGTCCTGCTGGCACTCGACGGCACGGGCGATGTGGTGGGGCCGGCGCGCACGCTGGATTTGGCTCCGCTGCTGTCGCCGCTGAACGACCACTTCCCCGAGCTGAACATCGAAGGGGCGTTCGTCGACGGCGGCATGCTGTCGCTGCTTCAGCGCGGCAACGGTGCGACGGGCATCAATGCCCGCATCGAGATGAGGTGGCGTGACATGCAACGCTGGTTGACCGCCGGCGGCCCGGCGCCTGGCGCGGTATCGATCAAGCGCTTCGACCTCGGGACGATCGACGGCGTACCGCTCTCGTTCACCGACGGCGCCGCCCTGCCCGGCGGCGCATGGGTCTTCAGCGCCGCGGCCGAAGCCACCTCGGACACCTACAACGACGGCCGATGCGTCGGCTCTGCCGTCGGCATCGTCGATGGAGGCGGTGCGCTGCGGAAGCTGGAGCGCCTGTCGCAGGACTGCAAGGTCGAAGGCATCGCGGCGTCGAGCACCGGCGACGCGATCGACTTGCTGCTCGTGACCGATGCCGACGACCGGCGCCGGGCGTCGCTGCTGCTGTCGGCGTCGCTGCAAGGGTACTGGTAGGCCGCCCGTGAGTCGAACACGGCACCAACAGATTATGAGTCTGCTGCTCTAACCATCATGAGCTAGCGGCCCGGTGTGCACGGATTGTAGGCAGCGCGCGGCGCGCCGTTACTTGGTGCTCAGCGCGTTGGTGACCAGCCGCGAGGTGATGTCCACGATCTGGATCATCCGGTCGTAGGCCATGCGGGTCGGGCCGATGACGCCGAGCGTGCCGACGATCTGGCCGTCGACCTCGTACGGCGCCGAGACGACGGACAACTCCTCGAACGGCACGACCATGCTCTCGCCGCCGATGTAGATGCGCACGCCCTCGGCGCGGCTGCTCACGTCGAGCAGGCGCATCAGCTGGGTCTTCTGCTCGAACACGTCGAACAGCTTGCGCAGGCTGCCCATGTCGCTGGAGAAATCCTGCACCGTCAGCAGGTTGCGCTCGCCGCTGATCACGACCTGCTCCTGGCTGTCGGCATGGGCCTCGCTGCCGGCCTGCACCGCGGCCTGCATCAGCGTGGCGATCTCGCCGCGCAGCGCGTCGACCTCGGTCTTCAGGCGCTCGCGCACCTCCTCGATCGTGCGGCCGCGGTAGTTGGCGGTGAGGTAGTTGCTGGCCTCGATCAGCTGCGACTGGGTGTAGTCCTGCGCGGTGAAGATCACGCGGTTCTGCACGTCGCCGTCGGGCGCGACCAGGATCACCAGCACGCGCCGCTCGCTCAGGCGCATGAACTCGATGTGGTGGAACACGCTGGCCTTGCGCGGCGCGGTGATCACGCCGACGAAGCTCGACAGGTTGGACAGCAGCTGCGCCGCGTTGGCGATCACGCGCTGCGGCTGGTCGGGCGGGAGCTGCGGCGTGGGCGCCGCGCTGGTGAACGGCTGCGCGGTCAGCATGGTGTCGACGAACAACCGGTAGCCCTTGGGCGTGGGGATGCGGCCGGCGCTGGTGTGCGGGCTGACGATCAGGCCGAGGTCTTCCAGATCGGCCATCACGTTGCGGATGGTCGCGGGCGAGAGCTCCAGCCCGCTGGCCCGCGACAGGGTGCGCGAGCCCACCGGCTGGCCATCGGCGATGTACTTCTCGACCAGGGCCTTCAGCAGTGTTTTCGCGCGCTCGTCCAGCATCCCGCCATTGTAGGCGGCAGGCCCTTTCCAGGCCGGTTTGGCGGGGGTGCTGTGGTGTAATCCCGCGCATGTCCAGCCCCTTCCGTCACGTCGCGCTCGTGGGCAAATACCAGGCCCAGGGCATCCGCGACGTGCTGGAGGACATCGCGCAATTCCTGGTGCGCCAGGGCCTCGAAGTCTCGCTCGAACGGCAGACCGCACTGAACACCGGCATCGACGGCTACGGCGCGCTGACGGCCGACGAACTCGGCCGCGATTGCGACCTGGCCGTGGTGGTCGGCGGCGACGGCACGATGCTCGGGTTCGCGCGCCAGCTGGCCCGCTACGGCACGCCGCTGATCGGCATCAACCAGGGGCGCCTGGGCTTCATCACCGACATCAACCTCGCCCAGTTCGCCGAGGCGCTGGCACCGATGGTCGCGGGCGACTACATCGAGGAGCGCCGCACCATGCTCGAAGGTGGCGTGTGGCGCGACGACGCGCAGATCTTCGAGGGCTATGCGATGAACGACGTGGTCGTGAGCCGCGGCGCGGCGTCCAGTATGGTGGAGCTGAAGGTCGACATCGGCGAGGAGTTCGTCGCCAACTTCCGCTCCGACGGCCTGATCATCGGCTCGCCCACCGGCTCCACCGCGTATGCACTCTCGGCCGGCGGGCCGATCCTGCACCCGGGCATCAAGGGCTGGGTGCTGGTGCCGATCGCGCCGCACGATCTGTCGAACCGGCCGATCGTGCTGCCCGACACCGGCGACATCCACATCGAGATCGTCGCCGGGCGCGATGCGAGCGTCAGCTTCGACATGCAGTCCCTCGCCAGCCTGCTGCACGGCGACCACGTGCGGGTGCGGCGCTCGGCGAACCAGGTGCGCTTCCTGCATCCGCGGGGCTGGAGCTATTACGCGACGCTGCGCCGCAAGCTGCACTGGAATTCGGGGGTCAACTGAGGTGTTGCGCAGGCTGTCCCTTCGCGATTTCGTCATCGTCGCGTCCCTCGAAGTGGAACTCGACGCCGGCTTCTCGGTGCTCACCGGCGAGACCGGCGCGGGCAAGTCCATCCTGGTCGACGCGCTGCAGCTCGCGCTCGGCAGCCGTGGTGACGCCGGCGTGGTGCGCGAGGGCGCGACCCGGGCCGAGATCGGCGCCGAATTCGACACGCCTGCCAGCCTCGCCGCGTGGCTCGACGACGGCGGTTTCGAGAACGCCGACACCCTGCTGCTTCGCCGCACGATCGACGCGCAGGGCAAGAGCCGCGCGTGGATCAACGGCAGCCCGGCGACGATCGCGCAGCTGCGCGAAGCGGCCGACCACCTGGTCGACATCCACGGCCAGCACGCCTGGCAGAGCCTGACCCGCGGGCCGTCGGTGCGCGGGCTGCTCGACGCGTTCGCCGGCGTCGACAGTGCGCCGCTCGCCACGCAGTTCGCGCAGTGGAAGCGCGCCACCGAGGCGCTGGCCGCGGCCGGCACGCAGCAGGCCGGGCTGGAGCGCGAACGCGAGCGCCTGGCGTGGCAGATCGGCGAGGTCGCCAAGCTCGCGCCGGGCGACGACGAATGGGCCGAGCTCGAAGCCGAGCACAAGAAGCTCGCGAACGGACAGGCCTTGATCGACGCGGCGCGCAGCGCGCTCGATGCGATCTCCGAGGCCGACGACAACGCCGACGCCCTCACCGGCCGCGCGCTGCACGCGCTCGAAGGCGTGGCCGAGTACGACGCGCAGCTGGCCTCGCTGATCGAGGTGCTACAGGGCGCGCAGGCGCAGTTGCAGGATGCGGCCCACACGCTGAGCGGCTACCTGAACCACGCCGATCTGGAGCCGCAGCGGCTGCAGGCGCTGGACGAGCGGCTGTCGGCGTGGATGAGCCTGGCGCGGCGCTATCGCCGGCCGCCGCAGGAACTGCCGGCGCTGCTCGCGCAATGGCAAGAGGAGTTGCACGCGCTCGACGCGGCGGCCGATCTCGATGCGCTGGAGCGCGAGGTCACGCGCACCCTCGCCGCCTTCGAGACGGAGGCCAAGCGCGTCTCGACCGCACGCCGCGCCGGCGCGCCGAAGCTCGCGCGCGCCGTCACGCAGGCGATGCAGCAGCTCGGCATGGCCGGCGGCGCCTTCGAGGTCGCACTGCTGAAGCAGGAGGCGCCGCAATCCTTCGGCAGCGAGTCGGCCGAGTTCCTGGTCGCCGGCCACGCCGGCAGCACGCCGCGGCCGCTCGGCAAGGTGGCGTCCGGCGGCGAGCTGTCGCGCATCGCGCTGGCGATCGCGGTGACGACCAGCCAGCTGCAGAGCCGGGACGCCGCGGCCACGCTCATCTTCGACGAGATCGACGCCGGCGTCGGCGGCGCGGTAGCCGAGACGGTGGGCCGCCTGATGAAGCAGCTGGGCCGCGACCGTCAGGTGCTGGCCGTCACGCACCTGCCGCAGGTCGCGGCCTGCGCCGATCACCACTTCGTCGTCTCGAAGCAGTTGCGCGACGGGCTCACGCTCAGCGAGGTCAACGCGGTCGGCGGCGAGGTGCGGGTGGCCGAGGTCGCGCGCATGCTCGGCGGCGAGCGGTTGTCCAACACCAGCCTCGCGCATGCGCAGGAGATGCTGTCGGTCGGCGCCGATGCGGCCGCGCCTGCGCCGCGCGCACGGAAGCGCTCATGAGCGATACCACCGCCCCCGCCACCGCGTCGCCGCGCGAGATCGTGCTGGTGACCGGCATCTCCGGCTCCGGCAAGTCGGTGGCGCTGCACGCGCTGGAAGACGCCGGCTTCTTCTGCGTCGACAACCTGCCGCCCGAACTGCTGCGCGAGTTCCTGCAGATCGAGCACGGCCGGCACGACCGCCGCCTGGCGATCGCGGTCGACGTGCGCAGCGCCGGCTCGCTGCCGCACCTGCTGCCGCTGATCCAGCAGCTGCGCGGCGAAGGCATCGCGATCCAGGTGATCTTTCTCGACGCGAGCACCGATGCGCTCGTGCGCCGCTTCTCCGAGACGCGCCGCCCGCATCCGCTCTCCGCCAAAGTGCCGGCGGACGAGCCCGACGCGCGCCACGCGCTGATCGACGCGATCGAGATCGAGCGCGGCCTGCTGGCCGAGCTGCGCGAACTCGCGACCGTGGTCGACACCAGCCAGCTGCGCGCCGCGCAGTTGCGCCTGTGGATCCGCGACCTGGTGCGCGCCGGCAGCAACCGCCTGACCCTCGTGTTCGAGAGTTTCGCGTTCAAGCACGGCGTGCCGCTCGATGCCGACTACGTGTTCGACGTGCGCGTGCTGCCGAACCCGCATTACGTGCCCGAGCTGCGCCCGCTGACCGGCCGCGACGAGCCGGTTGCCGACTACCTGCGCGCGCAGCCCGAAGTCGGCGAGATGCTCGGCCAGATCGAGGCCTTTCTCGCACGCTGGCTGCCGGCGTTCGAGGCCGACCAGCGCAGTTACCTCACGGTGGCGATCGGCTGCACCGGCGGCCAGCACCGCTCGGTGTACTTCGCGCAGGTGCTGGCCGAGCGCTTCCGCGACCGGTCGGCCACCTTGATCCGCCATCGCGAGCTCGACGCGCGTGACTAGCGCCCCCACCCCGAGCGGCGCGACGACGCTGCCGCTGTTCCCGCTGCAGGCGGTGCTGTTCCCCGGCGGCCTGCTCGGGCTCAAGGTATTCGAGCCACGCTATGTCGACCTGATCGCCGCGTGCCTGCGCAACGGCAGTGGCTTCGGCGTCGTGATGCTGAACCGCGGCAGCGAGGCCGGGGCGCGCGCCACGGCGGTCACGTTCGAGGCGATCGGCACGCGCGCGACGCTGCTCGACGTGGACAGCGCCCAAGCGGGCATCCTGCAGGTGCGTTGCGTCGGCACGCAGCGCTTCCGGGTCGAGTCCAGCCGCCAGGAGCCCGATGGCTTGTGGGTCGCGGAAGTGACCGATGTCGAAGACGACGCCGTCGTGGCACCGGCGCCCGCGATGCTGCCCACCGTGCGGGCGCTCGCGACGACGATCGCGACGCTGAAGGCGCAGGGCGAGGCGCCGTTCCAGTCACCGTACCACTTCGAGGATGCGGGCTGGGTCGCGAACCGCTGGTGCGAGATCGCCGCGCGCCGCGAAACAGAAGCTGATGGAGCTGCCCGATGCGGGCGTGCGCCTTCAGCTGGTCGACGAGTTCCTGCGCAGCAAGGGGCTGCTCAGCTGACGGGATCGGCCGGCGCAGCGTGCGCGAGCAGCAGCTTGCGCAGCGGCGCCGGCAGGCCGGCGGCCAGCGCCTCGTCCAAGCCGAACCAGCGGCCTGCGGGCCAGGCGCTCGTGAGCGCATCGCGTTGCGCATCGGCCAGGTGGTCGGGCAAGGTCCAGCGCACCGGATGCAGCGTCCAGTCGAGGTGCGTCAGCACGTGCGTGAAGCTCGGCAGCGGCTCGGCAGCGCCGGGCCAGCCGGCGCTCGCGGCGTCGAAGGCGGCCCTCGAGTCGAACTCGGGCAGGCTCCACAGGCCGGCCCACACGCCGGTCGCCGGCCGCTGCGTCAGCCAGACCTCGCCGCGCGATTGCAGCCACAGCCACACGTGCTCGCGCGTGCCGCGCTTGAGCTTGCGGGTCTTGACCGGATAGCGCTGCGGCGTGCCCGCCCGCTCGGCCGCGCACAGGGGCTGCACGGGGCACAGCAGGCAGGCCGGCGAGCGCTGGGTGCACAGCGTCGCGCCCAGGTCCATCAGCCCCTGGGTGTAGCGCTCGATGTCGTGCTCGGGCAGCAGTGCCGTCGCCTCGGCCCACAGCGCGCGCTCTTGCTTCGCCTCAGCCAAGTCGCCATCGAACGCGAGCACGCGGGTCAGCACGCGCTTGACGTTGCCGTCGAGGATCGCCACCCGCTCGCCGAAGCAGAAGGCCGCGATCGCCGCGGCGGTCGATCGGCCGATGCCGGGCAGTGTCGCCAGCGCCGCGCTGCCCGCCGGGAAGCGCCCGCCGTGCTGCGCGACGACCGCCTGCGCGCAGGCATGCAGGTTGCGCGCGCGGCTGTAGTAGCCCAGGCCGCTCCACAGCGCGAACACGTCGTCCAGCGACGCGGCCGCGAGCGCGGCGACATCCGGGAAGCGCTGCAGGAAGCGCTCGTAGTAACCGAGCACGGTCGCCACCTGCGTCTGCTGCAGCATGATCTCGGAGAGCCAGACGCGGTACGGATCGCGCGTGTTCTGCCACGGCAGCGTGTGGCGGCCGTGGGTGCGCTGCCAGTCGATCAGGCGCGTCGCGAACGACGCCCCCGGATCAGGCGTGGGCACGGGCGGCGGGCAGCGCGAGCGAGATCAGGTCGTTGCCGGCCACCGGGCCCGCGCGGGCCTGGTCGCGCAGCGCATCGAAGCGCTCGCGGGCGCGGCGCATGAAGGCCTGCAGCCGTTCGTCCTGCGATTCGATCTCGGCGATGCGCGCCTCCAGATCGCTGGCGGCGGACTGCACGCGCTCCAGCGATTCGCGACGCCGCCGGAAGTTGCGACGCCGCTCGCGCAGTTGCGAGTCGACCTGCGACGACGTGGCCTTGTTCCACAGCTCGAGCTCGGCGCTCGCGTTCTCGAACACGACCCGCAGCTTGGACACCAGCATGCGGCGGAACTGCTCCATGAAGCGCGGCTGCGACAGGCGCAGCGCATGCGTGAGGCCGAGGTACTGCACGTAGTTGCTCTCGATCTCGTCGAGCTCGGTCCTGAAGCGGGCGAACTCCGGCGAGCGCGTCATCGACAGGCTGAAGCCGAACTCGCCGTTGAGCCGGCTGAACGAGGCGCCGAGCATGTCGCGGATCTCGTTGCTGCGCGCCTGCGCGTCGACGAGCAGCTGGCGCAGCCGCCCGCACAACGCGACGAAGGATTTCTTCGCGCCCAGGTTCATCAAAGACGCGTTCATCTGCGCCTGCATGGCCGCGACCTCGTCGCGCAGGCGATCGGACGACAGGCCGACCAGCGCGTCCTTCAGCATCCGGCTGTGCACGACGCGCAGCGCCTGCAGTCGCACCGTGCATTGCTCGAACTCTGCCGTCTCGGTGTCGATGCGCGCGAGCATCAGGCGCAGCTTGCCGCTGCTCTTGCCGCGCAGGCCGCGCAGCTCGAGCATCTGTTCGGCGAGCTGGCGGCGCTGGTCGCCAAGGCGGCGGGCGACATGGGTCTCGAGCTGCTGGACGCCGTCGAGCACGACCTGCTCCAGCACCTCGCGACGCTGCGGCAGCAGCTGCGAACCGAGCGCGGCCTCGAGCGCCGGCAGGCGGCTCTCCAGCAAACCCCGGTCATCGCCGGCGACGCGCGCCGCGAGCGCCTGCCGGGCCGACAGCGGGAACACGCGCTCCACGTCGATGCCGAGCGTGCGCGCCGTATCGGCGCGCTGCGCGGCGATCTGCAGATCGATCTGCTGCTCGGTGGCGAGCGGGTCGCGCAGCGCGTCGATCTTGTTCAGCACGACGAAGCGCGCCGGCGCGTGGGTGCCGAGGTGATCGCGCCAGACGCCGAGATCGGATTTGGTGACGCCGGTGTCGGCACCGAGGATGAAGACGGTCGCGTGCGCGCTCGGCAACAGGCTCAACGTGAGCTCGGGCTCGGCGCCGATCGCGTTGAGCCCCGGCGTGTCGAGCACGACGAGGCCCTGCTTCAACAACGGGTGCGGATAGTTGATGAGCGCGTGGCGCCAGGCCGGCACCTCGACGCGGCCGGCGTCGTCGACCGGCGGGTTGTCGTCGGGGTGGTCGTCGTCCCAGAAACCGAGTTCGCGGGCGCGGTCGCGGGTCACCAAGCGCGTGCGCGTCACTTCCTGCAGCGATTCGGCCAGGCGCTCGGGATCGCTGATCTCGAGCGGGCGCGACGTCCAGGCGCGGCGCTGGGTGCGCAGCTCGGCCAGCGAGAGGCCCTCCAGACGCGTCTCGATCGGCAGCAGCATCAGCGCAGCGCTTTCCTCGCCGTCCCACGCCAGCTCGACCGGGCACATCGTCGTGCGGCCCGGCGTGGCGGGCAGCACGCGCCGGCCGGTGTCGGCGAAGAAGATCGCGTTGATCAGTTCGGACTTGCCGCGCGAGAACTCGGCGACGAAGGCGACCACGAGCTTCTCGTTCGCGAGCCGCTCGCCCAGCGCTCCGAGCTGCACGCTGGCCTGCGCGTCGACCATCTCGTGGTCGGCCAGGTAGCGCGACACGTCGTCCAGCCGGCGGCCGAGCGTCATGCGCCAACCGCTGAGGGCGTCGAGACTGATCGCGAACGAAGGCGTCATGGGCAGATGGACTGGGCAAGCTCCGATGGGCGGCCATGGTATCGCAGGGGTTCCCTGCACAACCGGGCGAAACATCTGCTCACCTGCAAGACGCGGTGAACCGCGAATCATTGCTCGATTGTGACTAGCGGCGCTGGCAGCCCGGGCAGAAAAACGTTGCGCGCTGGCCCTGGACGATGCGCCGAACGACGCCGTCGCAGCGCACGCAGGACTGCCCTTCCCGGCCGTAGACCCGCGCGTGCAGCTGGAACTGCCCGGCCATGCCGTGGGCATCGCTGAAGTTGCGCAGCGTCGATCCGCCGAGATCCAGCGCACGCGCGAGCGTGTCGCGCACGGCCGTCGCCAGGCGATCGCAGCGCGGCCGGCTGAGGCGGTCGCTGCGTGTGCGCGGGTCGATGCCGGCGGCGAACAGCGCCTCGCAGGCGTAGATGTTGCCGGCACCGACGACGATCGCCCCGCCCAGCAGCGCCTGCTTGATGGCCACGCGACGGCCGCGGAGCGCGGCATGCAGGTGCGCGCCGTCGAACGCAGGATCGAACGGCTCGATCCCCAGGCCGGCCAGGAGCGTCGCGGCCGGGCCGGCATCGAGCGCGGGCGACCAGACGACGGCGCCGAAGCGGCGCGGATCGGTCAGGCGCAGCGTGCCGCGCGCGGTCACCAGATCAAAGTGGTCGTGCGGCCCGGGCGCGGCGACGACCGGATCGAACGCCAGCGAGCCGGACATGCCCAGGTGCATCAGCAGCCCGCCACGATCGAGCGGCAGCCACAAATATTTACCGCGCCGCGTGACCTGCCCGACCGCCTGCGAGACCAGGGTTTCCGGCGGGCAGCCGAGCGGCCAGCGCAGCGGTTTGCCCAGGCGCACCGCGTCGACACGCGCCCCGCGGATGCGTTCGGCAAAGCTCAGGCGGGTGACCTCGACTTCGGGGAGTTCGGGCATGCGGGGAATTATCGCGGCCCAGGTCCGTCACACCCTGCAGACCTAGAATGAAACGCAGCTTCAGGAGCCTCCCATGCCCTCGTCCCACCTTCGCGCGCCGGTGCTGTCGTCGCTGCTGGTCACGTTGTTGATCGCCGGTGCAGCCCAGGCACAGGTCGCGGAGCCCGCGACCAAGGTCCAGAACTCGGCCCTCAACGGCCCGCTGTTCCAGCAGCTGCTGATCGGCGAGATCGAGCTGCGCTCGGGCGATCCGGCCGCCGCCTATCAATTGATACTCGACGCCGCGCGGCGCACGAAGGACGAGCAGCTGTTCCGCCGCGCCACGGAGATCGCGCTGCAGGCGCGCGCCGGCGACGAGGCGCTGATCGCCGTGCGCGCCTGGCGCCAGGCCGTGCCGGAATCGGTCGATGCGCTGCGCTATCAGGTGCAGCTGCTCGTCCAGCTGAACCGCACGGCCGAGGTGGTCGAGCCGCTGCAGGCGCTGATCAAGGCGACGCCGGCCGACCAGCGCACGATCATGATGAACGCGCTGCCGCGCTTCCTCGCGCGCAGCAGCGATCGCGCGCAGGCGGCGCAGATCATCGAGCAGGTGCTGCTGCCCTATGCCGACGCGCCGGAGACGCGGGTCGCGGCGCGCGTCGCGATCGGGCGCGGCTGGCTCGGCGCGATCAACGGCGAGAAGGCCCTGGCGCTGGCGCGCAGCGCGCACGAGATGGACCGCGCGGCCGAGGTGCCGGCGGGGCTCGCACTGGAGATGTTGCCCGGCACGCCCGCCGCCGAGGAGATCGTCAAGGACCACCTGGCGGCCAAGCCCGACAGCAACGCGGTGCGCCTGATCTACGTGCGCACGCTGCTCGGCTCGCAGCGGCTGGTCGAGGCGACCGCGCAGCTGGAGACGCTGACGCGCAATTCGCCCTCGCTGCCGCAGGCGTGGCTGACGCTCGGCGCGCTGCATGTGCAGCTGCGCGACCCGGACGCGGCGACCGCTGCACTGACCCGGTACATCGAGCTCATCGAGGCCTCCGACATGCCGGCCACCACGACCGCCGCGGCGGCGGCCACGCCCGGGGACGACGACGATCCCCCGCCGGCGTCCAAGGAAGATGCGCTGACCCGGGGCTACCTGCTGCTCTCGCAGGCCGCCGACCAGCGCAAGGACTTCCGGCAGGCGGAAGCCTGGCTCGCGAAGATCGACAACCCGAAGCGCGCACTCGAGGTGCAGGCGCGACGCGCGTCGCTGCTCGCGCGCGACGGCAAGGTGGCGCAGGCCCGCGAGCTGATCCGCCGGCTGCCCGAACGGACGCCCGACGACGCGCGCGCCAAGGTCCTGGCCGAAGCGCAGGTGCTGCGCGACGCCAAGCTCTGGCGCGATGCGAACGACGTGCTGGCGCAAGGCAACAAGAAGTTCCCGGACGACGTCGACCTGATCTACGAACAGTCGATGATGGCCGAGAAGCTGAACCGCCTGGCCGACATGGAGCGCCTGCTGCGCCGCGTGATCGAACTCAAGCCCGACCACCAGCACGCCTACAACGCGCTCGGCTATTCGCTCGCGGAACGCAACGTGCGCCTGCCCGAGGCCCGCACGCTGATCAAGAAGGCGCTCGAGCTGAGCCCGGGCGAGCCGTCCATCACCGACAGCCTCGGCTGGGTCGAATACCGCCTGGGCAACCGCGACGAGGCGGTGCGCCTGCTGCGCGAGGCCTATCGCGGCCAGCCGGACGCCGAGATCGCCGCGCATCTCGGCGAGGTGCTCTGGGTCAACGGCCAGACCGAAGAGGCGCGCCGCATCTTCGCCGAGGCCCGCAAGCGCGACGCCGACAACGAGGTGCTGCGCGAGACCCTGGCGCGCTTGCGCGTCGGCTTGTGAACTGGTTGCACCGCGGCGCGGCGCTGTCGACGGCGCTGCTGATGGCGGCGTGCGCCACCGTCCCGCAGATGACGACACCGACCGGCGACACGCTGTCCGGTCGGCTCGCGGTGCGGGTGGACGCGGCGGCCGACGCGCCGGCCCGTGCCGAGAACGCGGCGTTCGAGTTGCAGGGCACGGCCGAGGCCGGGCGCCTGAACCTGACGACGCCGCTGGGCAGCACGGTCGCGCAGGCCCGCTGGACGCCGGGCGCTGTGGTGCTGAGCACGCCGCAGGGCGAACGCCGTTTCGCAGATCTCGACGAACTGACGCGCGAGGTGCTGGGCGAAAGCGTGCCGCTGGCGGCGCTGTTCGACTGGTTGCGCGGCCGGCCATGGCCCGGCGCGGCCAGCCAGTCGGGCGGCGCGCCGAGAGGCTTCGCACAGCTGGGCTGGACGGTCGACCTGGCGCGCTTCGACGAGGGCTGGGTCGTGGCGCGGCGCGAGCGCGCGCCCCAGGTCACGGTGCGCGCGCGGCTCGACCGGCCATGAGCGCCACCGCTGGGCGCCGCACGGAAGCGGCCCGGTGAGCATGCTCGCCCTCCACGACGTCGCCGCTCCGGCGAAGCTGAACCTGTTCCTGCACGTCGTCGGCCGCCGCGCCGACGGTTATCACCTGCTGCAATCGCTGTTCGTGCTGATCGACTGGTGCGACACGCTGCACTTCGAGCGCCGCAACGACGGCACGCTCGCGCGCCACGATCTCGGTCCGGCGTTGCCGCCGGACGACCTGTGCCTGCGCGCCGCCCGGCTGCTGCAGGCCGACAGCGGCACCCGGTACGGCGTCGACATCTCGATCGATAAATCGGTGCCGTGGGGCGCCGGCATGGGCGGCGGCAGTTCCGACGCGGCCTCCACGCTGCTGGCGCTGAACCGCCTCTGGGGCCTGAACTGGCCACGCAGCCGCCTGCTGGGACTGGGCCTCAGGCTCGGTGCCGACGTGCCCTTCTTCATCGGCGGGCACAACGCGCTGGCCGAGGGCATCGGCGAGCGGCTGACCCCGGTCACGGTCCCCGCGCAGTGGCTGGCGGTCGTGAAGCCGCCCCAGGCGATCGAGACCCGTGCCATTTTTGCCAGCCCGCTGCTGGTTCGTCGCGGCGAAGCTGCTATACTTGAAAGCTTCGCTGGAAACGCCCATCAGGCCTACCTGGCACCCGGTTTCGGGGCCAACGACCTGCAGGCGGCGGCGGAGGCAGAATGCGCGCAGGTGATTCAGGCGGCGTCGATGTTGCAACAGCAGTTCGGCAACAGCCGCATGACGGGTTCGGGCAGTGCGGTGTTCGCGAGAGCGGGTACCGGAGACGAACCCTCGGCAGAGATGCCGGCGCTGGCGGTGGGGTGGGTCGGCAGAATGTGCCGCATCCTCGCTGATCATCCGCTTGTCGGGTGGGCCGCGGACTGATGCAGTTGCGGTGGGCAGAAGCAATTCTGCCGACCTGTGTAGGGGAGTCGCCAAGTTGGTTAAGGCATCGGATTTTGATTCCGACATGCGAAGGTTCGAATCCTTCTTCCCCTGCCAAATGTTCGATCCCGGCGCCGCCGGGAATCTCCAGGCCCGGCCACCCCGGGAGGTCGTGATCCCGGGATGAATGACGTGCTGTTCAACACCTTGCTTTTCACCGGGAACGCGAACCCTGCGCTCGCTCAGGAGATCGCCACGCACCTGGGCGTCGAGCTCGGCAAGGCCAAGGTCGGCCGCTTCTCCGACGGCGAAGTCGACGTCGAGATCCAGCAGAACGTTCGCGCCCGCGACATCTTCGTCGTGCAGCCGACCTGCGCACCGACCAACGAGAACCTGATGGAGCTGTGCATCATGGTCGATGCACTGCGCCGCGCCTCGGCGCGCCGCGTCACGGCCGTGATCCCGTACTTCGGCTACGCGCGGCAGGACCGCCGCCCGCGCTCGACGCGCGTGCCGATCAGTGCCAAGGTCGTCGCCAACATGCTCGAGGCCGTCGGCGTCGAGCGCATGCTGACGATGGACCTGCACGCCGATCAGATCCAGGGCTTCTTCAACATCCCGGTCGACAACATCTACGCGTCGCCGGTGC